>DATFKA010000141.1:0-34744 GCA_035268885.1 Saprospiraceae bacterium
TAAAATGGCTGAGACGCGGGAATATTCAGGTGGTCGGGTAGCTATGTGGCCAAATGGCCATGTGACTACATAGCCAAATGGATAAGGTAAGCACGGCAAAAAATTGTGAAATTTCAGTTTTTCTTTAAATAACATAACTAACTATAAAACAATACTTTACTAAAATTATATACAGATGAAATGCCCATGCGCCTCAGGCGCACCAGAACGCGGATGAATATGGGGGATTTGCTCTGGGCAAAAGGATAAAGTAAAAAGGGTAAAGGTTAAAATGTGACATGACTTTAACCTTTAACCTTCGAATTCAACCTAAGCTTAAGCACTACATAACTATTTATAAAACAATACTTTACTAAATTATATACAGATGAAAATCATTATTCCCATGGCGGGAAGAGGCTCTCGCCTGAGACCACACACCCTAACCATTCCTAAACCTATGCAACCGGTAGCTGGTAAACCCATCGTCCAACGAATCGTCGAAGATTTCGATGCTTCCTTCCCCGGGGGGATCGAAGAAGTAGCCTTTATTATTGGTGACTTTGGGGCGGAAGTAGAGCAGCAGTTAACCAAAATAGCGAAAGGAATTGGCGCGAAAGCCTCCATCTATCAACAAGAAGTGCCACTGGGTCCCGCCCACGCGATCCAATGCGCCAAAGACAGCCTGGAGGGGAAATGTATTGTGGCTTTTGCCGATACACTTTTTAATGCAGATTTCTCCTTTGATACAGAGCAGGATGGTATGATCTGGGTTCAGAAAGTGGCTGACCCTTCTTCATTCGGCGTGGTAAAGCTGGATGATCAGGGCGTCATTACCGATTTTGTGGAGAAATCGCCCACTTTCGTTTCTGATCTGGCCATCGTTGGCATTTATTACTTTAAAGACGGTGCGGCCCTGCGCGATCAGATCCAGCATCTAATTGATAATGATATTAAAGACAAAGGGGAGTTTCAGATCACCTCGGTACTGGATAATATGAAAGCTGCAGGTACTAAATTCCGCGCCGGAAAGATTGATGAATGGCTCGATTGCGGAAATAAGGAAAATATTATCGCAACCACTAGTCGTATCCTCGAATTAAAGCAGGACAAGGAGCAATTAATTGCCGATTCACTAACGCAAAAAAACAGCCAAATTATCCCTCCTTGTTATATCGGAGAGAACGTACAACTGGAAAATTCCGTTGTTGGTCCATTCGCAGTGATCGATAACAACTCTGTCGTGAAAAATAGCGTTATCCAGAAGACTATCGTTCAGCAGAACAGCCAGGTGACCAATGCTAATCTCCGGGAGTCTATGATTGGTAATGAAGCCAGCTACGAAGGACACGCACGTACGGTGAGTGTCGGAGATTACTCCCAAATTGCCGAATAGCTCCGTTAATAGAGGGTTAAGGCACTTGTAGGTCTGCTACGGACGGAGTAAGTTTACACAAAAAGTGGTACGATTATGTTAAAAAAATGGACTTTATATATCTGCCTGCTGGTCTTAAGTATGCAGCATCCATTGCTTGCTCAGGAAAGAATTTCTGAAGAGGATCTTACCCTGGATCAACTCTTTATGGATGCTAATCTCCAAAAGGTAATTGGCAACGAAGAAAAAGCCATCGAAGCTTTCGAGAGTATTCTGGAGACTTATCCGGATCATCCCGCTGCGGCCTTTGAGCTCAGCCGTCTTTACCAGCAGGTAGAACGCACCGAAGATGCCTTAAAAATGGCGAAAACAGCCGTTGATGGTGCGGCAGATAACAAATGGTACAAAATCCAGCTGGCCGATCTATACAGCAATGATGGACAACAAGCAGCCGCGATCGACCTTTATAATCTGCTTATCGAGCAAGAGCCTCGTAACCAGGAGCTTTATTATAAGCAAGCTTTTTTTTATGTAAAGGCGGAAGATGTAAAAGGCGCACTTAAAGTGTACGAAGCCCTGGAGAAAAGGATTGGGCTGAGTGAGGAAGTAGTTCGCCGCAAACACGCTCTGTATCTCGGTATGGGCGATTTTAAAGCAGCAGGAAAAGAGCTGATGCGGCTTACGGAAGCTTTTCCGGAAAATGTCGACTACAAATTACAGCTGGCTTCCTTTTATGAGCAGATCGATGATAAAAAGTCGGCTATGGAAGTCTACCGGCAAATTCTTCAATTGGATCCCGATCAACCAAAGGCCAGGCTAGCCCTTGCCGGAGGTAACACTCGTACCAATGACGAGGTAAGTTATCTCAATGCCCTTAAGCCGGTATTTGAAGATCCGACGGCAAGTATCGACCTAAAGGTGGGTAAGGTTCTGCCGCTTTTACAACAAATGGTAGATCGTCCGGATCCTGCTCTGGCCGCTGCTTTAATGGAGCTAACGGATATTCTTGAGCGGGTACATTCGGATGATGCCAAGGCTTTTGCGGCGGCCGGAGATGTGTTGATGAATACCAATCGCTACACGGAGGCCATCGAAAAATATAAAAAAGCGGTAGCCCTGGACGATACGGTATACGCTATTTGGGAGCAGCTGCTGTTTGCGCTGCAGGTGACTGGTCAGGCCGCCGAATTAGCCTCCTACGCCGAAGAGGCGACTTATGTTTTTCCTAACCAGGCCATGATTTATTACAATGCGGGTTTGGGGTATCTGGGGATTCAGGATTTGGAGGAGGCAAAATATTACCTGGAGGAGGCGCAAATGCTGGCCGTCCAGGATAAAAACTTACAAGAGTTGATCCTCTCGGCAAGGGGCCTGGCACAGACCCTGGATGGGGCCTTTGAGGAGGCCGGGGCTGCTTTCGCCAAAGCGCTGGCCATTAATGCTAATTCTGGCTTAAGTAATACCCGATACGCGATTTTACTGGCGGAAAAAGGCGCAGCTAATGAAGCGCAACAACGACTTAATAAATTTGAAGGGCAGGGAGCAAGTCAGGCTATTTTTGCGGAAGCCAAAGCCCGAACCCTGGCGGCTGCGAATCAAATAAGCGAAGCTTTGGATACGCTGGCTGCTTATCAGGCCGCCTACCAGGGTTTGCATCCCCGTCAGCTAGAGCTACTCGGCGACCTTTATTATAAAAATAATGATCCGACTAAGGCCCTTTCTATCTGGAAAGCCGCCAAAGAAGCGGGTAGCAAAAGTAATTATCTAAGTAAAAAAATCGCCGACAAAAAACTGTAATGCCCAAAAATCGCTCTGATGAATCGAAGTAAAAACAGCTTATTTATTGCCCTGTTCTTATTACTAGCGCTCAACAGCTGTAAAGTCTTGCGGGAAGCAGGCCTGGGGAAAAAAGAAAAGCTGGATACGCCGGCAGCTATTCTGTCTTCGCTGGAACGACAACAACTGCGTCCGGAGTGGTTTGCGGCCAGAGCGCGCATTTCTTATGCCGATGAAGATATGTCGGTTACGGGCTCGGCGACGATCCGCATGAAAACGGATAGCCTGCTTTGGGTATCCGTAAAAAAACTTGGCTTTGAAGTAGCGCGTACGCTGATCACCAAAGACTCTGTATTTATTATAGATCGAATCAATAACGAATACGGGGCTTTCGATCTGGCCTATCTGCAAGAGAGTTATAATTTACCGGCTAGCTTTCCCATCGTCCAGAGCCTTATACTGGGCAACCCTTATTTCCTGAATCCCGAATCGGTTATTCTGGTAGAGAAAAAGCCGAATTTACAATTGCGGGACCGGCAATCAGATCGCTGGATTGATTATTACCTGGACCCCAAAGTCTTGCGCTTGCTTAGAATGGATTATGCGGAGACTTTTGGCGATCAATCGCTGGTCGCCTCCTTTGAAGAATACGAATTCCTTGGTAATAAAAAGGAGTTTGCCTTTTTTCGTAACTTTAATTTAAATAGTTCCACAACTGGAGCTACTGAAATGAGTATAAAATTTTCACAAATTGAGTTGGACGAGCCACAATCAATACCTTTCTCGGTACCTAGACGCTACTCGCGGATGGGTGAATAAGTGTTGGCTGCTTATCATACTGCTCCCTGGCTTGTGTAGTCCGGTCCTGGGGCAGGAACGCAAGCGTCTGGAAGCAGAACGCGAAGAACTCATCCAGGAAATTAAAGCGACCAACCAAAAGCTATCGGCTACGAAAAAAGACCGGGCTAACGCCCTGAATAACTATCTGCTGGTCAAAAAGCAGGTAGAAAACCGCCGCGAACTGATCCAGGTCTACGAGGAAGATATTGAGCGGACTTCACTTAATATAGAGCGCACCGAAATGGTCGTCAGCCATTTATCGGAAGATCTGGCGACTTTGCGAAAGGAATATCAGCATATCATGCAGGCTGCCCTGCGCAGTAAGCTACAGCAAAGCTATCTAGTCTTTTTGTTTTCTTCGGAAAGCCTGAACGACGCTTTTCGAAGAATACAGTATTTAAGACAATACGATAAGTATCGCCAAAGACAAAGTCAGCTTATTCGTAGTACCCAGGAAAGCCTGGAAACCAAGGTGACAACGCTACAGGAAGAGAAAATAAAACAAGAAGAGTTGTTAGAAGAACTGCTGCAGCAAAGCGATCAACTTTCTACAGAGCTGAAAAGTAAGAATCGCTTGTTGAACAGTCTTCAATCTGCAGAACGCAAATTGGCAGCTAGCCTGGAACAGAAAGAAACGGCAGCGCGTAAACTAGATCAGGCCATTGAGACCATTATACAAAAAGAGATTGCGGCGGCCAGTGCTCCGGAAAATAAATCAGCCAGCGAAGTGGCGGAAGAGAATACCGGAAATGCAAATTTTATTAAAGGACGTGGCCGATTGCCCTGGCCCGTAGGCGACGGTACAATTGTTCGGAATTTTGGGATCAACCGACACCCTACTTACAAAAATGTCAAAACCAGTAATAATGGTGTTGATATTCGAACCAGCCGGCCCGGATCGGTTAAGGCTGTATTTACGGGTAAGGTGGTCGGTGTTCAATTTATTCCGGGATTTAAAAACACCGTCATCATCAAACATGGTGGTTATTATACGGTTTACTCTAATTTGGCATCGGTTTATGTCAAAAAAGACGATACCATTACGGCTCAACAAGAAATTGGGAAGTTGAGTACGAGCGAACCGGAAATTCACTTTGAGGTGTGGCGGGGAAAGGAACGCCTGGATCCCGCAAAATGGATACAAAGAAAATAGGCAGGTGGAATGAGGGTTCCTATTATATTTTAAAAAATGAATATTTATTTATGGCGCACGACTGGAACATAGGACAAAACCAAAAAAAAGGATTAAAACAAGAAACGGAATACGCCGTATTGGTCGGCCTGGTACATGGTCTTCAAACCGAAGAGCAAGTAAAGGAGTACCTGGATGAGTTGGCTTTTTTAGCCCTCACGGCCGGTGCCGAAACCCAAAAAGTGTTTATCCAGAAACTTAAGCATCCCAACCAAAGAACTTTCGTAGGGAGTGGTAAGCTGGAGGAAATTAAAGCATACGTCGAAGAAAACGAGGAAATAGGGATGGTCATTTTTGATGATGATCTGACCGGAAAACAGGTTAATATCCTGGAGCGGGAGCTAAAGGTGAAAATTATTGATCGAAGCTCTTTAATCCTGGATATTTTTGCTACCCGTGCCCAGACGGCCCAGGCTAAAACCCAGGTAGAACTCGCTCAGATGCAATATTTACTACCCCGACTGCGTGGATTGTGGACCCACCTCGAACGCCAGCGTGGTGGTATTGGTATGAGGGGACCCGGTGAGCAGGAGATCGAGACCGACCGTCGGATCATTCGCGATAAAATTTCTTTACTTAAAAAACGCCTGGAGAAAATTGACCTGCAGGATCAAACCCGCCGTAAAAACCGGGGCGATATGGTACGCGTGGCTCTGGTGGGGTATACCAACGTCGGTAAGTCTACCCTGATGAATCAATTGGCCAAGGCAGATGTATTTGCAGAGGATAAACTATTCGCTACCCTGGACACTACCGTGCGTAAAGTGGTCATCGACCGCATGCCTTTCTTAATGTCGGATACCGTAGGTTTTATCCGGAAATTGCCACACCATCTGGTAGAGAGTTTTAAATCTACGCTGGACGAAGCGCGCGAAAGTGATATCCTCCTGCACGTGGTGGATATCGCTCATCCCCAACACGAAGATCATATCCGAACCGTAAACCAGACCCTGGAAGAGATGGGAGCTGGCGATAAACCTACGCTCTTTGTCTTTAATAAGATTGACTTATATCGCGAGCGTTATTTCGACGATTTTGTAGATCAGGAAGCGGCTGCCGAAGTAGAGGAAGCCCTGCAGGGGAACTTACGCCATATGTTTGAGCACGATAATGTTCTGGTCTCAGCCGTTACCAGAGAGAATATGGGGCAGCTGAAGCAGAAACTGAAAGAAATGGTGAAAGAGCAATACATCGTGCGCTATCCTTATAAAACCCAATACTGGTAGACCTTAAGCTAATTTATGAAGAGTATCGTAGAGAAATACGCACACTTATTGGTACACTATTGTCTGGAAGTTCAGCCCGGCGATCGGGTATTTATAAGAACGACGACCCTGGCGGAGCCGTTGGTGCGCCATATTTATCGATATGTCCTACAGGCGGGGGCAGCCATGGATGTACACTTTGATTTTAGAGAAAACCGCCGCATCTTGTTTACGGAGGGCAGTGATTTTGCTTTACAACACGTTTCGCCCCTTTATCAAGTCGCACTCGAGGAGTATAATTGCTTCTTAAATATTCGGGCACCTTATAATATTCACGAGGACCAGGGAAGCCATCCTGACAAGCTGAAAGCTTATCAGGAGTCGATGGCGCCCCTGTCTCAAATATACGCCGAGCGGACGGCAACGCGCGAACTTAGGCGTTCTTTGTGCCAATACCCTACCCAGGCCGCTGCTCAAAACGCAGGTATGTCTTTGGAAGACTACGAAAATTTTGTATACAATGCCTGTAAGTTGTTTGATGATGATCCCATAGAGAGCTGGAAAGCATTAGGACGTAGGCAGGAAGCAATTGTCGGGTTTCTGAATCAGCGGGAGCGTATTCACTATTTGTCGGAAGGGGTAGATATCCAATTTTCTACGAAGGGCAGAACCTGGATCAATTCGGATGGGAAAACCAATATGCCTTCCGGAGAAGTATATACCTCGCCGGTAGAGGACTCGGTGCAGGGACAAATTCACTTTTCCTATCCGGGTATCTTTCGTGGCCATACCGTAGAGGATGTTGTACTACACGTAAAAGATGGTTATATTGAAAAATGGGAAGCTGCCCGGGGTAAAGCATTTTTGGATGAAATATTTGAGGTCCCCGGCGCCCGTCGTTTTGGTGAGGCTGCGATCGGTACGAATTACGACATCGACCAGCTGACGCGAAATATTCTTTTTGACGAAAAAATAGGCGGAACGGTACACATGGCGATTGGGCAGTCTTACCTACAGGCGGGGGGTGAAAACACTTCTGCCGTGCACTGGGATATGATTACGGATATGAAAAAAAGTGGTGCTATCTTTGCAGATGGTGAGAAAATCTACGAAAAAGGGCAATTTCTACCTCAAATCACCCAGAACTTTTAAGCTGGAACCAAATTTGTTTTTGTTTTCGGTAAAAGTGTAAATTTTTCTGTCTAAATTGCAGGTCTGGACAAATCCCAGTGTACTGAAATACCGAAAACCAACATTAAAAAGCTATATAAGAGCTAAAATTACTGGATCAAACAAACATTCTAAACCGTGAACAGGAACATTGCATTTTTAGAATTAAAGTATGGAAACATCTATGGTGGCTACCCTAACTTCTACGCGATCAGCGAAATAGCACTGCTGGTATTTGAGCCTGAAACCAATAGAATTTTTCTGGAAAGTTTTATCAATAATGCCCCTATTGATATTGTGAACGTGTTCTCAGAAGTGGATGAACTGGGACATACCATCGGCCGTAAAAAAGAGGTGCTTAACCTCCGTACGGGGCGTCGGCAACCTTTTGAGGAGGAATTTAAACTCGAAGAAGAGGATCTATCCTACGAATTCCAAAAGCTTCGTCCTTCCAAACAACCCATCAAGAACTTTTTGATTAAGAATATGCGGAAGTATCGCTTCCGTGACGTTGTGGTATTTGACGGTCGTCGGGACATCTTCCTGTGTGAGCGTTCTGGGGCTAACTTTAGTCGCAATAATATCATCGATATTCAGAAAGACCTCAATAAGGAAACGGATTACCTGTTTTCGCTTAACAAATTAGCCGTGGTAATCGATTTTGAGCTGGATCGCTCTTATTTGCGTTCTAATAATTTAGAATACTGGCTGCATCCGATTGCCGCTCGTCAGATCGTGCCTCGTTCGGCTGCCTACGATGCCGCTCGTTTGTTGATGGTGTTTAACGAGTATGCTTATCACCGTGAAGATTTTCTGATTAAAGCACAGTTGTTACTGAATAAGATTCAGAACGATTAAATACACGGTAGCCTGTTCTTTAGAGGTAAGCCGTTCGTTTAGTAGTTACTCCAGAATTGGAGTTGAATCTCCATCTTTAGCTCTCCCTCCCGAAGTTGAAATTTACTTTCTTCAAAGGTGGGAGGATTCCATTTCACTTTTGGATTATTAGAGAAGGCATAGGGCTCCTTCGGTATCCCCACCAGGGTCTTATCTAGTTTATTATTGTTGTTTAGATCGTGATAAACGGCGATGGCATACTGACCAAAGCTTAGTTCGGGAAGTTGAATACTTGTTTCCTTTCCGGAAAAATCGGTAATTACTTTTCCGTAAATGGCTTGGCCCTGTGCTTCAAAATCTGCCCGGTTGTCATAGACAGCCAGGCGAATACTCCCCTTTTCCTTTTCAATGTTTTTTAGCCTAAGCTCTATGTTCCCAAGGGGACCTGGGCTGATCGTTGTAAAGAAAAAGAGTGGGTATAGCCAAATAAGTAAATGCATATTATCCGGTTATTTTTCTATAAACGGTCGAAAATTGATAATATTGATCTTTATTGTCAAAACTTAACCTAATTATAAAAGTTTATGAAGACTACATCGATTTATGGATTCGTGTTGCTGCTTTGCTTGCCTTTTTTGGCGGAAGCCCAACTCAGTAAGGAAAAGAAAAAGATTATTCAATCTCTGGAGGCGCAGGAAGCGACTTACGGTGAGCTGGCCCACAAAATCTGGGAACTGGCCGAACTGGGATATCAGGAAGAGAAAAGCACAGCTCTGCTGCAGGAAAAATTAAGTGCGGCGGGCTTTAGTATAGAGACGGGCGTAGCGGATATTCCAACGGCTTTCGTAGCTAGTTACGGTCAGGGAGAGCCGATCATTGGTATTATGGCCGAATTTGATGCCCTGCCAGGGGTGTCTCAGGATGCGGTACCTTATCCGCAGGAGCGCGAAGGAAGCGCAGCCGGGCATGCTTGTGGTCACCACTTATTTGGTGCGGGTTCTACGGCCGCCGCGATTGCGGTAAAGGATTGGTTAGATAGAACCGGAACATCGGGAACCATTCGACTTTACGGAACACCCGCCGAAGAAGGGGGCGCCGGGAAAGTATACATGGTACGGGCTGGCCTGTTTGATGACGTGGATATGGTTCTGCATTGGCATCCGGGTAGCGGAAATAGCGCGGATGCCCGTTCCTCCCTGTCTAATAAATCAGCTAAATTTCGCTTTTATGGACAAGCCTCCCACGCGGCGGTAGCACCTGAGCGGGGGCGTTCGGCTCTGGATGCCGTGGAAGCCATGAATTATATGGTGAATATGATGCGGGAGCACGTACCGATGGAGTCGCGTATCCATTATGTCATTACCCGGGGCGGGGAAGCACCCAATGTGGTGCCCGCTTATGCCGAGGTCTTCTATTACGTGCGTCATCCGGAAATGCAGGTGGTTAGGGAACTTTTCGAGCGGGTAGCTCAGGCAGCCGAAGGCGCCGCTACCGGAACGGGCACACGTATGGAATACGAGGTGATTCACGGACTCTATAATGTACTCCCCAATGTAGCACTCGCCGAAAAAATGTACGACAACTTGCAGATGGTCGGTGGTGTGGAATACGATGCCGAGGAGCGGGCTTTCGCCGAAAAAATTATGGAATCCTATCCCGATAAAAAAGTCAGCCCAGAAATGGCCGCCACCGTTGACGATTTCCAGGTGGTCGAGCGCGGTAGTGGTGGCTCAACGGACGTTGGTGATGTCAGCTGGGCCGTACCTACGGCAGGCTTAAGAGCCGCTACCTGGGTGCCGGGCACAGCTCCTCACTCCTGGCAGGCGGTCGCAGCGGGCGGAACGAGTATTGGTCGTAAAGGTATGATGGTCGCAGCCAAAACCTTGGCACTGACCGCCGTTGATCTATTTAATGATCCGGCCATTGCGGAAAAAGCCTGGAAAGAACTACGGGAGCGTCGTGGACCAGATTATCAATACGAGGCGCTATTGGGTGATCGCGAGCCACCTTTGGATTATAGAAAGTAGGTGTAGTGACATATGAACTTGGGGCAAAAAAATGCTAATTTTGCTATCTTGTTTTCTTTGCAAAACCAATTGTATCTCTTTAAAGGGAGATCAAGAGGGGTGATTGGTTCTAAAAACTAGTTTTGTTATTGTCTCGTAGGGACAGGAAGCGGGTAGAATGATATTTGATAGAAATGTCCCTAAGTTGATCTGTCATTACGAAGTTGTTAAACAACTTCTACAAGTAAAAGCTAGAGAGACCTGGTAGAATCTTAAGCGATGGTATAAAAAAACCGTTTCGGCCTTGGCCGAAACGGTTTTTTTGCTTTCCAGCGATGATATGCTAGGAGAACAACTGCTGTAGCTTCATAGCTAAGCCCATGTCTCCTTTAATTTTTACCTTGCCGGTCATGACGGCCATCATGGGATTTTGCTTCCCGGAACGGATAGCCTCCAGCGTATCGGCCTTGGTGGTGATCGTACAATCAGCTTCTTTATCTTCGTTACTCACGACGGGTTGCTCACCGGTGAAATCAACGTGGACGACACCTTCATCCAGCACGAATTTCAATGCCCCGTCGATGCCAACGGCTTTCTGTGCATTTTCTTCAAAAACTTTAGTTACATCTGCTAAATTCATAATTATTATTTATATCAAATTGCGGCTTAATTTAACGAAAATACGCCAATAAAATCTAATCTGCCAGTTGTTTTTCGACCGTCGCTAGTACTTCGTGGGCATTATCGTAGGTCGCCTGCATGGCTTCGGGATTGGCTTTGCCTGCGTACAGGGCCATCTCGCAGTGGTGTACGATCTCCATGAACTTTTCCACTTGTGTAGCGGGAATCTCCAATTCTTCCAGGCGTTGCTGCAGATTAGATTTGTTCATTTGTGATTTTTCAATCTGTAATTTATCAGAGATATAGCCCATCATTGCTTTGGAAACTTCATCGTAGAAGGCACGATTTTGTTCATTCTGCAAGTGACTATCCGCCTGTTCCAATCGCTGAGCAGCAATACGTTGAGCCTCCTGCATTTTTATCAGGTTGGGATCGATATTAGCGAGTCTTTGAAGCCTTCGTTTATAGAATACGGCGGCTAAAATAGCCCCGACCGGTAGGAGCAGTAGTAACCAAAATACCAGAGAGCCCCAGAAAAAGGATCGGCCTTTGCTCAGCCGGGTGTTCATTTTTAGGCCATGGATGTCTGTCTGCTCACTATCGGTATCCCCAATAATAGGCGTTTTTATAGCAGTACCAGGTCTAACAGTCAGTTCGTACGGCTCGCCCTGCAGCGTGATGTATCGACTACTATCCGGGTGAAAAAAGGTGAACTCCGCCTGTACGGTATACTTCCCGGCTTCATTGGGAATAGCTACGTACTCAATCGTCTTACGCCCCATACGGGTATTATTAAATTCCCCGAGATTAGACTCCTGGACCTTTGGATCGTAGGTGGTAAAATTCTCCGGGAAGTTAATTCCTGGTACCTGGATTCGCTTTAGATCACCATCCCCTTCAATATTCATGAACAGTGAAACAGCATCGTCGGTAGTAACAGTCTGCCGACTGATACTAGCGTTCATTTTAAAATCACCGACCGCTCCGGAGAAAGAAGCGGGTGCTACGTCTGGCAATGGTTTTACATTAAGACTTAGCTCATTGGTCTGTACGGCTTTTCTGCGTATTTCATTGCCAAAGAAGAGGCTGGAGCTCCGACCGGTGTTGACAATCACCCCCAGTTGTAGGGTTGCGGGATCGATGGTCAACTGCCCGGCTTGTTGCGGGTAAAGAGCAATGCTCTTGAGTATACGCGTAACGTACTGTACGCCATTTAGGATTTCCCGACGACGGCGGGTATCCGGTCGCTGAATATCCTCTGCGTAGAACCCAACGTAGTCTGGTTCTTCTACAATATTATAGTTTTGGATCTCCACGGTGGTGTACAACTTGTAATCCAGCCTTACCTGCTGGCCCACGTAAGCCTCCTGCGTACTGGGTTCTACGCGGATAAAGAATTGCTGATCAGCGGGCACGGTGCCTTCTTTGGCTTCCAGTACTTCGATGCGAAGGGGCTTGGTCCTTAGTCGTTGTCCTCCCACCTGAACGGAGGCTGGACCAATGGTAAAGGCCCCTTTTTTCCTTGGTTGTAAGGTATAGGTAAAAGACATCTCTTTTGAGACTTTACCATTGACGATCGTCGTACTAATACCACGGGCCGGGCCCGACAGGATCGCAAAATTATTAAAAGCAGGGGGGCTAAAATTGCGGCCTTCCGCATTTTTAAGGGTAAAAGTAACCTCAAAGTACTGATTCGACAGTACCTGCCGGGCATCGGCAAAGGCTTCAAAAACGGGAGCCTGGGCGCTGACAGAGCCGTAGATCACCAGGAGCAGCGAAAAGAGTAGTCCGTTTTTTTTAATAAATGCTTTGGCCATAAGTACATTTAGTGAAAAGGCAATAATCAGAGCATAAAAGGCTCTGATTTCGTATCATGCACGATTACATTTTATAAATCTTTCGCTTCTTCTTTTGCTTGGGATCCAGCCCTTCCGGAAATAGTTTTTTCCACTCTTCGGGCATCTGCTTCCAAAGACTATCGGGATGCATCTGCAGCATATTACCGTCGAAGGGCATTGGAAAGAGCAGGCTATCCGGACCCATCTGAAAAGGACTGCCGAAGCCCTGAAAAAAACCTTCATTACCCTGGAAGAACTGTTCCATCTGCTGCATCATATCTTCCATGGAGGGAAATTGATCAAAGTTGTTAGGGCCTGGCCTACCGAAGTTAAAATTCCCAAAGGATTGTCCGCGGGGCTGTATCGGCTGTTGAATGCCATCCGGATTCGGTACAACGAGTACTTCTACGGGTGCCGTTTCGAGGTAATTATCGGGGGTCTCAATGCTGGCGGGCTCGATATAAAATACACCGGCCTCCCGGGGTTGCAGATAGTAAGTATAGCGGACAGACTGGCTCATTCGACCGTTGATCAGTTGCATACTGCTGGACATATTGGGGCCGCTGAGTAAGTCGAAATACAAAGACAAATCAGGGGCCTGAAAGTTGCTGCCTTGGGCATTTTCCAATGAAAATACGACCTGGAAGGAATTACCCATCAGGATCGAATCTGTACTCACACTTACGGTGAACTTAGTGGGGGCCTGCCCAAAACTCAGCAGGCTACAAAAAAGTAGACATGTAAATAAGGACCAATGTTTTTTCATAGCTGTTTGACTTTTAGTTTTACCATTCTTTTTTGGACTTCGAGGGTTTGCCCTTGGCTTTGCGGATTTTTTCCTGCACTTTTTTCTCTTCTTCTTCCATAATTTTGAGTAGGGCTTCTGCCTCTTCTTTGGTCAGATCCTCGGTGGCTTGTTCTTGTGCTTCCTGTTGCTGTTCCTCTTCTTGCTGTGCCAGCTCTTGCTGGTCTTGTTGTTGCTCCTGGTTTTGCTCTTGCTGTTGTTGCTGCTGTTGTTCTTGCTCCTCTTGATTTTCTTCGTTCTCCTTATTCTGGTTTTGCTGCTGTTGTTGCTGTTGTTGCATTTGCAGCTGTTTTTTAGCCAGGGCCAGGTTTACTTTTGTTTCCTGATCCTTGGGGCGGTGACGCAGTGCATTTTTATAAGCTTCGATACTTTTTTCTAGTTCTTGCGCCTGATAGTAAGCATTGCCCAGATTGTGGTAGGCCATGCCCTTTACGCCTGGACTCTTAGCGGCTTGGGCAGCGGCTTCGTACTGTTCGATGGCCTCCTGATAGCGCTCTTGCTGGTAAATTGTATTGCCCAGATTGAAGGCACCTTTGGTGGTGTTGTCCTTGATTTGTGCTTTCAGGTATTCTTCTTCGGCCTGTGGATATTCGTTTTTCAGATAGGCTTTGTCTCCCTGACGTAGCCATTTGTGAGCGCCCCTTTGGGCGAAAGCGCCAACCAGGATGCCCAGACAAGCCAAGATAGTTAATATACTCCTTTTCATGTTTCTGTCTTTTACCACTTAACTAAACAAATCTTTTTCGGCCAGGTATTTATTTTTTCGATAAGAGATTAAAAACTCTATAAGAATCAGTAATAAAGCTATAGCAACGGGAATTTGATAATAGCTTTCGTACTCTTCAAAAACGCGTTGCTCGTAAGTCTGTTTTTCCATCCGGTCGATTTTTGACCGTAAATCCTCCAAAATGGCTTCATCGCCACTATTTAGGTTGTAGTATGCGCCACCGCCCGCCTGGGCTAATTCGCGCATCATATCTTCGTTCAGTTTAGAGACGACTAGATTACCCGTATCGTCGTATAAATAGTTTTGGCGACCGCGGAAAGAAGTGGGAACCGGAGCCCCCTCCTGCGTGCCTACTCCGACGGTAAAAGTAAGAATGCCATCCGAATAAGCCGAACGGGCTTGCTGCTCGGCCGCTTCATCGTGTGTCTCTCCATCAGAAATGATCAGAATAGCTTTATTGGCTTGATCCTCTGCCTCGAAAGATTCCTGTACCAACTCAATAGCGGAGGATAGCGCGGTACCCTGATTGGAAACCATATTGGTATTGGCACTTTTCAGAAAAATATTAACCGCGGCGTAATCATCCGTCAGAGGTGTTTGCAGGTAAGCATTACCGGCAAAGATGATTAGGCCCAGGCGCTCGGTACGCAACTTGCGGACTGCCGTCATCGCGAATTGTTTGGCTCGCTCCAATCGGTCGGGAGCGACGTCCTCCGCATTCATACTCCGCGAGACATCCAGAGCAATGAAGACCGATACGCTTTTTCGTTCTACTTTCTCCCGCTTGGCTCCCAATTGAGGATTAGCCCAGGCGACGACCAACAGCGAAATGGCCAGCAGCAGTAGCGTGAATTTTACCGTATGTTTATTGCGGGAGTACTGGGGCATCAGCTGTTGCAAAACCTCCAGGTGCCCAAACCGCGACAGGGCGCGCTTCCTGGCCCTTTGAGCCAGCCAGAAAAGCAAGACCAGCACTGGAATAATCGCCAGGTAGATCAGTAAATTGCTTTGCTCGAACTGAAACATGTTTATCTTTTTTTTACAATCCATTTTGCCGAAAAGTAGCCACTCTCCGGTAAAAAATTATTAGGCTAGGGTATGGCTCTGAAAATAGTATACCGCAGTAGAATCTCCAGTACCAGACACAGCATGGCGGCCACCACTAAAAAGTGGAATAACTCCTGATATCGCCTAAATACCGTCACTTCGATTTCCGTTTTTTCCAGCCGGTCGATTTCGTTGTAGATCTCTTCCAGCCCTTCTTCGGAAAGGGCCCGGTAGTATTGACCACCCGTCATTTGCGCAATTTGCTGTAGGAGTTGCTCGTCAATCTCCACGCGTGCCAGACCAAATAAATACTGGCCGTCGCTACGCCGGTTCACGGGCGTTAGTGCATCACCGTTGGTCCCTACGCCAATGGTATAGGTTTTAATGTCAAACTCCTGGGCGATTTCTGCTGCCGTTTCGGGCTTTATATACCCAGCATTGTTTACCCCATCCGTTAATAAAATAACAATCTTACTTTCACTGGGACTCTCTTTTAAGCGGTTGACCGCCGTCGCCAGGCCCATGCCGATGGCGGTACCGTCTTCCAGGGTGCCACAGCTTAATTCCGAAAGAAAATCCTTCACTACCCGATGGTCAGTGGTTAAGGGACATTGGGTATAGGCTTCTCCGGCAAAGACACTCAGGCCAATACGGTCATAAGGCCGCTTTTCAACAAACTCAATAGCTACGCGCTTACATACTTCCAGGCGATCGGGCTCAAAGTCCCGGGCGAGCATACTGCTGGATAAGTCCATGACCAGCATAATATCAATACCTTCAGCATTGACCTCTTCCTCTTTGAATAATTCCCGGGGCCGGGCAAGTGCCAGTACCAAAAGCAGAAAAGCGAGCAGACGCAGTAAAGGTAACAAGGCGCGTAAGCGGCCTTTGGTACTACTGGTCTTTTCCACCGATTGGAGGCTCGACATACGCAGGGTGGCGTAGCGCCGGCGATACTGCTTGCGATACCACCAAATGATGGCGGGCAAAAGCAGCAGTAACAGCAGAAATTGCGGATATAGAAAAGCGATGTTGTTAAATATATTCACAATATCAAAATAGTTTCAGCTTTTAGTAATTATTCCTCTTCCTCTTTAGCTTCGTCTTTTACAGGCTCCGGGGCTGGCGTGCTGATTTTTACGAAAGTGACCAGTCGCTCCAGCGATTTTAGGTGAAAATCAACAGGGAATTCTGCCTTGGCGAACTTTACCATGTCGGCATCCTGCAAAACTTGTTTTAGCGACGCAAACCAGCCCTCTGGTAGATCGATTTGTGGCAGTTTCTTCAATAAATCAAAGGTAGTCGCTTCGAGTGCCGCTATTTTATAACGCCCTTCCAGGTACTCCCGAAGGATATAGCTGATTTGTGTCTGGTAAGCCTTAAAGGCACCTTTTTCGAGGTATCGCTCTGAACGTAGTGCGGCGATACGCTGCGCCGCCAATTCGTGCGGGGCGGGTGGCGGTGCCGTCGGTATTTCTTTTGGGGTCTTGAGTTTATTTCTGTTTAACAGGAACCAAATGAGCAGACCAAGGGCTACCAGCCCGGCTAAAATCCCGATGTAGGGCAAAATATCCTGTAGCTTCAGTGGTTCCTTGATGATGTCCTTAATGGGTTGCAGCCCCACCGAGTCCGTCGGGTTAATGGGGATGGTGTTGACCGTCAGTTGTAAGGGACGAGTCTGAAGAGATACGGGCGCTCCCTCCCCGGAAAAACGAATGGGGATAGGTGGTATTTCGTAGACGCCTTCTTCAAAGGAAGTGAGGGTGATCTTTTGCGATACATTCACCATGGGGGACTGCGAGGCGGTATCCGTCGGCGCAATATTTTTCACTTCGATTGAATCGAGCTGATCGAGCACCCCCAATCCGATAGTATTGAGCCGAAAATTGGGTGGATAAGACAGTTGGATCGTCAGGGTTACTTCATCGCCAATTAATATTTCAGCAGGTACTAAGGTGGCTTGAACGGAAGCTTCCTGGGCTTTCGCCAAAAAGCAAAATAAGAGTCCCAAAAGCGTTCCAATGAGGTATCTCTTCATTATCTGGATCGTTTTTGAAAAAATTGAAGTAAGGCATTAACGTAAGATTCGCCGGTTTGAATGCTAACGGCATCTGCCCCACTTTTCAGCATCATTGACTTGTAGTACTGGTAGTGTTTTTTATACCAGTCGGAATAGTCGGTACGAACTTTCTTAGAGCTGGTATCCAACCAGCGGGTAATCCCCGTTTCGGCATCTACTGCCCGAATTAAACCGACATTCGGCAGTTCTTGTTCGCGACGGTCATTGATCTGTATTCCGACCATATCGTGCCTGCGCGCAGCAATCCGCAGCGGCGACTCGTAGGGCGATGAAATAAAGTCGGAAAGAATAAAGCAGATGCTCCGCTTTTTAATGACGTTGTTGAAATACTCGAGTGCTTTACCCAGATCCGTCCCCTGTTCTTGAGGTTCAAAATTAAGTAGCTCCCGTATAATACGCAGAATGTGTTGGCGTCCCTTTTTCGGGGGAATAAATTTCTCGACTTTACTACTGAAAAAGATAACCCCCACCTTATCGTTATTGTTAATTGCCGAGAAGGCCAGTAAGGCACATATTTCGGTGATAATACCAGATTTGAGCTGATTCACCGTGCCAAAGAAGGAAGACCGGCTGATGTCTACCAACAGCATGACCGTTAGTTCTCTTTCTTCCTCAAAAACTTTGACGTGTGGATCTCCGGTCCGCGCGGTTACATTCCAGTCAATATTCCGTACATCGTCACCGTATTGATAGTCGCGAACTTCACTAAAAGACATACCACGTCCCTTGAAAGCTGAGTGATATTCTCCGGAGAAAATATGTTTACTCAGTCCTTTAGTCTTAATCTCAATTTTACGGACTTTTTTTAACAGTTCGCTTGTCTCCATAGTGGCAATTTCGGATCCTCTTTCTACGGCACTTCGACCGTGTTGAGTACTTTTTGAATGATGTCTTCCTGGCTGACGTTTTCGGCTTCCGCTTCGTAGGTCAGTCCGATACGATGGCGCATGACATCTTCGCATACCGCCACGACATCCTCGGGGATGACAAAGCCCCGTCGTTGCAAAAAGGCATGGGCTTTACTGGCCAGTGCCAGATTGATACTTGCCCGCGGAGAGCCACCAAAATTAATGAGGGGCTGCAGGCTATTGAGTCCATAATCGGCCGGGTTGCGGGTCGCAAAAACAATATCGATGATGTATTGCTCGATTTTTTCATCCATGTACACTTTGCGAACGGATTCCCGGGCTTTAAGGATGGTGGCCGGCTCTACGACGGCTTTTACTTTTGAGCCCAGCTTTTCGGTGACCATATTTCGGCGGATGATTTCCCGCTCTTCGGATTTTTGGGGATAACCGATTTTAACTTTTAGCATAAAGCGATCGACCTGAGCTTCCGGCAGGGGATAAGTTCCTTCCTGATCAATCGGGTTTTGAGTCGCTAATACCAGGAAGGGTTCCTTCAGGTTAAAGGTCTCATTACCGATGGTTACCTGCCGTTCCTGCATGGCCTCCAGTAGGGCGGATTGCACTTTTGCAGGAGCCCGGTTGATCTCATCGGCCAGTACAAAATTGGCGAAAACGGGCCCTTTACGAACCGAGAATTTGTTCTCACTGGGATTATAGATCATCGTACCAATAATATCGGCTGGCAAAAGGTCCGGTGTAAACTGTATTCGGCTGAATTTTGCATTGATCGCACTGGAAAGCGTCTTAATGGCCAGCGTTTTGGCCAGCCCGGGTAGTCCCTCCAGGAGCACGTGCCCACGGGTGAGTAGCCCGAGCAGTAAACGCTCGACCATGTGCGATTGACCGACGATTACTTTTCCCGTCTCTTCCTTTAGGGTGTCTACAAAGGCACTGTCGAGATAAATTTGCTGATTAAGTGCTTCGATATCTACTTCCTGCATATTGGATAGAAGTTTAGTGATGCGATGTTGTCTTAATTATATAGCCTTTCGGCAAAAATAGCTTGGCGAATTTCGGGATTTTTTTCTACAAAAAAGAATATTGTCGAGCTGCTAGCCGGAATACTTCCTCCTTTTTAGATGATTGACCACATAATTGAGATCAATTCAAATTATTTCAAGAAAGGATTGTTCGCCTTTTCGTAGCCAATGGTCGTCTGTGGCCCGTGACCAGGATAAACCACGACTTCGTCGGGCAGTACAAACAGGGCGCGGCGAATACTGTCCAGGAGGGTGGCGTGGTCCCCTCCGGGCAAGTCGGTGCGACCAATACTTTCCCGGAAGAGTACATCCCCACCGATCACGAATTGGTCTTGCTCGCAATAAAAAGAGAGACTGGCTGGAGAGTGCCCGGGGGTGAATAGTGCCTTTAGCTCCGTTTCCCCAAAGCGGATGATTTCCCCCGCCTTGATGTAGCGCTCCGGCTCCGGCGATTTATCCGGATACGGAATACCGTACATCATACAAGCCTGTTCGACGGCGGCCAGTACCGGTAGCTCGCCCTCGTGGCAGGCCAGGGGCAGGCCGTAGGTTTCGTGTACGAAGCGGTTGCCAAAAACGTGGTCTACGTGGCAATGGGTGTTGATGAGCTGGACAGGTTTTAATTGCTGACGCTCAATGGTCTGAGCCAGCTCTTCGCGTTCGTGCCCATGATAGCAGCCAGGATCAAAAATAATACACTCTTTGCTGTCGTCGTATACGAGGTAGGTATTTTCCTGGAAAGGATTAAATGTAAGCTTAATTACATTGGTCATTATTTTTCAATTTTGCATTGTCCACAAAGTAAAAAAACATTATCTTGATTTAAAACCGTGTAAACAAACAACCTTCCTTATTTGTCCCCTTATTGTGACTATTTAACCTGATCAAGTATGCGCCGCAATTTAATTCTCCTCATAGCTTTCCTTAGCTTTTCCTGCGTAACAATCTATGCTCAGGTGGCGCAAGTTCAATTTGGCAAAAATCGGGTGCAGTATCACGATTTTTTTGACGAATGGTCGCAGTACGAAAGCGAGAACTTTATCACGTATTGGTACGGCCGATCCCGGAGTGTAGGCCAGGCCGTAGTTCAAATGGCCGAGTACGACTTTATTGAGATTCAGAGCCTGCTGGAGCATCGCATCAATCAGAAAGTACAAATTATTGTCTATACCGATTTGTCGGATGTAAAGCAGAGCAATATTGGTACGGAAGAGGTCTTCACCAATACCGGTGGTCAAACCAAAATAGTAGATAACCGGATTTTCGTTTATTTTGATGGCAATCACAACCATTTGCGCAAGCAAATACGCGAGGGTATTACGGAAGTCTATCTAAACGCCATGCTCTTCGGGGCCAATATCCAGGAAATTGTACAGAATGCGGTCATGCTTAACCTCCCGGTTTGGTTTAAATCGGGACTGGTGAATTTTGTGGGTCAGCGATGGAACACCGATCTGGACGGGCAACTGAAAGATATTATGCTCTCGGAGGAATACGAAAACTTTGAAGAGCTAACCTACGATCATCCAGTGCTGGCCGGGCATTCTTTTTGGTACTTCGTTAGCGAGTCTTATGGTTTGTCGATTGTGCCACAGCTCTTGTATTTAATTCGAATCAATCGCTCAATTGAGAGTGGCCTGATGTTTAGTCTCGGGAATTCTTTCGCAAGTATTGCGCAGGAATGGGAGCGATTCTACGAGCAGCGCTACGAGGCGGATCAACTGGGACGAGAATCGATTACCGGTACTCCGGTACCGATCAAGAACAAAAAGGAATTGCCCATCAGTACGGTGAAGCTAAGTCCGGATGGTACGAAGCTCATCTACGCACTAAATAATCAGGGCAAATACAAGATCTACTTACAAGATTTATCCTCGAATGAGCGTCGTCTCATCAAGAAAGGAGGATTCAAAAATCAATTTCAGATTACGGATTATAACTATCCCATCATCGCCTGGAATCCCAACGGAGCGGAATTGGTGATCATTAGTGAAAGCCGGGATAAACTAAAACTGGAAACCTACGATCTGGTCAAGAAATCTTTTGATGAAAGAATCCTGCCTCCGCGTTTTCAGCGCATTTATAGTGCGGATTTCATCGACCCTTTTAACTTGGTTTTCACCGTGGCTTACAGCGGGTTTTCGGATATTTTTACTTACCAGACGCGAACCCAGCAAATTGAGCGCATCACCAACGACTACCACGATGACCTGGATGCGGTAGCGGCCACCATCAATGGGGAAAAAGGAATTCTCTTCGTCTCAAATCGGCCGGATACCCTGCTGGAAAACCGGGGGCTGGATACTATTTTGCCGATTAACACCTTCGACGTGTTTTTCTATAATATGTCGCGCGACATCAAAGAGCTGGTCCGGGTATCGAATACGCCCTACGCCAACGAGCGCCATCCAATGGCGGTTAATGACCAGTACTTTTCCTATTTGAGTAATCAATCCGGTATCTATAATCGAAAGATGGCCAGGTTGGAGGATTATGTGCATCACTACGACCAGAAGATCATCCTGGAAGACGGTACCGATATCATTATGCATGCCGATTCCAGTCTGGAATCGCTGGATACGTCCCTCATTGACACGATTGAACTGATCCCGATTATTCGTCAGCGCTCCCTAGCCCATACCAATACGAATTATATTAGTAATATTTCTAAGCAGCATAGTAAGGCGGGTAATTCTAATCGATTTGTAGAGGCTATACAAGACCCCAATGGCGAAGAAGTATATATTCGTGAATTACAGCCGGAGCTTAGAAAAGCACCGCCCTTTACCGTTTTTCAGAAAGATCGGATCAGGCGTTTAACCGGCAACCTACCCGTCGAAGAGGAAGAGGAGGAAGCCCCCCCGTCTTCGGCCGTGATTAAAGAAATCGACGATGAGCCGACCAGGCTGATTACCATCCAGGAACCTGAAACCGTACAGGACACCATAGATCCTATGGATTTTTACTTTCAAAGTGAATTCGCGAATCCACCTAAAAAAGAGGCGCGCGCAAGCAATGAGCGATTTATCCGACAGAGTGAAGAAGGAAACCGTCGCCCGGTGTCCTTGATTGAGTTTTTACGCTCTGGTGCCGATGAGCGGAATATGCACGAGTTCCGCCCGGCTAATATTGTTCCTTACGAGCTGCAGTTTCGGACCAACTATTTCTCTACTCAATTGGATAATAGTTTGCTTTTTGAAGGTTTAGATAATTTTGCCGCCAATCCACAGGGAGTATTTGGTTACCCACCGGCCGGTATACTATTGAAGGCGAATGTCAAGGACCTTTTGGAAGACCACGTTTTTGAAGGAGGGGTGCGGGTGCCTACAACTTTCAACGGAGCGGAGTATTTCCTGACTTACGAGAACCGTAAATATAGATTAGATCGTATTTATTCCTTCTACATGAATCGGGAGCGCATCAATCAGGGGTCCATCGGTTTTGTACCCCGGCGCCAGGAAAATGTCGTTATGTTGGGGCAGTATGGGCTTCGTTATCCATTGGACATTTTCCAGAGTCTGAGAGCACGGGCTACCCTACGGAGCGACCGCCTGACGCAGTTGATTAGCGATGCCCAGGCTAGTAACGTTCCTACGCAGACGGCTACTCGAGCGGGCATCCGTCTGGAATACGTCTACGATAATACAATGGAGCGCGGTCTGAATGTCCGTCATGGTACGCGGCTGAAAGCCTTTGGAGAAGTCTACAAAAAATTCAACCTGAATGCCGAAGATGGTGTCAGTTTAAGTTTCAGCAACGGAGCCATGACGATCTTTAGTTTGGATGCCCGTCATTATGAACCCATATTAAAGAAGTCTATTTTTGCCGTAAGGCTATCGGCTGCCACCTCCTTCGGTAGTGAGCGAATTCAGTACTTTCTGGGCGGAACGGATAACTGGTTATTACCTCAGTACAATACGGACATTCCGACTACGGGGGCCAATTATGCTTTCCAAACCGCAGCGCCGAATATCAGAGGGTTTCGTTTCGGGATACGGAATGGTAACTCCTATGCACTGGCGAATACGGAACTACGCATTCCTGTATTCCAGTATTTCTCTAAGAATATTACATCCTCTTTCCTGCGTAACTTTCAGCTCGTGGGCTTCTTTGACGTGGGTACGGCCTGGGAAGGCTCCGATCCGTACCGGGAGGATAATCCCCTCAACACGACCGTTTTCGAAGAAGGTGAAATCATCGACGTGACGGTAAATTACTTCCGTGATCCGGTAGTTGCCGGCTACGGTATTGGTGCCCGTTCTACCCTCTTCGGCTATTACATTCGGGCCGATTACGGCTGGGGAATAGAGACGGGGATTGTGCAGGATCCGCGTCTACACATCTCGATGGGACTGGACTTTTAGTGACCTGCATCACGGTTTTTTGAGTTAGGGGTAATGTACTTTTGCAGTGAAAATGATATGGCCTAAGGCTGTACATCCCGATCACCAAAATGTATTAACCATGCCACAAACCAGAGATAAACTTGCCAAGGATCGCACGGTACTGGCTAACCAACGTACTTTCCTGGCTTATGTCCGCACGGCCATCATGCTGCTGGCCACGGGCCTTACCTTTATTAAGTTATTTCCACATGATTCGTTTTTGCTTATTTTAGGGTGGACCTTAGTACCAGTTGGCCTGTCCGTTCTAGTACTCGGACAAGTCCTCTATTTACGCATGCATTATAGAATCGAAGCCTCTACGGAAGAACAGGACTCAAAGGCGCTTACTTCTCCAGTATTGTCTGCTCCTCCGCGTAGTTCAAAGTCGTGAAGATACCAATGGCATTCTCTGCCGTTCCGCGGACGCCTGGAATAACCGGGCTGGGCTGCCCAAAAGGATTGCCATTTGCGGCCACGGCCAGTTGTAGACTCGTCAGAAAATTGTAGTAGGTTTCCTCGATGTGATAGATGCGATTGAGTACGGTGTCGCCCGGCGCAAATTCGTAAGCGGTACCGAAAACGATCAGATTCTCTGCGAAGCGATCGTCGGTCGTAAAATCCTGTAGCGTTTCCAGTGAGCCATCCCGATAAGCAAAAAGCGTACGCCGGAAATAATTATCTTCGTTGGGACGATCATTAAAGTAGGTCAGTACCCGTGCGGAATCGACCTCGCTGTTTTCTTCTTTCCGGAATTGTACAACCACGCTGTCGATCGGTACGATCGGTAAGAACCGGGTACTGCTTTCTATGGTGCTGCCATCGGGTAGAATAATTTCCAGCTCATAGGGTTCTATAGTGTCAAAAACTGCCGTTTCTGGTGCTGCGTAATTGAATAGTTTTCCCGTAAGGGGATTAATACCCGGTGTGTTATTCAGCTGTACGGTATTGCCACGATGCGTAATGTAGACTTCGGCATCGTTTACCAGTAACTGGCTAAAGGTCTCCTCAATATTAGTGGGAAAGGGGGCAAAATAGGAACTACTGCGCGTTAGTAGTAATTGATAGGGCTGCCCCGCATCAAGATAGGCTTCCACAATAATTTTTTCTTCGTAATTGGGAAGATCTAATTCAATTTCCTGCTCCAGATTGCAGGCAAAAGCGAGTATGGATAATAAAAGAAAATAAAATATATGGCGCATGATCTAAAATTTAAAGTTGTAGGTAAAAGCGGGTAAAATGGGAAATAAAGAAACTTGCTGTGCGGCAATTCGCTCAGGAATCGCAATCCCGTTGTCTCCGCCAATCACGGTCTCGCCTACCGGCTCGAAAAATAAAAAGAAAGTATTGCGTCGGTCGTAGACATTCACCACGCTGAAGGTCAAATCACTTTCGCCCCATTTGGGGAAAAACTTCCAGACCAGTCCGAGGTCCAGGCGATGATAATCGGGCAGGCGATAGTTATTGCGTTCACCGAAATCCGGCACGACCGATTGAAAATCGGCTAGCTCCACGTCCTGAAAGGAAAAGCGCCCTTCTGGTAGCCAGCGCAGATCCCCTGATCCGTAGACAAAAGTGGCCGAGGCAGTTAAGCGCTTGCTGATTTCATAACTGGCCACAATCGAGAGGTCATGCCGGCGGTCGTAAATGGGCGAAAAGGGTAAATCCTGTAAAAATTGCGCATCGGCAGAGATTGTCTGGAAATCACTGCGAATGGTACGTGATAAGGTGTAACCAATCCAGCCCTGCAGTCGGCCTTCCTGCTTTTCTACGCTGAACTCCAAACCGTATGCCTCGCCCTGACCAATAGCGAACTCCTCTTCCAGATTATCATTGGCGAATATCTCCGCACCGTCGACTAGTTCGAGTTGATTATCCAGGTCTTTGTAAAAGCCCTCTACATTAAATAAATACTTGTCGCGAAATAGATAGGACAAGCCGGCGGCCACCTGATCGGAACGCTGCGGTTTGATCCGCTCCGTACTAGGATACCAGATGTCCGTGGGTAAGGTGGCTCCGGAGGTGGCGACCAGGTGCAGGTACTGATACATGCGGGCGTAACTGGCTTTCGCCGAAAGGCCCGGACTAATCTTATAGACACTGGAGAGTCTGGGTTCTATCCCCAGGTAGGTTTGCCCATCGTTATTGAAACCACTCAGGCGTAAACCGGCATTAAGGGTAAAGCGATCGTTCCATTTGATCTCGTCGGAAATGTAGGCACCAAACTCCAAGCCGTCAAATTCTTGTCCGGCGGAGAAATTCACCAGGCCATCATCGCTGCCCGCCGATAGCCTACCGATATTGAAGGTGTGCCAGGTGGCATTACCACCGTAGCGCAGCGTATGTTGATTATTGAAGGCATTATAGAAGTCGGTCTTAAAGTTCAGGTCCCGGATGTTAGAGCCGAGGTTGAAGCTGAAATCCGTAATTTCATTGACGATATTATACTGATAGTCGGAATAAGTCAAGGTCGTATTGACAAATAACTGCGGGTTGAAGATATGGTTCCAGCGGGCGGTACCGGTGGCATTGCCCCAGTCAAATTGAAAATTGAAAAAATCACTTTCAAAATCGAATTGGTCCCGCCCAAAGTAACCACTTAAGAAAAGTCGGTCCTTTTCCCCTAGTTTGAAGTTGATCTTGGTATTGAGATCATAAAAGAAATAATCGGGGATCTGGGTGGCATCAGGATTATCCGCATTGGCATTGTTGACAGCCCGCGTGAAGAGATCAATATAGGTACGGCGGCCGGAGACAATAAAGCTGTGGTCCTGATTTTTGTTTAGAGGCCCTTCCAGGGTCAGGCGCGAAGCGATCAGCCCAACCCCTCCCGATCCGGAGAATTTTTTATAATTCCCCTCCTTCAACTTGACGTCGATGACCGAAGAGAGCCGCCCCCCGTACTGGGCCGGAAATCCACCTTTGTAGATCTTTAGGTCTTTGACGGCATCGGTATTAAAGGTGCTAAAAAAACCAAATAGGTGATTGGGGTTATAAACTACGGCTTCGTCGAGTACGATCAGGTTCTGATCCGATCCCCCACCCCGCACGAAGATCCCCGTCGTACCTTCGGATCCGGAAGGGATACCTGGTTTCAACTGGATGACTTTAAGAATGTCACTCTCCCCCAGTACCAGGGGGATGACTTTGACCTGATCGGTATTAATGACCTCGACGCTCATTTCGGTGGAGTTGACCCGGTCCCGGTAAGAATTGGCTTTTACTTCCACCGCCCCCAGCTCTACTCCGGAGGGATTTAGTTCAATATTCAGTTCCTGGTCGGCCGTTAGGTAAAGCTGCCGACTGATGGTCTGGTAGCCCACGTAACTGAATGCGATCCGAACGGAATCGCCCGTGGGGATCTGTAAGGAGTAGAAGCCATATTCGTTGGTGACGGTGCCTAGTCCGCGCTCCGGGGCAGCAATCGTTGCGGCGATTAGTGTTTCGCCGGTAGTGGCATCGGTAATGCTGCCGCTGATGGTAGCTGTATTGTCCTGGGCTTTTGCCAGAAGTAGCGAAAGGCTCATCAGCAGTCCGGTGATAAAAATGCGCATAGCCTGTTTGGGTTTAATATTAAAATACTTGCGTTTATTATGATAGGAGAACGATAAAAGTGCCAAACAGTTGGTGGGCATTCCATGAATTTGTACTAATTAGACAAGGGTTTAGATGAATCTCTCTAAAAAATTGACTGAGGGGATGCATTATATCCATGAAGAAAGAGTGGAAGTCCGTTCGTTTGAGTAGGAAAAGTGCGGAGGTAGGCTGATCTAGCTTAGCCGGTCCTCCTCCTGAAACGGATTGAACCAAAAAGTTTAAACCGCTTCAATCTCAAAATTTGTAGGCTGAAAAAAAAGGCTATTGGTATTTTTTCTTATTATTGCTAATTAGGAAAGTGGCGAAACAATGCCTGAACTTTGTAGTGTTAATGTTTTCAGGGATCACAAGCGGTTGACCCTTTCATTATCTACACCTGAATTGTCGACGGGAATTATGCAAAAAAAGTGGACTACCAAAAAAGTGGATGAAGATGTTGTACTGCAATTGCAGCACAACCTAAACATCCATCCGCTTATTTGCCGTCTGTTAGTCCAGCGAGGCATCACAACACCCGAAGCAGCAGCTTCCTATTTTGACGCCAGTCTACGCGAACTGCACGACCCCTTCTTAATGAAGGATATGCAAAAAGCGGTAGATCGCCTACATGAGGCCATTAATAATAAGGAGAAAATTCTCATCTACGGAGACTATGATGTAGATGGTACGACTTCGGTAACCCTTCTGTATACCTTTCTGGAACGAAGGCATTCCAGCCTGGGTTTTTACATCCCGGATCGCTATCGAGAGGGTTATGGATTATCCTTTCAGGGGATTGACTACGCTGCCGAGCAGGGCTATCAGCTCATCATTACGGTAGACTGTGGCATTAAAGCTGTAGAACAGGTAAAATACGCCAACTCAAAGGGGATTGAAGTAATTATTTGTGATCACCACCTGCCCGGTACAGAACTACCACCCGCCGCCGCGATACTTGATCCTAAACAAGAAGATTGTCCCTATCCGTATAAGCACATGAGTGGCTGTGGCATTGCGTTCAAATTTGTGCAGGCCTTTGAGCAAGAAAATAATATTCCGATTGAGGAGTTGACCAGCCTGTTAGACCTGGTGGTCGCCAGTATTGCCAGTGATATTGTACCTTTGACGGGCGAAAACCGAATACTGGCCCGGCATGGCCTTCGGCAACTCAACTATACCCATCGCCCCGGACTTTTGGCCTTGATGCAACAGGGGAATTTAAGACGCCCTATGCGGATTCGGGATATTGTGTTTGGACTGGCTCCCATTATCAATGCGGCTGGCCGTCTGTCCAGTGCCGAACAAGCCGTCAAATTAATGCTGGCCCGCACGCGGATGTTGGCTCGTGAGTATGCCGATGAGCTGGAAGTCTGTAATAAGATCCGTCGGGAGTTTGACCAGAAAACGGCCGAAGAAGCGGAGGAACTACTGGTGAATCATCCGGAACTGCGCGACCGCAAAAGCATTATACTTTATCAACCCCACTGGCATAAGGGGGTGATTGGCATTGTGGCTTCCCGCATTGCCGAAAAATACCACAAGCCGACGGTCATCCTTACGCAATCGGAAGATGATGTGGTCGGCTCCGCCCGCTCGGTTAGTCAATTCGATATCCACGACATCATCGAGTCCTGTAGTGATATCCTGATCAATTACGGAGGGCATAAGTACGCAGCGGGTATGACCCTGACCGCAGAACATCTGTCCGAATTTCAGGAGCGCTTTGAAGAGCGAGTAGCTACGGCGATTCTACCGGCCCAGGAAAAGCCGGTGTTAGAAATTTCCGGAGAGCTGGAGATTTCCGAGATCAATCATAATTTATGGAATCAGCTGTCAAAGTTAGAACCCTTCGGACCGGGTAATATGCAGCCTATTTTCTTATGTCGGGGCGTACGTGATAGTGGGCACTCGCGTACTATGCACGGTCGGCACTTAAGGCTGTCGCTAAAAAAAGATAGCAACCGCATCGCTAGTGCTTTCGCTTTTGGTAAGGCCGATCTGCTGGAAAAAGTACGTAAAAGTCGTTCGTTTGATGTCTGTTTCACCCTACAGAAAAACGGATCGAGTCGACGGGCACCCATCCAGATGAATATTCAGGATATTCGTTTTCCGGATGACTCCTGAGGCCAGATCAGTTATTTTTGATAAAGTCACTAACCACTTGTTCTGCTTCCTGCAGGGCCGTTGATAGATCATCATTCACCAGTACGTAATCAAAGCGTTCTTCGTAGGTAGCTTCTTCTTTGGCTTTATCCATTCGTTTTTGCAGCTGTTCGTCACTTTCTGTCCGACGGGACCGCAGGCGATTAAAGAGGGTATCCAGGCTGGGGGCTTTAACAAAAATAGTCAGGGTCTGTTCGGGGTAGCTAGCTTTAATATTCATAGCACCTTTGACATCGATATCAAAAATAATGTGTTGATTTTTGGCCCATAGCCGTTCTATTTCCGTTTTCAGGGTGCCATAGAACTGTCCCTGGTAGACTTCTTCCCACTCTACAAAGGCATTTTCGGTGATTTTTTGCTCAAAATCACTGGCGGACAAAAAGTAATAATCCTTTCCATTTATTTCACCCGGACGTTGGTAGCGCGTAGTTGCACTGGTGGAGAAAGAAAGTTGAGGAATACTTTTCAGCAAATGCCGGACAATCGTTGTTTTCCCCGCTCCCGACGGAGCCGTGAGTACAATCAGCTTACTCATATCAGATTATAGAAGTTCATTTGATAATTAAAAGGTGCTAACAAATTGACGATGTATCAAACGCCCAATATAAAAAGGGTAGCTACAAAGAGTTGGCCACTTGTTCTTTGATCTTTTCCAGCTCATCTTTCATGGAGACCACTACTTTTTGGATATCAGAGGAATAAGCCTTAGCTCCCAGCGTATTGATCTCACGGCCCATTTCCTGCGAAATAAAGCTTAATTTTCGGCCTTTTAAGGTTTTGCTGTTTTGGAGTACTTCTTTGTAGTACTTGCAATGCTGGGCCAGGCGAACTTTCTCTTCGGTAATATCCATTTTTTCCAGATAGTATAATATTTCCTGTTCGAACCGGCTCTCGTCAATATTGTCTTTACTCATGTATTCTTCCAGGTTTTGGTAAATACGCTGGCGCATTTTTTCTGTGCGTGCCTCTTCAAAGGCCGGTAATTCTTCCAGGCCATCTTCGATCAGCTCTACCCTTGTGAGCATGTCGGCTTCGATCACGGCGCCTTCGGTAGCCCGGAAGTCCTGTATTTTTTCCAGTATTTCGTGAGCGACCTGTTGTACGGCCTGCCATTCTTCGGGGTCTAGTTCCTGGGTATTGGTATCTACCACATTGGGCAGTTTCAGGATGGCCGGGATAAGATCTGCCGAACCCGTGTTCAGTTCTTGTTGTAATTTTCGCAGCTCTTCGAAGTACTTTTTAAACAACGCGCTATTCAGGCTGTATTCTTCCGCACCCGAACTGGATCGAATCTCCAGGGAGAAATCTATTTTTCCGCGGTGCGTACCATTGGAGATCAGGCGGCGCAAGTCCCCTTCTTTTTCGCGGTAGTGCTGCGGTATTTTGAGGCGAAGGTCAGTGTATTTACTGTTCAGGGAGCGTATTTCGGCTACAATTACTTTATCCTGGAAGGGTTTTTGTACCCTGCCGTAACCCGTCATTGAGTATAGCATAAATCATTTTTAAAGTCCTTGGAAGTAATTAAAAGAACAAGTTTACCACATTTGGAACAGAACGTTTATATCGGGGTGTGAAAAGGGGGCCCTGGTCTCCGTATTGGCCGTATCGATATAAAGGTTCACAGGCAAAATGGGGTGTTGATTCTTCATTTACTCCTTTAATGGAGGGCAAAGATAGCGATTCTTTCTGGTGTGCTTATACGTAAAGCACTGATAATTAGCGAAAATCATGTAAATAAATCAAAATTTCCTTTTTTTAAAAAAATAAAATTGCGAACTTTGTCGCTCCTTTTAAAAAAGGATACAGGAACGATAACTTATTCTAAACCAATACATACGTAGATAATGAGAAAGGCTGATCTAGTTGCAGCAATTGCTGAAAAAACCGGTGTTCCTAAAGTGGATGTACTGGTCACTTTGGAATCTTTCTTCAAGGAAGTGAAGGATTCTCTGTCGGAAGGTGAAAATGTATACGTCAGAGGCTTTGGTAGCTTCATTATTAAGAAGAGAGCCAAAAAGATCGGCCGTCACATTAAGAAGAATGAACCTATCGTCATTCCAGCGCATTATATACCGGCATTTAAACCAGCGAAAGTTTTTGTGGAGTTGGTAAAGGATAATGTCGAGGTAGAAGACGAGGATTAATAAAAGTCAAGTAATCAATTTATGAGCAAACAACAGTGGATTTCAATCATAGCGTCACTTGGTCTGATTGCCCTACTGTATTTTGCCTTTGATACGAAGCCAAAGGAACAAAAAGAGATTGAGCGCTCACGCGCCCTGGTCGCAGAAAGTACAGATATTCAGGTTTTGCTAAAAGAAGCAAAAGAAGATCTGGGCATGAGTTCGCTGGGGGAGATTATTCGCCTGGAAAACGAATTGGAGCAAACGGTACTGGATTCGGCTAAAGCGGAATTGTACAAGTCGCTTTCCGGAGAATGGTACGCTAAAGGAAAGCACGTCATTGCGGGCCACTATGCGCAGCAGGTAGCCGAAATAGAGCAAACGGAGGAGAGCTGGTCCATCGCCGGCACTACTTATACCATTGGTTTGCAACGTTCCCAGGATGAAAAAGCGCGGCAATTTGCGGTGAATAGAGCGGTACAGGCATTTGAAAGTGCTATTTCGATCAATCCGGATAATACCGCCCATCAGGTGAATTTGGCACTGGTGTATACCAGCCAACCACCCGAAGATAACCCCATGAAAGGAATTCAGATGTTGCTGCAACTCAACAAGGAGCAGCCTGAAAACGTTTTAGTATTAGTAAACCTTGGTCGACTGGCAATACAAACCGGACAATTTGACCGGGCAGAAGCGCGTTTGCAGAAAGTTCTGGAGGTAGATCCAGGAAATAAAAGTGCGATTTGCCTGTTGGCTACGGTATATGCAGAACTGGGCAATGCTTCTAAAGCAGAAGCCTTTCAACAGCGCTGCACAAACAACGACCAGTAAGGTCGTCGAAAATATATTTTTTAATTTTAAATTTTTAGATTATGCCTTGTGGTAAAAAACGTAAAAGACATAAGATTGCTACGCACAAACGTAAAAAGAGACTTCGTAAAAATCGTCATAAGAAGAAGAAGTAAGATTTTATAACGAGTAGCAATACAACGGGAGAAGGACTGTTTGCGGTCCTTCTCCCCTTTCTTAAATTACTCTGACCCAAATTTTTAAGTGGTTGGGAGTAAATATTGAGGCAAAGCAAGCCGGTAAAAATTAGTTGATACAATCCCAAGAAAAAAATTACGGCAGATCAGACTTAAAGTCGGTCCTCGCCAGAGTTCAAGCGAAAGTACCTGAAAAGTACTTCACCTAAGTTCAACCTAAAGAGAATACCCTTCCGTACCTATTTAACGGGGAATTCAGCCCGCCAGCCTGCTTACGCTCACCATATATTGTTTGCTACTATTCAACACAGGACTAGTGGAAAAGGAACTTATTGTCAATTCCACGCCTACAGAAGTCGAGATCGGTCTAATGGAAGACAGACAGCTGGTCGAATTACACAACCAGAAAACAGACACGAACTTCACTGTTGGCGACATATTTTTAGGTAAAATAAAGCGTTTAATGCCAGGCTTGAACGCAGCATTCGTTGATATAGGGCACAAAAAGGATGCTTTCTTGCACTATACCGATCTTGGGCCAAAACTCAACTCCCTGATCAAATTCACAAACATCGCCGTCAACAGCGGCAATAATTCCCGCCTGGATAATTTCCAAATTGAACCCGATATTCAAAAAGGTGGAAAGATCGATAAGGTCCTGAAGCGCCGTCAGTATATCCTGGTGCAAATCCTTAAAGAACCCATCTCCACCAAGGGACCCCGATTGAGCTGTGAAGTGACCATCCCGGGACGCTATTTGGTACTTACACCCTTCTCTAACGTAATAGCAGTCTCTAAGAAAATTGCCAATGCGGAAGAACGGAAGCGATTAAGGGTACTCATCGAAAGTATCCGCCCTAAGAACTTTGGTGTGATTGTTCGTACGGCTGCCGAAGGCAAAAAAGTAGCCGACCTTCACGAGGAGTTGCAAATTATGCTCGAAAAGTGGGATGGGATGTTTCAGCAAATGCATAACGCCAAGCCTCCCAAGAAATTGATGAGCGAGCTCGATAAAACCTCCAGTATTCTGCGCGACCTATTGACCGATTCCTTTAATAAAATAGTGGTCAATGACAAACAGCTCTACCAGAATATAAGAACGTATATGGAGTCTATTGCTCCCGACCAGGTCAATATCATCAACCAGTATCGAGGGAAGAAACCTCTCTTCGACGCCTACGGCGTAACCAAGCAAATCAAAGCTTCCTTTGGTAAGACGGCCACCATGAGAAGTGGTGCCTACCTGGTCATTGAACATACCGAGGCCATGCACGTCATCGATGTCAACTCCGGACATAAACTGAAAAGTAAGAGTGCGGAAAATACCGCGCTAAAAGTCAATCTCGAAGCGGCAGATGAAATCGCCCGGCAACTGCGTCTGCGTGATATTGGTGGACTGATCATCATCGATTTTATTGATATGAGAAAGTCGGATCAACGAAAACAGTTGTTGACCGCAATGCGGCAAGCCATGAAAAAGGATCGGGCACAGCACACTATTTTGCCGCTGAGTAAATTCGGTTTGATGCAGATCACGCGCCAGCGCGTGCGGCCAGAAGTCAATATTGATACTTCGGAAGTCTGCCCGACCTGTGATGGCAGTGGTAAGGTAAATGCCTCTGTCCTGCTGATTGATGAGATCAATCGCGATTTGAAATATATTTTGCAGTCAAGTCCAAAGGCAAAAATCACCTTAGTCGTACATCCCTACGTGGCGGCTTATTTAACAAAAGGATTTCCGAGTGTCCAGATGGCCTGGTTCCGCAAATATTTACGCTGGGTAACCATTAAATCGGATAATAATTTCTATCTGAATAAATATCGTTTCTACGATAAAGAGCAGGACGAAATTCGATTGGATAATCGGTCCAGTAAGCAAGAATAGGCAGATTGGTTCTAAGGAAAAGGCAAAAGAGCTGTGATTTCTTCGCGAAATTACAGCTCTTTTTTAATCCGCTTATACCAGTTTCTTCGTAGATATTTCACGTAAGTAGGTTGCCCATATTGAGTCTGTAATAAGGTGCTGGCTTTTTTGGGCTAGTTCGAGGCGCAAAAATCGCGGATAGCCTAGCTATCCAAGGCTTTTTGCAACGAAGAAATCGCCCAAAAAAGACGCAGATTATTGCTT
>DATFKA010000142.1:0-32268 GCA_035268885.1 Saprospiraceae bacterium
AAGCAATAATCTGCGTCTTTTGGGGGCGATTTCTTCGTTGCAAAAAGCCTTGGATAGCTAGGCTATCCGCGATTTTTGCGCCTCGAACTAGCCCAAAAAAGCCAGCACCTTATTACAGACTCAATATGGGCAACCTACTTAAGTGACAGGACAATATAAATTAACTACACGTTTTAAGATGGTCTCTTTGCAGGACTTTTTGTATATTTTATGAATTACGAATAGCCGATCATTCTTCCATCAATAACCATACACATGCCGAATAACCATTTCGATCACATCATCCTCGGAACGGGTCAGGCGGCCGGCACCCTGCTGGGGCGACTGATTCCCACCGGCGATAGCATCGCCATTATTGAAAAAGCGAAAGTAGGCGGGAGCTGCGTCAATTACGGTTGTACGCCTACTAAAACCATGGTCGCCAGTGCCCGTGCCATACACCTGGCCCGGCGCGGTGATGTTTTTGGTTTCCAGGCCGAATCCATTTCTCTCAATTATGCGGCCGTCCGGGAGCGTATGAACCGCATTAGAAACAATAGCCGAGAAGGATTAAAAGACTGGATGAAAGAAACCGAGAATGTAACTTTCGTTCGCGGCAAAGGGGTTTTTAAAGATGCCCACACCATTCAGGTCGGGGAGCAGCAGCTGAAAGGCAGTAAGATTTATATTAATACCGGCACCCGTCCTCGCGTACCGGACATCGAAGGTATTGAGCAAGTGCCCTGGATGGATAGTGCCCGATTATTGGAAAAAGAAAGTTTGCCGAAACACTTGATTATTCTGGGCGGCGGCTATATCGGCACGGAATTCTCACAGGTATTTCGTCGTTTTGGATCAGAGGTGACCATCGTGCAGCGTGGCGAGCAACTCATGCCTCGCGAAGACGCAGACGTAGCCGAAGCCATCCAGGAGTTCCTGGAAGAGGAAGGCGTTAAGGTGATTTGTGGCGCCGAGGCACAGTCGGTAGCCAAAGAAAATAAGGAAATCCATCTTAATATTCAGGTGGGGGGCAAGAAACGAACCCTCATCGGATCGGATCTGCTCATTGCGGCCGGCCGCTTGCCCAATAGTAAAGAGATGGGCCTGGAAAAGGCGGGGATAAAAACCAGGGATCACGGGCACATCCAGGTCGATGATTACTGCCGCACGAATGTCAAAGGTATCTTTGCGCTGGGTGATGTCAATGGAGAGGGCGCATTTACCCACACTTCCGTAAACGATGCCGAAATCGTACTGGATTACTTATTCGGCGGCGAGCGGGCGCTATCCAAACGCATCCCTATTTATGCGCTCTTCACCGATCCTCCACTGGGCCGGGTAGGCATGAGCGAAAAAGAAGCCCTGGCGGCGGGAAAAAAAGTACTCAAAGCCGTGCGCCCCATGTCGAAGATCAGCCGCGCCAAAGAGATGGGCGAAACCAGGGGGTTTGCCAAACTACTGGTGGACGGAGATACCGACCTAATCCTGGGGGCCTCTATTCTGGGGGTAAGTGGTGATGAAGTCATCAATATGTTCGCCGCCATTATGCACAGCGGGATTCCCTGTCGCGATTATCGTCGCGTGGTACTGGTACACCCCACCATTTCGGAGTTAATGCCTTTTGTACTCGATGATATTCAGCGGGCCGGGGAGGCGGAAGAAGAAAAAGAAGATGAATAATCCAAAGATAAAAACATGAAATACCAGACACTGGGAAAATCCAGTCTTTCCGTTAGTGAAATCGGCTTCGGCTGTATGTCACTGGGAGAAGATCAGGCCCACAACAGCCGAATTATCCAGCAGGCCTTCGATCGGGGTATCAACTTATTCGATACCGCTGATCTATATCAACGGGGGCAAAATGAAGTAATGGTAGGAAAGGCCATCCGCGATTTCCGGAAGGAGATCATCCTGGCCACCAAAGTGGGCAACCAGTGGAAGCCCGACGGATCGGGTTGGGTCTGGAACCCACGCAAAGATTATATTTTACAGGCCGTTGAGAATAGCCTGCGGCGCCTCAAGACGGACTATATCGACCTCTACCAGCTGCACGGCGGCACGATTGAGGACCCCATTGATCAAACGATTGAAGCCTTCGAAGAGCTGAAAGCCAAAGGAAAAATTCTGCAGTATGGTATTTCCTCCATCCGTCCAAATGTAATTCGCGAATACGTCAAGCGATCCAATATCGTCAGTGTGATGATGCAATACAGCCTGCTGGATCGCCGGCCGGAAGAAAGCTGTCTAGATCTGCTGGCAGAAAATAAGATTAGCGTGCTGACGCGGGGTACGCTGGCTAAGGGCATGCTCATCGATAAGCCGGTTAAGGATTACCTGGGCTATAGCGAAGCACAGGTAGCAAAGATGCAAACTGCCTTAGCGGCCAAAGCGGACGCCATCCCCGCTGCCCTGCGTTATGTACAGGAGCAAGCAGCGGTCGCCAGTGCTGTGATTGGTCTGCGCACCGAGCAACAATTAGCAGAAATCTGCACCGCTAATCAGGAGACCATTACCGGAGATCGCCTCGACTTCCTGGCCAATCTATTACCACCCAACACCTATGCCCAACACCGCTAACCTTAGGCAGATCTTCCCTTTTGCCGAAAGGCAAATGTAAATAAGAGGACTTATCCAAAAAATAGCGATCTTGAAGCGGATCGAACTCCACTTCCTTTTATTCGTATTACAATAAAGCGATTTAATAAATCAAATGCACACTATGGAATATGTCGTTATCGCCCTACAGCTTATCGTTGGCCTCAGTCTCATTAATGTCTGGTTGGTCCAGCCCAAAAAAGAAACGCCCTACCGGGGCGGAGATGCCACCACCATCTTCGAAGAGTTCCAGGTATACGGTTTACCCCTCTGGTCGGTCTACCTCATCGGTGCCATCAAGGTCTTGCTGGGTATCTTACTCATCGCCGGTATCTGGTTTCCCATGCTAAAATTTCCAGCGGCTACGGGCCTGGCGATCTTATTAGCCGGCTCCGTAAGTATGCATTTCAGAATAGGGGACCCTTTGATAAAGTCCTTCCCCGCAGCCCTCTTTTTACTGATGTGTGCTACCATCGCCTACTTTTCCTATCCGATGTAAAACCAGCTAAAAGGCTCCTGCGTAATGCATACTCAGGTATAGATTTAGCACTGCGTACAAAAAGGCCGGTGAAGAAGCCCAAAAGCTATCCCGGATTTTCAGGCGTACGCCAAAACCAAGGACCATCAGTAAGCAAAGGCCCAAAGCAGCTATAAAGGCCAGGTAAGGCGATAGCCAGTAGCCCAGGAGTAAGCCCAAAGCACCCGCCAGCTGAAGATAACCCGTGAGCACGCGCTGGCGGGGGTATCCGTAGCGGATAAATTCGTTCTTCAGACGGGGAGAGGTGAGGCAGCCCAGGCCGAAGAACAAAAAAGAAAGTACTGAAAAAAAGGTGGCTATCGTGGTTAAATCCATATGAATAGCAAACCTCTCCCGGCATAAAATGTTTGAGCATCCTGACGCTATTTTATTACACTACCCTAAATGCAAAACATGCCCCCTTTACACCATGCGAATATTGGCCGCACACAGAAATTGATCGGTTATACTTTATCCATTCTCGCCTCGGTAATGGTCTTTTCGTCCGCCCTCTTTAAATTCACGGGGGAAGCCAACATCTACGCTGTACTGGAAAGACTTGGGGTGCAGGAATACGCACTGTCCATTGGTTTGGCCGAAATGCTGATCGTGCTGATCTATTGGATACCCCGTACTAGTAACCTGGGCTTTTTCTTATTCTGTTCTTACATCGGGGCGATTACCGTCGCAGAAATGCTGATGGGCGACTTCCCGCTTCCGGGCCTGACCATTGGCGGTATGATCTACCTGGGTACCCTCTTGAGGAAGCCCACTCTGCTTTAAAAACAAACATTTCGTCGGCTCTCCCTTTTGAATAGTATATATAACAACAAAACATTCTAACTAATATGCAATACCTGACATTCAAGAACGGCGATAAAATACCAATGGTCGGACTGGGCACCTGGAAATCTAAGACCGGAGAAGTATACGACGCCGTTCTGGCCGCTATCAAAGCGGGCTATCGACACATTGATTGCGCCGCTATTTACCAAAATGAATCCGAAGTAGGCCAGGCCATAAAAAAGGCAATAGAAGATAAGATCGTCAAGCGAGAAAATCTATGGATCACTTCCAAACTCTGGAACGATTCCCACCGCGCAGCACACGTAAAACCCGCGCTGGAGAAAACCCTGAAAGACCTTCAGCTCGACTATCTGGACCTTTACCTGATGCACTGGCCCGTAGCGCTTAAGCACGGAACCAGCTTTCCAAAATCTGCTGAGGACTTTGTTTCTTTAGAGGAAGCCCCATTAAGTGATACCTGGGCAGCACTGGAAGCCTGTGCCAGGCAGGGTATGGTCCGACACCTGGGCGTCTCTAACTTTAATTCCGATAAAATCAAGGAGATTAAAGCAGGAGCGGAAATTCAGCCGGAAATGAACCAGGTAGAACTACATCCCTTTCTGCCTCAAAAGGAGTTGATTGCTTATTGCAAAGAACAGGGGATACACATGACCGCTTATTCTCCTTTAGGCTCGCGCGACCGTCCGGACGCTTCCAAAAAGGATGATGAACCCAGTTTATTTGATCATTCCACCATCCAAAAAATCGCTAAAAAGCACGACTGCTCGGTACCACAGATATTGATCAGTTGGGCGGTGCATCGCGGTACGGTGGTCATTCCTAAATCCACAACCCCGGCGCACATTCGCCAAAATATCGAATCGATTGACATCAAGCTCGACGAGGCGGATATGGAGGCTATCCGTAAGATTGAAAAAGAATATCGTTTTCTGGATGGGGGCCTCTGGGTAAAAGGAGAATCGCCCTATGCGCTGGAAGATATCTGGGAAAACTAAGATAACAGGTTAAGATTTAAAAAAGGGCATACGTCGAACGGACGTATGCCCTTTTTTCTGTGAAGTGGTTTCCTATGGATTTATTTCTGTTTTTTCAATCTATCCAGTACAATCGCTACTACTCCGCCCACAATAGCGCCGGTGACCGTCATGACCACAATATCAGCCAGAGCGGAGGTCAAATTCATAATATTAGACGAGCCGTAGTAAATTAGATTGACCGCACTACCGACAAGAAAGCCTAAAACGGCTCCTGCCTTAGCTCCCGTGGCAAAGGTAGTGATACTGGCCCAGCGACCGTAAACCACGGCAAAGAGCATCCCGTAGGCGATGTGTCCCAGCACCATGGCTGGCCAGCTGAAATCCCCTTCTTCTTTCATTACACCAGTGGCGGAACCCACATTTTCGGCAAAGAAGCTCTCCAGGGCCAGGCCATAAATTAAAAATCCGAGTAACAAAGCGACGATACCACCGACAAATCCGGCAATCAAAATTTTTGATGTTTTCATCTGTACTATAGTTTATGAGTGAAGAAATAATGATTGTCTTCGGAATCGGAGACAACCGTGTTCTTTAGGGGCAAACTTCTGTAACGGATCGAATGGAAGTTGCTGCTTAGTTAAGCGCAAAATCAAGCCCATATCTCGGAATGGATGGTAGGTACAGCCGCGTAAAGATAGGCCGGGTAGGACTTTCCAGATGAGTTTCATTTTAATTGGGTTTTAAGTAATTGGGTAATAAGTTAAGAAGAATCCCCCACTTTGCGTCCTCCATGTCCATATTTTATCTCTTCCACCCAGGACGTCTCCTTTGATCACCGCCGATTCTAGTCTGATGAATGGAACAACTTGTCTAATTCTGTTGCTATTGATGCGATAGTTCTCTATTTTTAATAATCAACTACTCTACTTCAATTATGGACGAAAAATTGCGGAACAAAGCAGAAAAGAAAGTAGACGCTAAAATGGCTTTTTATATTTGCGCCGTTGTTTTCTTTTTTATTTCTACCTTCCTGGTCATACTGAGTTTTTACCTGGGCGCAGGCAAGTTTTGGTTAAGGTTACCTATCCTCGTTTTTGCCATGGTACTAGGCATACTATATCTGCAGGCCTTTGGCTTCCCTTTCTCTAGCTATTCCACAAAAGATTGGAGGGAAGAAGAAATTCAGAGAGAAATGCAAAAACTTCGTCGACCAGAGGAGGCTTGGTTCCCTGGGGAAGAAGAACTTTCCGAAGCGGATATTTTAGAGCTCAAGGAATTGCGACGCCTGAAAGAAAAGTGGGGCGGTGATGAAGAGTTCGTCTAAACTCACTACCCTTCTAAAATAAACAGCCGGGTAAAATGTCTTCCAAAAGAACATCCTTACCCGGCAAGTTGGTATTAATTTTCACTAAATTATAAAAACCTAACTAATCTCCAGTTAATAAGTTGACAATCAGCGACCTTTATTATGGAAATTGTTAAAAAACTCCTCACTGAGCCCTTGGCAACACATTGAAAGCCCCTCCCCTGATTTTGTCGTCGAAGGCCACGGCACCCGACTGAAACTGAAGTACCCCTTTAGAGGTAAACTGCCTGGGTATTTCCAGGGGTTGCCCAGACTTACCTTCCAGTAGCCTATGTTCAAAGTAATAGGTCATGACTTTACTACCCCGCTTATCGCGCATAAAGTGACTAAAGTCTTTTCCGCTCTTTCCTCTACACCTTGGATCCTCCAGATATTTTGGGGGAGACCCCATTTTTGTCATGATTCTGGCTACTCTAATTCCACCTTATCTATCAACAGCTGAAAAGATTCCGCCTTTTTATTGCCGATCAAGATTCCTAATTCCGCCATTTCCTCTCCGGGGTAGTTGGGTCGATCTAGCGTACGTCCCCGAAAGGTAGGATATAATTCAGCCAGCGGTATTTCAATAATCTGCCAATCTCCGCTAGTGGTAAAATACTGAATGTAAGAGGCCCGATCGTTTCGGTTAGACTTTACCCGAAACTGGTAGCGCTTACCATCCCCTTTGAGGTGCATAACAACTTTGCTATACGCCTCGATATCTTTTTGCCGAAAGGCGTAGCGGATCGAAGAAAAGCCACCATTATTTTTCAGGGAGACGGTACCACTAAAGACCGCGTGTCCCTCCTTGTTCAGATCAAAGCTCCCCTGGGACCTCCCGCCCATTACGCCGTCGTCTACTACGTACCAGTTGGATAAGTCACTCTTGGGATTAAAATCGAATAATAGCATGGAGGAGGTTTTTAATAAGCAGATCAATGAAATTAACAGTAAGCTCTTCATGTCTTTGCAACAGGGGAGTCCGGGAATGGTTCTGCCATCAACCTTTTGGGCCAGCGATTTGAAAGCAGGTCAGGTTTATTGGTTTTCGATGAATGGATGGCTTACAGTAATCTTTTTAAATGATCCACCATTTTATCTATATCCATTTCACTCGTAAACAGGTGCATCGAAAACCGCAAGGCATTATACTTCGGCAAGACTTTGATGATAATGTTCTTTTCCTTCATTTTTTGAAAAATAGCCCGGTTCGAGAACTTTTCATCCAACGATACACTAACGATGCCGGTACAAAGCTCCGGATCGGAAGGGCTGATCACTTGTATCCCTTCTAATTCCGACAATTGCGCCCGGCAATACCTGGCCAGATCGGTACAGCGTTGCTCAATTTTTTCTGGTCCGATGATTTGGTGTAATTGGATAACGGCGCCCAGTCCGATGATTGTTGCTACGTTGCGCGTACCGGAGGCGGCAGAATAAGCCTTATTGCTCCCGCGCGTAAATACCGGCTGAAGCCTTTCCTGTAGTTCCTTCCGCAAATAAAGAAACCCCGTCTCTTTAGGTCCCAATAACCATTTATGCCCACTGCTGGCATAAAGATCTACGCCTAAGGCTTCGACATTGATACTCAGCTGTCCGGGAGCCTGAGCGCCATCGGCTACCAGTAGAATACCTCGCGGCCGGGTAAGTTTAGCTATTTCCCAGAAAGGCATGCGCAGACCAGTAATGGTAGATACGTGACTGAGCATAAGCACTTTGGTGCGTGCCGTAATTCCCGCCTGGATAAGATCAACGATTTGCCGAGTACTGGTAGCAGGCAGGGGCAGGTCTACTTTTTTGACAATGGCACCTTGGGTTTCGGCCAGGTAGAACAGCCCATTCTCTCCACCACCGTGCTCGTGGTGGGTGGTCAATATTTCATCACCGGGCTTTACCTCCAGGCAGGTACCCAGTAAATTAATGCCCTCGGTCGTATTGCGGGTCAAAATAATCTCTGCCTCACTGGCTCCGATGAACTCAGCAATTTGCGATCGTACCGCCTCCATTTTTTGGCCGAGTGGGCCCCAGTTATTGATCACCGGGTTCTTTTCTAATTCGTGTAGGGCGGCGCTGACCTCATCTACTACTTGTCGGGGCGATGGTCCCAGGCTACCGGTATTGAGGTAGACCATGTCCTCGGGTAGGAGCAAGCTTTCTCTGACTAAGCGGAAAAGCGTATCGTCATTTTTAGCCCGAGCAAAATCTGCAAAGCTAATCTCCTTTTGACGGGAAGAAAATAAAGGCAGGGTATGGACGCCCAGCAGCCCCATAGAGGCTTTTTTTAAAAAAGATCGTCGTTTATTCATCTTCATTACGTGATTTCTGTTCTTGCCCCATTTTTTCAGGAAGGCCCTCGGATTTACTAAGTTGTTCTTTTTCTAAGCGGGACAATTGACCCAGCAAGTCAGGTTTATTAGTTTCCTGCAGATCCAGATAGTCTTCCTGAACCTGGACCGGTTCGGGAGGCAGATGAAAATTATTCTGCTCAAAAGCCAGATATTCCGGCTGTACCCTCAAAAAGGCCAAATCGCCCTCCGTCTTAATACGCTCTACTTCCAGTCCAAAAGCCACGGCGATGTCCAGGTGCTGGAGGGCCCTGGGGGCTTGTTCGGCCAGGGAATAGACCCGGGCCAGAAAAAAATGGGTCTCCGGATCGTCGTACTTGATTTCGATGGCTTTATTTAAAGCACGAATGGTCTTTTGATAATCATAGTCTTTATGAGCATCCTGGGCTTGCTGTAAATATTTCTCTCTTTGCTTGCTCAACAGATTTCGAGGATCGTTCGCCTTTGCCCGGGCGACTTTCCGTTGGTGCTGTTCTTGCTGAATAAATTCCTGGTTGTACTTTTCATCAAAACGTGCTCTGGAGGTGGATAAAAAGATCAGGAAATCCACTACGCCCAATAAGGCAGGAATACCAGCCAATTGATCCGCCCCCGGGAAGAAAGCCCCCACAAAAAAGAGCGTAAGGTATGCAATACCCAGATTTCGCTGCTCCAGATAGAAGCGGTGAATGCCAAATATCCCCAGGAATAAAGCTAAAAAACTAGCTACCCACTTCTTTTTTCTCTTCGTTACTTTTTTGTCTCCGACCTGACTGAGTTGGGTCTGTTTCGGGGGTACCCACTCATAATCCGGAATAGTAATGCCCGGACTGACCACCGCGTAAATATCAATCGGATCTTTTATATTTTTCAGATCAGATTGCCCAATCGCACGTGTTCTTAATTCCGGATGGTTTTTAATATCGTCCTGAGCTTTACCCGAAATAAAAATACCACCGGGTACACTTTCCGACTGGATGCGCGCTGCAATATTTACACCATCCCCAATGACCTCTTCTTCGCTAAAAGTAATATCGCCCGTATGAATACCCACCCGAATCGGTACCTGGGGCGTTTGTTTCAACTCTCGCTGTAATTCCACCGCACATTCCACCGCATCGGCCGTACTGTTAAAAACACTTAGAGTACCGTCCCCAAAGTATTGGATAATTTCCCCCCTATATTTTTTGTGGAGTCTTTGGAAGACTTCCCGATGTCGGGCCCGTAGCCTGCTAGCCAGAGCTTCGTTCTTTTGCATCATAGCGGAGTATCCTACAATATCGGTGAACATAATAGCGGCCAGTCGCCTTTGCTTTTGTTTTGGCATAATTCCATATTTTGCCTGATTAATATACCTATTTTTCAGGATGCATAAAAATGGGGGCTATTCTCAATTTATTTATGCCAATGAGTCATTATTTCAGATGAAATGCCGCTACCCTTTAATTTGTCCTTTCTACCCAAGCCTTTTTATCTTTATTCTTTACCCTTTGAGCCTTTAGCATAAAATCAATACCTTGCGTAAGCAAGTTTAAACGATATGAGTAAGCCGGAAATTAACAAATCAAACCCGCTCCTACGCGCCAGTTTATGGTTCCTCCTGGTCGGGCTGACCATTACCTTCCTTATCTATTTTAAAGGGATTCTGATCCCTTTCATTTACGCTATTTTTGCGGCCTTCCTGGTTAACGAACTGGTCATGCTACTCGGGAGAATTAAAATTGCGGGGCGGGCACTGCCCGGATGGTTCCGCAGCCTTTTAGTACTGCTTCTGGTCATTAGTGCGGGGGTCACCGTGGTGGAGATTATCGCTGCCAACGTTAATCAGATCATCCGTAAATCGCCGGAGTACATAGCTACCTTTGAGGTCTTATTATCGCAGGCCGCAGAACTCACCGGAGCGGAAGACATCAGCAAGGAAATACAGAACCAGATCAATCCAAAGAATATCAATACCATGGCCTCCGGTATTTTCAATTCTTTCTCCTCCATCCTGGCCAACCTCTTTATGATCTTGCTGTACACGATTTTCATGTTGGCCGAACGGGGTACGATTCCCATTAAGCTAAAAGCCATCTTCCCAAACACGGAGCATCAGGAAGACGTCAATGTCGTACTCGGGCAGATCGGTGATGCCGTTCAGCAGTACCTTTCGGTAAAAACCCTGGTTAGCTTTCTGACGGGTGTACTGGGCTACATCATACTCGTTCTATTCGGAGTGGACTTCCCCGTGTTGTGGGCCTTCCTTATATTTTTATTAAACTTCATCCCTTATCTGGGGGCTTTTATCGCCACCATCCTTCCCGCCCTACTAGCCGTCTTTCAGTTTGAATCGCTCCTGACCGGATTCTTTGTATTCCTGGCCATCCAGGGTACACAGACTCTGATGGGTAGTATTGTGGAGCCGCGCCTGAGCGGCAAAACCCTTAACCTGAGTCCGACCATTGTACTTTTTTCACTTGCCTTCTGGGGTACGCTCTGGGGCATTGTGGGCCTGGCCATCGCCATCCCTCTAACTTCCGTTTTGGTGATTACCCTGGCGGAGTTTCCCAGTACGCGTAATGTGGCGATTCTACTTTCTGAGAAAGGGAAGTTTGAGGAAGAATAAACGGATGCAGCTGTACTGCGTTAGTATACGACAAAGCCAAATCACGTTTTTTATGAAAACCAAAATCTGCGCTACCTGCCAGGAAGAGCATACCGTACTCTACCGCGTACAAATCCGCAAGGGGAAAACCTGGGTATTTGTCTGTAAAACTTGCTGTGAAAAGCACCAACAACTACCGGAGTATCGCTACGGTGGCACCTGGAAAGGCAGCCGGCACTAAGCTCTACTCTTCTGCCTGGCCTTCTGCTGTAAGTGTTGTAATATTTGTTTTTCGTAGCGCCGGTAAAAAACTGTAGAAATAGTCCTATTTTACCAGGACATTCCACACCTTAAAAAAGTACCTGTGAAGATTTTTTCCTTTCTCGATCGCCAACACTCGGTAGCCCCTCCCGGATACAATCGCTGGCTCATCCCGCCAGCCGCTTTGGCCATTCATTTGTGTATTGGTCAAATCTACGCCTACAGCGTATTCAATAAACCCATGACACAAGTACTCGGTTTCTCCCAACCGGCCGCTCAAGATTGGGACCTGACGACGCTGGGCTGGATCTTCTCCATTGCGCTATTCACCCTGGGGGCCTCGGCCGCTATCTTTGGTAAATGGTTGGAGCGGGTTGGCCCACGTAAAGCTATGTTTGCTTCGGCACTTTGTTTTTCGGGTGGCTTTTTCATCGCCGCCCTCGGTATACATTTTCATCAAATCACCCTGGTTTATTTGGGCCATGGAGTGGTCGGAGGCATTGGTCTGGGTTTGGGATATATCTCTCCAGTATCTACCCTCATGAAGTGGTTCCCCGATAAGCCAGGTATGGCTACGGGTATGGCCATTATGGGTTTCGGGGGTGGAGCCATGATTGCCTCTCCGCTCTCGGTAAGTTTAATGGATTACTTCAAAACGGAAAGCTCTGTAGGAGTAGCTGAGACGTTTTTGGTGATGGGTCTGATCTATTTTGTAATTATGCTATTTGGTGTGTTTACGATAAGGGTACCCCGCGAAGGCTGGTCTCCCAAAGGGTGGGACATGGCTCAACAAGTAGCCAAAAAACCCATGATTACCAATGCACAAGTCGATGCCGACACGGCCATTCGCACCCCACAGTTCTACCTCTTATTTGCTGTCTTGATGCTAAATGTGACCGCGGGAATCGGTGTATTGGGCCAGGCATCGGTCATGATCCAGGAGATGTTTTCGGCAGCGGCCGTTGGGTCCAAAATGGCGGTATCAGCGGCGGCGGCCGGCAGTTTTGTAAGCCTGTTGAGTTTATTCAACATGTTAGGCCGTTTTTTCTGGTCTTCCCTCTCCGATCGGATCGGTCGTAAAAACACCTATACCACTTTCTTTTTGCTGGGAGCCCTCCTTTATTTTTCCATTCCCACCATCGGCGCAGCCGGTAATATTGTATTCTTCGTACTATCTTTTGGCATCATTATGAGCATGTACGGCGGCGGATTCGCCACCATCCCCGCTTATCTACGGGATCTATTCGGCACTATGGAAGTGGGCGCTATTCACGGTCGCCTGCTCCTGGCCTGGTCGGCAGCCGCAATCCTCGGGCCCGTCCTAATCAATTACCTGAGGGCTTACCAGATCAAATCCCTGGGGTTCCACCCCGCCCAGGCCTATTCCATTACGATGTACATTATGGGAGGCTTATTACTCTTGGGCCTGATATGCAACCTAATGGTAAAACCCGTTGAGGCTAAATTTCATTACCCCACCGAAGACAAAACCCGTTAAAGCAAAAGAAAAACTTCCTGCAAATGGGTCATGGTTTGTTGCCTAAAAACACTAGCCATAAACAAGCACATGAAATACCCATGCGCCTAAGGCGCACCAAAACGCGGATGAATATAGGGAAGCTGCTTGATCAGCGGAGACTTCAGCTAATCTACTCTTCTTTTTAGTGGCTCCGGTATTGAAGCCTTAGCGTGAAGAAAAGCCAAATAGCGGGTGGCCACAAGAGAAGATCACGAGTGCAGGCGCAGCCCAAACGGCTTGAGATTCGAGCGCCAGGGCCATTTGACTTTTTAGCTAAGGATTCCATGACCGGCCTCCGCCTGAGGCGGATGGCTACGAGCAAAAAAAAGTAGCCTTGTCTTGACTTCCAAGCCGTTACCAATCATCTCACCAGGAATTCTTAAACAACTTCATTGATCGTTATACTTTTCCAAGGACCAATCCGGTAAAGTTTTCCATAGACTTACGCTTTAATTGCGCAGACCTGGCCGTAAAGCTTGAAATCCATCGCATTGATAAAGGAAATGGCAAGCAGTTTAGAGCTATTTTCAAAGTAACACTTACTAATGTCGGCCGTAGAAATTTCAACAATTGGGCTAATCTGGCCCAGGCCTATCTACGCGTCACCGGTGATCACCCTAATGCTGGGGAAGATGCCGTAATGGTTATCGCCAGCCTAAGGCCAGGGGAATCCCGGGTTACCTATCTACGTACGACCTGGTCTTCTGCCTGGAGGGTCGCTCCTAGCCTTGTGTTTAGCTTACAGTCCCATCCTGCCGATTGTAACCGGAATAATAACAAGGCAGCTATTTCTCATCAATCCATTATTAACAGATTTAGAACTATCCGTCCATCCGCATTTCCATTCGGCGGCTCTTAAAATTGGAGCCTCAGGATAATTCAGGTAGCGATTTAACCAAACGGAAGCTTTTCGGGACAAACATCCAGATTAATTTAGGAGTAAAAATAATTCCGTATTTTCAGCGTCCTAATGACTTACTGAAATTAATCATTCAAATCAACTTAAAAATGCGAATTGCCCTAATTAGTCTTTATACACTATGCCTCTGCATTTCCCAGCTTTTTGCCCAGGGAAGCGACGAAATCACTATCAAGGAACCCTATCAGGAAGAGATTCAGGACTTACTAAAACAAGAGCCCATAAATGTGGTAATGGATTACCTCAAAGAACAGGACGCCATCACCGTTGCCAATACCATTGAGCTGAACGAGATTCCTGCCCCGCCATTCAAAGAAGAGGTCAGAGCGAAATATTTTGCCAAAATGTTAAAAGAATTAGGGCTGGATTCCGTCTGGATAGATGTGGAGGGTAATGTCCTCGGCCTGCGCAAAGGTACCAAAGGCGACCGAACCGTCGCGCTGGATGCCCACCTGGATACCGTTTTTCCGGAAGGTACCCCCGTAAAAGTAAAGGTAGTGGGCGACACCCTTTTCGCACCCGGTATCGGCGATGATACCAGAGGACTGGCCATGGTATTAGCCGTGCTTCGAGCATTAAATGCGAACGACATCCAGACCGAAGCGGATATCTTATTCATCGGCACGGTAGGTGAAGAGGGCCTGGGTGACCTGCGGGGCGTAAAACATATTTTCCGCGAAGGCGGCCCTAAAATCGACAGCTGGATCTCGATCGACGGGGGTCAACTGGGCCGGGTCAATTTCAAAGGTCTGGGCTCTCACCGTTTCCGAGTGATCTATAAAGGACCCGGTGGACATTCCTGGGGTGCCTTTGGTCTGGCTAACCCTCACCACGCGATGGCCGCCGGCATTCGGCACTTTGTTACTGAAGCCGATAAGTTCACGGCCTACGGTGCCCGAACCAGCTATAATGTAGGTCGTATGGGAGGCGGAACTTCCGTAAATTCTATCCCCTTCAGCTCCTGGGCGGAAATTGATATGCGCTCCTACAGCCCGGCCCGACTGGACAGTATGGACCAAATCCTTAAGATGGCTATGCAAAAGGGGCTGGAAGAGCAAAACACTATTCGTAGAGAAGGACGTCCATTACAACTGGAAATAGAACTTATCGGCGATCGGCCCTCAGGTGAGTTATCGCCAGAATTACCCCTCATTCAGCGGGCCTCGGCAGCAGCAGCAGCTTTTGGTGTTACCCCCAGGGCTACCCGGGGCTCCACTAATGCCAATACCCCCATTTCGATGGGTATCCCCGCCGTAACCATTGGTCGGGGAGGCGAAGGTGGTTGGGGCCATTCTCTACTCGAATGGTGGGCCAATAAAGATGGGTACCGGGCCGTACAGTACGCTGCCGTGCTCCTGCTAGCTGAGGCGGGCCTGGATGAAGATTAAGCTATCTCTAAACCAAGCCCTAGCCCTGCAACACCAGGGGTAAGTTGCAGGGCTAGCAGTCTGTCGGATTAATCACTAAAAACGTAGCGCAAGTTCCCTTTCCTACCTATTCTGTGCAACCATTATCCACAATAAGACTCCTTATTAAAGTGACCACAAACACCGCTCCTCCAATGATTACCAAAAACCACCTCATCCAGCTGATTACCCTTTCCGCTTTATGGGTATTCGTAGGTTTAGTAACGGCCATGTACGAATACTTTTTCCTGGCCAATTATCCGGGGGTGCTGGATACCCAGCCAATGCTGAATTTCGACCTGCAAAGAAATGCGGTGGCCGCAGTAGGGGGACTCTTTATTGGTAGCTTGCTCTTTGGGTTTTTAGAATTATTCTATTTCCAAAAAAGGATGGTGAGGGAAAAATTCTGGGTGGCCATTCTGAAAAAAGTAGCGGTTTATGCCCTTTTGCTATTCGGCTTACTCGTTGGTATTTCCCTGGCCTACAACAGCTTTTTATCCGGAAGAAGCTTGAGGGATCCGGTCGCCTGGCAGGAGACCCGTGCTTTCGTTACCTCCATTGCCTTCTGGCACCCCGTGTTCCCCGTCCTTTGCCTGGCCTTACTATCTTCCTTTTTGATTCAATTGTCGGAGCGCTTCGGTTCCAATGAGATGTGGAAGATGTTTACGGGTAAGTACTTCAATCCCAAAGAGGAGCAGCGCATCTTTATGTTTCTGGATCTCAACCATTCGACCACCATCGCCGAAAAGCTGGGCAATGAGAAGTTTTACGGATTCCTGAACGACTTTTACCACGATATTGCCGGTGTAATTACCCAACACCAGGGGGAAGTGGTCGAATACGTAGGGGATCTGGTCGTCATCACCTGGCCCTTCCCGGTAGGTGTCGCCGAAGCCCGCTGCCTCAACTGCTACGAGGACTTCGAAAAGGCCATCCGCCTGAAGGGAGAGACTTATCTGAAGCGCTACGGCACCGTGCCGCAATTCAAGGCAGCAGTACATTGCGGGAAAGTCATCATTGGCGAAATGGGAAAGATCAAAAAGACCATTAAATTCTCCGGTGATGTACTGAATACCACGGCCCGGGTGGAAAAGGTCTGTGGAAAAATTGGGGCCAAAATAGTGATTACCGATAAGCTTAAGCACCTGCTTATCGACCCGCCTTACGCGCTGGAAAAAGTGAGTAATGTCAGCCTCAAGGGCAAAAGAGCACCCATTGATTTGTATAAGGTGGGGATGTAGTACTTTCCCTAAATCTAAGTAATTCTCCTTTTGGCTAAGGAAAGGTAAAAACCTGGTAAGTTTTAAAAACTTCCTAGGTTTAATTCAGGAGAAATAGGCCTCTCTTCGAGTAAATTGTAGTTAAGATCGTTTAAAATGAGAATTGCTGCCTAAACCTCTAAAAACTGCTTAAATACATATTTTATGTATCTTCCTTATGAAGTTGTTTAAAAACTCCTTAGCATGAAACAAAAAATACTCTTACTTTTCTTTTGCCTTCCTTTCATCGGACTTGCTCAAAAACACGTGCCTGCATTCGAAGAAGTACTATCTCTACGTAACCCAGGGACGCCAGTACTATCTCCGGACGGTCTTCACGTTGTTTATACGGTCCGAAGTACTGATTGGCAGGAGAATGGATACGATACAGAGATTTGGATTCGAAAGGCGGATCAAAAGCCATTCCAGCTGACCAATACCCCAGATGGTAGCAGCTCTAATCCGCAATGGTCACCCGATGGCCAATGGGTTTCTTTTACATCCGACCGGGGAAATAAAAGTCAGGTCTACGTCATTCGGATAGACGGGGGAGAAGCGATACCCATTACGCACGAAGAAGAGACGATCGGCGCTTATGCCTGGTCTCCGGATGGTTTGAAAATAGCCTTTACCCGCCCGGCAGTAGACGAAAAGGCAGAAAAGGAACGCAAAAACGGTACGGAGCTTACGAAGTTGATGATCAGGAATACAAGCTCAACTGGCTCTACGTAGTGGAGGTGGATCCTTATGCTCCGAACCCAGCTGACCTACCTTGTTACAATTCGGAGGACAGCACGGCACAATCCTGGGACTGTATTGAATGGCCCAAAGCGAAGCCTTTGTTAGATAGCGTGGATTTTACGATCCGTAATTTTGCCTGGTCGCCTGACGGCAAAAAAATAGCTTTCACCCATACTCCTGATCCCCTAATCAACTCTTTTTTTAATGCTGACATTTCGATATTAGAGGTGGAGTCTGGTCAATTCGAAACGGTCGTCGCTAATAAAAGCGCGGATAGCTTTGGGTACTGGTCACCAGACGGAACGTCGATCCTCTACTCCTCGGATGTGGATAATGTGAGCTCCAATTATTATGAGAATGGGCGCTATTTTACGCTCGACCTGAATTCCGGAGCAGTTCATGAGATCGCCACTGATTTTGATGAAAATCTAGGGAACTGGCATTGGACCGAAAAGGGGATGTACGCCGTGGCTTTTGACAAAACCATCCGCCACCTTTATCACATTGAGCCTAAAAGTGGTAAAGTGACCCACCAGTTTGGAGGATTATACACCATCTTTGGTTTTGATGTAAGCGATGATGGAAGTGTATTTGCGATGGGTGGCGAAAATGGAGATGACCTCGAGGAAATATACCTTTGGGAACCCACTTCAACCGCCAGAGTCATCACCGACTTCAACCAACAAATTAAAGATTGGCAGGTAGCAAGCAGTGAGGTAATATCCTGGAAAAGTAAAGATGGTACCGAAATCGAGGGCATTTTGCATAAGCCCGATAACTACGATGCCAATAAGAAATATCCACTTTTTGTTGTGATTCACGGTGGCCCGACTGGAATTGATCGCCCCGTACCCGTTTACGGCGGAGTGTATCCCATTAACCAATGGTTATACTACGGTGATGGGGCATTAGTACTGCGCGTCAATTACCGGGGTTCGGCTGGTTACGGTGCCGATTTTCGTGCACTAAATGTGCAAAACCTGGGCGTAGGTGACGCCTGGGATGTGCTCAGCGGAGTAGACTACCTGGAGGAGCAGGGATTAATTGATACCGCGCGCATGGGTTGTATGGGCTGGAGTCAGGGTGGATATATTTCTGCTTTTCTGACCACCCATACCGACCGGTTTTCTGCCATTTCAGTAGGGGCAGGCATTTCCAACTGGATGACTTATTACGTAAATACGGATATTCATCCATTCACCCGGCAATACCTGAAAGCTAATCCCTGGGAGGATCCGGAGATATATGCCAAAACCTCTCCCATGACCAAGATCAAAAATGCAAGCACCCCCACCCTAATTCAGCACGGTGAATTTGATCGGCGGGTACCCATTGCCAATGCCTACGAATTGGTGCAGGGCTTGCGTGATCATGAAGTGCCTGCTAAATTAATCGTCTATCAAGGCTTCGGACATGGCATCTCCAAACCCAAAGAGCGATTGGCCGCTCTCTGGCATAACTGGGAATGGTTTGGCAAATACGTATGGAAGGAAGAGGTGCAAGTCCCCGGTTTAACGAAGGATAAGAAATAAGCTTAGCGATCTTTATTAGAGGAGTGCCTACATCAACGATGGAGTTTTTCATTGAAACACCCGCTATGCACCAAATTTATTAATCATTGACCCAATAGTGTTATCGGCTGATCAGCAATTCCCGCAATTTTGAATTAAGCATTTATTTATTAATCAAAATTGTTACCGATGAAAACCATTAAAATTGTATTTACCCTTTTGGCCTTCTTTTCTTTTCAGCAAATTACTCTGGCCCAATCCTCGCAGCGAGTCGCCGATCTCAAAAAAGAAAGCTTTACCGTGAATTTTAAAGTGGGCGCCAAAAATCAGGTCACGCAGGTCTCCTTTAAAACTGCTCGGGGAAAAAGAATGAAATCCACCCTTTTGGATAAAAGCGCCCTGACCGGCCTAAAATTAGACCCCGGCACCACCGTCAAAGGAACCTTCCGTTTTGGTCAGCTTTCCGGAACTGACCTGGGCTCCGGAAGGATTTATGAAGGAGTAGGCACCCTCATGTTTGATAAAGTCATGCGACCGGATGGACAAATTATTGGCTGTCCGCCCCTCTGTGACGATGCCGTACAGGTAGGGGTCAGAATAAAGGAATAATATCTCTTTGGCGAAAAGAAAGTTTTTTCATACTCTTTACGAAGCAGGGTTCATCACGGTGGTGGTGGCCCTTTTTTTTATTCCTCTCTTAAGACACTCCCCAATTAATCGTACCTTCCAACCTAATAAATCCTAAAATAATGATCCATCCACGCTTCTTCACCCAGCGGCTTTATTTTATCTATGCCCTTGCCAGCCTTAGCCTGCTCAGTTCCTGCCAGCAGACCGATTCGCCCTCGGACACTACCCGATATCAGGTGATTTTTCGCGAAAGCGACGCCGGAGAATATACCAAAACGCCCACGGCTCCAAACGAGTACAAATATTACTTTACCTACACGGACCGGGGCCGAGGACCCGAATACCAGGAAACGATTCGCCTAGATGAAAAGGGGTTCATTCAGGCCCAAAGCATCCAGGGCGTCAATTACCTGAAAGACAGCATCAACGAGCAATTTAGCATCAGCGGAGAAACGGCCCTAATCGATAATCCGCTCGGAGAAAACACAAGTAGCTTTCCGGGTCAGCAATTGTACTTCCGCTTCGACGGTTCCCCGGCGACTTACGAAGTACTCGCTAATCTGCTAGAAGGCCCTTACGGGAAAAAAATAGCGCTTTATCCGGAGGGCGAAGCAGAGCTGATCCAGTCCATCCCTATGACGATAGCCGGGACGGATGTCCGCTTGCTGATGGTAAAGGGACTGGATACCAAACCTGCTTATGTTTGGATGAAAGACCAGGAAATGATCGCAAGACTGGAAGGAAACCGGCACGTGGTACGAAATGACCTCCTCGACGCCCGCCGGGAGATGAAAACCATTCAGGACAGCCTCGAAAACGAATATCTATTCGAGCAGGCTAATGAATTGACGCGAGATTATACCCGAGCGCTGATTAAAAATGTCTCGGTATTCACGGCGGAAGGAAAGGTACTTCCCCGGCGTGACGTACTGGTGAATGGCGTGACGATCGAGTCCATTGTCCCGACCGGAGGCGAAACCCCGGATACCGAAACCCTGGTGCTGGACGGAAGCGGAAAATTCCTGATGCCCGGTATGTTTGACATGCATACCCACAACAACAAATTCAGGGGAGCTATGTACATCGCCGGCGGCCTAACCTCCGTCCGGGATCTAGCCAATAATAAGCAACTGGTCGATTTGCAGGCCCAGTTTGATAGAAATGATATCATCGGTCCAAGAATTGTGTATAAGTGCGGGATCATCGACGGATCGGGGGCCTACGCTAATAAACGCAATGTCGTCGACAATCTGGAAGAAGGCCTGCGGGAAGTGCAGGCTTATAAAGATCTGGGCTATCAGCAAATTAAGCTCTACAGCTCCATCCGTCCCGAATGGGTAAAACCCCTGGCAGATAAGAGTCACGAGCTGGGCATGAAGGTCAGTGGACATATTCCGGCCTTTATGACGGCTGCTCAGGCCATCGAGCAAGGCTACGACGAGATCCAGCACATCAATATGCTCTTCCTGAGTTTTATGTCCGACACCATCGATACCCGAACGCCCCTCCGCTTTACCATGGTGGCCCAACACGGCGGGGATTTGGATCTGCAGTCGAAGGAGTACCTGGATTTTGTAAACACTTTAAAATCTCGGGATATCATTGTCGATCCAACGGTAGCCATCTTCGAAAATATGTTCCTGGCCAAAAAAGGAGAACCTAGCCCCACCTACGAAATGATCATGGATCGTTTCCCGGTCATTGCTCAACGTGATTTCCTGAGTGGTGGTCTACCAAGGTCGGAGCAGGAGACCCCGACTTACCAGGCTGCCTTTGACAAAATGTTGGAGGTGATCCACGATCTCTACCAAAAAGAAGTGAGCCTGGTGCCCGGTACCGATGGATTACCCGGTTTTCTCTACCACCGCGAACTAGAACTGTATCAGCAAGCCGGTATTCCATCAATGGAACTACTAAAAATGGCCACCATCCACTCGGCCCGGATCGCCGGGGTAGACGATTTGCTCGGTTCGGTCGAAACCGGAAAACGAGCCGACCTGATCCTGGTGAACGGTAATCCGCTGGAGGATATCCGTGACCTCCGAAAAATTGATTGGACGATGAAAGACGGGCATTTGTTTTACGCCAGAGAAATCTACGAATCAATGGGGATTAAGCATTATAAATAGACGGGCCTGACAAGCAAAACATAGGCTAAATCAGCCTATATACCAGATTTAAACCTACCCAATATTCTTTTTTTGGGTGTCCATCACTCACCTTTAAACATCTCCTTCGCCTCAGGAAGGAGAAAACACCCTATGGTTTCAAAGATCAATTGGTAGGAGCAGATCGTCCGGCTTAGTCAATAAAGACGACCCCTCACCCTTCCTGAGGCACCTCCTCCCTGCATTTGGATGGCACCTTCCACATACAGTTTTAATAGCAAAGCATAAGCTTTTGCTTATGCTTTTTATAAAAAGAATTAATTTTTATTTATGCATTTATTCCCATTCCTTTGCACTCGGAAAAACAAAGCGAAAATGAATAAAGCACTGATTACCACACTTCCTTTAATTGCGCCGGTGATGTTACTCCTATACTCCCTTTATGCGGCGCGAAACAAGACCCAACAAAATCTTACGAAGCCGCTACAGTATCTGGGCTGGATAGGTGTTCTGGTTTCTGCCCTCAGCGGCGTCCTGGTGTACCAGTTCGGTACGCTTCAGTCCGCGCTGCTGGGCCATGCTGGCCTGGGTTTTGCCTTACGGCTCGATGCACTCAGCGTCAGCATGTTTGTCATGATTGCCATTCTCGGTCTGGTCATCCTGCGATACAGTATCAACTACCTCGACGGAGAGCCCAGAAAAAATGTGTTCTTTGCCCGCATGACGGCTACCATCGCTTCGGTGGAGTTGCTCGTGCTGTCCGGGAACCTGGTCCAACTCTTTGTGCTTTGGGTTATCACCAGTATCTGTTTGCACTATCTACTGGTTTTTTACCGCAGCAGGCCACAGGCAATAGCCGCCGCCCGCAAGAAATTCATTGTGGCGCGGCTGGGGGATGCGACCCTACTGGGCGCTTCGATTATCCTCTACGCAGAATTTGGCACTGGTGATTTCGAGGAGATGTTCACCGCGCTCCGGGGAACAGCTTCCCTGAGTACGCCCTTAAGCGGAGCCGCCATTCTGCTGGTCCTCACGGCGGTATTAAAGTCGGCACAATTCCCGACGCACGGCTGGCTGGTGAAAGTAGTCGAAACACCAACCCCGGTATCGGCGCTATTGCACGCAGGACTACTCAACGCGGGTCCCTTTCTGATGGTTCGTATGAGTTTTCTGATGGCGGAGGCTACTACGGCCTCCTTATTATTGATCATCATAGCCGGGTTTACGGCCTTATTCGCTTCGGTCGTTTTCCTAACCCAGCCCTCCATTAAAGTGGCGCTCGGCTATTCCAGTATTGCCCACATGGGATTTTCCCTTCTGATTTGTGGCTTTGGTTTATACAGCGCAGCGCTGCTGCACGTCGTTGCCCACTCCTTTTACAAGGGCCATGCCTTCTTATCTTCCGGCAGTGTCATTGATGCGGTCAGGGTTCGAAAAGTAAACCTACCCAAACGAATGGGTAGCGTCGGGAGAGTAGGGCTAAGTATAGCTGCCTCCATCGGAATCTTTGCTTTCTTTTGTTATCTGTGGGGAATTCAGCCAGCCGAAGATTTTAGCTTGATGGCGACGGGTGCTATCATTGTAATGGGTCTGAGCCAGGTAATTTCCGCTACGCTTGATTCTAAAGGCACCCTTCAGGCTATACTACAGTCGGCAGGGCTGGCACTACTGGTGGCACTGGCTTTCTTTTCGCTAGAGTCGGGCGCTCGCAGCCTACTCAGCGCACAGATACCTTCGCACAAAGACCCCGCGATGGCCATCAAGATCGCGACGATTGCATTGCTGGCGGTTTACGCCGCGGTAGTCATCCTACAGCTATTTGCGACCCGCGTCAATAAAAAATGGGGGTATACGCTTGGGGTACACTTACGTAATGGTCTGTATGCGAACGTTATTTTCGACCGGATGATCGGCTCTTTGAAGAATGAAAAATTCAAGTGGGCGAATCTTACGGTGCAGGAAGAAAGCGAAGAAGTCTATGGCCCTATCGTCGATAAAAGCGAATTGAAATTAGAAGTATTGTCAAAAAAATAATCCATGCAACTGAATACATCCACTACAACAAGAACTCAGGTAGAAGATTGGTTGGGTAAATGTGCCAAAAGAATTGCGCCCCTCTGGTCTTTGGAGAATTTCGTCGCCGTAAACCCTTATCTGGGTATGGCCCATCAGCCATTCTCCGAAGCCATGGATTTCCTGCATAAAAGCAGTCAGGTCCAGGCTACCCTTCCCGTAGCCTTTTTTCTGGAAGCCCTGCAAAAAGAAAAAATGAGCCGCCAGGATATTGCCGATGCCCTGGCCCACCGCAATTACGGTTTGAACCTAAATGCGGATCAGCTAATCGAACAGCTGATTGACGAGGTAGCTACCGAAAATAAGGAGCCCGCGATTAAAACTATGTCCGACCTCGCCAGCGAAATCAACGGTAAAAAATGGGGGCGGTTTATGATCGACCGCATTTCATATTGGGCCTCCGCTTATTTTGATCAAAACCAGGCCTTGTGGAATACCGCAGACCAACAGGTAGGCTTATTTGCTGCTTGGAAACGGGAAGCCGAAATCGATTACAGTCCCAGAGCTATGGGGCTAAAAGGCTTCAGAAAATTCATCAAATCGCTACCCAACCATTACCTGGATGCGGCAGCCTATGCCTTGGAAGAATTGGATATTCCCGAGGCGGCCGTCGACCACTACCTCAGTAGCTTATCCATGAAAATGAACGGTTGGGCCGGCTTTGCAGCCCGTATCGACTGGGATGCCGGACTGGCCGGGCAGGAGAGTCATCAGGTCGAAGAGTTTTTGGCCATTCTCCTGGTTTGGGAGCTGGCACTAAAGAATCTACTCCCCTATACAGAGTTACCCCAAAGCTGGCAGGCGACCAAAGCCCATAACGATCGGCTGATCGCCGATGAAAGGCTGAGCGAAAAACTAGCCCGTCAGCTTATCCTCCAGGATGCCTTTGATCGGGCTCATCAGCGGGAGATCATCGGGAAAATCAATCAGCAGGAAGCCCGCAGCCGAGACACCAAAACGCCTAAAGCCCAAGCTATCTTCTGCATCGACGTGCGCTCTGAGCTGTTCAGAAGGAATCTGGAAGCGGCGAATGCAGAAATTGAAACCCTGGGTTTTGCCGGCTTTTTTGCCTTCCCCATCAAGTATGTTCCCATGGGACACCAGGAAGGTGCCAATCAATGTCCGGTATTACTAAATACCTCGCATACCATCAAAGAGACCCTAGGTAACGAGGCGGCTGACCAACAATTCATCGCCAAAAGAAGCCTTAGGGCTCAGGTAAGTAAGGCCTGGAAGTCTCTGAAATCGGGGGCCGTTAGCTGCTTCAGTTTTGTGAGTCCGCTGGGACTGTTTTTCCTACCCAAATTACTGAGCGATGCCTTTGGCTTTACTCGTCCCCTGCCAAATCCGGCAACCAGTGGATTTTCCCAAAAGGAAATCGACAAGCGGGGTATCCAATTGGAGCAGGGAGAAGCCATCGGAGTAAGTACCGGTATTCCACTGGAAGATCGCCTGGCTATGGCCCAATCGGCATTACAAGCCATGTCCCTCACCGAAAAATTTGGTCGCGTAATACTGATCACTGGCCACGGTGCCACCACCGTTAATAACCCACACGCGACCGGGCTCGATTGTGGCGCCTGTGGTGGTCGCAGTGGCGAATCCAACGCAAAAGTTGCCGCCGCGGTGTTGAACGATCCGGCAGTCAGAAAAGGATTAGATCAGGCAGGTATTCACATACCGGATACTACTCTTTTTGTAGCGGCCCTACACGATACGACCACCGATGAGGTAAGCCTCTTTAAAGCTGGTAAGGAATGGCCGGCCTCGCATGAGGAAGATATCCGGGAACTCCGTTACGCCCTGAAAATAGCCGGGGAGAATGCCCGCAAAGAGCGCGGGGCCCGCATGAAGATTCAATCGGGAGATGTCAGTCAGCAAGTACGGCAGCGTAGTAATGACTGGTCGCAGGTACGCCCGGAATGGGGACTGGCCGGCTGCTCCTCCTTTATCGTCGCGCCCCGTACCCGAACGGCCCAATTGAATTTTGCCGGTAAGGCCTTTATGCACAGTTACGATTGGAAAAAAGACAAAGGCTTTGGGGTACTCGAACTAATCATGACGGCTCCAATGGTGGTGACCAGCTGGATCAACCTGCAGTACTTTGCCTCCGCAGTAGATAATAAAAAATTTGGATCGGGTAATAAAACCCTGCACAATGTAGTCGGAGGACTGGGCGTACTCGAAGGTTTTGGCGGTGATCTGCGCGTCGGCCTTCCCTGGCAGTCAGTACACGATGGTGAAACCTTCCAGCACCAACCCCAGCGGCTAAACGTCATCATCGAAGCACCCATTGATGAGATGAGTAAGATCCTGGAGAAGCATCCATCGGTCCGTGATCTATGCGATCACGAATGGATCTATCTCTTTGCCATGAATGAGCAAGGGAAGGTAGCTTTCAAATACATTGGTGACCTGGAGTGGGAGGTAGTCAATTAGTACCATCCGGAAGTCTTCTAAAGGAAAAGGGCCTTCATCGAATTGATGGAGGCCTTTTTGGGTAGTCGCCTTTTTTAACCAGCAAAAGCGCAATCAGTTCATTGCCAGGACGAGTAAGATTATCGAGGCCGATGAGTTGAAAGATAAGGGCCGGGGCAATGCCCAGAAATACGTGGCTTGCAGCATTTAAGACGTACGTGGCGGTAGGGGAACCATCAAAATCGGATTAAAGAATAAAATCTCACTGTGCTTCACAACCCCGCCAATAAATAATCAAAAACATCCACCGCTTTGATTTTATCCGGGGTGTTGTGGTTGCTAATAAAAACCGGTTTATCCTGGTGGGGTAAATTTATTCTGCCGTGGGAGCCTTTGACCAAATTGGCATTCAGTGGAATCACATCCATCAAATAACGGAAGCCCAATTTCTTTCTCAATACCTTCAGCGCAATCCGCGGAATGATGAGTTTCTTGGCCGGATCCAGGAACATTTCTACCGGATCGTAACCCGGTTTTTTATGGATATCAACGGTCCGGGCAAAATCGGGTGCCTTCTCATCGTCCAGCCAATAATAATAGGTGAACCAGCTATCCTGATCGGCAACGGCCACTAATTCGCCCGATCGGCTATGATCCAGGTGATGTTCTTTTTTACCCTGCTCATCCAATAGCAGTTCGATGCCTTTTTCTTTTTCCAGGAGGCGCTGCACCAGCGGAATATCTTCCGGGTTTTTTATGTAAATGTGTGCGATCTGATGGTCAGCCATGGCAAAAGCCCGACTCGTACCGGCATCTAGTAGCTCCAGACCATTTTCCAGTCGTACATTGAGCAGATTGGCTTTGCGCAAAATCCGGTTGATATGGATGGGTTGATCCGCATCGCTAATGCCATAACCCGACAGAACCGTAACGTCCACCTTTTTCTTTTCCAAAAACTGGATTAAACGCTTACAGACTTCATCAATTTCTATGAGGTCTTGCTGCACCGAGGCGTGCTGGTGACCATGCCGCTGAAGGTTGTAATCCAAGTGTGGTAAGTACACCAGCATCATGGTGGGATCGTACCAATCGTGTACCTTCATGGAGGCCTCGGCAATCCAGGCACTACTTTTGATATTGGTTTTAGGGCCCCAAAAACTGAAAAGCGGAAAAGTACCTAATTCTTCTTGTAGACGGTGTCTAATGTCTAGCGGAAACGAATAAATATCCGGGATTTTCAAACCATCCGCCCGGTATTGCGGACGGGGTGTGACGCAGTAATCGACCGAGGAATACATATTGTACCACCAAAACATATTGGCACAGGTAAAATCGGGGTGTTTTGCCTTGGCGACCTCCCATAACTTAGGGGCTTGGACCAGATGATTAGACTGTCTCCACAATTTCACTTCGCACTCGTCCCGAAAATACCAGCCATTGGCTACAATGCCATGCTCACTGGGATATTTCCCGGTAAGGTAGGTCGACTGCGCCGTACAGGTGACGGCAGGTAGCACCGGATCTATGACCGAAATATTTTTATTCTCTTTTGCCCAATTGGACAGGAAGGGCATACGTTGGGCCAGTAATGCACTACTCAGCCCCACTACATTAATAATCGCCGTTTGATTCATACCTCTATTGTTCTAATCGTTCTAAAACCCAGGATAGTTCTCTACTAATGGAAGCGGTCAGATCCAGTTGATGGTTGGCTGGTAATACGCCCCAGGTGTAGGTTTCTATCTCTAAATGTCTGGAAAAGGGCTTGGCATTCCAAATTTTCAAAACTTTCTCTATCTCATCATTGGTCGAACGGAGGGCGCCGTAGCTATCCGTAAAAATAGGTACGTGAAAGTGGGTTCTCAGCTCCGTATAATCCGGATTGTTGATTTGTTCCAGTGCGGGTCCCAAGTCAGGATACCTAGCTAATTTTTGGTCTTTGGTGGCAAAGACGGTCTGATGCAGGTAGGTAGATTCGTTATAGGGCAGCAAGCTGGATTTTATATCCTCTATTGCTTCCTCATTCAATTGACTTTTGATCGCCGCACTGATTTGGATTTTCCCTACCTTAATTCCTTTCGCCTGTAGCTGATCTAGTACCCACTGGGGTTCTTCGTAGGCTACGGCAAAATGGCAGACATCATAGCATAACTGGATATGCTCCCGGATATGATCTTCGGCCTGAGTTGGCGAAATATCCATCTTTTTGGCAAGCGCTGCTGCCCCTTTGGCCAAAAGTATATTTTCATAGTAATCAATAAACTCGCCACAGTTTTCTAAAATGCCATCTGGTTCAGGTTCAATGTCGAGGTGCAGACTACGACCGGTCCGCTCTTTTAGTCGAGCCAGAAAAGCCACCAGATCAATTAAATGAAGCGTACTTTTCCAGACGGCTGCCGCTAAAGCTTCCTCTGTCTTATGCCAAAAACGATAAGAAAGCGGAGAGGTCGATATCCCACCCTCCATTTCAGTCGGCAATAACATACCCAATTGATCAAAAAGCAACTTGGTATAATCCAGTCTTTCAACCGTGGTCCAATCCGGTGCGTGCACATGATCCTTTACCACCTTGTTATGGAAACCACCGTAGGGGAAGCCATTCATGGTAAACACGTAACAGTCCTTTTCTTCCAGCCAATTTTTGAACTCCGCCAGTGCCTTTCCTCTTCCTAACTGCTGCGCGGCCTGTGCGGAAAGCCGTAGGCCAATACCAAAGGGCTGATCGGGGCTTACCCGTTCCTTTACTGCCAAACAATAATCTAAACTTTGGAATACTTCCGGCCAGGTCTCTCCCGGATGGATATTGGTACAATAGGTTAGCTGTCCATTTTGGATTTTCATACCTTAATTTGTTTTTTCCATTTGATAAGTGCTAGAATAGGGTATTGGTTAAGATAAATTGTCCCCCTTTGGAGGCTAGGGTGATTGGTTCTAAAAACCCGTTTTGTCATTGTCCCGCAGGGACAGAACGTGGATAGAAAAAAATTCTACCCATCTTGCGTACCTAACGGCACGCATTGCTATCGTTTACTAACTTGTTCCAGAACCCGTTTTGTCATTACAAGTAATCATAACTATACCTAGGCACCCGCCCGTTCCACCAACGTCTGCACCGCTGCCGCCAAAACCTCCTTATCCATCTCATGCACTTCCACGCCGTGCCCAATTTCATCCAGCAACATAATCGTCAGTTGGCCGCCCAGGTGCTCCCGGAACTCTTCCAGGCCAGCCCAAATGTCCGGATTAAAGGAATCTTTGGTAGCATCAGAAAACAAGGGATGATACAGGTCAAAGCCAAGGTCTAGAATACAATTATGGATATGCTCCATACTTGCTTTGTCCAGTTTCCCCAGATGATGGGAGTAGGCGACGTCCAGGGCAATCCCCATGGCGACGGCTTCTCCATGTCTTACTTCGTAATCGGTCAGTTGCTCCAATTTATGTGCGGCCCAATGACCAAAATCCAAGGGGCGAGAACTGCCTTTCTCAAAAGGGTCTCCATTCGTACCGATATGCAAGACGTGGTGTTTGGCGCAGTGGTAGATCAGGGGCTCCATGACATCCAGATCCCGATTATTGAGGGCCTTTGCATTTTCGGCAATCCAATCGTAGAAGGTCTTATCCCTGATAAGCGCTACTTTTACCGCTTCGGAGATCCCCGCTCTCCAATCGCGGTCTTCCAGCGTTAGCAAGAATTGACTATCATTAATCACAGCAAAAGGAGGCGCAAAAGTCCCCAGGTAGTTCTTTTTATTAAAATAGTTGATCCCGTTTTTCACCCCCACCCCGGAATCATTTTGCGAAAGCACTGTAGTCGGAATCCGAATGTGGCGGATACCCCGATGAGCAATCGCGGCCACAAAGCCCACCAAATCCAAAATAGCGCCACCACCGATGGCGGTGATGTAGGCGTGTCGATCTATTTTTTGATCATCTATGAGTTGCAGGATTTCTTGTACCAGGTCAAAATCATTTTTGGCAGATTCTCCGCCCTGTATCACTAAGGGTTGGCCACATAATTGTATTTCGGAGGCATAAGTACCAAAGTAATCTGCAATTTCAGTGGCTAAATCTGGATGATGCTCCGCCACGCCGCTATCTATGACAAAGACCATTTTTCGTTGCCCCTCATTACCATCCTCTCTTAAGGTGTCAATTAATAGAGGATTTTGGGGGTCAAACAAATGTTTAGTAAAAAGAACTTTGTACCGGAAGGGTATAGAAAAATCCTGTTGGATTGTTTTTAATTCCTGATCTATCATCGAAGCCATATTCCATTTTTTTAAGAACGCCTAAGTTACGGAAAAATACCGCGCTAATCCCAGTGACAGGGGTAATAAGGCCAGAACAATTAAGCCACTGATAAAGCCCTCAAAACCGGCCGCCATAGCAGCATTAAGCGGAATCAAAGAAAGTACCCCGGCCTTTACGGCTTTCATAATCATCCTGGGTTCGTTTTGTTGGATGGCCCGTAATTTGGCGCGTAGGTTTAAAAACAGCCAAAATAATATAAAGGGAGCGGCGGCTAAGAGTTCATAGTCGGTGTAGAAATATAAGACCACAAAAGTGCTGGCTACCAGCAGGTCCAGCGCCAGCGCAATGTAGAGACTGGAAATATTTTTTCCCTTTACTTCCCCCTGACTGGTCAGGGTAATATCCGCGATAAAGACCAGCGGAATGAACCCCAGGAACCAGTAACTTTTAAGGGCAAGTAGGCTGATACTTATCCCCAACAAGAGATTAAAGCTCCGGCACAAGCCCATATTGATGGGCCCCAGTACTACGTAATGCTTGGCGTATTTATCGTAAGTCAAAGCTAAAATCGCTACCAGTAGAGCCAAGCCCGCACTTTCCCAACTCACGGTACCCGCGGCAAGGATACCCAACACCAGTAATGAACCACCCAGCAGGCTCGCCTGCTTTAAGCTCACCTGACCGCTGGGTAGGGGACGCTCCGGACGTTCGACCTTATCCAGTTCCCTATCGAAGACATCATTAAAGACCACGCCGCCACCGTACAAACCGATGGTGGCCAGTACCAGGCCCAATATCTCGGCTATGCTTCCCTTAAATAAAAACCCTGCTACACTAATACCGGCGAGGATATCCGCAATGGCAGTCACGATATTGGCAGGGCGCATCAAGATCAGGTAAGGACGCAGAGACTTCAACATGTTGAGTTTGTTCTGGTAGCATTAATTGGCGACGATATCATCTTCCCGATTTGCTTTGGGCTTACCGCCTCTAAGGATACTATTGCCACTATACAGTTGGTCCAAATCAATGTCATCGGCATTCAACCAATCCGCTTCATTAAACTGACCACTTTGACTGTAAACGGCCAGGGCATTTTTGTAACAGGTCATGGCTACGTGCTCCTGCGGCACGCCTTTTTTGAGCATTAAGGCGGCCGTTTTGGGCACCGACAGTGGATCACTCATCCCCCAATCGGCGGAGCTATCGACGATGATGCGTTCCGGACCATATTTCTTGACGACTTCTACCATTCGCTCGTTCCCCATTTTCGAGTGGGGATAGATCGTAAACCCAGCCCAGTAGCCCCGATCCAGGACCTCTTGGGCCGTTTCTTCGTTGCAATGATCAATCACCACCATGGCTGGATCACAACCGTGCTCTTCGAGCACGTCCATACTGCGATAGGTCCCATTCTTTTTATCCCGGTGGGGCGTATGCACCATGATCGGCAGGTCCAATTCCAGCGCTAAATCAATTTGCAATCGGAAATATTTATCTTCCGCTTTGGATTGATCATCGTAGCCGATTTCTCCAATCGCCACCACGCCTTCTTTTACTGCAAACAGCGGCAGGATCTCCATGACCTGCTCCGCCAGGGCTTCATTATTAGCTTCCTTGGAATTGAGTCCCATGGTGCAATAATGTTTGATCCCGAATTGGGAAGCGCGAAATCTTTCAAAGCCAATCAATGTACTGAAATAGTCCTTAAAGCTGCCGACCGTTGTTCTGGGTTGCCCCAGCCAAAAGGCGGGCTCAATCACGGCAACGATACCCGCTTTGCGCATGGCCTCGTAATCGTCGGTCGTTCTGGAAATCATGTGGATGTGTGGGTCTATAAATTTCATCTGTATATAATTTTATTAAAGTGTTGTTTTATAGATAGTTATGCAATTTCAAAAAAAAACTAAAATTCCGCAAAATCTTTTGCCGCTCTTACCCTTACTTTTTTGCAGAAAAAAAGTAAGCAAAAATCTGCCGGTCGTGGAAGCATTCGCTAAAAATTCAAACTGCTGGCCCGCTCGAATCTCAAGCCGTT
>DATFKA010000143.1:0-37903 GCA_035268885.1 Saprospiraceae bacterium
ATACGCTGATCTTGATAACGATGGTCAAATTGAAACACCAGAAGAGATACTCTGGGAGGGGCATTATTACCCCTTCGGGATGGAGATGAAAGGCCCCTGGATGGATCAACCCACCCAAGAGACGAATTACAAATACAATGGTATAGAAAAAGAGGAGCACCATGGTCTGAATATTAATATAGCGACCTATCGAGTATTAGACCCAGCGGTGGGACAATGGTGCTCGGTGGATCCGAAAGCGGAGGTTTTAGGGGATATGAGTCCTTACCAAGCTATGGCAAATAATCCGATAAGTTTTAATGATCCTGATGGAGATGTTATTCATATAGTAATTGGAGCCGCTATCGGTGGAGTTGGGAATCTTGTATATCAAGGATTATCCGGTAATATTCAATCAGTAGGAGACGGATTTGCTGCTTTTGGTATTGGTGCTGGTGCTGGTGCACTAGGTGCTGCAACGGGAGGCGCTTCCTTAGCAGCAATGGGGGCTGCTGGTACTTTAACAGCTTCTATAGGTTATGGTGCTGCTGCTGGAGCAATTGGTGGAGCAACGGCCGGATTTGTTCAAGAGACAGGAAATGCCCTTGTTTTTCAGAATTCAAATTTTGGAGATGCGTTAGGAACTGGTGCAAAAGGTGCAGCTTGGGGAGCTGTAGGAGGTGCCGTATTTGGTGGAGTAGCTGGAGGCTTTTCCTACGCACCAAATTCATCACCTCCTTTAACAGGCGGATCATCTTTAGGAGACGATATAAATCTTATAAATGGTAAAAATATAAGTTTAGAGGGAGTAGAAACTCAGTTTCCTGATATTCTTGATGAATCTGGTAAAGTTATTCATCGTGGTGGTGTTTATTCAACCAAATTTGCACCTAAAATATCTAATTCTGGACCGTTATTGCCAGGGGGGTACGGTGTGCCAAACTATTATACTTACATGGGTAAAGTTTTTGTTCATCCGCATGCTTTCAAGCATTTACAAGAATTGGGTAAAAAAAGTCCGTTAGCATATCGCAAATTAATTGGTGAAAAATTTCAAGAGTCCTTACATTCAGCAATTGATGACGTTCTTTCTAGACCTGGGCCATTAAAATTTGATCAGCCCTATAGGTCTGGTGGTAATAGAATTATTTTTGGTAAACCTGGAAAGACAGGTCCTTTGCCAGTTGTTAAACATTTTAGTTCCTATAAATAATGATAAAATTAAAATTTCAGCCGATAAATCACTTAGTAACTGGAATAAATGAATATGATGATTTTGGCGGATTGCCAGTAAATTTAATCCTAAATCACCGTAGTAAATATTCTGAATTTAACACCTATTATCTTTCTGGGAATAATTTTTTTATAGAGTTTCGTTTTAGTGCTAGTTCTGGATTATTATGTCAGATTGCTTTTGTCTCTTTAGGAACTCTGGCCAATGAACAGAAAAACAATATTTTAATTAAGGAAAACGATAGTCTATTATTCGAATGTTTCTTAGATGCCAATGAGGAAGTAGAAGAAGAAACGGAGTGTGATATTAGAGGCGTTAAGGTAGAAGAAGATGTGTTTATTCATTGTCAGGCTTGTAATGAAACAAAGGTGTTTTCTATTGCAGATAATGTAACTTTTACTGTTGATGGAGATGGTTTTCTTTGTTCAATTATTGTGCACGGTGCAAAAGACCTTATTCAAGCAAATTAATAATTGTTGCACTTCATTGGGCTATTATACGATTGATTTGACTTATGAGTATGGCGGGCGAGCTTTAGTCAGCCCTATGCGGTCGGTGAATTCCCGGAGGCGGGTACTTATGGGTTGGCCGGTGACGAGTTGAGCATTACACGCGATGCAGATGGTGAGAGGAGCGTCGCTACGGTTCCTGTATAATCCGGATAATCAGTTGATCTTCGGACTAGAGCAAACGGAGACCACCAATGAATAAGGTGTCAGTAGTACGGTGGTGATTGATAGAGTGTAGACTTCCCAAAATACAATACCAGAATTTAGTAGAAAGAATAGTCGTCTACTTCCGCCTATGCAATATCCGTAGCTTTCGAATCCATTGGATCAGGCATTTCAACTGATCCTCTTGGGGCAGTTTTTCATTTGCCAATTCCTTCCGGCAGGACTTTACCTGGCAGATGGATTTATCTTTTTCTTTGCTTGGAGCGTTTTCTAACATAGTACGTACTTTGTTCAAAGGACGTACAAGATAAAACAATTTGTTTTTAATTTGCTATGGTTTGAACATATAAAGTTTTCGATAATTGGTTTTAGAAGAAGAAACCAGCATCTACTTCCCCTCTTATTACTTCCCATACGCTTCCCATGATTGGGTTGGAGCGGATCTTGATCTTCGCTTTGACGTGTTTATTTGTTTTCCAGGTTTTTGCTCGGCTTGGACCAGGTTGAGTCGATTCTTGTTTCTTTTTAGATTTCATAATCATTAGGGTATTCTTAATCAATATCCAGTTCCTTCGCTAAATCCGGATTATCCTTCTTGATTGCCTGCTCCAGCTCCCGGACCCGGCGTTTCAATAGTTTATTCATTAGGGCAATATCATCCTCACTCAGCTCTTGTAAGGCTTCCTCTGCCGACTTACGGCCTTCCTCTAGTTCTCGGGCGTATTGTATCAGTCTGCTTTCCTCTGTGGGCTCTACCACCTGGGGCATAGTCAAATCTTTGTTAAGCAGATCATCCACACTAACCTCCAGAGCGGCAGCTAATTTGCTAAGCATACCGGCTGTTGGCTCGTTATTTCCATTCTCATAAAAGGAAATGGTGCTATTAGTTGTACCAATTCTACGACCGAGCTCAACCTGGTTCATTCCAAGTCTTTTACGTAAGTACCTGATGTTCTTAGCTAAATGTATGCTCATTTAAAAAATATTAGTATACAAACAAAATACCAGTCCTAAATTTTTGCTTTTCTGGAATTAATATTAGTATATTTGAATTGCATTTAAAAAATCAGACACATAACAAATATAGCATTATTTGCGGTGCAAACAATGCCCTTATAGCTTATTGTCTGGTGGAAACGGGAAAACAATACCCTATTGAATATAGGCGAGGTTTGACCTAATAATTCAAATATACTGATATTTTTTTAAACTAAATTGATATGGATCCAACCACCAAGAAGTTTTTCAAAGCGGTTAAAAACAATTACAGTGCTAGCGAGTGGGATGAGAAGGTCATGGAAGAATTTGCAAACTTGATTTATTGTAACCGTACGGGCTCACGCGGCCTGAGTAGCCGTCGCTGGCAAAACCTACTCTCTGAGAAAGAATATACCACTGTAGGTGATCTACGCTTAGATGAGATCATCGCGATCAAGAACTACCTAAGTTGGGATTATACGGTACTGATCAATAAGTATAAGTTGGGTTGGAATACACTGACCATCAACGAGGCTAACCGCCTTACTTACCGGGAGGGTACCGCCATTTCTTTTGACGAATCGATCGCTGCTTAAGCTCCCCTACCATGAGTAATACCGCAACCATATACCGCCTCGAAGTTCTAGAGGCGAAAATCAATCGCCTGGAGCGTCGTCTCTGGCTGGAGGGCAAAGTTGTCTACAAGCAAAAGGAGATTGTGGAGCTGATGGGCCTGGAGGGAGATCAGCGTAGACTGCTAGACCTGATGAAGAAAACGGGGCTATTGCATAGCCCGATCAAATTACAGCCACTGACCTATCCTGGTGCCGTGGTTCGCAAGGCCGTTGAGGCGGTCAATAACGGAGCGATTTACAAAAAATAGTATTAGTGCTGCCTCTATCTAAACCAGGGAGTAGCAGACAAAGAACAAAGGGTTTTTAGGTGTTTTAGTTGGGCGGCACACACGCTACTGTAGTACATATCCAATCGTGCCGCCCATATGCTTCCGAGGCTACTGGAGCAATCATTGCCTGCTTTTATGGGGTTTAGCGAGGCAATGGTGAGTGGGTTCGATTCCCACCGGAAGCACAGAGAATGGCGCGCAGTGATACTTTCAATTGCTGTAAACCTGGGGGTGTGGGGTAACGCCCACCTCCCCTTCTTCCAAAACACAACTGGGGTTTATTACTTAATCTGCTCCCGGCCATTCCATCGGCTGGGAGCCTTTTCAACCATTAGATATGACTGCAAGAACGACTTTACAACCCGTAGCTGCTTATCGTATTAACCTAGCTGCTTCTTACCGTCGCCTGGAGGTGCGTATTGCGGCGCACAATATCAGGGTTGACGATGTCTCGCAAAAGATTAAGGCAACGCACCACTGCCTGGCTAAAGAGATCATTCGTTTATACAAGCAGACCTTTCATTGTTGGCAAGCCAGTTGTCTGGGCGCCATCAAAGGAATGCAATTACCTACTCAGAAGCTAAATAATGCCCTTCTCGGGCGGATTATGACTTGCACGGGCCGAACCATCCAAAATTACCGAAAACGGCTCCAGGGGCTTGGATTGATCGCTAAGACACATTGGCACGGCTCCAATAAGCCATACTTCATAGAAATCGCCCCTTCTTTTTTAGTTTTTGAAGCTCGAAACGAACACGGCCAATGGCAAAATTTTCCTCTAACAAGTACCTGTACTTCTACAAGTACTTTAACAAGTACTAGTACTGGTACTAAGTTGGAGGAAAATTCCTCCAACGCAAAGGAATCGGGACTGGAACCCGAATTGCCAAGACCGGAACCCAAAGTGGAAATGAAACCGGAACCTACCCCCCTACCAAGACCGGAACAACAACCGGAACTAATGGACCGGAACGAGAACGGCGGGCAGCAATCATGCCAAAACACTCAAGAACCGGAACAAAACGACGGTAACGAGCCTGGTGAGCAGGAAGAAGTTGCCTGGCGCTACGCGGCACAGTTATGGACGGAAGCTCGCCGCCGCCTGTGGCCCAGGAAGTATTTTTCGCCCGAAAATGAAGAACGTGTCCGAAGAATGATTCAAAAAATGTTCTTGCTGGCACCGATGGATCGCTACGGTCGATATTTCGAGATTTGGCTGTTCCGAATTGGCTTAGCCATGCTTCACTGGGAGCGCGAATTTGGTGAAAAAATACCCGATCCAGTCGTCTTCTTTGATCTCGATAACCCGAACGGCTTTGCTATCACACGAAACTGGCCGAATGATCCGGATCGCTACCCTGTACAAAAGCCGAACTACAAATTACGTCGCCGAGTAGCTACTCAACGCGCGGGGCGCAAAGGCGATACCATTCGACTGGGCAATCTATTTCAATAATTTTTTATCAACCAAAATTACAAAGTATCACATGAGTACAGCAATTAAACATCAAGCAAACAAGCAGCCGACCACTCCCAAAAGGAAAAGTAAGTACAAAATGGGCGTAGTCTTCGCCAATCCCCGCACGGACAATAGCCGGAGTACGCAATCCAACCGTGATCCGGATCGACCACCCATGCTATACTTCTACACGAATACCCTGGACCGCTGCCGGTTTTTGGTCAATGTAGCCTGGCGGCATGATGATGTACTGGTGGCTATTGTCTATGACACCGAAACGCGGCAACCGGTACTGAAATACACCGCAGAAAAGCAATGGAATCATGCGGTTCACTAAGGTACTACAAATGGAAAGTAACACCACTTTTAAAATTCCACTATCACACGGATTAGCGCGCACATCGGGAATTTGCCACCCCCCTACTGCGCAGGATAATAACCATTTTTTTTCATCAACAAATCTTGAATTATGAGTAAAACCATGACATTAGGCAACTCACAGGAGTTTATGCAACTGACAAACTCCATCCGCAAGGGATTGCCCCGCACGTACTTTTACGGGATCATTGGCAGCTATACCATCAATGCGATGATGATTGGCTTCTTTATCTTCCCTACTCTTGCCACGATGGTCGGCTACTGGGCCGCCCTGATCATCGCCGCCATTGGCACGGTGATCATTCAGACCTTTCGCGGGCTGATCGTGTTCACGGACCTGCTTTTTGCGGAAAGCGGCCAGACCAGTAAGCTACAGGTAAAGATTGTCGCTCTAATTATGACCCTGGTGGGTGTATTTGAGCTATGGCATCTCTTAAGCGGCTATACCGATACGATTACGGCTGGTCAAACGATTGGGGTGTTTATCTTTGGTAGTAGTATCATCGTTGGTGGCTGGATGATGGAGATCAATTTCATCAAACAGACCAATGAGTACATCTACCAGGCACAGCAGCTTCCAAAGCTCGGACAAGCAGATGGCCAGAATGTTTACGCAGAGCAAAGAACCCTTAAGGGATTGGAAGATGCTATTTTGGCTTTGGCGGCTCAGGGCCAAAAATCCGGAAATAGCCCCTCTCCCCTTAAGGGAAATGGCTCGGAAAAACGAGTGAGTAATTCCCAACCTAATTCCGAATTTAAATCCGGATCTAATGGCTCGTCTCTTAAGGAAAATGGCCATGGAATCAGCTCCGCCGATGTTTTGGAATTTGACCAGGATTATGCGGCTAATTCCGAACTGGAAGAACGACTTTCTGATAAGGACAAATTGGCCTTAAGCGAGCCACTAGAACTCGATGTAAGTGGAAATTTTTCCAGCAACGGTCATCACCAATAGCAGATGACCGGCACTGCCTGCATTGCGGTGCAGATATTAGCTATCGACCGCGCAAAGATGCCAAATATTGCTCTCCCACCCACAAGTGGCAACATCGTAAGCTTATGAGAATGAGAGAGAAAAAGGTGTCTATCTAAAGTTTTTCTTAAGAGAATATAGAACACGCCACAACAGCTACGAAAAGCCGTAGCACAGGGCATTCTATATTCTGAAATGAGGCATTCAAATCAACATACTATGATTTTTAACGCAGTTTTTGCTCTGGTAGTACTGGTGGTCTTGGCATGGGCCATTAGTGATATCGGATCAAGCAAAAAGGATGAAGGGTAGGGCCGGTTCAACTATCCGAAAACCAACCAATTTTCTTAACCCAGGCCACCGGTAGTCCGGTCTGCCGGTGGCTAAAAAACAGAATAGTGAATAAGAATAATCGCCAAAGTAAAACAAGGTTCTACGAGGTCAGCTACCATGACGAGGCGGTAATGCTGACTATCCCAATCGAGGAAAAGCGCGCCATCGACTTTCTTAATATGAGCGAGGTGATAGCCGTGAAAGGCAAAACGCCCAGGGTAGGGGATAAGGTGAAAATACAGTGGTATCCTGAGGGAGAGAAGGTGTATGTCGTTGTACACGAAGTATCACCGGATGGTATTCCCGTTAAGGTCAAGTTGGACGATGGTAAGATCATAGAGCTGGTCGGCTACCTGGTACAACTGATTAACTTGATCGAAGCCATTATCGATGCGCTTAAGGAACTGTTCAACAAAGACCAGGCTGCTCGGCTGGCCCACTTACCAATGATTCATCCATGTCTTAACCAGGAGCGCTTATGAAGACCTGCACCAAATGTAATGAGACAAAACCTTACCGTGCGTTCTCCAAAGACCGTAGCAAAAAGGATGGCTATAAATCCAATTGTAAGACTTGCTGTAATTCCTATAAGGGAAAAAGGAAAAAGCATTTCCAGGAATATGACCGAGTGTACTACCAGAAAAATAAACAGCAAATAGAGCAGCGCAAAAAAGCCTATCGGGAAAATAATAAGGAGGCGATAGCAGCCTACGGTCAAGCGTATTATGAGGCGAATAAAACCGAGATACTCCAACAGAAGAAAGCCTACAAGCGAAAGATCCGCAGCAGACTTAGTGACGAATACCTTAAGAGCCAGATCATGAAAACGGACTGGCCCTTTGGGCGAGACGAAATCACACCAGAACTAATAGAACGAAAACGCCTTGAAATCCAATTACATCGCACCATTAAATCAATAACATACAATGACTAACCAGGAATATTTTGCGGAATACCAGGCGGCCGTTAAAGGAATCATGCAAATGGCCAAAGAAATCGATGTCGAAGATGACCATGCACATCTGAAAATTGAAAAGATAAAGGTGCTTGAAAAATTGGTGAAGCAGGGTAACAATACCTACAAAAATGCATTGGCATATGATATTGCCAGAGCCAAATTCGAGCAGTACGACGATTCCTTTTTAGATGAGGATACACCAAAGCTACCCGGAGCAGAAGAGTAAAACCCGAATGATGAAAGGAATTGAACTCATGCTGGCCATTTTCATCGGCGGCCTTTTGGCTCGCTTCCTGCAGGTATACGCTGGCCTTCCGGAAAATAACTGGGCTTTGGTCGCCTGGGTACTACTTTCTTATGGGGTATTCTTCATGCTGACTTATGAATCAGAATAGATCACCACACAAATAAATACCAGAATGACACTACAAGAATTTTACGATAAAAAACTGGAATTGGTATGGACCTGCATAGGAGCCATAGGGGCGATAATCAGTACCGAAGCGCTTAAGGATCAGCAGAAAATCAACCAAATCCATAACAAGCTTGAAAAACTAAAACAAATTAATCAACAGCTTACCAGCACAAAATGACTTTTACCATGCTAGATCATTTACAAGAAGATAAGACCGAAATCATCCGCTGCGGGCAGTGTAACAGCATCTTTGCGGCCTGCCTCCACGGCTGGCAAGATCAGACCTGGGCAGAGAATCGAAAAAAATACCAAAAGGCTGGTTGCAAAGTGGAGATTGTCGCTACCAGCGACTTTCGCAGTGGGAAATTAGCTTTTGAATTTTGTGAATGCCCGAAGCAAGCCCGCAATAGGGGATGGCAGGAGCAGCTAACTTTATTTGAATAACCTAGGCCACTAATACGGCTCCAACAATCAACAATCAACATGATAACACGTACTTTTTTAGAAGATGGAATATTCTCCGTACGAAGTTGGGTGAACAAGCGACTAAAAAAGCAAAGACATTACATAGTACTAACATACCGGGCAGAAAGTACCCAGATAGCAGCTATAGATCCTTTTGATTTTACGCCTCAAACAATGAAGAAGGATCGACAATTGGCCTTGAATTTGGCCCGAGTGGCTATTGAGGATTTGGAAATAAAAGAGAGTAAGAAGATATTTGATTTCATCAATGACTATTTCTCCTACCAACGCATGGGCATCGAGCAACGGATTAAAAAAGTAAGGAGGGAGCTGCAAGAAATGGAGCGCCACAAAGGAAGAGTTAACCAAGTGGAGCAGCTTTTATCGTGACTATTTCAGCCCAAATGCATCAGTAGGTTTTTTGTATTGAAGTTTTTCGATAGATTTACGTAAATGTTCCAGTGGCTTTTGATAATCATATCAAAAATTTAGTGTTTTCACAAAATTCTTATTTCACCCCGGTTTTGAGCTGATGTTTAAAATAACTTTTATTTTATGCGTTTTATTTTATCGTTGATCTTTCTTATTCTGTTTTGTTCTCCATTTTTTAGTAAGGCCCAGCCGGTTTTCTCTCCAGGAAAAATTGTACTCAGAAGCGGGGATACCCTGCGAGGCTATGTAGCGGAATTGGGCGAAGGTAAAAGATATGATCGCTGTCTTTTTAAGCGTCAGCTAGAAGGCGAAAAGCTTACTTATGGACCGCAAGACTTACGTGGTTTTTCCATTACGGATAAGTATTATTTTGAGTCTCGAACATTGGAGCAATATTCTAGCGGCGATACTATACCGGTATTCATGTCGCTTTCCTTAAAAGGTGAAATACAAGTACTGAAGTATAAGGATCGTCTTTTTCTGGAAACAGCAGATGGACGTCAGCAGGAAGCACCCACCCGGCAAAATCAGAAAGCGGCCACTCAAATCGAAAAATTACAGTCTGGTCAGTTGAAGTTTCAGTGGTTTCAGTTCATATTTGAGTTACAGAAAGACTGTCCAACGCTGCGGGTTTGGTGGGAAGATCAGGAGAAAACCCACTATGAGTTGAGAGATCTGATAGAAATAGCTCAGACGTATCATATATGTCTACAGCTACCTTATGAAACCTTTGGGCAGGATATCCCTTTTGTTTTAGTAGATTGGGGGCTTTCTGTTCGCCTACCAGTTGCCCGGCTAAGTTTCTCCGATGCTGTGGGCAGGGGAAGTAGAATTCCTTTTGAAGATGTTCAAATGAATACACTTGGTATAGGTGTGGCAGCTCCTATCGTTGTAGAACCGATAAGGTATCCATCCCACTTCTCTTTATATCTGACGCCTGCCATTAGTACGTTTAGTTTCAAGGGGGAGTTTCCTTTAGAGAACCAGTCGCCCAATTTCGATCCGTTGTTTGCGGAAATTAGTATGAGGTGGATAGAGGCTGGTCTTGGTGTAGAGGTTCGTTACACTCTACCTAATGTGAAGCCTGATGTGACTGTACAAACAGGAATACGCCGAGACTATTTTTTAAACCCTAGCATAGATATTGCAGTAGATCAGTATGTTAGTAGTGACCCCAGCCGAGGAGTTATACGCCGCGCTATTGACTACCCATTAAATCTTTATAGTGGCCAAAATGCCTGGACTAACCAGATTAGTGTTCAAGATGATCTGGGGGCATCTGGTCAGGAATGGTCCTTAGGTCTAGGATATACCCGCGCCCGTGCTATTCTAAGCCCTAGTAGAGGTTTTGCTAATGTGAGCGACGAAGATCCTTCCGTAGGTATGTCCATTTTTTTCCTAAGTGCTTCTTATTTCTGGTAAAAGTAGCGGTTTTCGAATTTTCACTACAAATCAAAAGAAAATGAGATTTACAAGTCTTGCTCCCGGCATTGATGGATTTATTCATATTAGGAATCCAAAATTTACCAACTTAGCGGAATTTTTAATTTTCATTGAGAAAATAACGTACCGTGGTGTATTGGATTTCGCCGATATTTTACCGCTTAAGGAAGGAGATGAAAAAATCGATCGCTGGGGGTTTAGTGATGAAGTTCATCGTTCCGGAATTTATGTGGGCGAGTCCTCTCATCCCAGTCAGTTACTGCGCGGTATTTATATCCAATTTAGTATGGATGGGGGATATGTTACGGATGCAGTGATCATCAAAAGGCTATTTAGGCGGTATAAGTTTTCTGGTTCCTTTAACGGCTTTTGCAGCGATGGAGAGCAATCCCATCGGTGGGTTTCTATGATGTTTGAAAGAGGTAATGTAGTAAGCCAGCAGAATCAGATGCTATCGAACGATATGGCTAATTACCTGGGAGAAATGATCCTTTTCACCCTTAAGAGCTTTGATGATCTTGCGACTTACATCGCGAATAAAAAAGATGAAATCCAGATCGAGGGTAACATTTTAAGTTTTGTGAGTAAAATTCCTTCGCGGTTAGACGAAAAAATAATTAAGGCTAAAGATTTTCAAAAATACCCAACTATCCACTTCGTTGAGGATGGTGTCAATCCAGAGCTATGGTTTGAGGTAGATGATTTCGATATCATTGATGATCAGCTGGTTCTTTACGGAGAGACTACTTATGAGAAAAACCTGGAGACAGGAGAAATGTCACCGACTTTCTTTTCCATCCAATTTGATTTAGAGGATGACATTAAGATCAAGTATTTTAAGGATTGAGGTGCGGTTTTTTTGTTTCTCTCTCTATTTAACTGAAGTTGCTTAATAATTCCTGCTTGCGCGAAAAATGAGGCTTTTACCAACCTGCCTGCAGGCAGGCGTAAAGATCGTTTGAAAGGTTATTTTGCAGCCAAGTGAGGAGTTTTTAAACAACTTCATTATAGATTCACAAGTTATTCAAATATAAAAACATCTTATTCTTTGTTGGTCCTATTTTCTTTAGAAGTAGGCATTTGAAGCTCAAAAACTTTAACCTCTCCTGCCTCTAGTAGCAACTGCTTGAAGAAAGGTTGATAAGCAGGGTCTTCATCAATTTTCCGGGAAGTAGAATACATATATTTTACGCCCTTATTGCCAACTAGATCTTCTACCCACGGCACGGGCATCTGATCTGCCCAAAATATATACCCTCTTTTCCTGATTTTATAAGCAAATATATGCTGACTGTCGTCATTTAAGATAATACATAACTCATCTTCCGGGACGGCATTAATCAAGGCATCTTGGTGTTCATAGAGGCTCAAACTAGCTCCGGGTACTTCGGGCTCCCACCGTTTGATGGTTGTTTGATAAGTTTGATAGCTAATCCCCAGTAACAATAAGATGGTAATAACCTTATGAAAAGCACCTTGTTTCCAGGCGTAATAGATGGCTACTACTACCGCCAAATACAAAAACGGTAGAAAAGGGAACATGTAATAGTCATGCTGTACATTGATCATATTTATTTCGTAAGCAAAGTATAGAATGACCATGAGCAAGGGTAGCAACAAGACGAAACTATTTTTTCTTAAAAAATGCCCCTTTACAAAGAACAGAACCACGCCGGGAACAAATAAGAGAAGGGTAGTGGGCGTCATCAAAAAATCTGGGAACATTTCTTTCCAATGATATTCCAGTATCCTCACTATTTCTTTTCGATCCATTTGGGAGTCAAAGATCCCTTTGACAATACCATTCCCGCCCCAACCGGGGATTACCCAATAATACCAGACTGCTGCGGGTATGATTAGTAATAAAAAAGAAGTACAGTAGATGATTTTTTTCTTGGTAAGCTGAAAACGATCTGCCTTAAGCTGTACTAAAAACCCGGCAATAGCAGCTGCTCCAAAAATAACAAAGGGGAGTTTAACCAAAGTAGCTAAAGACAAAAACAGAGCAGCGATCCAGGCGTATTTAATCTCTTTCTTTTCAAGGTAAATAAAAACGTAATAAAGATGCCAAATACTGAAACAAAGGGCCAAATTATCTGGAATAGGATTAACGGTCCAATAAAAAAAGACTGGAGAAAAGGACAATGCCCATGCACCGAGGGCGGCAACGATTTTGTTTTTCACCAAAAGATTAGAAAGCTTGTAAAACCCCAGCAGGGAAAAGCATCCAATTAGAAATATACTCATTCGGGTAATGATAATGGCATCCCCAAAAAGACGATGCAACATCCCTATGCACCATTGCATCAGCGGGAATTCGTAACGGTACAGATTATCATTATCGTAATTAAAACTGGCTACCCTTGGGTTAAGAATATTCGGATCATATTTTTGAAAATTGATTATGTTCCATTGGGTTTGTGATTGTCTCCAAATGTGGCTACCACTAAGATCTTGGGTAAAGATATTCCAGTGTAGAACGATGCTGCATAAAATAGTGCTTATAAGCAATATTAAACCTATTAAACTAGAATTAGCTTTTAGCTGGGTGTTCATATGTTGTTCTGTAATTATTACAAATAACTCGCTTTAAGATAAGTTTTCTAACTGTAAATGGTAACTAAACATAAAAAGGGTATATCTCAATGGTGGAATATTATTATTAAATAGGGTCAAGTTGACGAACCGCCGTATACGAGACCCAGCTTGTCCATAGGGGGTGTCTCCCATAGAGATGGTGGCCATGCCAAGAGGCACTCCCTGGCTCTATGAGTCAGGGCCGTCTCACTCGATTAGCTATCGTGTTATTTATGATCTTCTAGGCTTAATATTTTTTCGCCTTCCAGCTTTTCTTTTAACCTATCTGTTATCTTATAAATTCCCCGCTCTAATATCTCAATTTCTTTCGACTCTAATGCCGATAAAATCAATTTTGCTACAGGAACCAATTGGCTATGATAGAATGGAATTTCCGCTTCGTATTTTTTATAATATTCGCTCCATTTCTTTCCATACGACAATTTGAGGTATGCTTCGTCTATCCAATAGAAATAGTTTAACCCTAAGTTTTGCAAGAACTTATATCCTTTTGGAGTATCTGAGTTCACATATGGTATACCGCAATAAAGCCGATAAAATTCATTTAGTAAATCTTTTGTCAGTTCTGGCTTTTCAATGAATTCCTGAAGTTTTGTGGTAATCTTCCATTCTTCAAAATCTCCCTTATCAATGATCCCATAAACTAAAGTTTTCAGTCTTTCATTCGCATATTTACTCTTGAAATTAAAAGAAACTAAATTCAAATAATTTTCAGAGCCAAGCTCTTCTTCTAAGTTCAAATTCGAATACAACCATTTCTCAAAGGCATTTAACTTTGTATCATCATTTAAAAATTTATACAACTGTTCTTTAGTTCTATTCCATACTACTGGACAAAAAGGTAAAAGAAGAAGTGGAAGCAAATTTTTAGCTTTGAATTGAAACCAAACAATTCAAAAAATGAGCATTCCACTTCCTACGCAATTTACAGAATATTTTAAGAGTCACAATCAAACGGTAGTCAAGAATATGCTAATTCTTGGTGAAGCGATTTTTGAAGCCCAGACGACTAACCTGAACAAAGCCAAGGATAAGGTAGGTCAAATCACGGGCAATCGTGCTACTAAGCCGGAATCGAATTATAAACGGCTCACTCGCTTTTTTGAAACGCAGGACAAACCACACCTGGTCAAGGGCCTGCTGTGTGTCTGCATGTGTCTATTGTCAACTGATGAGAAGATAAAGTACCTGGCATTAGATGGAACGAGTTGGGAGTTTGGTGACAAAAAGATACATTTATTAACGCTGAGTGTGATTTACGGTGGGGTAAGTATTCCTATCTGGTGGGAAGAGTTGGATAAAAAAGGAATGAGTAATTTCAAAGAACGAAAACGGGTAATCCGAAATGCGAGTCAATATCTAAATCTGGAAGGCTTAATCCTACTGGCTGATCGGGAATATCTGGGGCGCGACGGGTTTAAATACCTGAAAAACAATAAAATAGACTTTGTTATTCGTCTTAAAGCCAAAGCTTATAAAGAACAAGTAGATGAGGCCAGTCAGCGAGCGAAAACAAAGAATTATTTTCAAAAAGCCCGTTACATCAAATTAGAACGTATCGCTGAGTTCAAGAGATATCAGCGATGTGGGGTGTCCAAACGAATCCGAATTGATGGCCAAACATACACCTTTGTTATTTTTAAAAACCCCAAAGCCGATGCTAAAGAACCCTTGTTTTACTATATTTCCACTCTCAAGGACAAGCGAGATGTGATCAATGCTTATCCGATTCGTTGGAAAATTGAATCTTGTTTTAAACACCTAAAATCGAATGGATTTAGGCTAGAGGAAATGAGCCTAAAGGATCCTATGAAAATCATGTTGATGATGGCTATTGTGGTATTTTTATATGTACTCTGTATCCGTGAAGGCCTAAAGCAACTCAAAAAGATGAAGCCTAGTGATTCGAAAAAATTCAAAGATGGGACAATAACCTTAACGGTCTCTATTTTTAGAAAAGGGCTTGCTTATGTATATCTGAAATTTAATAATCTCAGGACTTTTGTCCGCTATTTGAGGACCATTTTAAAGCATAAAAACTTACTCTTTTTACAAAATGTCCAGTAGTATGGTTCTATTCTTCATTCATCTTTCTATTCCATGATAGTCAACCGGTTAGCATAAATGGCGTGCGCCCGCATAGGGCGGATGACCATTTTATGCTTTGTGTGTGCCCAGCATGGGCATCTTTTCTCCATCGAAAGATAGGGGGATTAATCTAAAGGGTGCAAGTCCCTTATGGGCAGGGGTGACGCCCTGAACCATTAGTAAGTCGCAAGGTGGTTTACCGTGAGGTAAGCACTGAAGAGCCTGTCCCGTACTGCAGGTCGGGAAAGCGGCCCTGCAAAACCCGGTAATGAGGAACACGAACTGAACAAGAGGCTGTAAGATTGGATAAGTAAACACTACCTGTCCCGATTTCACATTGGGATCATTGCGAAGTCCTAAACCTCAAGCGATTGGGGATAATCGAAACAGTAGATTCAGCAGCGATCGAGGGAAAGAAGATGTTCTTACCTGGGGAGATCTCCATAACCATTGATTGGTAGAATGGAGAAGTCAGCAGAGGTCATAGTAGCGGAGCCAAACCTTGTGTAAATGACCCACCTATGTTGTGGGCAGCAGGCAAGAAAGGGTAGCCGTGAAGGACTGAACGTTGTCCGTTTCAAATTCGATATGGAGCACTACAAACGCTACGGGTAGCTTCCCAGTTTGTGTGTAGCCATACCCTAAGAGAGACTAGCAAGTCGGGTGAAAAGAGCCGGTTCTGATGGACGACGAACCGCCGTATACGAGGTCCATCCTGCCTCTATGGGGTACGTGTGATGGTGTGTGCCATAAGGATGGCCATGCCAAGAGGCGCTCTCCGACTAGCTTGGCTGGTCAGGGCTGTCTACTCGATTGTGGTGTCGTTTTTTATTCAAATCTATTTTTGATTTTAAATTTCCCATCTCTATTAAAGTATGAAATTAGAATTTCAGTCATATGTTTTACAGAAGATGGTGGTTCGCTTATCACGAATTGTTTTCCGTTTTCCTCATACATTGAAGAAAGTCCATCTTCATTCAGGTTCCCACCAACTTCAATCCAATTATTGGTGTTTATTGAGAGTACAACTTGGTGAAAGTCACTCCAGTTAAGCTCGTTCAGAGTTTTCTTAATTTCCTCAACTGTAGTGCTGTCAGATATTATTTTTTCTTCAGCACCGTAGTTTGACAATACCATTAATTCCATTTTTGTCAGACTTTGTTTAGTTGTTTTTTGCTTCTTGTCCGAACAACCGATTAGTAGTAGACTTACCATTATAATTAGATTAACTTCTATTCTCATTTCCATTTTAGCTTGATGCATCATAACTCAGAAATAGTCCTACAAATAACCAGTATTTACTGATTTTTCAAAACAAACCAGTGGTTTAATAAGGATAGTAGGTCGAATTTGGTCTTTTCCGGGTAGGGCGTTTCAGTTTCCTGCTTTCTTAGCGTGTAGGTAGTGATAGAAAACATGAAAAGTCACTGCATAAACGATCCTAAGTCCGATGTAGGCTGCGATCACCAAGCGGCCATCGAACAGCAAGAACCCAAAGAAGAAAGCTGGAGGCAAGTATATGAGCCCATTCATCAGCCATTTGTAGAAATGCCAGGCATCGGTGGTGAATACCAGGAAAGTGGTGGAGCCGAAAAACTTTGGTCCTTTATCCGGATCACCGTCTTTGTATTTGTTGCGCCAGCTTATATCTGGATCCCACCATTGCTGATTTTTCTTTTGGGAGAATCGACTACTAGAGTAGTGGTGGGCGATCTTGTCCATCACACTGTTGCAGTATCCGATCAGTCCAGCCCATAGGGCCAGGAGAATTGCCATGAGAATCATAATTGTACCATTTTGAAAAGTCCGTAATGAGAATTATCACCTTTGGCTTTTGCCTGGCGATATAATTGATTAATCTCCCGCTGCGCTTCGATTACGCGATCGGCAGAATCCGTTTTGATTTGTGATTTATTGACCAGGCTATCCGTGGCGCCCACAAATACCGTGGAAGTAAAGCCCCATACGCGCGGCGGCACGTCGCTGGGCGTATGCACAACGAAGATGAGGTCAAGCATCCGGTGACGAAAGTCGAGTAAGAGCTGGCGAAAGTATTTATCATTATCCACGTTAGAGCCGATGTAGCCACGTGCATCGTCGAATACGACCATCCCATTGCGATAGTTTTTGTAGATGTACTTAAAGGTATCGTTCTGATTGCGACTGATCTCATACCTGCCTGCGATCACCTGACGGATGCCCCTTTTGAAGGCCATCTTCTTTTGGTTCTTGATATCTACCTCGGGGTAGGGTCGCCAGATCTTCGGCATTCCATTGTAGGTGCACACGATGGCCCGGTCCTTTATGGCTTTGACAATCTGCTCACAAAAGGTGCTTTTCCCGGTACCGTTTCGACCGATGATGATGGTGATTTGTGCGTCGCGGTGTGCCATTATTCAATTGTTCCTTTTGCTTTTTTTCGCAGGTCTTCTGCTTCGTGCTGGACCCGCTTAGGTCTTTTCTTCTTGTCTTGTAAATCCTGGTAGGCCGTGATAAAGATCGGTGCGTAGCTCATGACGAATAGGCTTAAGAAAGCATACTCGATACTCATGCGCATCTGATACTTATTAAAGATTGCCGCCAGGAGCTGGGCTTCCCGGTCTTCTTTCCCAAGCGAGGCTGATTCGCGGCGTCGGTACTTGTCTGACTTTTGGCCGGTGAAGGCCGCCAGTAGCATCGCCATGAACTCATCCACCTTAAGTAGAGTGAGTTCTGCTGTCCATAGCTGTGAGCTGTTGTACTCCAGACTAAACTCATTGTCTTCACCGGATTGGCTTGATCCTGGTTTTTCCTCGGATTGGTCTTCATCATCATCCAGGCCCGGTATGTCGAAGTCGGGTGCTTCTACTTCCTCGCGAGGCGTGCTCATCTTGTCGATAAAGGCTTTTCGGTCTTCATCTACTTGCGTAAAAAAATTAGCTTTACTCATTCTTCCTCGCTTTTGATGTTGTCAATGACTTGTGTCTCTTCGTGCTTAGAACGTGGCGGCGGCTGTACGCCAAATCCCTCGTTAATCATGGCCAGTATATCGTGGCTTTTAATGGGTTTTTGTAGCACCATACCACCTGCTTTTTCGTTCCACCGTACCGGGTGTACATTGAGTAATACCTGATCATCCTGCTTGGCAATCAGTACGACTACGGCATCATCTTTGGGCTGTTTCCAGCCTCCTTTTTCTATGGGCATACTGATGCGATCTACTTCTGAGAGCAGAAAGGGTAATACTTTACCGATCATGGGTTTAAGTAGTCGCTTTAGGCCGCTGCCCAGTAGACTGTTGATTTCCTTTTCTTTAATCTTCTTGTTTGACATTGATATAGTATTTGTGGACAATAAGATTGCCATCACTCTTTGCTTCCTGGCGAGAGATGACATTATTTTCGTACAGACTTTTTAAGGCTTGTCGTATTCGCTTACGAAAGTTGATTCGTTGCCGGCGGGTAGGGTAGAGATGGATAGATTGCTCTATCTGTTTTACGGTTATACCGCCTGTTGATTGGTGAATAGTATTTTTTACCAGGAAAGTTAGATACGTACCATACAATAGGTCCATATCTTGAAAATTTTTTAGTAAAAATATACATTTACTATCAAAATATCAATAATGTATCTAATAGTTAAGGAAGTTCGCAATTCGAAAAATAAGCGGTATGACGTAGAACTGCTTAAGGAAAATGGCATGTTTGAAGAGGACGAAAAATTTTCAATGCGCCTCATGTTTTATCAGGAAAAAGACCTTTCCAAATCAGAAATTAAGCGACTGGCTCAGGAAATGTTCTCAGCAAAGGACAAATGGAAGCAAGGAAAACAAAACTATATATACAATTTTCACAATGGCGGAACAGGCATCATCCCAATTGACAGCGGATCAGATTAAAGAATGGTTTAACAAGACTTTTTTCAGAGGAGACAAGGCTCCCAAATTGTATGAGGAAGTAGCCATTACCTTGAGTAGTAAACATGGGGTAATGGTATTGCCTGCTCTTCAGCTGAACCATGAGCATACCTTAGGCATGATAGCCCATGCGGTATATGAGCATTTGCGTAGTGGCGGCCCTATTGTCTATTCCGTGGAGCGAGAAGTAGCGCCCTCCACCCAGCAGGGGAGTGCTTCAGAGCCGGACCCCGAAGTGCCGGTGAACTTCGATAATTTCATCTGGCGCAAGAAAGACTATCTGGTAGAGCACTATAAAAAAGGGAAAGAGAGCAGATATCGCGTGATTAGGATGGAAGATAACAAGTTGCTTACGGCCCAACATAAAACGCGTGCCCGTATGATCAAACGCTTCCAGGAGAAGTACCCCGAACCCGAGAGCCAGGCAGGTTAGATACCCTCGTATTCTAATTATGATTTGTTGATTGATGGCGACCTTTTTGGTCGCCTTTTTCATGTCTACCCACGAACGTTTACGGGTACGTGTGTGGGATCGCTTACTTTTTTCGTATCGCACCGATCCTGCGTACTCTATTGTCTAGCTCGATTTTCTGCTGCAGATTTGTAACATACTTTTAGCGAAAGCATGAAAACAAAAACTATCGAAAATGACATCAAACATCAAAGATAATACGGCCAAGCTGGCGCAGCAGATACAGCCGGTAAAGATGATCAACCGGCCAACGGTGGTACCCACTAGCGGAGTAGAGCAGCCGACCATGAATGTAATCGGTACGGACCCCTACTTTTCCCTAACGGTCGATACCTCTGAGATGAGTGAGCCCACGGAGATCATTCTCTTTGATGGCTCCCAGGGATATCAGTTTGGCTTTAATGCCTCTATGCCTTTGGGGGTGAAAATCGCCGGGCGAACGGCAGATTATCAGTATATCCTCAACGATATTGTACACAACTCTTCTTTTCTGGATACGATCCGTTTGCAGGTGATCAACTGCTCGAATAACCAGGTTAATGATGGTTGCAGTAGCAATGATATTGCGATGGTGCAGTTTGCCAATGCAGTAGATATCTACGAAAGCTCCAAGGGCGCTCGCCCCAAACGGGTAGGTACCTTCTATCCGGATATGGGGATTCACGAGGGGCAGTTTCAACTTAACATTAGTACGTTCAAATATAATCTGGTGATTACCAACCGTACGGCGCTAGTTTACCGCCAGGAACCGGGTGTCAAAGTGATCTGGTCTTTCTATCAGAAAGCGGAGATTGGTCGTCATCAGTAATTAAAAGTCAAACAGCATGGATATTGCTTCCCAAATCAAAGGAGGACTGAAGCTGCCACAGGCTGTTAGCTTTGAGGAACGTTATGGGCTAGGTCCCTTGAGTGAGGATGACGAGCCGGATACGGCTGCTAATGATGACCCACAAAAAAAAGGAGACTGGCTGAACAAAGCAGGGGATGTAATTGAAGTGTTACCGGAGCTGTTTTGCACCATCTTCCCGCAGCGATGTCAAAGCAGACCGCCGAGTAATCAGCCTCCCATCATCGTACAGCCACCCAATCAGCGCGACTGGCTCACGATCTCTTTGATCGTAGTCGTCCTGGTAGTACTATTAATCTTAATACTCAAAAAATAGTCAATGACCAATAAGGATAATGCAATACGGGATTTGGAGATCTATAAACCGCGCCGGCTAGGGTCCGGGGTGCGAACGGCGAGTCTGGATCAGATGGCTTTTCAAAACTCAGGCAGAGACATTGTAAGCCCCGAACAGGTAAAGCAGTGGCGCGAAGAAGCGGCTAAGGCCAACCCGAATAAACCCAACTACTGGATATTCGGAGGGATTGTCGTGAGCGTGGCCGCAGCGGCGATCTTACTACTCAAATACAAGGTAATTAAGCTATGATGGGTCAGGCAATGAATTTGGGCGCACTCGTCCTGGCGGGTGTACTGGTGTACCTCTTGATAAAGGGCTTTAGTTGGCAAAAACTACTAGACTAATGGTAGGAAAGTTTATTCGTAACTATCAGCGCGAAGCGCTGTACATCGGTCTGGCGGTGGTGGTTTTTGTGGTCTACCGGGTGTTTAAAACAAGACGCTTACGCAAACTAAAATTACCAGAAAATCCCGATGCCCCACTACCCAGAGCTGGATTTAATCCTGAGGCAGAAGCCAAGATGATCCACGATGAACTAGCGGGCTGGAATGTGGCCCTGGAGCGCAGGAGTGAGACTTTTGAATACATCCTCGGCTATTCAGAAAATGAATTAAGACAGGTACACAATGCGTATCTGAAACTATACAAAGATGCAAAGAAGAAGACCCTAGCTGAGCTGGTGCGTGGCGAATGGCTATGGACACCGGGGGAATACTTTGGAGCAGCGACTAAACGTAGAAATCAAATTTTAACGCGCCTCCGACAGATGGGGGCAGCATAATCCAATCAAAACTACTGATCATGGACTGGAAAACAGGCATCATTACCGGGACGGTCATTACGCTCAGCGTAGCTATAGCGATCATCCTGGCAGAAAAGTATCAACAAAAACAGTTGGCTAAGGCAGCCACTAGCTCAAATTAATCCGCATGGGAGATCTATTAACGGATGTGATTAAGGATGGCGTAAAAGTTAAGGTGGCAATTGATTACCCTTCGGCGATCATTGCGGGGGTAGTCATTTTCATCGCCTTAACCTTAGCCCTGATTGTCTATGGTAAAATTGGCAAGTAATGAAAGGTAAATACTGGGTACTCATCATTGGCATTTTGCTGGCTGGACTGGGCGTAGGGATTTATTTCTACACCCGCCGCAGCGATGATTTGAGCGTGGATCCCTATCGGGGGATTCAGGGCTGTGTCAAAGTACCCAGCGCATTCATTGCCTATACGGATGATTTTTCTAAGGTCGACTGGGGCGCTTATGCGGATAGTATGCAAAAATACCTGGGCATTGAAAAAGATGAGGGTGGAAGACGAGCTCTGGTAGAAGCATTTTTTAAACAGATCAACGTAGAGCCGCGCAGTACTTACGTCAAATATTTTCGCAAAGACATTGAAAAGTATCTCCAATCCGGTCCGGGCTTACCGCACTGGGATGTAGAGATCGGCACGCTAAAATGCACATAATCAAACAAGATGAATAAGAAAATCAAAATTTGGGTAGCCTTGGTTGCCGTAGCCGTAACGGCCCTGGTCGTTATGCAGCTTAGCAAAAAAGGTACCGAGTAAAAAGCAAGAAAACATGGCTACAAATAATAGCACAAGACCAATTATCGAGCGAGTTGTGCGAGGCTCCTACGATCCACAGGTGCAACTAACGGACGGTCGTAGTGTCAAGCTAACCGACCTGATGATCGAGATGTATAACCAACAAGGCGGTGGCCTGGCGGGCGTGAAAGACTCCTTTGTTCTAACGAACGATCGCACCATCGTTAACTCAGCGGATACCTTTATGTATTCTGCAGTTAATCCTCCAGAGTCCCTCATCCGGATTCCTACGCTAAGCGAATTAGGTTATCCCGAACAAGGATATGAGCTACAAGTAATTGTAACTGCTTATATGCGTAGCATCAACAATCAGGAGGTAGCAACTGAGGTTAAGCTGGTAAGTGCGGATGGTAATGACATTGCAGGTTCGCTAGTACAAAACAGCAATATCCGACCAGAATACGACTGGCCGGTACAGCTCAACAAGGTGACGGTCCAGGGAGGAACGCTAGTGGCAGTAGACTTTCATCGCCAGCCAAACACGGCTGCGGATGATATTCGGCTCTACAGTAGCTCCCTATTAGTTCAAGTTGTAAAAATTGCCGCATGATTACTCGAAGTTCCAAAGAAGCCTACTTTCCACAAGTGGTAATGGATGGTGAGATCCAGCCCTTTACAAGCTTGCTGAATCAGCCCAGTCTCTTGGCTATTGCTGAACAAGCAATGGATCAATCCGAAGAGCTAGTCTTCACCCGCCGAGCAATTGGGCTAACCAATCTCAATCCGGGAACGGACTGGTTCTCGGTTGGTGGGTCTGCTGCGCAGCAAGCCGGTATTCGGATTCCTTCGCTAGAAGAGCTGGGATATGATGCAAGTCAATACCGTAAATCTGCTCGCATCGAAGTACAGTGTTATGCACCCACCGGCTTTTCAGCCCAAGTGGAACTGGGTTTAATTGAATATGCACAAAATACCCGCACGCCAGTGTCTGGCTTTTCAGCTAGTAAAACCATTGATCCATCAGGGGTAGATGATTTTGTCACGCAAGCCAATTATCAGCCCTTACCGGACCAGGCGGGTGTCTATCAGGTCGACTTTAGAAGCGTCGGTGGTGAAGCGGTGCGGATAAGAGCCTATCGCATTTATTTGAAAATCGAAAAAATCTAAGCATGAACTACTTTAAAAAATACGCACCCATTGTACTGGCCCTAGTCGGCGTAGTGACTTTATACCTCAACTACGATCAGTGGCGTATGATGAAGACTAAGGACTGTGATTGTGAAAAAGAAAAACAAGATGCCCTGGGCATTATCGAATAATATGCAAAAGTGGCAAAAAACAATCGTGGTTTTCGGGGTGGTAATTACCCTGGCTTTGCTGGTCAGACGGGCTAAAGCCGAAGATATAGCCTACCGGCAGCTCCTGGTCAAGGACCTTACCGGTAAGCTACCTAGAGGTAAAGGTAAAAGCTATGAAAAGCGAGCACTAGAGCAGATCGATCGCATCGTCATTCATCACAGTGCTACCAATGATGGTTCTCCCGAGGCCTATGCCCTCTACCACGTGGAGACCCGCGGCTGGCCGGGTATTGGTTATCATTTTGTCATCCAAAAAGATGGGGGCATTTATCAGACCAACCGGCTGGAAACGATCTCTTACCACGTCAGCGGACAAAACACCAATAGCATTGGTATTTGTCTGACGGGCAACTACGATCAACAGCAGCCACCAATAGCGCAGTTACAGGCCTGTGCGCAGCTGATTGCCAGCTTACGGCAAAACTTTGTACAGGAGCTGACTTTGCGAGCGCACGCTGATTTTTCAGCGAAAAGCTGCCCGGGAAAGAATATTAACCTGGAGGAGATCGGTCGCTTAGCGGCGGCTTATGCAACTCCACTATCTGCTTAAAGCATGGGACTGTTTTGTGGAAAGAAGTGTAAATGTCGCCGGCGCTGTAAGAGTTGGTTTAGCCTCATGCCGGAAGTGGAGCGGGGCTGTCGAAAACGCTGTGGCAGTGGAGATACGAGTTTTTCCAAGCAGGATTATCTCTGCGGAGGTGACGTAGATGAGCAGTTACTGATTATGGCCTACGGCTATGATCCATGCGCTGGAGGCGTGGAGCTAGAAGATGTACTCGATCCACTGAATAGTGCGGAGCAGGGACAGCAAGATTATGAGCGCTACAAGGATGTCCTGGTGATTGGAGCGGCCCTTTTATTCATTGCCATCGTGGCGGCTGTAGTGATATTAAGCAAATAATATGGAACCCGTAAGTGCCATCATAGCGGCGGTATTGACCGCTGGATCCGCCATTTTTGGCAAGCTGAGTAGTTCGGCGGCGAACCGCCGGGCCAGGATGCCCGAATGGTTAAGTCCGGCTGATTTTCAGCAGCGCGATCGCACGGTACAGTATATCATTTTGGCGATAGCCGTAGCCCTAATCGCTATCGTGCTATTGGTACTGATAAAAAAGAGCAAACGGTAATGGAGAGAATTTTCCAAATCATACAGCAAAAAGAGGCCGCCCTGGGATATGGTGGATCAATCGTATTCTTCTTTATGGAGCATTTTGAAGTGCTGTCTGGTATGCTGATTTCTCTAGTGATGATTCTTTCTTCGATTATCCTGCACTGGAAAAAGATCCAGAGCATCGAAAATGAGGAAAGACGCCGCGAAGAGCGGCACCAACAGCAGATCAGGCAAGATAAAGAAATACACGAGCGCAATATCAAAAACCAAAATGGCACATGAGCTTAGCATACAAAAGCACGCTTACGGGCAGACTTTCTTGCTTAACGGTCAGGCCATTTCGCAAAGTGCGCTATTGGAAGAATTGCTGCGGCGCATACAAGAGCTGGAGCAAAGGGAGCTACCGAAGTCTTTTGCAGCCTATGAAATTGTGGCAGCGCCTGAGCAAGCACTACCTGAGCAGCTACCAGCGGTCAACTTCATCTTGATCGATATGGTCCAGATGCAGCGCGACTGGGAGCTGAGTAACTATACCCCGCGGGGGCTAGTCGAAGGCAGTATTATCCGCCTACGCAAAGCGGATGATTCACCCGGTAGGATCTGCTACAGCGATGGTAGGCATCACTACCAATACGCCGGAAAGAAAGGCACCTTTTTAACCCTGATTTATCACGATAATCATTTTTCAATCATATGAGTAACAGAACGACTTTATGTATAGACTAAGTTCAGAGAAAGTTTTGCCTATGACAAGGCAAAAAACGCAAGCGACGCAGCGCGTCGGTGAGGCTTTTTAACGACGCCAGAGGTGAAACTTACCTGAAATTAGGCATAGATAAGGTTGTACTGTTACTCCAAAAATTAAATACTAATGAGTTTAAGTCTAAGCGCAGAAGGGACGGCATTTGCCAGTAGCCCTCAAACCGATCCGGCCCTGGTTGTGGCCACTACTTTTGATGGTGGCAAAGCCTCCGTTGATGTAGGCACGCTGGTACTTCCGATGGATGCCAGCACCGGAGATATTGATCTAAATACCTTACCCTCACCGGCAAGCCTGGGGGTAGCCGATGGAGCGGAGCTAGTAGCCGTTTTACAATCCGCCGGAGGGATCATCACTTTTGTGGATCCGGTGACCGGTCTAACTATGAACCATGTCAATAAGGTAGGGGAATCGCATACCCTGGTAGCCGATCTGACAACGGATCAATGGATTTATAATTTCTAATGCCAAGTAAAGGGGCTACTCTTTTGGGTAGTACCCTTGGGCTTTGAAAACAGCATGATGAGTTTAGATAAGGCGTATCCACCCCAAGGGAATGTACTTTTTTCCATGGTACAGGTCTTCAACACGAATACCACTACCAATCTTAATAGTACAAGTAACTATAATCAAGATATTCCCATTACCGGGCAGACCGCCTATTTTGGAACGGCAGTAAATGACTTTTTGGTAGTTGGAGATGGTATACGCATTCTAACTACGGGTATTTATCAAATCAGCGTTAATGTTCACTTGAATAGTAGCATTAGCCGATCAAACGTAGTTATCCGAGCTAAAACCAATAATACACCAATAGGACCGGTAGGTGCTAGTGCTTATATCCGCGGTATTACCGGGCACAACGAGTCTTCTGCTCACCTACAATTCATGACATCCCTGGCTGCTCAGGATATCATTACAATTGGCGCAAGACGGGAAGCCAGAAACGGTGCGGTTACTATGGCGGAGCCAGGTACTTCTAATCTAATCATCAAAAAACTAGCTTAATGGAAACGATAACCAAGAAAAACAACCACGCCTATCTACCGCGCATCGAAGGACGCCTACTGGAAGACTGGCTTAATGATATCATCCTACGACTCAACGAGGTGCAAGCCGGGCAGGTCTACGAAGTAGCCGACCTGGCGGAGCGGGATGCGATCCAGGAGCCCACTTCCGGCTCGGTTGCCCTGATTAATGATGTAGCTGGCGAGCCAGGTATCTCCTTTTATACCGGCACGGCTTGGACAATGGCCATTAGTGGTGGAGGCGGAGTTGTGGGTGATGCCAAACTGCAAGACTTGAGTCTGAATGGTCAAACGCTGACCGCCACACTTTCTGATGGCAGTACGGTACCAGTCGACTTATCGAGTCTTCCCGATCTAATTAACGATGCGGATGCCGATCCGAGTGGAGAGCTACAAATACTCGACTTGCAAGACACCGATCTAAGCATTAGTCAAGGTAATACGATCGATGTGAGTAGCCTGGTTAACGGGGTCTACGAACCAGCCGATCTAACGGCCCGGGATAACCTACCCAGTGTCAATAAGAGTTCCGTAGCCATTGTCGCTAATGCCGATGGAAATGGTAACCCAGGGATCAGCTGGTGGAATGGTATTCGCTGGACAAGTCCCTTTATGGCGGGAGGCGGAGCTGCCTTACGGCAAAAGGTGACGCTGAGTGGTGGTAATCTTATCATTCGGGTAGCTTTTGCCGGAAATGCACCCACTTTGCAAGTCAATACGACGGGAGATTATTCACTGATCATCCCCGCAGGAGGTGAAGTATTCAGCGTGGATATTAGTGCAGATAACACTACGCTTACGGGAACGGGAGATTTTATTTTTCGCATTGATAATAGTGCTAATGGAGCCGATGTGAGCTTTGCCAGTCAGCTGTACAACCCGGGTAATGGAGCCCTGGTAGATGTATTTGCGCAAGGTAATAATCACCAGCGCAGCTATGCGGGTAATGTGCTGACGCACAGCTATCCGAATATGCAGCTTTTTGGCGGTAGCGGATTCGATATTCTTTTACGATAAAAAAACTATTGAGAACTAAAGGATGAGGCCAATGACTCATCCCTAAAACTAAAGCTATGAAAAACATACTATTGATGCTACTACTGATGGTAGTAGCCAGTTCGAGCTATGCTCAACAATTCCGGATGGTAGCTAATCCATCGGGTTTTCCTACTCAAATTAACGATAGTACTTACCAGGTATCGGTGCTTTTTGCTGCGGACCAAACCGGTAATGGGTTCCTACCTACCCAGATTATGGGTGATGAAAGCTATCGCATTTTTTACCAAAATGAAGCCATCTTCAAAATCACTGGTATAAGCAATCAAACCTTTGCCAGTGCCGATTTGACGATCGTTTACTTTTCAGGCAGCAATTCAACACCAGTTGGTCAGGCCCTGGTCTATGATCCAGCGGGTAGTGCGGGTATTCCGCAGGCACCCGCCAATGGTAATGGTTCTTCTCCTGTATTGAATGCGGCCATTGCCACCTACAATGCCGGCCAAAGTGGAGGAACGGACGGTAGTAACACCGATGAACTACAACAACTCAGCAGGTCTGGCGTAGAAGTCACGCTCTCTGGAGGTGGAGGGATTATTAGTGTCGAAGATGGTGATGCCGATCCAGCTAATGAGATTCAGGATTTAACGCCACTAGAAACGGACATTACCACCAATACCGATTCTATTACGTCCTTGCGTACCGATGTAACGGCGCTGGAGAACCAGCCCGATCTAGTAGATGATGCAGATAATGATCCGACTAACGAGATTCAGGACTTGACTCCACTGGAAAATGGGATTGCGGCTAATGCCGATTCGATTACGGCTCTGCGCACCGATGTAACGGCCCTGGAGAACCAGCCTGACTTGGTGGATGATGCGGATAATGATCCGACTAACGAGATTCAGGATCTAACGCCACTAGAAAATGGCATTGCTACCAATGCCGATTCAATTACGGCTCTGCGCACCGATGTAACGGCCCTTGAGAACCAACCCGATCTAGTAGATGATGCAGATAATGATCCGACTAATGAGATTCAAGATCTGACCCCACTGGAAAATGGCATCGCGACCAATGCCGATTCGATTACCGCCCTTAGAACTGATGTAGATGCCAAGACCTGGTTAAAACAAGAACTAGAAGCCGGAACTAATATCTCCATTCTGGGGAATTCGGCGGTGACTTATGAGCTAGATAATCTAGGACAGTACACCCTGCGCGTATTTGATGGGACTACCGCTTCGCGTCTTTTGATGACCCCTAGTCTTACGAGCTTGATCAATGGTTCTTCTGCCAACATCCGCTTAGAAGATGCGGGTGCGCAGTTACGCTATGGCAACTTTGGAGCCATCAACTCGGTGGAGGCAAAAGCCAGTGGTATTGAGATCAACACCCCTAATGTGAGTTCTGCAATTGCCGAGGCTGGGCAAGTATTAACTTATCAATCCGATGGAACGGTAGAATACGAAGATGCCAATCCTATTCCAGATCTAAGCGCAGCGCCCCTTACGAGTGTAGCTACAAATGCAGCTACCTACGGTTTTGCACAAGCCTACACCGATGGAAGTAGCATTCGCCTGGGCAGAACCATTGTCAGCACTACGCTCCACCAATTTTATGTAGACGCCGCTGGTAATATCCTGGAAAATGGTACCCATACCATCACCGCCAGTTTTGCCTACAGTGTGGGGACGGTTTACTACGTACAAGATGATGGATCACTTGCCAGCACAGCGGATAATGATGGTGATGCGACCGATTATGATTCGGCGGCCGTGTATGTCCTGCAGGACAATGGAGATGGCACCTATGTAGTCCAGCTAAAAGAGCCACGCCACTTTATCAACTAAAGCTATGAGACAAATACAAGAACACCTCCAGGCCCGCCGGGAATACCTGGAGCTCAAAAAAGATTGGGATGTGGTGCTAGAACCACCACCCCCATCCAGTGCGCTACGCTCCACACCCAGCTTTGCCGGCAACTGGGGCGTAGGCTACCTGGGGAATACGGCGCTCAAGCAGCAGATTATCCAGCAGCTCAAGCGTAAAGTGGTCTTTATTGTCCATGATACGGCGGGTAAATTCCAGCATAAGTATCTACAAAAGGCCGCCTGGAATGAGATGGGCTGGAATCGCACCAGCGATGGCTTAGAAGATGGTCACGGCCATGGTCATCACTGCGATGGGATCATGGTAGCTAACCACCCTAATATTCCGATTGGAGCAGCGCAGGTGCTAGTCGACAACGGCTATGCGCGTAGTATTCCAGCCAAGTGCCTGGGTAATAAAGGTCAAGGAAGCTATACCTGGATTAGGGAATCTTTTGAACAAGGGGCGCACGTAGGTGAAAAGCTGACCAAAGAAGGCTATCTGGTGATCCATAGCGTTAGCCTGGGTGGTAATGGCTATGATGAGCAAGTAGCTAAGATGGTGCAACAAATCATCGATGCCGGTCAAATCATTGTGGTAGCGGCCGGTAATACTTACCGCGAAGGCTTACAGCATCCGGCTAACGTCGAAGGTGTGATCAGCGTGGGTAGTCACGATGAGCAAGGTAAGCGCAGTGCCTTTAGCACCTTTGATGAAAAGCTATTTATCAGCGCACCGGGACAAGGAATTTACTCCACGCTTCCTAATGACAGGTACGCTACCTGGAATGGAACCAGTATGGCCGCTCCGCACGTAGCGGCTCAAATTGGTATTCTGGGAGCGATTTATCCAGAGCTAAGTCATCAAGTGGAAGTCAAAGACTTTCTAGCACAGTTTGCTACCGATTTAATGGATAGCAAACGGGATAAATACACCGGCTGGGGCACACCCAAACTGGCACCTTATCTGGGGAAAGAGATTGAAGAAGAACCCGAGGAAGATCCGAGCGACCAACCAGAAGATAATCCACCAGAAGAACCAGATCAGCCCGATGATAATCCACCGGAGGAAACACCACCAGCCCCAACGGAGCCAGAGAAAGGTCAGGCTCAAACGCTAAGGCTAGAAGTTGATTATACCAACTATCGTTTCCAGCGCAGCGGCGACTTTCCCGTTAAGTTCCAACTGAGCGGGGGGATCGACTTTCAGCACATTACCAAACGATTTATGGGCTATGCGGGGCCAAAGCTAATCGCAGACGCGAAAGACTGGCTCAGCCGCAGCATGATGGGGCTAGGTAAGATGCACGACCGCAACGACGGCGCAAAATACCTGGCTTACTTCCTGGAAATGCAGATGTACCGCTTGTACGGTCACCGTATCCGTACCGAAGCAATTACTGCGATGGATGATAAGGGCCTACAATTTGAAGTCAGGCCAGATATGCACTACCGAGCCGAAACAGATGCAGCCAACGTGGTCTTCTCGAATGGCGGCGTAGAAATCCTCGAATACGAAGGTGTTCAACTCATTCAATTTTAAAAACAATCAAGCTATGAAAACTAAACTATTTCGATTTATCGCATTTACCCTGGCTGCCCTACTTTTTATGGCACCCGTGTTGACTTTTGCTCAAACTCCACCAGTGGATACCACTGGCCTGGATGCCTGGAAACCCTTTGACGGTATTGTTACCATCGAAGGCCTACAGGAGGTCTATTATACCCTTTACGGTGCCATTGTCATTATCTGGGGCTACGTAGCCAAAATGCTGGGCTTGCAAAAGCGCAAGGTGCCCTTTGTCTTTGTGGTCTTGGCTGGAGCGCTGGTGGCCGCGGGTGTTTTTCTCACCCAGGGCTTTAGTGCGGCGGGTATTGTGATTAGCTTTCTAGTTAGTCTGGGCATTTTTGATTTGATCTTAAAGCCTGGTCAAAAGCTATTTCGCTCCAAAGTAGCCATCCACTAGTCCTATGTCGAAGGCTAATTTTCTGCTCAACCGTCAGGTAGAGCTGCTCATTGATGAAAAGGGCAGCTCCCCTGAGCGGTATTCTAGTGAAGAAAAAGCACTACTGGCTAAATACAGTGGCTACGGTGGGCTGGATCAACACCTGGAAAAGTCTCACTCCGGAATTCTTTATGAGTTTTTTACGCCTATCCCGATTGTCAAAAAAATGTGGGGTCTGGCTTTGCATTATGGCTTTCGGGGTGGATCGGTACTAGAGCCAGCGGCGGGTAATGGGGTTTTTCTAAGTCAGGTACCTGCCCGCCGTGAACTGGAGCAAGCCGCCGTTTTTACGGCCATTGAGCCGCAAAAGTATAGCCATGCGATTTTGAAGATTCTCTATCCCCAGGCAATCGCCAAAAAGCAGGTCTTTGAGCAGCTCTTTATTGATGAGAACAGGAATGATAGCCTAAAAGGTAAAGTAAAGTCGCAGTATGATCTGGTGATTGGCAATCCACCCTACGGTAGTCTGCGAGGTGGAGCGGGTGGTCGCTACATGGCCATGGGCGAACAAAAGTACACCAGAGCGCAAGCCTATGATGAATATTTCATTTTTCGAGGACTGGATGTACTGCGCCCCGGGGGCTTGCTGATCTACATTATTGGTAGTGAAGTCGCCAATGGCGGGATTCCTTTTCTGCAAAGGAAATACGCCAAAACGAAGATTGAAATAAGCAAGCGGGGCTCACTCATCGATGCTTACCGACTACCCAATGGTGTTTTTGATCGCACCGATGTGCTATCAGATATTATCGTATTTCAAAAACTAGCAAAATGAATAAACAAGCATTAGCACAGCAACTACTCGCTGAAATTCACGCTCAGCTTGATCAGTGTGAAGAAGAGGACTGGGGTACCTTCACTCCCAAGGTCTGCTCCTTTATCAGCAATCCGAAAGGTAAGGAAAAAGTGATCCAGTGGATCATCAATTATGTGGTCAAAGAGGGGATGTCCATTGCTGAAGCTATCAATGAGATCGAGCGCGATTTCAATGATAATTTGATGGAAAACTAATGATGGTGCTGGGTAAACATATTACCCTTTCGATGCCCAATGGCGAAAAGCGGCGGGCACAATTTGCCATCGTGGAACTAGGGGAAGTCCTGGCCTCTCACGATGAGCAAACCTTTGCACCTAGCAAAGGCTATCCGACTAATGCGCAAGGCCAAAACATCAATGATCGCAACTATGCAGATGATCAACTAGCCCAGCAGCGCGTACAAGATAATGCCCGTAACCTAGATCCTTACCGACTACTAACGACTAGCAGAACACCATCTGGTTCTCCGATTGTAGCTGGCCAGCTACGAGCCGATAAATGGATCGTGGTATCTGGTAATAATCGCACCATGAGTACCAAATTGGCAGCCCGGCAGTTTCCAGTAAACTATGAAGCATACAAGGAAGCACTTAAAAGTGAGCTATCCGCCTTTGGCATCAAGCCCCAAATGCTGACCAAATTTCAGCAGCCCTTTTTAGTACGTATCGATTATGATTTTCCAGCCTTTGAAACCAGAGAACTGGCCAAGTACAATCAAAGTACGATGAAAGGTAAGCGAGCGGTGGATAAAACCATTGAGCGCAGTAATAGCTTACGCGAAAATCCACTTTGTAAAACCCGTATTCCACTCATCATCGATGAATACGAACGAATGTCCGAGTTCTTTAACGATCGGATCGCCCAAAAGACGATGCTCCAAGCCCTGCTGAATTGTAATTTGATTACCGAGCAGAGTATTCCAGAGTATTACGAAGAAGGGTATTTCACCACTGCGGGTAAAGAGCTAGTCGAATCGGTCCTGGCTGGTATCATTCTGGACAAAGCAGCCCTCAAGGCCGCCGAGCGGGACGGAATCAAACAAGCGCGGCGAGTAGTCGTCTATGCCATGCCGGTACTGATTGAAAATAGTACGCTGGGTGGCGAAGCTAACTTAGTGCCCCACGTTAATGATACCATTTTGTATATCAATACCATCAAAAGTAGTGGACTACCCTTTGATCAGTTTATCAATCAGGGCGCCATGTTTGAAAAGCGCAAATTTCATCCCTGGTCCATCTATTTGAGCCGCTTAATGAGCTTAGGCCAGCGCAGATTCAAAGCCGCCATTAAGTCTTTCAATAGCAGCATTAAACAGAGCGCCGGAGCTGCCCTTTTTGCCGATCAGGCCGTATCTGCCCAGGAAGCCTTTGCTGCTTATGTGATTGATCCACTACCTGAAAAAGAAAAGCAATTAATTAGCCAGTTCACTGGGGAGAAAGCAAAAAGCCAGATAGAACCATGGTTATTCATTGGTGACTTCCCCGCTTCAATCATGTTTGCCGATCGTACACAGACGGTAAATGGTGATTATCGCAACCTGGTTGGAATTAGCAAGGCAACCGGACAGATTAAGCAATACCATTTCCCAAAAGGAAAAGAATGTAAGAGGAAGGTTAGTTATGCGCTGAAAGTAGCGAAAGGGATTAGAGAACAGGATGGGCTACCTATTCCAAAAACCGAAAATACTTCTGTGAAGCTACGCTTACTCAAAGTGAAAAAAGCGAAGCAATTAAAACTGATTGAGCTATGGTAAAGAAAGTCTTATCGCCCGAACAAGTGATCAGTTATGATAACTACTTTGCTCAGTATCCCGAAAAGATACTGGGTAAGGCCTACATCACTACGGGCCGCTTTTCCGATCAAGTGACCAAATACAAAGGTGATCTAACGGATCTGGATAAGATTAGCCTGGCACGGGATTACGTAGTAGCTGATATGCTGTCGGCTCATCTCTCCAGTGCGCATAATGATGTGGATATTGATACGATCAGCGGCGCAGCATCTCTAGCCGTTCAAAAAGCGATCCGCAAATCAAAGAAAGAGCGCAGCGTTCGAGACCAGGCTAAACGAGGCGAGCTGGACCTGATTACTTTTGATGAGGTCGACCAGCTCTACAATGCACATCTGAGTGAAGAAGAAAAGCAGGTATTTGTCTGGTATCAACGAGCTGTGCTAGGCAGACCTATGAAGGGAGGCTGGGAGAAGTACTACACCTCTGATCATTATTCAAAAAAAGCTGTACCCTGGGAATGGATGGATAAGGGGCTTGTTTTTTGGTACCGCGATGGGTACTTACCGGCCTTTGTTTATCTATCTGGTAATATTGCGGAACGTAGAGAACAATTAGCACAGGAACGCTGGCGGTTTAATGATGATTTCCGGCGTCGAGAACTCGTGAAACGACAGGAGAAAGCCCTGGATGATCTTTGGCAAAGGGTACTGCGTAAACGCCGAACGCTAGATGCCGAAGATATGGAAGACCGCCTGATCATCAAGCCCATCAGTACTCTGGCCAAAGAATACAAGATTAAGAAATTACGCGATGATGTGTCCCTTTCGGCAAAACAGCGAAGAAACGGTAAAATAGACTATCTCGACCAATTACAGACCGGCTATAAAAAGGAACTTGATTTTGCCATAAGTCTGCAAGAAGCATTCGTACTATGGCTCGGTGCTAATTCGCGTAACCTGGACATCCGTCGCGGATTAAACTGGCGTGACATCGTGGAGCTTTATTTATCGGCTCGTAGACGCGGTAAAGATGAAGATCCAGCCCTTTTTCTTAAAAATAAGTCAGCAGCTCAACAGGAAGGCATCCGCTTGTTTAGTGATTTTTTAGCGAAAGCCATCAGCGAAGAAGATCAGCGTGAAATTGAGCGCATCTGGAATGAACGCTACAACAGTGATATACCCATTGATCTTAACCAGGTACCCATTGGCTTTACCATGGCCCGGCACTACAATGGTATGGAAATGGATATTCGCCCCGAGAAGCGTGAAGCTATCGCTTTTGCGCAAATGCGCGGTGCGGGCTGTCTGGCTTACGGAGTGGGACTGGGAAAGACCTGGGCCTCCATTTTTATTGTAGCGCAGTTTTTAGAAAATGGTTGGGCTAGTCGACCCTTCTTTGTCTTGCCCAATCAGGTTTATAAGCAGTTTATGGCTGAGTGTGCCGGTATTTTACCGCAGTATGCGCGCAGTGATTTGGATAATCTATCGGCCAAATACGCAGAAAAAGTCACCCAGGAAGAACGACTGCCGGAGCAATCAATTAGCTTTTTTACCTACGAAGGATTTAAGCGCATTGGTATAGATACCGATGAGGAAGCAGGCTTCTTTTCAGAGCTAGTTGACATTTTGGATCAACAAACGGATCGCAAAGCCGGAGCAGACAAAGATTTAGAACGTCTCAAAAATAAAGTAGATAGCATCATTGGTACCGCTAAGCGCGGTACCCAATTTACCATCAATGATTTGGGTCTGGATATGATGGTGGTTGATGAAGCGCACAGTGCCAAAAAGGTCTTTACCACGGTCAAGTCTGAAAAGGAAACGAATCTTGGAAAAGAGAAAGGGATCAAACGCTACGATATCAGCAGTGGAGAACCTTCAGCTATGGGGTTAAAGACCTTCATGGTATCACAGTATGTACAGCGCATCAATCCAACGGGTAATGTGCTGCTGCTCACCGCAACGCCTTTTACTAATTCGCCAATGGAGATCTTCTCCATGACGGCCCTGGTGGGGTTAAATTACTTACGTGAAATTGGTCTACTGAACCTCAAAGACTTCTTTGATCAGTTTGTCAACACCTCCAATGAGCTGGTATTCTCCGCAGCCCTGGAGCCGGTCTTTAAAGATGTCTTTACCGGCTTTTCAAACTTGATTGCCCTGCAAAGTATTATCCGACGATTTTTCCTGTATAAGCAATCGACCAAGAACTTAAAACGGCCCAATAAGATCGTTTTACCGCTTCGGCGAAAAATAGTGGATGGGATGCTCATAGAGATGGGTGGCCAGGAAAGTATTGAAACGGTGCTCTCCTTTAATCCCGTTCAGCGCGAGTGGATGGAGGATATTTTAGCCTATGCTCAGGAAAAGGTGACAAATATCACGGCCGTTTGTGAAAAAGCTAAACCCGATAGTGCAGAAAGTGGCAATGGGGCTCGTCTGCTAAGAGCAGCCGGTATGGCCCGTAAAATTGCTTTTTCTCCCTACTTACTCAAATGCGATGAAGATACCCAAGCACCTAAATCAGTAGCTGATTTTATCAAGTCCTCGGCAAAACTGGAATTTGTGGTGGGCTGTATTAAATCCGTCCAGGAGTATCACCAAAAACAAGGCACACCGATGAGTGGCCAGATCATTTATGCCAATATGGGCGTGGATTATTTCCCACTGCTTCGTGATTATCTGATCAAAGAATTAGGGCTTAAACCGTACGAAGTGGGCATCATCGTGTCGGAAAGCCGGATGCAAAAGATAGGCTTCAAGGATAAGCGGACGGTGCAAAATGCTTTTCTAGGTCGCCGCTATAATCCTAAGACCCGGGATTATGAAGATATACCGCATGAATATCGCTGTAAAGTGTTGATTGGCAGTTCTACCATCCGCGAAGGAATTAATCTGCAGCGCTATGCTTCGGTACTCTACACCCTGGAGCTACCCTGGAATCCAACCGATGTCAATCAGTTAGAAGGACGGCTTTGGCGGCAGGGTAATATTCATAAGAACGTGCGTATTGTCAATCCGCTAATGGAGGATTCTATGGACATCTTCATGTTTCAAAAGCTGGAAGAAAAGACGGCCCGTATCAATGCTATTTGGGATTTTGATGGCAATGAAAATACCCTGGACACCCGCGACTTTGATCCGGCTGAACTCAAGTATGTACTTATCAAAGACCCCTTGCGAATTGCTCAACTGGAAGCCCAGGAACAGGACTTACTGATCGATGATCAGCTAACGACGCTGAATGCTCAAATTTCCAAACTGGAAGAGGTGAAATCTACGCTGTATTTCGTCGAGTCCAGAAGAGAAGAAATCATCAAGGCTGTAGAAGTGTTCCGAGATATTCCAGATCAAGCCAAGGAGGATCCCAATGAACTGCGCCGCCAGGTAGCCTATATGCTACGCGCTACCAAACTCAAAGATGGTACACCACTGGAAGAAGCGAAGCACAAAACCAAGGACTATTACCGAAATCCTTACAAGGATAGCTGGATTAATGCCTATCAAGGCATCAGTACGCCCTATTGGTACAAAGACTGGAAAGCAAATGTAGCTGCGCTCAATCAGGCGATCAAGGAAATACTGGAGCCCAAGGGCTTACCCGCAGATGAAGCCGGGATTACAAAGGCCGTCGAAGCCTTGGAGACAGAAAAAGAAAAAATAGAGGAGCAAAAAAAGAGCCTCACAAGTGAAGAGCGCCTAAAAGAGCGAGCAAAAGAAATCGCTGATAAAAAGGCTCGGGAAGGTATTGCCGCCGCCACCGTAGAACAACGAGTAGATCAGTTTGCAAAGCTCAATTATATGCTAGACG
>DATFKA010000144.1:0-17105 GCA_035268885.1 Saprospiraceae bacterium
TTTTTACCAAACGTAATTGATTACTGACCTAGTAAGTTGTATCAAAGAATACGGTGTTTAAGAAGAGGAAGTCGGAAGCGCCTGGCAACCTTAATGGTTGAGCAGGGATTGTGTTAAAGTTCACTACCGGGGCAATTTAAATGGGAGCTTATTTGAATAATCGGGCTGAAAACTTTACTTTTATGAAGTATTCGACCTAAATAGAAATCTCATGACCTTCAGTACTTCCCGCAATCTACTTTCCATAGTAGTGATTGTATCTGCAATCACTCTCCTTAGTATTACGGATATGGGGGCTCAATCAGTCTCTCGCCAGGTAATCGGTTTTGCCGGTGGTTCCGCTTCCTTAAACGATACGCGTATCAACTGGACGGCAGGAGAGACTTTTATTGGTAAAGCATCTTCCTCCAATCAGCAAGCTATGCTGACTATCGGTTTTCAACAACCCAACCTTGTTATTTCCTCATCTTCGGCAGATCTCGTTTTTCCCCTTACGCTTTCTCCCAATCCAACGCCGGATCTGGTAAATATCCTGATCAAGGATCCTACTCAACAAAATTTGCGCCTGACGCTCAGTAATGCGAATGGTCAGGTATTGGTCCCGTCATTATTACTGAATCCCTGGCAGAACGAACTCAATCTCAGTGCTTACCCCGCTGGGGTATACCTGATTACAATAAAAGATCAGAATAGAGGCCTACAACAGGCCTACAAGTTGATCAAGTATTAAAGCTTTTAGAAAAGGCAGTTTTATAAATAACAAGGCAATAACGTAATGAAGCAATTTTTACTGTTCTTTATTTTCGGATTCATTCACTTATCTGTTCTACAGGGGCAAAACACGCCTTCTGTACCGGTAGGCATGAATTTCCAGGCGGTCGCCAGAGATATGGATGGGCAGGTAAAAGCAGATATGCCGGTCTTCTTACGCATCAGTCTCACGTCTGCTGACGAATCACCCACCGTTTTTTATAAGGAAGAGCATTCTGTTTATACCGACGATTTGGGATTGTTTAACATCATCATCGGGCAGGGGAGGAGTATTTTGGGTAATACTTTATTAGAGGTGCCCTGGTCTAAGGAAGATGTTTGGATGCAAATTGAGATGGCAACAAAAGGGAGTACTCAGTACCAGTTGGTCAGTAATACGCAGATGCTAGCCGTTCCTATTGCAATGCGGGCTGAACGTGCTGATCATATGGTAGACGAAGAGTTGCTCCTGCGTAATCAGTCTATTTACTGGAATACCAGCGGTAACAAAGAATCTCGTCCGGATCAGCATTTTGTAGGTACACGGGATAATCGGGATTTTGTGATTAAAACTAGTAATACCGAACGAGCCCGCTTTACTAAAGAGGGGCAACTACAGATTACAGCTGGGGTAATGGATGGTCGGCGCGATGATGAGAGTTTAGGTTCTTATCCAGTAACCGTAGAAGGTAGTAATCAAGGCATTTTTATAAAAGTAGATGAAAATCGCTCCTCTTCTAACAACTTTGTCACTTTTGCCGATAATTTACAGGTTTGGGGCACTATCGAAGGGCAGACCTACATAGAATTAATTACTTCCCGGAACTATATTATCGAAGCGGCCTTATTTTCTATTAAGGTTGTTTCTACCGCCATACAGATTGGATCTAGTTTTGGAGAGGGAAGTGCACTCGTTGCTACTTTATTAGCTTCGGGTGCCGGGGTAGCAGAATTTGCAGATAATGTGGGTAAAATCACCAAAGCTACTAGTTTGGGCATACAATTGGCTGCCTGGATTGCAAAAAATGCCGTTTGTGTAGGCGTGAACTACGCTTCGGGCGGCGCCGATTATGCCGAATATTTACTTAGAGATAGTTTAAGTCGGGATCTTTTCCCCGCTGAGGTGGTGGGCGTTAATGGAGGCATTGTTTCGCTCAATACTGCTGATGCCGATCACATTATGGTTGTTTCTACCAATCCAATTGTACTTGGAAATATGCCTACTGATGATCAGGAGTCTTTACACGAAAAAATAGCCTTTATGGGGCAAGTGCCCGTTAGGATTTCTGGCCCCGTATCGATAGGTGATTATATTTTGCCTTCCGGGAACAATGACGGGATGGGGATTGCTGTGCATCCCGAAGATATGCAATGGGGCGACTACCCGCGAATCGTAGGGGTGGCCTGGGAAGCTGCGCAGGATAATATTGTGAATCTGGTTAACGTAGCCGTTGGAATTAATTCGGAAGATATGGCTCAACGTGCTGATCTGTTAAATCGGCAGGTAGATAATATTATGGATTTTCTGGAAGGTAAGGCTCCTTTGGTTACGGATACGGAACAACTCAAAGCCGAACGTAAGGCGGAGCAAGCAGTGACTTCCGTTCAAAAAATCCTTAGCGATGAGGAGTTTATGGGGATCATCGAAGAACACAGTGATGAATTGGTTAAGGTTTTCACTAAGGCCAAAAAAGTATTGAATAATCAGAACTTTGATTTTTCATTGTATCCTGGTTTAGAGGAGTTATTTGATAATCCAATTGAAATAATTCAAAAAGTGCGTAAAGCTCCTGAATACGCAACCCAGTGGCATTTTGCTGATAAACAATTAAAGAAAGTTTTGGAAAAGCAGGATTAAAAATCCTTGGGATGCTTTTCGTATAAAAATACGCTTGTAATGAAGAATTTTATTCTATTAAGTTTTCTCCTGCATCTAATGGTATTAACACCATTACGGGGGCAGGAAGTACAGGCACCAGGAAAGGAAAAGATTAGTTACCAGGCAGTAGCTAGAGATGCATATGGCCAAATCATGGCTGATCGGGAATTAGAAATAAAAGCTTCTTTTACCAGTAAGGATGGGGCTTCTAATATCTGGTTTTCTGAAATCCACCGGGTAAAAACCAATGCTTCGGGCATTTTTCAATTGGAAATCGGCGGCGGCACGGAAAATGTTTTGGGGCAAATAACGGATATACCCTGGGGCAAAAAATCTGTCTTCCTATCTCTCGAAATGAAAGAAGAAGGGAATCAATTCATATTATTAAGCCGCTCCCAGATGCTTGCGGTACCCTATGCCTTTCAAGCCAGAGAAACCCGCAAAGTAGAAGATGAAGCTCAGATGGAACTGAGGAATCAATCCATTTACTGGACCACGACTGGTAATAATGATGCTCGTACCTCGCGAGATAGTGCTTTTCATTTTTTGGGTAACCGCGATGCCGAGGATTTATATATAAAAACTAGTAACGAGGAGCGGGCTAAGTTTACTAAAAATGGTCAACTGCAAATCTTTGCCGGCAATAGTATCAATGGGCCTGATACCGATTCTACTTCTTACCCTTTAATCGTTTCGGGGAGCAATCAGGGGATTTATATTGAAATTGACGAAAGTCGGGATGGGGATAATAATTTTTTGACTTTTGCTGATACCGACCCCAACACGGGGATTCTAGGTCGAGTCGAAGGACAGACCTGGACAGAACTAACGAATACTCAAGCCTACAAAGTACAGGTTGCTCTTTTTGCGCTTTCTGGTGCGAACTTGATTGCTAGTGCCATTGCTCATACGGTGGAAGTAACGGGAGAATTGGCTTCCATTCTGGGTGCACCAGCCGGAGTAGCTAATGCGATTGCCGTAGGGGCACTTTTTGCGGAAGCAGCATCCCTGTTAATTGAATCCATTAATTGGGGTACTTATCTGGCAGAAACCGTGGGGGTTTACTACAGCTCGGGTGGTGCCGACTACGCGGAATATATTTTTAGGGCCCCCGGAGAAAAAGATTTGTTCGCTGGGCATGTAGTCGGTATCAAAAATGGGCAGGTCTCCCTGCGGACGCAGGGTGCCGATCACCTGCGCGTGATTTCTTCTGCACCCATCGTCCTGGGGAATATGCCGCAACCAGAAGAAGAATTTAAATATGAAAAAGTTGCTTTTCGAGGGCAAGTTCCAGTTTATGTAACGGGCGAGGTAAATATCGGTGATTATATCCTCCCTTCCGGAAATAATGACGGTTTAGCGATTGCCATTTGTCCGGAGGATATGCGAGTAGAGGATTATAAGCTAGTTATTGGCGTGGCCTGGGAAGCTGCTGAATATTCACCGATGAACCTGGTCAATGTAGCGATTGGTATTAATACTAATGATCTGGGGTATAAACTGGATGAGTTGGATCAAAAGGTAGGCAACATTTTGGCCTATTTACAGGGCGAGGGATCCTTAGAAGGACTTGATCAGGTAAGTACAGACCACCGTCGCCAGCAGAAGATGATCGCTAGGGATCCTGCGAAAACTGACCCTTTTCAAAAGGCTTTTACCGATTCAGAATTTGATCAAATTTTGGATGATCACGAGGCCTTTATCAAGCTTTCTTTTGTCAAAGTGAAAGAGTCACTAGTTGATCAGGGGTATGAGCTGAATAATTATCCAGAGATACTTGCAATGTTAGATGATCCGATTCCCTTTATGAAAAAGGTTCGTAGAGATCCTAATTTTCTAAGCCAGTGGGCAAGTGTTGATCGCCATTTGCAGGCTGCCATGGAAGAGCGGAAATAGTTCGAAAGTATTTAATTAATAAGCATGAAAAGAGTATTACTCCTATTGTTTTTTTCTCAATTTATTCTGGCCAGTACTTTTGGGCAGGAGCAAAATCCGCAGCGTGGTATTCCTTACCAGGCCATTGCGCGGGATGCTTCCGGAGTGATTCTAGCTGACCTGGAGTTGCAAATTAGTCTTGTTTTTACCGATCAAGTTGGAGGGGCTACTTATTATATGGAGACCCACTTGGCTAAGACCGACGAAAATGGTTTTTTTGAGCTTTTGATTGGTGACGGTATTTCCAGAACCGGCTATCTGGCCGACGTCCCCTGGAACGAAGGAAAGATATGGTTAGAAATGACCATAAATAGCGCTGACAAACCGGAATTAGCTGTAAAACAGGCGACCCAACTGTTTTCTGTTCCTTACGCATTATTTGCAGAATCGGCTCGTCAACTTACAGAAGCAGAAGCAGTAGAATTGCGAAACCATTCCATTTATTGGACAAGCAGTGGTAACGTAGGTACTCGCCCTCCATTTCATTTCCTGGGTAACCGGGACACTGAAGACCTGGTGGTGAAGACAAACGGACAGACTCGGGCTACTTTCACCGCTGATGGTCAATTAAAGGTTTGGGCGGGAAGTACGGTGCGGGGTAGCGATGCGGTGTCCAGTTCTTATCCCGTATATATTAAAAATGGTAATCAGGGTATTTTTATTACAATAAATGGTTCGCGCAGCTCGGCTAATAACTTTGTCACCTTTGCGGATCCAGAAGATATACACGGTCGTATCGAAGGCCAAACCTATCCCGAGCTTCTAGCTAACCCCTTTTACATCATTAAAGCAGCTGTATATGCCATTGATGGAGTTAATCTGGTTGCTAGTGGAGTTTCCAATGGGATTAAAGCGGTCGCTTTCGGGACCGCTGCTACTGCGGCCTATGCTTCCTTATTTTTGGCCTGGGCTGGGCCCGGACTGACGGCCGCTTCGGTGGCTAACGGGATCAAATTGGGGGTAGATGTCACTGGTGCGGCTGCCTTATTACTGAATTCTATCGCCTGGGCTACCTCCGAAGCAAATAATATTGGTGTCGCTTTTAATTCAGGCGCGGCAGATTATGCGGAGTATTTACCGCGTGTACCTTTTTCGGCAGACCTATACTACGGCGATATCGTTGGTGTACGCGCCGGGCAGGTCTCTAAAGTTACCCATTCGGCCGATCACCTAATGGTCGTTTCGCAGAATCCAGGTTTCCTGGGCAATGTACCCGCTGATGGCAATACACAGAACATGGAGAAAATTGCCTTTCTGGGGCAAGTGAAAGTGAAGGTAGCAGGAGCCGTCTCCGCGGGGGATTATATCTTACCTTCCGGAAATAACGACGGGGTGGGTATTGCCGTACATCCCCAAAATATGCGCACCGAAGATTACGGTCGCATCGTTGGTGTGGCCTGGGAATCGGCCGAAGAGGCTCCCTTGAATATGGTGAATTGCTCGATTGGAATGACTCAAAATGAAATGGCGCCAAAAGTGGAAGAAATCTCTAATAAAGTAGATAATATCATAGGGTATCTAAGGGGAGAAGAACCACTCCGACCAGAAATGGTCAAGGCAGAAAGAGCAGAAACTAATGGCTCTATTTATGAGCTGAACCCATCTTCGGCTGGGATGAAAAAAATATTCTCCGACCAGGAGTTTGACGAAATCGTGGATGAGAACGCCGCCTTTGTCAAGGCACTATACGGAAAAGCAGAAGCTAAGTTACGGGAAGCGGAAGATATAGACCCCGCTAGTATTCCAGGGATGGAGGCCTTCTTTGCTAATCCGATCAAGGGGCTGAAAGAAATGCGTCGAGACCCTCAGTACGAGGGACTCTGGGGGCAGTTTGATCACTACCTGGCAGATAAATTTAAACTTAAAACATCTAATAATTAGGGTGATAAGTGCTTTAGGGCAAAATCAATTTAAAATAACCACCACTATCTAATCTATACTGTATATGAAACAATTTTTACACCTGGGGATGTCTTTGGAAAATCGCTTTAGGTTCCAAGGAAAAATTAATCCGAATCCAAATTTCAGGTCACTTCCATGGCAGTTGGGTATGGTGGTGCTTGTTGTACTCCTTAGTTTAGGAGGGAGGCTGTCGGCTCAAACGATTAGCCTCAACACTACACCGCCGCTTTGTCCACTGGAAGGTTTTACGGCTTCTTTTAGCTATAACAATACTTTCGATCCTATGAATGATCCGGCTACTGCCTCCTATAACGTCAGTTATTACTTGGTAGAAGATGGGACAACGAGTGGACCATTACTTGGGACGAGCACCATTGCCTCGGGCGAGAATTTTTCAAATAGTAGTCTTAATTTTTTCGCCCCCACAGTTAGTCCGGGGAACTACAGATTGTTCGCCGTAATGCAAAAAAGTAGTGCTGGGGCTGGTCCAGAACCAAGTGTACTATCAGCACCTTTTTATGTAGGTCCCAGGGTGACTACCAATTTCACGCCTGCCGGCAACTATTGTGCTGGTGACGAAATATCCGTTTCGTATTCGGTCATATGCCCGGATGCCGTATCCTCCCTGCAGTTAGTACTAAGTGCTCCGGGAGGAGGCTTTGGATCAGGTACAACACTTTTGAGTACAACGAATACGGTAGCCAGTTCTGGTTCCATGGTGGGGACTATTCCTACTGGTGCAGAAGGGACGTATCGGGTGCAGATTCAGGCCAGTAATGCGGATTTAGAACCTGCCAGTGGGTCTAATTCCTTCCAGGTCAATCAACCCCAACTTACCACCACTGGAGTGGATGGTCCTACTAGTTATTGTGCTGGCGATGACATTACAATAACTTATAATGAGTTATGCCTTCGCACAACACCTGATTTTTCTTCAAATAATGGTAGTATACAGGTGCGGATGAGTAATCCAGATGGCGGATTTGATTCAGGTACTCGGGTATTGACGCCAACGGATAATATCACTTCTTCGGATAGCCCGCCACCATCCATGAATACAATTACCGTCATGATTCCCAATGATGTTACGGGTTCTACGGATTACAAGTTTCGGGTAGAAACGGTTGGTGTCACCAATTATGAAACAACTGACGAAAACGCACTACCTTCAATTACGGTTACTCCTCCTCTCTTAGAAACAACAGGTACTCTGGAGGATGGTCCTTTTTGCTGGGGAGATGAAGTGACCGTTTTATATTCCCAGCAGTGTTTACGCAGTTGGGTTGGCAGGGATGATGATATAGAATTACAGGTACGGCTAAGTGACCCAAATGGGAGCTTTGCCGATTTATCAGAAACCGTTGTTTTGCCTTTCCCGGGTGCAACGCCAACTACTACAGGACCAGCTACCGCTGGAAACGGTGGAATAGTAAGTAGTTCCGCGACTCTTTTAGAAAACCAGGAGATAACGGTTAAGATAGGTTCTGGAGACGTTCCTCCACCAGACATTGATTTTGCTTCGGGTGCCAACTATAAGTTCCGGGTGGAAATTTCAAATAATGAAAGTTCCGGGGGCGGTGAATTTTCTTCCGTAACGGATCCTAATAGCTATGTGATCAGTGTGCTAACGATTGATAATCCTTCAGTTTTGCTGGATCAGACCTTCTGTCAGGTAGACCGGATCACTTTCGCCTTTTCTTCCGGAGATGATTACCCGGTTGGTTCGGAAATTAGGGCGATCATCAGTCAGGCGGATGGTTCCTTCTTTCCCGTCAATGATCCCCGTAATCGGGTTATCGGCCGCCGGTTTTGGAGCGTAGTAGACGATAACAATGATGGTGATACGAATAACGACGGGGTAGTAAGCAGTCCCAGCAATATTTCAATGACGGTGGTCATTCCCTACAATATGCCAGTGGGTACCCAATATAAGATTCGCCTGGAGTCTACGGCAAGTAGTATTCCTGGTTGTGAGTACGGAGATGATGATGACGGTTATGTTTCCATCAATCCTATTCGGTTCCCTAATCAACAATTACCCTTTACCGGCTTACTAGATGATTTCGACGCTTGTTTTGGTCAGGATGCTTCTTTTACCATAAACTCTGAATCGGGTAATACGCCAGAATGGTTCGAGTTGTGTACGGAGGAGCAGTTTCGTACTAGTGGAGTAGGTCTGGAAAGTGCTTCCGTTAGTGATGTCCACGCGCTAAGTGCTACGGAGTTTATTGTAGCTACCCAAGAAGGAATAGCCAAAGGAAATACCACTTTTACCGCTTTTGATAATCTGGATTCCGAACCCATTTCAACTATAGCGGTTTCTGGAGGGCGTATTTACGCCGCTTCGGAAGATAAATTGTACGTAAGTGCCTCCAACGGCGCTTACCCAACCAACATTGGCTTTAGCACCCGCTTTCCAGGGGCTTCTTTGATTAATGATGTAGGCATTTTTAACGGAGATATTTATTTGGCGACCAATAATGGTATTTATTTTAACCCTAATCTTGATGGTTCTGGGGGGTGGTCCGTTTTTGACTCGGGTACTTCTTATACTACCATTTACGTTACGGGTTCAGGAGGTAACCGTACCATGTACGGAGGTGCTTTTTCTGGATTAAAGATCGCTCGTAGCGGCTCTACTTCTTTTTCAGAGGAAAGAACAATGGCGAATACTCAGGGCCTGAACTTCAGCTCAGGTTTAGCACCCATTGGCGTAGTAAATGATATTTTTGTAGAAGGAAATGGCGATATTTACCTGGCCACGGGCTCGGGAGTTGCCATCTCTACTGATCAGGGGTATAGTTTCCTTATGTACAATCAGGGCCTGACAGGGGGCACTTTTACGGTGTTTTCTATCGCGGTCTCTGGTGAGCGAATCTATGCCGCAGTGCCCGGTGGTTTGGCCTTAACCCATAAGGGGGGCGGACGATTCACCGTATACAATGAATATGATGGAATTGGCTTTGGTTCTCCTTCTTCTACGGCCCTGGCCCTGTCGGGAAATACTGTAGCGGTAGCTACCAATGGAGGCGTTGCCAGGGCAACTTTTGAACCAGCTAGTTCTTTAGGTAGTAGTAATACGCTTACGGTATCTATGATCGATTATGAAGACACCAAATGTAGATATTATGCCAGAATAAATGATGGGACCTGTACCGCTCTGTCCGGGTTTGCCCGGATTAACTCTATCCCAGGACCGATTACGGTTGAACCTGTATTAACGGAAAATGGCGAAGAAATTTCTCTTTGTGGCGGTGTAACTGGACAGATCAAAATATCGGGTTTGGTGCCCGGGGTAATTTACGATCTTGTTCGTACACCAGGACCGGATAACAATGCTGGTGTCGGTATGCCACCGAATACTTCAGAAATACAACCTACGGTCATGGATGGGGATGCCTACTATGATGGTAGTTACCTGATATCTGGCTTGTCCCAGGGTGTTTACGAATTCCGGGTACGTAGTCAATTTGGGGGGGGCTGCCTTTCTGTTGACTTCGATGATCCAGACGATCCAGGCGGAAATCCCAATACAAATCCTAACTCTTATGTAGAGCTAAATGATCCCGAACCGCCCGTTCCAGCTTATTCAAGCGACATCACCCCTACACCAGGTACACCTTCCACTTACACCGTAACCCCTGTAGAGGTCTGTTTGGGAGATCAGGTGACCTTCGAGATGGCTCCATTGACCCTGACTACGGTACCTGATCCTGATGTTCCTGGTAATGAAATACCTATTCTCGATGAACGCTACCGATGGTTTACCGACAATGCGGGTACAACACCGGCTAGCAATCCGGAATCGGGTCCTGCGGTGGCCAACGAAATGCCACAATCCAATATTTTCTATACCATACCAGGATACCCGTCGACTAGTAATTCTCTTTATGTCGCCAGATATGATGTGGTGACCCAGTGTATTAGCGATGTGGTGGAGGCACCATACATTATTTCTACCCCTCCCTCGCTTACGAAAGGAGGTATCACGCAACCCGCTACCACGGGGGCGAACGGGACGATCAACCTCAATGTGACGGGTACAGATCCGGGTGTGAATTATGCGGTAGAATACGATTTTATTCCGGAAGGCTCTACGACCTCTATGGCAATGACACAGCCTTATACGGGGGGGGCAATTAGTATTACCGGACCAGTAGGAGAATATAATAGTATTCGGCTGGTCGCCCTGACCACAGGCGATCCGGGATGTAATTCGAATGCTATTCCATCCTGTGTGATCGAAGTACCTGTACCGGCAGTGGACGATTCTTTCGTGCCGGAAGCTTCTTCCATGACTATGGGAATGGGCTCACAGGGCGCTTATCTACAAAATGCGATTGATCCAGGCTGTGCATCCGATGTCTTCATCCGTAGCGGTGGAATTGCTGTCGGACGCATCAGAAATCCAGCCAACCCGGCGACTACCCTAGATAACCAACGCGTGGAAATGCGAGGTTATATTCAGTTCGATCTGGCCAGTCTGGGTATTCCCGAAAATGCCATCATCGATAAGGTGGAATACCAGCCCGTATCTATTGATAACGGCAACCAAAATGTCTGTGGTGCAGACCCAAACGGGACCCCTGTACAAAGTGTTACCGGCGATGTGCAGTTTGATGTAACTCAGGTGAATCCATTGATTAGCTCTTCTGCTTATACTGATGCCCGATGGAATGATCTGGGGGAGGTGAAATACGCTGACTTTACGATTGCTAAGCCTTTTGCACCTGCTACTACGCTTGCTGGTGCCTGGACCGATTTGGGCCCAGACGCGGTAGCCAATCTGGAACAGCGCCGTATCAACGGTCAGGATTTCCAGTTGGGACTTCGCCTGTCGGGTAACGATTTTGATTTGGCTTTCTACCAGTTCCACGGGATCGTTTTTGCCGATGAAGGCAGCCACAAGTTACGGGTTACCTATCACGAAGTGGATTACGGTGATCTACCGGAAGCTAAATTCGCTACCGATGCGAATGGTGGCTTCGAAGGACCCAGCCACCGCTTAGGAAACGTTGATGATGATCCTAGCCCAACTGCGGAAACATTACTATTGAACCCATTGTATATAGGCGCTACTGTACCCGATGCAGAGCGTACGGCTAATGATAACGCGACGGCCGATGGGGATGATAACACGGATACGGATGATGAAGATATTGCTTACAGTCCCGGGGGTGTAATTCCTGGTAACAATTTCTTTAATACTCAGAACAACGATATCCTGGTCGCTGGTGATACCATTCGAGTCGATGTTCCTTATACCAATAACTTAAGCTCCGTTCCTGGCCAATTATCCATTTATTTCGATTGGAACGATAATGGGGTGTTTGAAAACGATACTGAGCGCTATTCAACCAGCCTTGGAAATGGCTCTGGTACGCATACCTTTAACATAGATATCCCCTTTGATGCGGCTAATGCCGAAATTGGCGTAAGACTTCGATTTACTACGGCCGATATTGATGCTTATGGCCAGGCACCGAATGGGGAGGTCGAAGATCTGTTCGTTAGAGTGTATTCCTTCGATTACGCAGATTTACCCGATGCCACGGATCCAGCCGATCCGGCACCAGCTGTCTTAACGGCGACGGGAGACTATAATACTTTCTGGACCGTAGACGGTAATAGGGGCCCCAGAGCTTTGATTGACGACCGTTTGAGCATTGGCAATCTGATCGATGCGGAAGGTAATGGTCAGCCAGAAGAAAATGCTTTTGGTGATGATATTAACGGTATTGATGATGAAGACGGCATTATTCCGCCGGATACCATCCGTAGAGATGAACCGGCTATCTTCTATGTCTTTGTAAAAAACCTCATACCCGATCCGGCTCCGGCCGACGATGGTGTTGCCTCCGCTTATCTGGTGGGTTACGTTGATTGGAACGACGACGGAGACTTTGAAGACGATTTTGAACAGTCAAGCCTAATCCCGATCAATGCCAGTGGGCAATTTGAAGTAGAATTCACCGTACCACCAACGCCGATTCCATTACCTGATGAAGTAGCTGCTCGCTTTCGTTTGAGTAGTAATCCTACTGTAGCGACTTCTGCCAACGGCCCGGGAGATGTGGATTTAGTGAGTGTAGGAGAAATTGAAGATTTATTTGTCAATATCGTAGCTTACGACTGGGGCGATTTACCCGAGCCGAAATTTGCTACGGATACGGAAGGTGGATATCCAGGTCCTAGTCACAAGATTGTGAGCGTAGCCAATGCCGTTCCACCCGGAATGCCTTCCCTGTATTTTGGTATGACCCCTCCCGATGCCGAGAGAAATGGACAACCATCGGCCATGGCCGATGGAGATGATCAGGTAGTGAATCAGCCCGGTATTGTACGGATAGATGATGAAGATTTAGAGCAGATTGGCCTCTATTTCAAAAATCAGGATCCTTTTAAAATGGTCGCGAATGCCGATCCGGCCTTGCTGGAGTCGGGAGATGATGTGATTCTAGAGCTACCTGTCACCAATAATACGGGCAGGGATGCTTACCTGACTGCCTACTTCGACTGGAATGATAATGGCCTCTTCGAAGGGGCTACCGAATCCTATCGGATTACCATCGACATGCAGGGAACGGATATTATTTATCAAATTCCCTTTACCATTCCCGACTATACCCCAACGGCACTGATTGGTGCCCGGGTGCGTATTTCTACATTGGAAACCATTGATGCCTACGGCCCGGCTCCCGACGGAGAGGTCGAAGACTTCCTGATCGATGTCAAGCAATTTGACTACGGTGATTTACCGGATGATGATTCGCCCACAGTGATGGGAGATTTAACAGGAAGAGGAGATTACCATACTTTTTATTCGCTGGATGGATCCCGCGGTCCGCGTCATATTATCAATGAGGACCTTTCCATTGGTAATACCGTAGATGCCGAAGGGAATGGCCAGTCGCAGATCAATGCTTTTGGTGATGACATTAATGGTATCGACGATGAGGATGGCATCATTCCACCGGATACCATCATCAGGGATAAGCCCGCTGTTTTCTACGTTTTTGTGAGAAACTTACTGGACCGTCCCGCTTACTTAAGAGGTTTCGTCGATTGGAATGATAATGGCGATTTCGAAGACGATCCAACTTATGAAAAATCTGATATTATTGAAATTCCGGTAGGTGCTAGTGGTTACTACGAAGTAAGCTTTACAGTACCTCCCATGCCGGTTCCTCTGCCCGATCGGGTAGGGGCTCGTTTCCGCCTTTCGGATTCAGAAGGGGCGGTAAGCCTATCTACTGGACCCGCTAGTCCTTCTAACGATCCGCCCGGCGTAGATGTCATCGGTGAGGTGCACGATTTATTTGTACCGATCGCTGGTTTCGACTGGGGAGATTTACCCGAGCCGCAGTACATTACAGATCGGGAAGGCGGCTATCCAGGACCTAGCCATAAGATTGTTTACATAGAGCTGGATCGCCTGACACAAGCACAAATTGATGCGAATCCCGACGGTATTCCCAACCTTCAGATTGGTGCTACTGCGCCGGATGCGGAGAATGAAGGTATTCCGACGGAAAAAGCCGACGGTGATGACGAAGTTGTGGTTGATCCTATTTCAGGAGCAGGTGATCGTATCGATGATGAAGATCTCTCTTTCCTAAACTTTGTGCGCCCCGGAACCATGATGACGGATTCCATCGTAGCCGGCGAGCCGATTGAACTATTGATTCCCGTAGGAAACTACACCCAGCGTAATGCTAACCTGCTGGTTTTTGTCGACTGGAATGGTGATGGCGATTTCGAAGACGAGGAGGAGACGAAACTAACCAGCATAACACCCATTGCCCCTCTAGCAACGCCAGTAGACTATCGTATTGCCTTTGACATCCCGATGCGGGACCAGGCGGATTCCGTTGGGGTACGGATACGGTTGACTACTGGTGAGTTCTTTGATCCTTACGGACAGGCACTGGATGGTGAAGTGGAAGATTTTGTTATAGAAGTCAAAGGAACAGATTATGGTGATTTACCTGACCTTACCGCAAACACGGCGATTAATGATTTCCAAACATTTAGAGTCTACGATGGTCCCCGACACGCCGTGCCGGTTACCCCTCTACTATATCTGGGAGATGTCATTGATACGGAAGAAGATGGGGTGCCGGGCTTAGAAAGTATTGGCGATGATGAAAACCAGATCGTAAACGACGAAGACGGTATCATTTTCCTCACGCCTCTGGCCCCTGGTAAAGAAGCACAAATCGCTTTTAGTGGTACCAATAATACGGATTTACCCGCTACTATATTTATGTATGCCGACTGGGAGAACGATGGTGTTTTGGATTTAGTTACGCTTTCGCAAAATACGATCGCTGCCGGGGCAACGGTAGATGGACAGATCGCGACCTTCACGGTGCCACCGACAGCCACCTTTACCGAAGGTAATGCCTTCTTCCGCTTCCGAATTACCACAGACGCAGAATTTATCGCCACACCTGCGCCTACTGGCCTGGCCAGAGATGGCGAGGTGGAAGATTATTATGTACCTGTCTTCCAGATTGGTAATTTAGTCTGGGAAGATAGAAATAACAACGGCCGTCAGGACCCGGAGGAAATTCCACTGGGGATTGAAGGCGTGCGGGTGGTACTGCGTTTTGGCGGTGTTGACGAATTCAACGGAACTTTTGATGCTATCAATCAAACCACGATTCTCGATCCGACGACTACCGCACTGGATGGAGATGCGGTCGAAGATTACATCTGTGAAACCTTTACCGCCGAAGATGGTACTTATAGCTTCTTCGGTATGATCGAAGGTAATTACCAGTTAATCTCAGTAGATACCTTCAACCTGACACCAAGTCGGGCGGATTGGATCGATTTTGTCACCGAAGAAGATCTGGACAACGATGGTTTGGCTTTAAAAGAGCCCTGGGAGTACGCCGATGGCGAAATTCGTCAGGCGAAGACACAAGTCTTCTTGCTCAATAGAGACTCGGTAGCTACCGACGAAGAAGGGATACTGGATCAGCTCAATCCATCTTTATTAGATCCTAATCAACGCATAACGCTCCCTGATAATAAAGTGGAGCATAGAATTGACTTTGCCTATACTGGCTTTGATTTCGGTGATTTATTAGACACCTACGGTACCGTTGAAGATGGTTCTTCGGTAGGCGAGAATGTCTCGGGTATTTTCCCCACCGATAGTGTGAAAGTGGGTAATCCACTGGAAGGTCCTAAACACATTGTGACGCCAGAAATCTACCTGGGGCAGTGTGCCGATGCCGAAGAAGAAGGACAGCCCGATATTGATGCCGGACAGGAAGTATTCAACGGACAGGGCGTGATGCCGGTAGCCGATGGTCTGGGAGATAACCCCAATGATATGGGCTGGAACACCTCCGATCAGCAGGATACGCTCACTTGCGTGAACGACGAATCGGGTGTTACCTTCCTTACGCCTTTGGTTCCCGGATCAGAAGCGATCATCTCGGTGGCCTTCCAGACTTCGATTAATAACGATGGGCCGGATGCCTTCCTACAGGCTTATTTCGACTGGAACGGAGATGGCGACTTTTACCTGGATCCTAATAACCCGGCGGCGGGTCTGGATCCGGATGAACAAATCATCTTTACTTTCCTAAACGATGATACGCTCTTCTTAGAGCCTAATACCAACGCGGTGGAGCTGGAGTTAAGCGATCAATTGGACGCTAATCCCGTCATTCTGAGATTTAATGTACCGGAAGGTGCTTTATTCCAGGATGGTAACTTCCTGGGCCGTTTCCGAATTGGGAAAGAACCCAACCTGGGACCAACGGGCATTCTGCCGGGTAACGAAAACTTTTCTAATGGTATCGTACCACTGGGTGAAGTAGAAGACTACTTTATTAATTTGGTACGTACAACGAGCGGAAATATTGTCTGGGAAGATCGAGACTACGATGGTATTCAGGACATCGACGAGCCGGTGATTCCCGGCGTTAAAGTAACGCTGGAATACGCCGGATTGGACGATGTCTTTGGCAACGATGCCTTTGAGCGGACCTACATGACAGAAACCAACGAAAATGGAGCCTTCATCTTCGCCGGTCTGATTGGTCAGGAAGTACCCACCGTGCCCGGATCAAAGTATTACCGGATTATCGTTAGCGACCCGGATAATATGACACCAACGGTGAATCGGGATACCTTTGATGTAAATGATTTATCGAATTGCGTCGCCTATAACAGTGATGGCTACGATTCCAATATAGACGATCGTACCACCGAGAATTACTTCCGTATTGACGATCCATTGATGATGTGTGTGGAAGAAGCCGATCCGGTGGGTAAGAACGATATCGGATCTTTGGAAGTGGCTGCGGGTAACACCTGGCCGGATAATCAAATTGATGAGACGATTGACTTCGGCTTTGTTGGCTTTGACTACGGCGATCTGCCGGATACGAGTTCTACGGATCCGGATCAGTACGATTATATCACTTTACGCGACTGGCTGCCGGGTGATCCCAATTACATGGGGCCCCGCCATGCGATCCAGCCCAGATTATACCTGGGTGCTGGTGTAGACGGTGAGCTGAACGCGCAGCCGGATTTGGATGCGGGTAGTAAAGCCGGAGGCGATGATGATTCTACGGGTGAAGATCCGATTCCCTTTACGCAGGGAGCTGCGGGT
>DATFKA010000145.1:0-33622 GCA_035268885.1 Saprospiraceae bacterium
TGCCGACTGGGGCGCCAACGGCCACCGTATCGTCGCCAAAATCTGCTACGATAATCTGACTGAGCAGGCCCGTGCTGCCGTAGACGAAGCGCTAGGCGATAATTATTTGGAGCAAGTCGCCAACTGGCCCGATTATATCAAAGCCGAGCGCGGTTGGAGCTTTGCCAGTTCCTGGCACTATATGACCATCCAACCGGACGAGACCCTGGAGGAGGTCATCGCCCGGAATGCGGAAACCGAAGAGATTGATGATGTTTATGAAGGGATACAACTCATGTTAGCCATCCTGCGAGGCGATCAGGAAGCCATTGATCAAATGGAAGCTATTATGGAAAAGAACAGGGTCGAACCCCTGGCGGGCTCTGTCGAAGCCACCGCTCTGGCTTTCCTGATTCACTTCATTGGCGATATCCACCAGCCTATGCACGTGGGTAAGAACCGCGATCTGGGTGGCAATAAGATCGAAGTCCTGTTTTTTTCCGAAAGGTATAACCTGCACAGCGTCTGGGATACCTGGATGATCGAGCACGAGCGCCTGAGCTATACCGAATTTTCGGCTTTTATTGAGAAGCACGTCCACAAAAATAAAGCCGGGTGGGAAAACGCGCCGGTCATCACCTGGGCCCAGGAATCTATCGAATATCGCGAAGATATTTATAATACCCTCTACGATTATACCGATCGGGAAACCGGCCTGCCCAGTTTCTCCTGGAATTATCAGCACGACTTTATTCCGGTGGTAGAGGCCCGACTTGGTGCGGCTGGCTACCGGGCGGCGGCTTTGTTGAATGAGATCTACCAATAAGGTCTTGGCAATTAGCCCAAAATCCTGTATTTTAATAAGTGATATCTGAATGGATAAAATCAATCATAGCAGGTGATGGGCCAGGAAAAAACCATGGTAGAGCGTATTATGACGATGCCTTCCGCAACCAGGATTGCCACGCAGTTAAGTGAGCAATTGGCTGCGGAGCGGGAACGGCGTAATCAATTTTATAATGACATCTCTGAATACGAAAAAGCGGAGTTCATCAATGGAGAGGTAATCATTCATTCTCCGGTGCGTAAGGAGCACAATGATGTTACGGGGGCACTTTTTTCTCTCATGAAGCTTTATGTGCAAAAAAATCAACGGGGCTACGTCGGCTACGAAAAGCTCATGATCGCGCTTACCCGTAACGACTACGAGCCGGATCTCTGCTATTTTAATCAGGAAAAAGCCAGGCAGTTTCAGCCTGGGCAGACGCTTTTCCCGGCACCCGATCTGGCGGTAGAGGTATTGTCAAAAAGTACGGCCACCAATGATCGCGGCATTAAGTTTCAGGATTATCAGGACCACGGCGTACAGGAATACTGGCTGATCGATGCGGATGAACAATACGTAGAGCAATACCGACTGGATGAGCAGGACGAATACCAGCTCATCCTCAAGGCTAAAGCCGGAATGATCACCTGCTCCGCCATCGAAGGTTTTAGCATCCCCATTGAGGCGATCTTCGACGAGCAAAAAAATCTGGAAGCTTTACAAAAGCTGTTGGAATAAGTATTTAACCACCACACCACCACACCACCACACCACCACATCACCACACGAACCCTAAGGATGCGCCGCCACCCAGACTTCTCCATCCGCAAAGATTTCTTTCTTCCAGATAGGGACGGTTTCTTTTAGCGTGTCAATGGCGTATTGACAGGCTTCAAAAGCCGCCTTGCGATGGGGCGTGGATATGGAGATGATCACCGCAATCTCGCCAATATCCAGGCTGCCGGTGCGATGGTGAATCAATACTTTTTCAGCTTGCCAGCGCGCTTGTACGGTTTCGGCAATCTTGCGCATTTCCGAGACCGCCATGGGCTCGTAGGCTTCAAAATCGAGACGCACCACGGGTTTGCCCTGCGTCTGATTGCGAACCGTACCTACGAAATGGACGATTCCGCCCGCTCCCGGACTGCTGATCCAGTCCTGGCAGGCCTGTACTTGTAAGGGGGTATCGAGTAGTTGTATGTTAAGCATCTTAATTATTAAGCTACTGCATATCCTGTATAAGGGCGCATTTTTGGAGAATGAAAGGCTAAAACAATATCTTCTTTACGGATACCTTTTTCTTCTAAGTCTCCAATAATATCATAATCAGAAATGTTACGATGAACCCAAATTTTTCCATCTTTAATCTCAAAATAAAAAATAACCAGAAAAACGTTTTCTGAGTTTTTCCAGCCTAAATGAAGGATTTGGTACCTGTTACCTTCCTCATCTATTAGCAATTGGGTCTCCAGATCGGGGTCTTGTGGAATTGTTCCGCCTGCCAGATAAGACTGGAGAACTTCCCGTAGTGCTTTTTGATAATTCAATAGTTTTTCCATAGCTTAATTTCATTGGTGTCAATGTCAAATACTATAAGATTGACCTGCTCTTCCCTCAACCTTTTTTGAATAAAACGTCCCTGGAAGAGTTCATTCTTGAAGGTGTCTTCTGGAACGGCTAAATAAACAGTTCTGTCTGGTTCCACATCCTGTAAGGCACTTTCATAGTCTAAATATTGGCCTATCGCTTCATGAAAAGCAGATAAAAATGATTTCTTCAGAAAGCTTTTTATCTCTATCGCGATTTTTTGATGGCCCTTTTCCGCAAGGAGCATATTCTCAGCGGCCAGGTCGATTTCAAGATAGGCAGTATCTGAAATATATAACCTCAGCGGATCGGCAGATATGATCCATCCATCTTTCTCCAAAGCCGTCTTAACATTGCTATGAAACAAATCTTTTGCCATAAACAAATCTAATAAAAAAAACGTAATCAAACCATAGTACTTATCTTTACATCCCTAATTCACCAATTCACCAAATCAAAAAACCACCAAACGAAAGACCGTGCTACAACCACCACAAGAACGACTGAACCAATACTGCGAAGCACATACCTCCCCGCAGCCGCCTCTATTGTACGAGTTGGAACGCGAGACCTGGCTAAAAACCCTGGCCCCGCAGATGTCAAGTGGTCACTTGCAAGGAAGGATGCTGAGTATGATCAGTAAACTGCATCGACCTCGTCGTATCCTGGAAGTAGGTACCTTTACCGGCTACGCTACGCTCTGCCTGGCGGAGGGCCTGGCCCCGGAGGGACAGCTGATTACCATCGAAGCCAATCCGGAACTGGCCTGGTTTATTAAAAAATATAAGGTCAAAGCCGGGCTAACCGAACAAATTACCAATCTTACCGGTAGGGCCGAGGAGGTCATCCCTACGCTAAGGGAGACCTTCGACTTGGCTTTTATCGATGCCGGCAAGCGCGATTATCCGGCGCACTTCGAACTGGTGATGGAGCGGATGAATCCCGGCGGGATCATTCTGGCGGATAATGTACTCTGGAGTGGTAAGGTCCTGCAGGATCCTGAAAATTATAACGAAGACACTCGCTTGCTGGATACCTTTAATAAAAAGATACAGGCCGACGAGCGTATTGAGAATATCCTCCTGCCCATCCGTGACGGCATCACGCTAATGCGCAAAAAATGAGTTCCATTCGATTTCTTAGCCGTAAACAAATAGACCCGATCGCCTGGGACGCCGCGATCAGGCATTCCCGGACGGGACTGCCCTACGCCTATTCCTGGTACCTGGATATGATGACCACTCAACACTGGTCAGCTCTGGTACAAGGCGACTACGAGCGGGTGTTCCCATTACCCTGGAATCGTAAGTTATTGGGACTGCCGCAGGTCTATCAACCGGCCTTTAGCCAGCAGTTGGGCCTGTTTGGGGAGGGCGTGAAACCAGATGAGATTCCACCCTTTCTGGAAGCGATTCCTCGCCGTTTTCTACGCAGTCATCTCATGCTGCACGCCTACGAGGCGCCTGATCTGCTTCCGCATATTCCCGGGACGATGCGCTGGAAAATGAATTTAGTCTTGCCACTGGATCGATCCTATGAGGAGCTTCGGGCCGGCTTTTCTAAGAGTCTGCGTAAGCGGGTGCGGAAAGCGGCGCGGCGCTTGGTGATCCAGTCGGGCGGTTCCGTAGCTGTTTTAGTTGATTTTTATCGGCAGGCCCTGGAGCATAAGGTGGGCCTTTCGGCAAAAGCCTATACGCAGGCTGTCCGACTTTTCGAAGCCTTGTTGGAGCGAGACCTGGCTGAAATTTATCAGGTATACGATCAGGAAGCAGCCTTGGTATGTACTGGCCTTTTTATCAGGACCGATCAGCGGATCATTAATCTCTTTGGTGCTTCGAATGCGGAGGGCCGTGATACCTACGCCATGCATTTCCTTTTGACGAAAGTCATCCAAAAATACGCTGGCCAGGATTTGTTATTCGATTTCGAAGGCTCCGAAGTGCCGGGAGTAGCCCAATTTTTTCGCAGTTTTGGCCCTGTTGAACAGCCCTTTTTTGCCTACCAACATAAACCACTTGTTTAGTATCCCGCTAAGCGGAGGATTCCCTCCGACTCAATAACTCCATTTCACCCGCAAAAACAGCGCCTGTACCGGACTCTGGTAGCTATTCCCCTGCTCATTCAGTACGATCTGCCCAATCAGGTCCAAATCCCAATTATTAGCAATGGAAGCCGTAAAAGTAGGATTCAAAAATAAGGGATGGACTTCGACCGGGCTGTAGATGATCGCCAGCCCACTATTGATGAGCGGTGATACGGGATAGCTGCCTTGCAGGAATATCGCATGCCGATAAGGGTAAAGGTTCTCCGCCGAAAGCTCGAAACTGAATAATTCAGTAATGGAACCGCGATTTTGGCCATTGCTATTATAAAGGTAACCACCGTTCAGGTAAAAACCACTGGTGAAAATGTAGTCTGCTCCCAGGCTAAGGGCAAAGCTGGTTCCGGATTGTTCTTCTTGCAAAGGGAAGAAGGCCGTCCACTCGCCCTTAAAACCAGTGTTCTTTATAGCGCCGGCCCAGCCTCCGCCCAGTGCCCAGCGATCCATAAAGTAGCCGGTGAGTACTTGAAAGTCGTAGTTCCACTGGTTGAATTGCCAACGGGAGGCGATGACGGTTTCGCGCCAGCTGTCGGCGGCTTTAGCGACCAGCTCTACACTGGAAGCAAAGCCAGTATAGCGTTTGATGCGCAGGGCATCACTGCCGGGCCGCTCCTCGTAATCAAAATCGGTAAAGTTATAGGCGTTAAAGATATCGTTGGGGTTCCAGACGGTATTGATGCCCCAATTGATGCGTTGGCGGCCCAGGCTGATCTCCCAGTCGTTTTTTTGATACTGCAGATAAATCCGGTCCAACATGGTATGAAATACGCCATATTTCCCCTCGAGGAGTACCGTCGACAGATCAAAATGGTCATTGTTTACATCATCAATTACCTGGCCGTAATTGGGCGTGTTTTCTACCACATCTCCATAGAAAATGCGGGTACGCAGTTCTGCCCGGAATAACCACTCCTCTGCGGGGAACCAACGGAAATTTAATCGATTATGGATGAGGTTATCCAGTTGGAAAGGTTCCTGTAGCGGATTATCGACAAAGAGGCCGGTCTGCATATTTTTCAGGTAGCCACTGAGGGTCCACCGACGGGGTGTTTCTTCTGCTTGCGCAAAAAGCCCGCAACTGACCATTAGCCCGCCGCAAGTGAGTAGTAAATAGCCAAACAGGAAACGGTGTTTATACCTCTTGCTCTTCATCGGAGTCGATTTTTCCGTCTACTAACGTAACGATGCGTCTTGCCCGGTCGATCACGCGCTGATCGTGGGTGGAGAAAATGAAAGTGATATTTTCTTCCTGGTTTAGCTGTGCCATGATGTCGAGCAGGTCAGTGGAGGATTTGGAATCCAGGTTAGCGGTGGGCTCGTCGGCCAAAACGAAAGTAGGCTTAGAGGCCAGCGCCCTTGCTACCGCTACCCGTTGCTGCTGTCCACCCGAAAGCTCCGAAGGTCGTTTTTGCATTTTATCGGCTAGCCCCACCGCCTTAAGAAGCTCCCGGGCTCTTTCCAGTCGCTGGTCTTTATTGACTTTTTGCAGGAGCATCACAAAGGAGACGTTTTCTTCGGCCGTTAATACAGGAATAAGATTATATGCCTGGAATACGAAACCAATCTTCTCTTTCCTAAAGTCGATTAACTGATTGTCGCTGAGTTGAGAGATATCCGTTTGGTCAATCATCACCGTGCCTTCGCTGGGACTATCCAGCCCGCCAATGATATTGAGCAGAGTCGTTTTGCCAGAGCCGGAGGGGCCGACGATGGCCGTGAATTCTCCTTGTTCGATACTGAGGTCTACCCCGTTTAGGGCGTGTACGGGTATTTTGTTAGGATTGTAGACTTTGTGGATGTTGCTGGTTTTTATTACTTCCATGGTGTTGTGTGTTTGAGCCCCTTCAGGGCTAGGTTGGTGGCCTGGTTTTGGTTATTAGATTTTTCGGATCGCTTCTACGGGTTTCAGACGGATGGCTTTTAGGGCCGGATAGATCGAAGCGGTGATGGCAGTAAGCGTTACGGCCACGGCCACCTGCCCGTACAAGCTGGGATCTACTTCAAAATAAACGACCTGCGAAAGACCATACATTTTCATTGTGGAGGAAAAGGCAGATAAATCCAATCCATATTCCCCTACGTAGGCGATACTTGCCCAACCGAGGAGCATACCCAGTGGAGCGCCTACCAGACTAAGGAAGACCGTTTCAAGTACAATCATGAAGAATACCCGCACTTTATTCATGCCGATAGCCATCAGCATACCCAATTCTTTGACGCGCTCCAGTACGGCCATGAGCATCGTGTTGACGATACCAAAGACCAGCGCCAGCATGATAATGGCCAGGTAGATCATGGATACCGATCCAATCATGGATTCGTAGAGTTGTACATCGGGTGCAATTTGGCGGTAGTTTTCCACCAGGGTGTTGGGGAACTGGTTTTGTAGCGCGGCTTGTAAACGGTCTACTTCCTGAGCTTCCTCCAAATAGATGGCTATTTCATGTACCGGTCTACTAGCTTCCTCGGTACGGATTAGACGCTGCAGGTCGGCTTGCCGAACAAAGACGTAGGCATCATCGTAAGCATTATTTCCAGATTCAAAGATGCCGCTGACCCGAAAGGCTGCTGAGGTGATGTCCCGGTTCATATCCTGAAAAGTGAGTACCAGCCGGCTGCGTATTTTAGCATCCAGCTTATCCGCCATACGGGAGCTGATGAGTAGGGAGTTCTTGCGATCACTGGCAAAGTACTCGCCCTCGATAATTTTTTCACCCAGTCCCGTTACCGCTGCTTCCCGAGCCGCTTTTATACCCACGACCTGAATGCCGCGGGAAGCTTTACTGGAGGCGATCATACCGCTGACCAGTGTTCTCGGGCTATAATGAGCGCCTGAGGCCTGCCTCTCCAGGTACGAACCGACCTGACCAGCGGGCCCCACCGTGAACTGGGCGTCTTTATCTTTTGCGTATTCCGGATGGTGTATCTGCAGGTGCGAAACCCGGTCCGAAATGGCATTGTCGATGTAACTCTGCGCCATTCCGGTCGCAAAACCAGACATAAACATGGCTGCCCAAATCCCCAGACCAATGGCCAGGATCACCACCACAGAGCGGGTCGGGTTTCGCCAAATATTTCTCCAGGCTAGTAATGGTATCATATTCTAAAGGTTAAAGTAGAAACGCCATGCTGGCGTTTTTCAAAGGTTAAGGGTTAAAGTTTTTTACACGACACACGACACATGATCACCCACGCATTGCCTGTACGGGCTGTAATCGCCTGATTTTCCACATGGGATAAAAGCCCAGGACAATAGTAATGATAATGACGATAAGTGCCTGCTGGGCAAAAATCGTCCAGCGGAAAGCCGCCGGGAATACGGCTTCAAAGCCGAATTGCTCCATGGTGGCCGAATAATCGCCGGCAAATTCCAGCGGATTAACGTGGAAGTAGGCTACCAGAGGTAAACTTAAAATGATCCCCAGCAGGGCACCGATCAGCCCCATTAAAATGACTTCTATCCAGATCACACTGCCCAGTTGCCAGCGTTTCATGCCAATGGCGACCAGCACCCCCATTTCGTAAGAGCGTTCTTTGGTCATCATCAGGATGGTCCCAAAAATACCGAAGGCAATAATCATGTATAAAATGAAATAGACGATGACGTTGCCACCGCTATCAAGCCGTTTGGCCTCTAAAAGGTCGGGTAGCATAGCTTTCCAATCCATAATTTCGTAGCGACTGGTGTCCAATTCGGTCCGAAGTGCATTTACCGTCTCCTCCACTCGATTGGGGTTTTTGATGTCCAGTGCCAGGGAGGTAACTAGGTTCTCTGCTCCATAAAACCACTGGGCTTCCGGTAGGGGTAGGTAGACCATTTGCTTATTGAGTTCCGGAGAACCAAATTCCACAATTCCTTTAACCGGGTATTTACCCGCTGAATTTACCCCCCGGTAACCCTGGCTGATCAGGATAAGGGTATCGTTGATGCCGAGAGATAATCGCTCAGATACGCCACGGGCAATGATCGTTGCCTTGTCTTTTACCGAAAGGTACTGACCGGCTACCAACCGCTGGTCCAGATCGGTCATCTGCCGTTCTTTTTCCGGGGCTATCCCGACGACCAGCACCCCGGTCGTATTATTACCGGTCGAGGCAAGTGCGAAGGATTCAATACGGGGTAAGACGGCCGCTACGTTGGGCTGCTGCGTTTCCAACTGCTCGAGGCCTCCTTCTATGGTGAAAACCTTTTCCAGGCTTTGCTCCTCCCAGTAGCCCTTCTCATGGATTTGTACGTAGCCATAATAAAAATTAACCACGTTGGAGATCAGGTTGTCCCAGGCTCCCTTCTGGATTGCCTCCATAAAGACCGAAAAGAACACGGCGAAGGTAATCGAAGCTACCGTAATGGTGGTGCGGCGGCGGTTGCGCCATATGTTTCGCCAGGCGAGTTTGAATAACATAACTACAATTTTGAATTGTTGGATTGCCGAATTCAGCATTCAAAAATTCAGCAATTCGACAATTGGTATTACCGAACGCGTTTCATATTCTGAATTGAGAAGAAACTCGTGGGTATCGGCTCGTCAAATTCGAGAGATTGATACGCCAGTATCGTTTTATGACCTTCTTCATCGGCCGGGACCACTTCCATGACGGAGGGGATTTTTTTGCCATCCATCGTTTTTATTTCTTTACCATAAATAGTATTGACCAAATAATCATCTTCGTCGTAGAATTCCGTCTTCAATTGCATATAGTCGGACTTGTCAATCCAGGTAATTACTTTGCCCCAGACCACGGGAGCATCTTCCCGGGGTATCATTTCAATTTTATAGCAGGCTAGGCCATTGACGGCCTCTTCTCCCAGTAGTTGGTGCTCATAATCCTCTACGATAGAGGATTCTCGCACCAGGTCGTCGTTCTTCAGGTCAGAGCCCATCCAGGACTGCATCATCATGGACGGCGGCATTTTTATGACCCGATCGATGGTGGGCTGCCAGTTCCAGATCTCTTTCTGTCTTTTCAAAAAGGCAGTACCTTTGTCGCGGGCGGGTGCGGTCACCAGGGTGAGTGAATAATCGTTTCCCTTACTCCAGCTTTTCATCTCCACTTCTCGGGTCCAGTTGGGACGTACAATGGTCATTTTTAGCGTACTCTTGCTGGTGGCGCCCCTCAATTTATCTTCCGCTTTCTGGACGATAGCCGTGGCGTCCAATTGGGCTCGCAGGGGTAGGCTAGTGCCTAAAAGCGTCAGGATTAATAGCCAGGTGAATGGTTTCATAGTTTATATTTTTCAATGATATAATCTTTCATTGCTTCCATCGGGTACTGGCCGCCCAGCGACAAATAGTGTAGCATCAGGCCATCCATAGTTGCTCCGTAGAGAAAAGCTTCCTTTTCGGGATCAGTATAGCCCATCTGCTCAAAAAGGACGGTAGCCGTCTGTATCATTTCTGCTTTCTTTTGATCCAGACTTTCTTTTAAATGCGCAATAACGTCTTGCTGCAGTGCCAGGGCGGTTAATAATTTCCAGTAGCTGGGATCGGATACCACCATCTGCACCGCGGCTTCCGTAACGGCCTTGATTTTTTCAAAAGGAGGAAGTTCTGATTGGAGGAATGCCTCAATCTCTTCGCTATTATCGTCGATAGCGTGGTTGATCAGACTGTCGAGCAGATCGTCCTTACCGTCGTAATAATTATATAATAAGCCTTTTGATACACCAGCCGCCCGGGCGATGGCACTGATCGATGTGTTGTGATAACCCTTTTCGGCAAAGAGGCGTAAGGCCGCTGCTTCTATCTTCTCCTGACTTTCCCGCCGCATAGCGGCAAACTGTTCATTTGTTTTCGGACTCATGATTTATGATTGACTGACCGTTTAGTCAAACATGCAGGCTTTTTCAGATTTTGTCAAGTAGGGTAGGGGTGACTTTCGTCAAAAGGCAATAAAAAATCGGATAAAAATCGTCATTCCTGGATATTCTTGCTTTGCCCTGACGCGAATGACGTGCAAAAAACAAGCCGATTGCTTAGCTTTGCATGTCCAAAAATAAGACCTAACAAAACCACCAAACCAAAAAACCACCAAACCACCAAATGATACATGAAAGTAACCGAATACTTCGCTAATGCGCAGGGCCAAACCCTGATTAGTTTTGAGATACTACCACCGTTGAAAGGGGGGAGTATGAAAGATATCTTCAAGAGCCTGGACCCCCTAATGGAGTTCAAGCCACCTTTTATTGATGTGACCTATCACCGGGAGGAATTTATTTACAAGCGTCGGGAAAGTGGTTATTACGAAAAAGCAGCCATTCGCAAGCGTCCGGGGACGGTAGGAATTTGTGCCGCCATCATGCACCGCTACGGGGTAGATGCGGTCCCCCATCTGCTTTGTGGTGGTTTCTCGAAAGAGGAAACCGAAAACGTACTGATCGACCTCAATTTCCTGAATATTAAGAATGTATTGGCGCTGCGGGGTGATGCGCGTAAGTTTGAGACCAAATTTGTGCCAGACCCAGATGGCCACCACTACGCCATCGATATGGTAAAGCAGATCGCGGATATGAATAGTGGAAAATACCTCGACGCCAATATTGAACACGGAGAAGCGACGGATTTCTGTATCGGTATAGCGGGTTACCCCGAAAAGCACTTTGAAGCGCCGAATATGGAGTCGGATCTCTACTGGGCCAAAAAGAAGGTGGAAGCGGGTGCCGATTACATTGTCACCCAGATGTTCTTCGACAATAAAAAATTCTTTGCCTTTGAAAAAATGTGTCGCGAGGCGGGGATTGAAGTACCGATTGTCCCGGGGCTAAAACCACTGACCAAACGCTATCAACTTAGCTCCATCCCTCGCCACTTTTTTATCGATTTACCCGAGGATTTGGCGAAAGCCATGCTGGGCGCTAAAAACGCCGAAGAGCGTCGCCAGGTCGGGATTGAATGGTGCGCCATGCAGTCCAAAGAGCTCAAGGAAGCCGGTGTGCCCTGTCTGCACTATTACACGATGGGCGATGCGGATACAGTGAAGGCGATTGTGGAGCAGGTTTATTAAAGATGTAATTTAGGTGAAGCCTAATAGAGCAGCGGCTGCTTCCTGAAGAGCCAACGGGAAACCAGTCCCATAAAGGGAATTAATCAAATGATGAGCAATCGTAAGAAACAAGCAAAGTTAATTTTTGTTACCGGCCCCGAAGCTTCTGGAAAAAGTAGTCTGGCTACCGCTCTGGGCAAAAAAATCCCTTGTCCCTGGGTACCCGAATACGCGCGGGAGTATCTGGCGGAATTGTCGCGGCCTTACACCCCAGAAGATATCCTGCGCATTGGGCAACGACAATGGCAGATTCAACGGAATATGCAAGCCTTAACCACGGCACCCTTTTTGATCTGCGATACCGGCTTTCTGGTGTTGAAGGTCTGGATGGAATACCGCTATGGCGAAGTAGATCCCTGGATCGAGGAGCAATTTATCCAGACGCCCGCCCGCCATTATTTACTTTGCAAGCCAGATATTCCCTGGGAGCCGGATCCACTGCGGGAGCATCCGCAACAGCGAGATGAATTGTATCAGCTTTATTTAAAGGCGCTACAGGATTACCAGAAGCCTTTTACAATTATCGATGGGGATGATTTCCGGAAACGTTTGATTCGGGCAAGAAGCGTATTACAGCAACTTCAATAGTAAAATTGATTAAAAATACTTATCTGAATAGTGCAAGTCTAAAATACTTCAATTAGTTTTACACCGAATTCGTTTGGGGTGCCCTTCGGGCTGAGATCATACCCATTGAACCTGCCCGGGTAATGCCGGGAAGGGAAATGTGCGTTCTGCAAAGATCCGCCTGAGGCGGATATACCAGTTCCAATCTATGATCCAACTCCAAAGTTTAGGGTAAAGCCGCCGATAGCCGGTGGTATTCTTTTACACAAAAACTTTGTCATGCAGTTGAAACACGTATTACTTTATTTATGCTTTTTTTCTTTTGCTCATTTGTCTGCTCAGTATGATCTGACCGGTTCAGTGCAGAATACCGCGGGTGATCCGCTGGCCAACGTAGCTGTGCAGATTAGTTCTCTGGAGCGGGGTGCCGCCACCAATGAGGCGGGCGTTTTTACCTTTAATGATTTGCCGGCCGGTAATTATGAGCTGGTCTTTTCTGCCCTGAGCTATGCACGTCGTACAGTGCAGGTACGGCTGGGGGAGACACCTGCTACTCGGCGACTCGAGCCCGTCCGCCTGGTACCGGTATCCTATGAGATGGGAGAGGTACAGGTTGCTGCTACCCGCTCCAAAAAAGAAACCCCCATGACCTTTACCAATCTGGAGAAAGAAGACCTGGAAGTAGATAACCTCGGTCTCGATGCTCCTTTTTTGCTACGCTGGACCCCTTCGGCGGTAGTCACTTCCGACGCTGGTGCCGGGATTGGTTACACCGGTATTCGCATCCGCGGCACCGATCCTACCCGGATCAATGTCACCATCAACGGGATACCTCTGAATGATGCTGAATCACAGGGCGTTTTTTGGGTGAATATGCCGGATTTCTTGTCTTCCGCCGACAATCTGCAGATTCAGCGGGGAGTAGGTACCTCCTCTAACGGGGCCGGTGCCTTTGGGGCAACGATTAATATCAATACCGCCAAGGTACAGCAGGAGGCTTACGGTAGTGTAAATACCACCATCGGTTCTTTTAATACTTTCAAGCGCAACGTACAGTTCGGTACCGGGGTCTTGAATGATAAATTTGTCATTGATGGTCGTTTGTCAAAAATTAATTCTGATGGTTATATCGATCGGGCTTCTTCCGATTTGACTTCTTATTATTTGTCCGCGGCTTATCTCGGAGAGCGTAGTGCCCTGCGCTTTAATACCTTCTCCGGACACGAAATCACTTACCAGGCCTGGAATGGGGTGCCCGCTAATCTAATCGATGATCGCGATACCCGCACTTTTAACTCCGCAGGACTGGAAAAGCCCGGAGAACCGTACGAGAATGAGGTGGATAATTATCGGCAACGGCACTATCAGCTGCACTTCAACCATCAGTTCTCGACGGAGCTGAGCGGTAATGTGTCTTTACACTACACCCAGGGGGAGGGCTTTTTTGAGCAGTACAAAGCCGATCAAGATTTGGCCACTTATGGCTTTCCGGAATTGAGTACAGACGATTTTCAGCCGGATCTGGTGCGTCGCCTGTGGTTGGATAACGATTTTTACGGTACCGTTTTCAGTTTGAATTACAATCCGGGAAAATACGACCTGACCTTTGGAGGAGGATATAATATTTATGAAGGTGCCCACTTTGGAGAGATCATCTGGTCTGAGCTGGCCGAAGGCCTGGATCCCGAGCAGCCCTATTACGATAATGATGCCCGCAAGACGGATTTTAATGTGTACGCCAAGTTGAATTATCCACTCTCCGAAGGCTTATCGGCTTACCTGGATGCGCAGTTGCGACGAGTGGGCTACGAATTTTTAGGCTTTGACCTAAATGGGAATAACGTTACGCAGACCGATGAACTCAACTTTTTTAATCCGAAAGTTGGGCTGAACTACCAGTGGGATGCCAATACCAGTGCTTATGCTTCTTTTGCCGTAGCGCAGCGAGAGCCGAACCGGAATGATTATGTGGAGTCTACGCCGGCGAGTCGTCCACGGGCGGAGCAACTCTATGATACAGAGCTCGGCTTCAAAACGGAGGGGAGCAAGGCTGGTTTTGAGGCGACCTTATATTATATGTACTATCGCGATCAGCTGGTACTCAATGGCCAGTTGAATGACGTAGGGGCCTTTACGCGCACCAATATTGACCAAAGCTATCGACTGGGCTTGGAATTGGTAGGGGGTTATCAGCTAACCTCTAATTTGCAGGTAGATGGTTCCGCTACTTTTAGCCGCAACAAAGTAGTGGCTTTCGATGAATATATCGACGTCTATCTGGATGACGGAGGCTACGAGCAGGCCCTGGTGCAGCACGAGAATACAGATCTTTCTTTTTCTCCTTCGGTCATTGCGGCCCTAGGGCTTAGTTGGGCTCCCTTTCGGGAAAAAGAATGGATGGGACCACACGATTTAGACCTAAGTCTACAAACGAAATACGTCAGTCGTCAGTATTTGGATAATACCTCCGATCCGGGTAATGTCATCGACCCCTATACTTTTACCAATTTCCGACTGAATCTAAATCTCAAAAATATACTGGTAAATAATGTGCGGATTACCCTTCTGGTACAGAATCTATTCGATGCCTTATACGAAACCAATGGCTGGTCTTATCGGTACCGTTTGGGGCAGGAGACTTTTGTCGATCAGGGCTACTACCCGCAGGCGACCCGCAATTATTTACTGGGTTTTAATTTTACCTTTTAAAGAAACGCAGACTACGCCGTGTATTTGAATTTTTAAACTTGATGTGGGCCAGGTATATCCCGGTAGGGAGCTGGCTCACATCAATTTGGCGTAGTACTTCATTGCGTACTTGTGTGCCAGTGGTACGCAGAATTTCCACTCCGTCGGGCCTAAAAACGTTCATCGTATAAGGCCCGCGTGTCCTTGGACTGCGAAAATAAAAATAGAGAATTTCCTGGGCCGGGTTTGGGAATACGGTCAGGTTTGCCAGTTTACTATTATCGATTTTGATCTCCTGAATGAAGCGGTTATTGCTTTCGGTCGCTTCTATAATTTCGAAGTCTGCATCTATCTCTGCGACCAGATAATAGGTACCACTGGTTTTTACTTCGGGAAGAATCAAATTCAGGTCCAGTTTTTTCAGAGATTGCTCCGCTGGAAAACGAATCTTTTCTTCGTACAATAGCGTTCCGCGCTGCCGCTTACGCGTTTCGAACAGGCTAATACGTAAAGAGATCTCCGCCAAATCAGGCAATGCTTCACTGTAGACCTGAAAAGTTGCCGGAATTTGATCAAAAGCACTAATCGAAATTGCTTCCAATTCCCCTTCAATACTCAAATCGCCCCTTATCTCACAGCCACTACCAGTCAAATAAGCATATTCCTCCTGGGCAATAGCCCGCACGAAGCTCCTCTGATCCCGGGAGAATTCTTGCTGACAATACGGCGGCGCATAGGACATGAAATTCTGTACCGATGGGCGGTAGATATCCCCGTTGATATCCACCCTTCGACCAATGTATTCACAATTGTAAATGGCGTTCGTCAGCCCCAGGTTAGGATCAGCCGGGGTGTCGCAGATCAGGTCTCCGGCTGCGTGACAATTGTAACCATTCACTAATTCGCGGCCAAATCGATCTTCGTGGGTATGCAATAAACCAAAGTAGTGTCCCAATTCGTGAATGAGGGTGATACCGGTGATGGCACAGTCTTTATCCAACAGGATGTACCGCTCATCCGGATCGGCCTGAAAGGGGAATTTTGAGAGGCCACAGAACAACCCTCCGTTGGGCGATTTAATACCATCGACCAGAAAAAGATTGATCGTATTGGCGACGTGTTGTCCCCGATTGAGTCCTTCGGCCTCATTGAAGGCATAATTGGTTTTACCGTCCAGATAGCGGGGAGAGCCGCAGATATAGAAGCTCATACCCAATGGCGCAAAAGCCTGATTGGTCTGTTCCACGATGGCTTCCATTTCTTCGTAACGAGGCTCGGGATTTCCGGTATTGGATCGCACCAGATGGATGGTGATGGGAATGGAGTCTATATTTTGGGTCCGCAGTTCAGCGAATCTTTCCTTATGGTAAAACTGGCGGGCGGTTGCCAGGCTTTTTTCATCCAAAAGTCTGAGCTGGCTACCACAGCTTTCCGTTTGGCTTTGCGCCAAAAGGGGAAGGCATAAGAGGAGACCAATACGTAAAAGGAAAGGCATAAAATGCGATTATTTCACTAAATCTAACAAAATAAAATCGCAGCTGAAACTAATCGTTCGGGAAAAAATAGCTTATCTGATCTCTTTGATATTAGAAGACAATCTGGTCTGTGACCATTTAATAGTAGCGAGCAGGTTCGGTGGCTCTTTTACTCAAGGCTAATTTTTCACAAACTTAAAACTATGGCTAAAATTTATCGTATCAAAATCGAGGTAGGCAATATAAAATCCTGGAGTTAGGCTACTGACATTAAGCGGGCGCAAAATTTCATCACTGTTTTTAAAGCCCCGATCCCGAAGTACTTCTACACCATCGTAGCGAAAGACGCGAACCGTATAGGCACCGCGAGCAAGCCGGTCCCGATAAAACAAAAAGGTTTCATCTTGTACCGGATTAGGAAAAAGGGTCAGGTCCTGAAATTGGCTATTGTCAATTTCTACTTCCACGAGGTAGCTATTATTTTGTTCTGTACGTTCAATAACTTGCTGGTCGGGATCAATTTGGGCGACCAGATAATAGGTACCACTTACCTTAGTCGGAGGAATATCCAGTTGTAGATTAAGGTTGATGTTCTCTTGTCCGGAAGACAGGCTTAGGTTTTCTTCGTAGAGAATGACCCCTCTCGTTAGTTCGGAGTCATCAAATAGCATTATTCTAAAAGGGACATGAATAGCTTCTTCTTCCACTGCTGTGAACTCAACGGAGTATTCGGCATCTATACCCGTAATAGAATTAATGTTTTGGTCTTCCAGATTACTGCTTACCGCAAAATCCGGGTAAAAATCACAGCGGCCGGTTAAGTAGCTATTTTCATTTTCGTGAACGGCGCGCATAATGGCCCGCTGCTCTAAGGAAAATTCTCGCTGACAAAAGGGTGGGGCGTAGGACATAAAGTTAGCTACCGGAGGCGCATAGGTGGCTCCCTGGGGATCAGGGATGGTTCCCAGATAGGTACAACCATTCAGAAGGCCGGGACGAGAGAGGTTGGGGTCAGCGCCGGTATCACAAAGTAAATCTCCGGCGGTATCACAATTGCTGCCATCGACAAATTCTCTTCCAAAGGCGGTTTCGTGGGTATGGAAGAGGCCGTAGAAGTGGCCTATTTCGTGGATCAGGGTGCTGCCATTGGTGGAGCAGTCTTTATCCATAAAAATAAACCGTCGGTTTGGGGTGCTATAAAAGGGGAAACGGGCAAAGCCACAAAGGACATTTCCGTCTGGAAGAAATACGTCATCGACAAAATAGATGTTGAGTGTATTCGGGACGTAGTTGGCCGTGTTGAGCTGCTCTGCCGTTGAAATGTTGTAAGTGCTGGCGCCATCTATAATCCGGGGAGAGCCGCAAATGAAGAAAAAAATACCACTACTGCCAAATACCCGATTCGCTCCGGCAATTTCTCGCTCAATTTCTGCATAGCTCAACCCAATATCTCCGGCACCGGATGGTTTTACCAAATGTACGGTAATGGCCACTGAATCCAGGGTGTTGGACCGCAGAAAATTGAGTTGGCGATCCGCTTGTTGAAAACGCTGCGCTGCTTTTTGGTCTTCCTTATTCAGCAAGAGGATACTAGAGCCACAGGTAGCTGGTTGGCCCAAAACCCAAAGGGGTAGAAAAAAGAATAGAGAAAATATAAATTTAGGCATAGAACTGCTAATTAAGTGGCTATGTAACAGTAATACCTATGCTTATGTTATGCAGGATCAAAAAAAACCAACTTTTTAGCCTGTATCCGACATTTATTTTTAGACAACTTCTTTAAGAGATCCCCAAGATATAAATGGTTCCAGAAATTCGGTAGGTGGTCATTCCCTTGGGCATCGGTTCGTTCTCCCGCATTTTTTGGCGTATTAGCCGATATACGCCTTTCACGGTGCGTCCATTGACCATCAGGGTACCTTGCTTACCACCAATTGAATCACTGACAGAAAAGATCAGTAAGAAACCTGCTTTACCAAAACGGGGACGGTCTAAAAAGGCACCCGCCTGAATCGCATCGGTCATACCCAGGGCTTTGATGGGGTCCGTAAAGGGGCTGCCTTCCCCGGCCCCCCCCGCCGGGTTTAAGGGGCTGTCTTTGCCGCTAACGGTACCGTCTGTAACGATGATCGTGATTTTGGATTCGTTCGTTGGGGTGAATTGGCCAAATGCAGATTGACCGAATAACAGCATAGTACTAAAAAGGATACTAACTTTGAGAAAATTCATAGTTCTTCTACTTGAGATGAATGGTTATTAAAAGGTGATTGATCAAGAGGTAGACGGTATGAAAAAAATATATTGCCAAAATACATTAGATATAAAGATCTTTCAAATCAGATTCGATTTTTTTGCCATTTCTAACTCTATAGATACGGCAAAAATGGATAAAGTCACCGTAAAAAACTGAAATTTTTCAACTGTCGTATACAAATACAATCTTTTGTTTGGTCAAGTTAGGTGATTGTGGCAATTTTGCTGCTTATCAAGCAACAACCTTAATCAAATGAATCCAATTAAAAGAATCTTATTGCTATCGTTCTTCGTACTGACCGTTTTTGGTCTGCGGGCTCAGATTTCAGCCGACTTAGATACGCTGATGGTGCAGAAAGAGCGCATCCCGCTTCGGCTGGCAGAGACTGGACGAAATATAAGTGTTATCGAAAAAGAGGAACTGATGCAAATGGCCTTCACCAGCCTGGACGATTTACTACAATATATCCCAGGTATTGAAGTACAATCTCGTAATGCTTTTGGAGCACAAGGAGATATTACCATGCGAGGAGCTACCTTTTCGCAGGTATTGGTACTGGTAGATGGTATGCGGCTAAATGATCCCCTAACGGCCCATTTTAATAGTTATATACCGGTGGCACCCGCTGAGATCGCTCGCATCGAAGTGTTGCGGGGCGCCGCAGCTGCGATGTACGGAGCCGATGCGGTAGGAGGCGTTATTAATATCATAACCAAGAGTTTTGATGCGAGTTACCAGCAACAAAACGAGATTAGTGGGGCGGTAAATTTTGGTGAAAACCGGCTTGTAAATGCACAGCAGGGTTTTGCCATCAAGAAAGGTAATAGTTTCTTTAGTGGTGGTTTTAGTGTCAACCAATCGGACGGACAGTTAGTTGAGGAGCAGGTCCTGGATAATACGACGCTGGAGGCCTATCGCAATTATTTTGATATTAAAACCCTGGGGTTTAGTTTCGCTCAGCAATTTGATGCGGGTTGGTCCCTGCAGGCACGCCTGGGCTACGACGATCGGGATTTTAGTGCCCGTTATTTTTATACCAGTAGTCCATCTGACAAATCCGTAGAGCAGACCCAGTCCTGGTGGAATCAGCTTCGGTTAGCCAAGGTGGGGCAGAACAGTAGTACCGATATTAATCTGGTCTACAAGAACAATACAGATCAGTTTGTCTTTAGTCCTGATTTTGCTTCTACCAACACCCACGTCACACAACTTTGGAACCTGAACGTCAATCATCTGAGAAAGATTTCGGATGCGTTTTCGCTTAAAACGGGTTTCCAGCTAGATTCGCGGGCTATTGAAAGTAATGATCGGGGCAATCACGATGACATCCACGCCGGCGTCTACGCTATGGGCGTTTATCAGCCCGATCTTCGCTGGAATATGACGGGTAGTCTTCGTTTGGATTACGACGAAAACTATGACCTGGAGTTTACCCCACAAGTAAATATCTCTTATGTTTTACCCGGGGTTACCTTTCGGGCATCCGCCGGAAGAAGTATCCGTGCGGCCAATTATACCGAACGCTTTGTTTCTTTCAATTTGGTCGATCTCACTCCGGGGCGTAACCTTGGGAATCCAGACCTGATGGCAGAGCGGAGCTGGTCCGAGGAATTAGGCGTTGATGTACAACTAACCGAACAATGGAAGTTGCGCAGTACTGGTTTTCTACGCCAGTCGGACAATCTGATTGATTACGTGGAGACCAATGCAAATGAAATACCCAATAATCAAAACCTGCAAGACGGTGCGAATTATTTCTTTGCCCGAAATATCTCTGAGGTGAGCACCCGGGGCTTTGAGTTGGAATCCTGGTATCGCCAATCGCTAGGGGAAGATAATTGGCTCATCTGGTCCTTGGGCTATACTTATCTGAATACCAGCAATGCGGAGGGGATCGTATCCAATTATATTTCCAGTCACGCTCGTCATTTGATAAATACCAACCTGAGTTTTAAATACAAAAGCTGGGAAGGGGCACTGAATGGATTGTACAAACAGAGAAATCCACGGAGTGCTGCGCCGATCAATGCAGACTTAGCCGGAGAATATATGGTTTGGAATACACGGGTCGCTTACCGACTTACGCCTGAGCTGGCCCTAAATGTAATGGTACATAACCTTTTTAACATAGCGTACGCCGATATACTCGGGGCTCGGATGCCCAACCGTTGGATAATGGCCGGGGTAAAATTTGACCTGTAATTATTGTCCAAATCCGCTGGATATTTACCTTCCCAGGTAATTATCTGCAAAGAAAGTCTGGTAGCTTTCTATGGATTTAGACCTTAGTATTTCCCGATAATTATTAAGGCTGATGGCAAAGAGGTCATAATCCGCATTTGTCTCCAGAAAATCATTGCTGTTTTGTTGTACGCCGTCGTGGTATTTCATGGCTTCGGTTCGATCCTTAAAACGTCGGACAATCAACATCGGAATACGATCATCGGCATTATTGCCCAGGAACACATTGGAGATGGTTAATCTCTGCGGTCGGTGAAACTTCTGGTTATAATCGGAGACATTAGCCTTTGCTGTATTTAGATTGATGCTGGGATCAAAAGCAACAATCACAAAGTGTACCTGATTGTCATTCAGGCGGAAGTTACCCTGGGCTTGCTCTTCAGCACCTACCGGAAGACGGCTGCCAGCGCCCAGCATACGGAGTATTTCCCGGGCTGTTCTTTGTTCATCTGTATTCGGATGCTTAGCAATGACCTGATTGAGAGAACTTTTGTAAGCGGTTTCTCCGTCCATTTTTCCGATGGCGAGCGCATGTAAAAGATCAAATCGCGGCTGCAGAGGATTGTCTACACCAAATTTGGTGCGAGCATCCAAAGCCATATCCCTGGCCTTTTGGGTTTGCCCATCGTGGAAGGCCTTGTAAGCTTCGTCGTAATAGTCATTGATGGCCAGTTCTTCATTGGCCATTCGCTCTGCGTATTCCGGATCGGTCAGTACGCGGGCGTATTTACTGGAAGCATAACGGTCCAGGATCTTATCGCGGTACTCGAATGATTTTGACCGATTATTTAATTCATAGTAGGATAGGTATAAATAATACCAGGACTCCAGTTCGTAATTACTTCGGGGGAATCGCTGATTGAGTTCTTCGAGTACTTCCGTTGCTTTTTCATTGTTCTGCAGACGATCGCGGTACAGGGTACCCAGGGCGAACATGGCATCCAGAATGGCCAGTTCGGCTTTTGAACGGTCGGAATCGGTCCGGGGAATATCCGATAGTAGTTCGTTTAACTGATCATCGGTCAGGGCATCCAGGGCGGTGGTATTCTCGATCACGCTTTCTCCTTCTCCGGCAGTGGTGGCAAAGGCATCCCTGGAGCTGCTACTCAATCGCCAGTTGTCAGCGAGCGGCCGGTTACCCCATTTGCGTTGGAATTCGCGGGTACCGCGTTTAACGGCCCGGTCATCGTAAGCAAAGAAACTAGATTCGGCCTGCAGTGCACCTCCGGCCGGAAGGGCTCTGGCTCCATTTACAGCTCCGCTATTCCCACTGGTGGCTGCTGCCCGGGTGGCTTCCTGTTGCGCTTGAAGTTGATTAAAAGCTAATTTCTTTAGCGCTGCTTCTGATTTCAAACCCAGGGCTAAGAGACTATCTTTTTCTTCTATGATCTGGATGTTTTTAGCAATGTCAGCCAGGTTTTCGCTAAGCGAGCTGACGCGAACAAAGCGTTCATCCGATTTTTTCATTACCGAAGCGGTGCTATCGTAGTACAATTTAGCCGGAACGTATTTCTCGCCATCATAATAGAGATCGGCCAGGGCCAGATAAGACTCCGACCGCTGCGAATTGTTGTTGGTATTATAGCTCAGCGACTCTTTGAATAAAGAGATGGCTTCATTTTTATCGCCCTGCTCCAGCGCGATTTCTGCCATGGCGTAGTAGATCTGATCTCGATACTCGTAGTTCTTATCTTCCTTAGCCATTTTTTCCAGACTGGCAAAGGCTTGTTGAGGGGAACCATTTCCACCCCGCCAGGAGTTCAGGGCCATATTCAATCGGCAATTGAAGGCCATTTCAAAATCTGGGTTGCTTTTGAGGACGTTCCCGTAGGCAGCGTAAGCCTTGGCACCATTATTGATTTGCTCGTAGAGCTGTGCTAAAACAAAGCCTTTCCTGGCTTTTTCATTCCTGCTTTTGGTCGTTGCAATCGACTGCTCCAGCGGTTGGATAGCCGAGCCGTAGTCTTCGCGATATACGTGATAATAGGCCAGAGCCTCCCAGGCCTTGGGGAGCACATCATCGTATATTTTAGGGTTTTGCAAGAGGTTATTCAGTATCCGTAGCGCCGTATCGTAGTTGTCGCGTTCAATCAGGGTACGTGCCAGCCAAAGTTGACCTTCCTGATGGGCCGGGCGATGCTTTAGTCCATAATTATCAGGTTCTTCGAATTGTGCTTCGGCTTTTTTGGCGGCTTCTATTTCCGCTTTTTTGGCGTCAGCCACTTCTTCTTTCCGGCTTTTTTTGGCTTCTACTTTTTTCCCTTTTTTACGCATCCGTCTGCGTCGCTTCTGCTCGCGAATGTACTGACGACGACGTTTTTTAGCTGATTTTTTCTTGGCTTTTTTACGGGAGGCCTGTTCTTTCTTTTTATCTTTTCTTGCTTTGGCGGCAGCTTCTTCTTTGGCCAGCTCCACCGGATCAAAATTATTGACTAAATAACGCAAGGCTTTCTCCGCCGACTCGTAATCTTGCTTGTAATAATGGGCTTTACCCACCAACAAGTAGGAGTCATCCACCCATTGGGCCTCGGGGTGCAGGGCTACGACGCGGGTCACCTTTTCGATGGCGGCATCCATATTGGGTGCCATGGCCTGAGGGTTCTCATTAGCAGTAGAGAGATAGAGTGGGAGTAATTGGTTGTAATTATCCTGATGGCTGTCGGCCAGGGATATTTCCGAAGCGGCCAGTAACTCTTTGGCATTAAAATAACCATTGTAGCGGGCGGTGGTATTGTGGTATACTTTACCTAGGGCGGAGATATCTTCCTTTCGCTTTTGCGTAACGCAGCTACTGCTCATCAGGGTGATGATCAGTAATGTATGTATCCAGTATTTTTTACTTGGTGTCCGTTTCATCCTTATAAATTCCCGTTAAATTGTCCTAAATTTTCTTTCTAATCCGGTAATTGGGATATTTTTGCCGAAGCACAGCAATATCACTGTTGGCTTATTGGTTTAATTGTACTCCTGAGGTGGAGTCAGGTATTAAACTCCCTTTCGGAAAAAAATATTATCCTTTAACGGGCGTAAAGTTAGCGATTTATGGAAGAAAAAACAGGGAGGTGGGAAAAGTGGCGTGAAAAACTACAACACGCCTACCGTTTGGTCATCATGCGGGATGAGACTTTCGAGGAAGTTGGCTCTTATAAGTTAAATCTACTGAACCTATATTTGGTGCTCAGTACCATTGTTGTAGTGGTAGCTGCGCTAGTTTTTGTATTGATCGCTTTTACCCCGCTGAAGAGTTATCTGCCCGGCCAGGTTAATGGTACTAGCAAACGGGAAGTTATTCAACTCAACCGGGAAATTGATTCCCTCACCCAAACCATGTCCGATTGGCAATTAGTGATGCAGGCCGAGAAAAACCGCCTGATGCAACGCCTGGATGAGCTACCAGCGGATACGGAGCCTGCCACTATTCCCGATTCAATCTTACAAATGGATGAACTGGAGCTCGCTGAGGTAGATGAGCAATTGCGCGAAGAAGTACAAATCGACCAGATTGGAGCCGCGATGCGTTCGGCACCCAGTCGTAACCCCTTCCAAAATAAAAAACGCCTGGAACAGCTTTTTTTCGTTGCACCCGTGACGGGAGAGATCAGTGCCGGATATAGCCCCTCCAAAAACCACAACGGGGTGGATGTGCTGGCCCCAAAGAATACCCCCGTCAAATCGTCGCTGGATGGTTACGTTTTCCTCTCCGACTGGACGCTGGAAACGGGGAATACGATTGGTATTCAGCACGGTAATAATATCATTACTTTCTATAAGCACAATTCTGCCTTACTGAAACCAGTGGGTAGTTTCGTAAAAGCGGGAGAAGCGATTGCCATTATCGGGAATACCGGTACCCAATCCGATGGACCCCATCTACATTTTGAGTTGTGGTACAACGGGAAAGCGGTGAACCCGGTAGATTACATCAGTTTTTAAGCGGAACGTTCAGACTGCTTAAAGAGCGCCTGGAAAGCATCTTCCACCTTCGGGTAAGCAAAGTCAAATCCCGTAGCTTCCGTTTTATCTGCCGAAACCCGGGCACTACTCAGGACGGCATCGGCCATTTCTCCCATACCAAGTCGCAGCGCAAAAGCAGGAGCGGGAACCAGCAAGGCTTTTGCATTTTTGGCATCCACCATGGCTTTGACCAATGCTTTGTTGCGCACAGGATGGGGGGCAACCCCATTGTAGAATCCCGCCATCTCTTCATTTTCCAGGGCGTGTATAAATAGCCTGGCCACGTCATCGATATGTACCCAGGAGTACCAGGCCTGACCATTACCAAAATAAGGAGCCACACCTACGGGTAGGCTCATCATCATCTTCGGTAAGGCACCTCCCTCAGTAGAGAGGACAACCCCAATCCGGATGCCCACGGTTCGGATACCGGTAGGCTGCCAGTCTTTGATGGCCGCTTCCCACGCTCGGCAGCTTTCAGCCAGGAAGCCACTTTGGCCCGGTTCGCTTTCTTCCGTTAGCAGGGTGTCGCCGCGGTCGCCGTAAATACCAATGGCGGCGCTGGCAAGGTAGGCTTTAGGTGGGGTAGCGCGTTCCAGGGCTGCTTTACGCAAAAGAGCATTGCTCTTAGTCCGACTGTCGATAATTATTCGCTTGCGGTCCGAGGTCCAGGGCTTATCCGCAATACCAGCTCCAGCCAGGTTGATGATATAGTCGGCTTGCTCAACGGCTTCCATATCAATACTTTGCCGGTGCAGATCCCACTCGTAAGCGGGATATTTTGCTTCCAGGTTTTTGCTTCGGCTGAGATGCAGGACGGTATGCCCTTCAATTTGCAGTAATTCGCTGAGTCGGTTGCCGATGAGGCCGGTGCCACCACCAATAAGTACAGTTGCCATGCGTGGATATATTTCTAAGTAAACAGTCGGTGTGGCTACTGGTTCATCTGGGCTGGTTGATTTTGGGAAATCGTGGGGAGAATGAAAGGGGTTTTTAAAAAAAATTGTAATTTCGAAGGCAATCTCTTAAACATACCAAAATTAACACTCATGAACTATTTAAATGCATCTGCGGTACTGGCCTTTGTTATGCTGCTAGTTGCCTGTAAACCCGAACCCTCCACTGACCAAATCGATTATAAACGTACCGAGAATTCCGTAGCCGTTCGTCTGGAGGCCGATGTAGCTAATCTAAATCCACTGGTTTCTAAAACGGGTTACGAAAGTCAGGTTATTTGGCAGCTCTATACCTATCCCTGCTCTTTTGATTACGAAACCCTTGAGTTTATTCCCGAGACCTTAAAAGAATTACCGGTAATAGAAGAAACCACAGCTTCCGGAGCTCCCGGCAAATACGCCATCAGGGCGGAAATACTGGAGGAAGCCGTCTGGTCGGATGGTACACCGGTTACGGCGGCAGATTATCTATTTACCATTAAAGCTATGCTGAATCCCCTCGTAGATGCAGCTCGATACCGGGTAGTATTCAATACACTGGATCTTTCAGCGATCACCCTGGATGAAGAGCGTCCCAAGCAATTCACCGTATATCTGAACTCTACCTCTATCTTAGATTTGGAAACCCTCTTCAATCTTTTGCCGATTCTACCCCGGCACATCATGGATTCCGAAGGGTGGTTAGCAGAAATCGCATTAGCGGATCTGATGGATACCGAAAGGGCAGATGTCCTGGCTACCTCGGATGAAAATTTACAGGCTTTTGCCCAGCAACTGGCAGATCCGGAATTTGCAAGAGACATTGCCAAGTTGACGGGATCCGGACCTTACGAAATCGTCGACTGGGTAACGGGGCAGCGCGTGACTTTGCAACGCAAGAATAATTGGTGGGGTGATCAGGTATCCAAAGAGACCCACCCTTCTCTGGTCGCCTACCCCGAAGAGTTGGTGTACCGTCCTATTGACGATCCAACCGCGGCTTTAGCCGCTTTGAAGTCGGAGGAGATTGATGTCATGAATCGTATTCCGGAATCGGAATTTGAAGCCTTGAAAGAGGACTCCGTTGCCGGTGAACGTTACCAGCTGGAAGCCATTAGTAGTATGGCCGTGTACTATTATTCCTTTAATACGGATAATCCCAAGCTCGCAGACCCCAGGGTTCGACAGGCTATTGCCAATGCAGCAGATATTGATGAAATCCTGCAAACGGTTTACCTGGGCTACGGAGAGCGTACCGCCTCTCCGGTTTTGCCGTCTCAGGCTTACTATAATGAAGAACTCCCCATTATTCGCCAGGATATTGAAAAAGCTAAACAGCTTTTGGCAGAAGCCGGCTGGGAGGACACCAACAACAACGGTATCGTCGATAAAGAAATTGAAGGAGAGCAAATGGAACTCAGTATTGAAGTGCTGACCAGCCAGACGGAGAATTCCAGAAACACGGCCTTATTGCTGAAAGATCAATTAGAGCAGGCAGGCATCGATCTGCAACCTAAAGCGGTAACCGGAACCGTTCTGCTGACTAATTTGCGTAATAAAGAGTATGAAGTTGCCAGTGTCGGTAGTAGTGTGACGCCCGTTTGGCATCCCGGTCAGTCCTGGTACTCACAAGGCGGAAGTAATCGTACGGGTTTTGGTACGGCCAAGTCAGACGCGATGATCGATGAGATTTTGGTAACCTTTGACCTGGAAAAGCGTAAAGAATTATATGAGGATTTACAGCAGGAGATATACGAGCAGCAGCCGGTACTTTTCTTGTACGTACCTCAGACTACCGTTGCGGTACACAACCGTTTTGAAGCGCCGTTGACGAATATTTTTCCTTGCTACGATCCTCGTTACTTCAAATTAAAAGAAGCATTCCAAGAGCTATAATCAGGTATGGCGGCATATATTCTCAGGCGTTTATTATTGTTTATCCCTACTTTGTTGGTGATCTCGCTGATTGCTTTCGGCCTGAGTAAGCTTGCCCCCGGCGATCCGGTTTTGCTTTATTTGGAAGGCGCAGGTAATAGTGAAGTGGCGGAGACTCCTCTGCGTAAGCGTACCTTCGAAGAAGTTCGTCGCAAACTGGGTATAGACCAACCCGCTTTCTATTTTGCCGTAAGGCCACAAGCCTATCCAGATACGCTCTATAAATTGTTAACCCAGCAGGAACGCCAGGTAGCTCGCCAATGGATCGGACAGACCGGCGACTGGTCAAAAGTACGCGCTTATCAGGGCCGCCTGAGCGATTTGTACAAAAAGAGCCAGTCGCTACCGGATCGTTTAGCGCCCGAATACCTGACCAGTATCCGTCGTCGGCTGAAGGATTTAGCCTCCGTGGCAGATACCTCGCTACTGCGAAAGCGCCTGGATTTGCACCGCCAGGAAATGACCGCTGGCGGTCTGAAAGCGGCTCTGGAGCCTGAGCAATCTGCTTTTACTAATGCTTATCAAGACTTGTTGAACACCCATAATAAGGGGGCTTTGCTACGTCCTAAATTTGTTTGGTACGGCTGGAATAATCAGTATCACAGCTGGGTCACGGGGCTGCTAAAGGGGGAGCTGGGTTATTCTTTTCGCGATGGCTTGCCGGTAGGTAATAAGGTGCGTTTTGCTTTGTCCTGGACCTTTTGGCTAAATACCCTTGCGCTGATTATCGCTTATGGTTTGTCGGTCTTTTTAGGAGTAATAATGGCCCGCTATAAGGGTAAAACGCTGGATAAAAGTCTGTCTTTGGGTCTGTTTTTACTTTATTCCCTACCTTCCTTCTGGATTGCGACTTTGTTACTGATCTTTTTCGGTACACCCGATTACAATATGCAGTTCTTTTCGGTGACGGCCCTGAGTGATCTGGACTATGCTGCTCCCTTTTGGACTCGATTTGGTACGGTGGCGCAGCAAATGGTATTGCCTATATTTTGTTTGTCCTACGGCTCCATAGCGGCGATCAGTCTGCAGATGCGCGGGGGGATGGTAGAGGCCTTGGGACAGGATTACATTCGGACCGCTTACGCAAAAGGGCTACCCAGGCGCAAGGTCATCTGGAAGCACGCCTTTCGTAACGGTTTGTTTCCGATTATTACTATTCTGGGGGCATTATTTCCGGCGACGATTGCCGGTTCGGTAGTAATTGAAAAAATATTTAATATTCCCGGTATGGGGCGCTTAATGATTGAATCCATCGGGGCCAAGGATTGGCCGGTCGTATACATCATCATGCTGCTATCGGCGATCTTGACCATGGCGGGTATTCTGTTGGCTGATCTGTTATATGCTTTGGTAGATCCCCGGGTACGCCTGGGTAAAAAGTCGGGGAACTGATGGAAGACAAGAAAACATATAACTACTGGAGACAAGTAAGAGCCACTTTTTGGAGCCGTCGTTCCAACCGTTGGGCGCTACGCGGCTTATTTTTTCTGGTTTTCGTAGCGGTATTCGGCGATTTCATCGCTAATGAAAAGCCCTTGTATTGTAAACTGGATGGGCAGGTGAGTTTTCCCGTTCTGAAACAGTACGGTATACAGTTGGGCTGGGTAGAAGCCGAGGCGGCTTACTTTAATGCCAATTGGTCCGATCTGGACTACGAGGCGGTGGTTTTCCCGCCGATTCCCTACTCAGCGAGTACTTTTGATCGCTCTAATATGCAGTTGACCAGTCCTTTTGCCCAGCAAAACATTCCTTCCTGGCGTTGGCGACACTGGTTGGGCACCGATGAGGTGGGGCGCGATATTGCTGCCGGCCTGGTGTCGGGTACGCGTACGGCTCTACAGGTGGGATTAATTGCCATGTCGATTGCCACTCTAATTGGCTTGTTTTTGGGCTTATTAGCGGGTTATTTTGGCGATGATTCCTTTCGGTTGCGGGCCTTGCCTATGGGGCTTTATCTGTTGGTTTTACCTTTCCTGATTTTTTATGCCTTTATGGTGGACGCTAGTGTTTTGCCTTTTGGGGGGATTTGGCTCTTCCGCCTGGTATTTTTCCTGTTGATGAGCTTTCTTGTTTTTAGTCTGGGGGGGCTGTTGAGTAAGTGGTTTCGCTTTCGCAAAAACTGGACCCTGCCATTGGATAGTCTCATCATGCGCCTGGTAGAAGTGATTAATTCTTTGCCGGGTTTATTACTGATTTTGGCCGTACTGGCCATTGTCAAAGCACCTTCCATTAGCTACGTGATGGTGGTGATTGGCCTGATTAGCTGGACTTCCGTGGCCCGGTATATCCGTGCGGAGTTACTAAAAATAAGGCAACTGGACTATATGGTGGCGGGAAAAGCACTCGGCTACAGCCATACACGCCTACTCTGGCGCCATGCTCTACCCAATGGCATCCGTCCCGTTTTGATTGCGGTGTCCTTTGGTATGGCGGGCGCTATTCTTTTGGAAGCCTTTTTATCCTTTCTGGGTATTGGCCTGCCCGCCGAAGCGGTCACCTGGGGCTCCCTAATCCGTAAGATTCAAGCAAATGCGACTACTGGTGCCTGGTGGATTGCTCTGTTTCCCGGCCTGGCGATCTTCTTTACCGTAACCATATTTAACCTAATTGGCGAAGGCCTGACCGAGGCGATGAGTGAGTAAGGGGTCTTATTCCTGTAGTTTTTCACCGAAAGCCAGATCACCCGCATCACCCAGCCCGGGTACGATATAAGACTTGGCCGTCAGCTCTTCGTCAAGGTCGATGGTCCACATATCGGCTTCCGGGAAGTAGCGCTTGAGGTAGTCGATGCCCTCGGCGGCGGCGATAGCGCATACGAAATGGAGCTGTTTGGGTTGACCAAATTCGAGTAAGGCATCGGCGGCGAGCTTGAGTGAGGAGCCGGTAGCGATCATGGGATCACAAATGATCAGCACTTTGCCTTCCACACTGGGACAACTTACGTAGTCGACGTGGACTTCAAAACTACCGTCTTTATGGTGCTTTCGATAAGCAGAGATGAAAGCATTATCGGCCCGGTCCAGAATACTGAGCATTCCCTGGTGTAGGGGCAGCCCCGCCCTGAGCACGGTGGCCAAGACCAGTTCGTCTGCGGGCACCTCGGGACTGGCGGTACCCAGTGGGGTATCGACATTTTTGGTTTCGTATTCGAGTTGTTTACTGATTTCATAGGCCATGATTTGGCCAGTGCGTTCCAGGTTTTTGCGGAAGCGCATAGGATCGAGCTGTATCTTCTCGTCGCGCATTTCGGTCAGGAACTGATTAAGAATACTATTTTCTTTGCTTAATTGATGTAGCATATTAGATGAATTTTTTTATCAGTTTTTCGTAGTGTATCTTCCAGTCTTCCCAGCCTTCCAGTTCCGCAAAACTACTATTGTGCCAAACCGTATATACCTGGCCGTTTACAGCTTTCGCAGCCTGGGCGAAAGATAGGACTTTTTCTGAAAGAGAAGAATGATCTTTGTCTACTACCCGTCGAAGGGCCTGATCCATCATCACGAAGGGATGTAACATCAGGCCGGTCTTCTGCTCCTGTTCTAAATCGTACCAGGGGAAAGGACGAGCAATGCCAGCACGGAATCCGGGCTGGTCGGCAAAGCCCAGGGAGTATTCTTTTTTGATCCCTCGCTGCCAAAGCTGACGATAGGTAGCAGGCAGATTCAGTACGAGATAATGCTGACGGCTACGTTCTGCTTTTTGGCCGGTGATGTCTGCAAAGCGTTGGAATTCTTTGGATAACTGGGCTTCATTCTGCCCCGAACGGATACTGGGGTGTATTCCGGTCGGGTATTGCTGTGCAAGTCGCCGGAACAACTGTTTTTGTGCCGGGTGGTTTGCCCGGATATTGCGATCTAAACCTCCGTAATCACCGAGTAAAAAGAAATAAATCGGCTGCAACTCGTACCGTTGATGAAGCTGATCCAGGAAGTCGAAGGTGTCGAAAGGATCTTTCTCCAGCCCCCGGAATACCCGCCAGCGTTGTCGAAGTCTGCTGAGGTCTGCTTTTACCAAATCTTTAGTTATGGCACCCAGTTGCCGGGGAGAACTTCGATGCTTATAGGCCCAGCTGATATCAATATCGTAGGTCGGCGTGTACTGGTATTTCGGAAAAGTAGGTGAGAAATCCGGCCACTGCCGTCGGAGCTTATGGACCATTTGCAGACATAATTCATCGATGACTGGCCGCTGGAGTAGATGGGCCTTGTATAATCGACTTTGCCTGGCTGGCAAACGGGCTAAATGGTCTTTAGGGCTGCGGTCTTGATACAGCTCGTATTGACTCAAAACGTAAAAACAAAAGGCCAGAACATCGAAGTCATAAGCCTTTTTTTCAGGGCCCGGCCCGCTCAGATACTCAGAGGTCTGTGTAAATAGCTGCGAAACAACAAAACCCTGATATTCTGTGTTATCCTGTAAAAGACCGCTAGCCGGTATAAAGAGGCCTGAAGACTTAGCATTCGTAGACGTATACTGAATTTTTGGACCGGTATAATGCTGATAATCCGCCTGAACCTGGGTTATCCGATAGTCCGCCTGAACGATATAGTGAAAAAATACGTCTAAAACGTACCTCAGGCGCTGAGACGTTCTGGTCGTATAAACTAATATGGGTTCTTGATTGCTAAGCATTCGTCATTAATCTGCCAAAATGAATAATTATCCAGCAAATGTTGGGTATTTTTCCTAAATTACAAAAGCTATCTCACTAGTAAATAACGTGCATATGAGGATTAAATCGATAATTTTGCTGGGTTTATTTTGTTGTGTGGCTGTATTCGTGCAGGCGCAGCAGGTATTAGACCTGGGCAAAAATAATTATGACGACAAAAAAGGACTAGTCTATTTACAAGAAAATACCTTTGAATTTAATCTACATACCAACGGAGCGGCTATGGGCTTGAATTTTGGTACCATTGAAACCTATTACCGAACCAAATTTTGGCACGTAAGTATTGGAGAACTTAAGCATTTTCGCCAGACGCGCCAAAGCCGTAGTCTGCAGGGTGGATTGGGTAGTAATTTCCGTTCTTTTGTGTTCGGAAAGCAAAATAACCTTTTTGTATTACGCGGTGGGTATGGTCAGAAGACCTACTTTTCTGAAAAAGCACGCACCAAAGGGGTCGCGGTGGGATATTCCTTCGAGGGTGGTCCAACCATCGGTATGTTGAAGCCTTACTATCTCATTTTACGCTACGTCAACGAGAGTCCTGGTAGCCAGAATTACCGCAGTGAAAGGTATACGGAAGAAAACGCCCTTCGCTTCTTAAGCAATGAAAATATCTTCGGCGCAGACAACTTCCTCAAAGGGTTATCTGAAATTAAATTTCGCCCCGGCTTGCACGGGCGGGTTTCTATGCATTTCGACTGGGGCTCCCTGGATGAGTTCATCAAAGCGATAGAACTGGGCGTAATGGCCGACGTATTCCTTAACGAAGTGCCGATTATGATCGAATCTCAGTACACTCCCGGGATTGATAACCAGGCGGTCTTTGTGAACCTGTTCTTGAATTTCCAGTTTGGAAAACGCAAATAGTATCTCAATATATCAGCCGTAAGATTACTCCATTTTTACAAACAATTCCGCTCTCGGAAATGTATGTAAATATGACTTTAGCCTTCGAACTTTGCCCTTTATCCTTATTACCTAGTATATTTGCTTTCGCAAAAAATAAAAAGCGATGATTGATTTACCAATCGTAGATAAGAAAGAACCAAAGCGTCGGAAACCGGATTGGCTACGCGTCAAGCTACCGATCGGTCCTAACTATAAAAAAGTACGCTCCCTGGTAGAAGAATATAATTTACATACCATCTGCCAAAGCGGTAATTGTCCCAATATGGGGGAATGCTGGGGCGCTGGTACGGCCACTTTTATGATTTTAGGTAATACCTGTACGCGCTCTTGCTCTTTTTGCGCCGTGAAGACGGGACGTCCACCTGAGTACGATGAAGACGAGCCCAGAAGGGTAGCCGAAGCCATCGATCTGATGGGCGTGAAGCACGCCGTGCTTACTTCCGTTAATCGCGATGAAC
>DATFKA010000146.1:0-78696 GCA_035268885.1 Saprospiraceae bacterium
TGTCACGCGCAACTCATCGTCACACTTCATTACTGGCTTAACCAGATCCATTACCTGGAAAGGAACTACGAAAGCGCCTTCGTTGTAACACTCGTCAGCAACGTTGAAGAAGATCAGGTGCTTACCAGTAGGCAGCCCCATTACCATGTCACCATTACGTGTGTAGTCTCCTCTTACCCAAAGGGAATCACCCGTTGGAATTTTACCAACCGTTTCAGCTATCCAAGAGAATACTTCTACAGAAATGTCCAGATCATCAGAACAATCTTCAATCAGATCGCCAAAACGGCTTTCCAAAGCAGACAGGCTAATGTTCATGGCCGCTGTACAGTTCATTGGACCAGTAGATATCATACCACAGTAAGCATCATCGGTTAAATCAAGAGCCGCGTTACCAGTTGTAGGATCAGCAAGGTTACCCAAGAAAGTTTCTAAGGCAGCTGCATTTAGGCGAGGAGAAACCTGCGCGCAAGAACCTTCAGCTAAAGCAGGAGCTTCAAAGTCACCCACCTTAACCACGTAGTGGAATTCATCAGTAACCATACCTGCACACCAGTCAAATACCTTGATAGTGCGCTCTTCTTTGTAAGAACCATCGGCACATACGTTCAAGAACTGACGAGAATCAACGTCAGTAGACAGATTACACTGTACTTCATCTAATGTGTAAGTTTCACCATTCACTGCTACGTATCCAGGATACAAAGTAGCGGGAGGATTAGTAGGATCGGCATCACATGTATTGAATTCGTGTACCCACTTGCCATCCACTTCTTCAAAAGTAGTTCCTTCAGGAGCTTCTGTGTTAGCGAAAGAGAAATCATCCGGAGAGATTCTGGTCAGAACAATAGTCTGCTCACAAGTAGCTCTCAGTCCCTGATCATCCTCTACAGTAAAACGACGGAAGATACGGCCATAGTTAGGCGCATCACAGTCATTCAGCTGCAGACGATCAGCCCACTCATAGTCAGTAATATTGCTACAGTTGTCGCTGAAAGTAGGCTCATTAGTGTAAAGATCACTAGTTGGATCCAAAGTACTAGCAACATTCAAAACCTCGTTAACGAGGAAACATTCCACGAGGAAAGGATCTGGACATTCAATAGTAGGTGCAGTCTTGTCTTCAGCAGTAACTGTACCCCAGCAGATTAACTCATCATCTGAAGAATCATCTGGTGTTCCTTGATTATCGATAAGACCATAACGAAAAGTTCCTATCCCGTCGACGAACCGACGATTAGTAGGATCACTATCATCAACGATGATACGGTTGGCACCGGAATTTCCGGCTTCTAGATTCGCAATCGTCAGTTCAAACTGACAATTTTCATCTAGAGTAACAATAACATTATCCTGACACTGCGCATCAAGTAGCGCGGGCATCAGGAAAAGCGCTAGCGCAAAAAGGCTAGCCATCCAAAATGGACGAACGAAAGTAGAGTTCGTTTTTCCCATAAGATTACAATTTGTTAAAAATTAGGTTAAAAAATAAGATTATGAATTAAATTAAGTCTTTAGTCGAATTTAGGTCCGCTTCAGGCGGATCGTCTTTAGTCTTTTTTTTCACAAAAAATACTCGATTGCGAAAATAAGCACCATAATCGAATATCAAAACTAAATTAGAAAAAAAAATCAATTTATCCTAAAAAAGTAAAGTTTATACCTGGAAACCTGGCATATCTGTTTTATTATTGGCAGCAACTGCGAATAATATATATCTACTAGACTTGTAGTGATTATGCCAATTTGGGATGGACCGCTTTAAGCGGACACCGATAGATGTGATATACTCCGCCATAGACGGATAGATCGTGTAACTTTGCTTCATGGGATGTATGATTTCGTACAGAGGGCGTCACCCCTCTTTTCTATGTTCAATACAAATATAGCACGCTTTTCGGAAACCTACCTACCTTTTTTAGGGTAATTTTTATTTTTCTTTGTTTTGGGGGGGGATATCTCTCGTTCCTGGTAGAACTTTGGGACGCGAAATTTACAACCCGGTGCCGCTAGGTACCGAAAGTGGGTAGAATGTAATATCGAATCAAGCCTCTGCGTGCCGTTAGGTACGCAAGGTGTTTCAAATTACGGACTTAAAGATATACTTTTCATCAAAATCTACTTCAAAAGCCTTTAAAAATTCAAGATACTCTTCCGTAAATGTCTTTTTACGATGGTGTTCCTCTTGATCTTGAATATATTTTATAACTCCGGGCACCTGTGATTTGGCATAGGAAAAAGCCCCATACCCTTCTTGCCAGGAGAATCTATGGCTTGTCCATTTATTTTTATTAACCCATTCAGAAGATGAGCCTTTGATCTACTTCATCAAATCCGACAAAGATTGGGTCGGACGTATTCCTATTAATAAATGGACATGATCGGGCATACCGTTAATCTGTAACATTTTGTGACCACATTTTTGCGTAATCCCCGTAATATATTGGTATAATTTTTCTCGCCAGCTTTCTTGAATCAAGGCGTCACGGTTTTTGACCGCAAAAATAGCATGGATATGGATTTGTGTATAAGTGTTAGCCATAATGATTTAACTATCCAAAATTATCACGTGGCGTACCTCACGGCACGCTTAATTTTATTACGATCCTCTCCTCTCTACCCACCTTAGGTCCCTAACGGGACTTTTAGACAAGGGGGCGCAGGGGGATGTTTATTACTACAGGCATAAGATTCATCCTTACAGCTCCAACTTTTAGCTCGTTCATCCCCCGTACCCCTTCAAAGGGGGACTGTATCCTGCTAAGCTCAGGTTTATTATTAGAACCTCACCCCTGCCTTCAAGGGGGACCACATTATTCTGAACGCAGACCTTTCTTTAGAATCAATTGCCTCTGCCCCTAACCCCCACTTTAACCTTTAACCCTGGAAACTTTAATCTTGGGGGCCCGCCCCCCTCACACCAAACAATATTCATAAGCCCGACGAATCAGCCCGGCCGTATTGCTGACCCCTACCTTGCGCATGATGTTCTTGCGGTGTACGCTGACGGTCTGATCACTGATGAATAATTCTTTGGCGATCTGCTTATTACTCTTGGCCTGGGTGATGAGGTGTAGTACTTGTATTTCCCGCTTGGTGAGGTAATACTTCTTAACAAACTTCTCTTCGAAAGATTTCACGCCGTTATTCTGGAGGCCCTTCTCGTTCTCCACGTCTACTCCTTTGCCCACGTAGGCGTCCCCCCTCAGTATTTGCGCTATGGAATTGAGCAATTCATCGGGTGCTCCCGTCTTGAGGATATAAGCATTGGCACCGGCTTGCAAGGTGGATTTCACCATGCGGCTGTTGCCGTAGCGACTCAGTACCTGAATCAAAGGATGATCTCCCTGCTCTCGGATCTGCTTCACTACTTCGAGTCCATCCATATCTTTCAGGTTGAGATCCATGATGATGAGATCGATGGGCTCCTGCTGGAGGGCCTTCAATAATGCCTTACCACTTTTGTACACACCCGCCACGGAGATGGAGAGATTTCGGTTTTGAGATAATATTTTCTGTACCCCCTCTAAAAAAATGGGTTGATCATCGGCGATGATCGTTTTGATTACCTTGGTCATATAGTGTTCGGTTATCCATGGTGTCGGCCAAGACACCTTATATATGTATGTAAAATCGATTTTTCAGGACAAATATTGTGCTGAATGTTTTCTAAGAAGGGTAGATGGTACTAAAATACAACTTGTTGAAAGGAATCGCAAATTAACTGATCAAACCCCAGCCCATTTTCTGTTTGCCTTGCTTTTGCAGTTGCGTTTGCACGCGCTGATGGTGTGGGGCCTGCAGTTCGGGATCATCATCGAGGATGCGTTGGGCGATTTCCCGGGCCGTAGCCAGCATTTTGCCATCGCGGGCCAGATCGGCGATGTGCAGATTAATAATTCCACTCTGCTGGGTACCCTCAATATTACCCGGCCCTCGCAGGCGCAGATCTGCCTCGGCGATTTCAAAGCCGTCGGTGGTGCGCACCATGGTGTCGATGCGTTGTCGTCCTTCCTTGCTGAGCTTGAAACTAGATAGGAGTATACAGTAGGCCTGATCAGCACCGCGCCCTACCCGCCCGCGTAATTGGTGTAATTGGCTGAGGCCAAAACGCTCGGTATTCTCAATGACCATCACCGAGGCGTTGGGGACGTTCACGCCGACCTCAATGACCGTGGTGGCGACCATGATTTGGGTCTCGCCGCGAGCGAAGCGCGCCATCTCCGCATCCTTGTCGGCGGGTTTCATCCGGCCGTGTACCACGCTGATCTGATAATCGGGCGGGGGAAATTCGCGACTCAGGGCTTCGTAGCCCTCCTCCAGGTTTTTTAGCTCCAGCGTCTCTGATTCCTCGATGAGGGGGTAGACGACGTAGACCTGGTGGCCCAGGGTAATTTGCTCCCGCATGAATCCGAAGACACGCAGGCGATGGTTCTCCGTGCGGTGTAGGGTCTTCACGGGTTTGCGGCCCGGAGGTAATTCGTCAATGACCGAAACATCCAGATCGCCGTAAAGGGTCATGGCCAGCGTACGCGGGATGGGCGTAGCGGTCATCACCAGCACGTGGGGTGGGAAGGGCTGGCTTTTTTTCCAGAGGCGAGCGCGTTGCTTCACCCCAAAACGGTGCTGCTCGTCAATGATAGCCAGTCCCAGATTCTTAAAAACGACCGGATCTTCCAGCAGTGCGTGGGTTCCCGTTATGATATGGGTACGTCCTTCTACCAGGTCTTCCAGTACCGCCTTGCGTTTTTTGCCTTTGACGCTGCCCGAAAGGAAATCAACCTGCACGTCCATATCCTGTAGATAGTTGCTCAGTGATTGGTAATGCTGTTGGGCCAGGATCTCGGTCGGCGCCATCAGACAGGTCTGGTAGCCGTTGTCCAATGCAATCAGACTGGTCAGCAGGGCTACCATAGTTTTACCACTGCCCACGTCGCCCTGCAGGAGGCGATTCATCTGCCGTCCCTGTCCGAGATCTTTACGGATTTCTTTCACCACTCTTTTTTGGGCACCCGTCAGATTAAAAGGCAGACAGTTTTTATAGAAATCGTGAAAGTAATCCCCCACCTGACCAAAGGTAAAGCCCTTAATCGCTTTTTTTCGCTGGTAGCGAGAGCGCAGCAAGCGTAATTGCATATAGAATAACTCCTCAAAGATCAGGCGGCGGCGTGCCGTCTGCAGTTGTGCCTGGTTTTGGGGGAAGTGTATCCAACACAGGGCATCGTAACGAGGAGGAAATTTGAGTTTTTTCAGTAAATACTCGGGCAGACTCTCCGGCACCTCTTCTGCGGTCAACTGCGCGATTAGGTTGCGCTGGCATTTGCGCATCCCCTTGGCATCCAGCCCCTTGGCATTAAGCTTTTCGGTGCTGGAGTAAATGGGTGCAAAAGTGCTGGCCTGCTTCACTTTCTGGGGATCGTACACTTCCATTTCCGGATGTGGAATATTGAATCGCTTATTAAACTCCGAGACCCGGCCGTAGGCGATGTACTCCTGCCCCACGACCAGTTGTTTTTCCAGCCAATGGATACCTTTAAACCAGACCAGCTCGATTGACCCCGTCCCATCTCGTAGGCGCCCGACCAGGCGCCGCTTACGGCCACCCCCCGCTACCGTCAGGCTACGCAAGACGCCACGCAGCTGCACCATACTACCTTCTTCCTGAATGCTGTTGATGGCATGGAATTGGGTCTTATCCACGTAGCGATAAGGAAAATGACGCAGCAAGTCTCCAAAAGTAAAGATCGACAACTCCTTATTCAGCATCTCCCCCTTTTTGGGACCAACGCCTTTTAGGTAGGTGACGGGCCGATCCAGTAAGCTCTGTTTCATTTTGTCGTGAATATCTTTTTGCGGCTGGCTTTCGCTAAAAAGCACAGAAGTAGCACTTCTCAAAAAAACAAAAAATTTGAAAAGGGAACTAATTGAAGCTCAATTTGTTTTTCCCGGTAGTTAAAAAGACTGTACTTTTACAGTATATTTTAGAAGCGATTCAAGATCAAAACAATAGTCATGGCGACAGTTAGACAAAAGCAAGTGGAGGAGTTGGTCAAAAGGAATTTTGGTATCGTCCTACAAAATGAGGGCAGCTACATCTACGGTACGGAGCCGCTGGTCACCGTCACCCAGGTGAAAATTAGCCCGGATTTGGGGCAGGCTAAAATCTACCTTAGCGTATACAATACCGAAACCAAACAAGAGGTTATACTGGAATTGGAAGAGCAGAATAGTCGTCTGCGTCAGGCCCTGGCCCACCGGGTCCGCAAGCAGATGCGTAAAGTACCCCACATCAATTTTTACCTGGACGATACGCTGGATGAAATGCACCGCCTGAATCAGCTCTTCAACCGGATTAATAAGGACGAGGAAGAGTAGTCATGTGTCATGTGTCATGTGTTATGTGTCATGTGTTATGTGTTATGTGTTATGTGTTATGTGTTATGTGTTATGTGTGTTTTTAGAAAAGCTGGAATTGTCGGCTAATGGCAAGCAGATAATTGATAAATGATTTATCTTGAAGTCATAATTAGCACTCTTCAAAATCATCATTTATGAATAACAAGCAACTGGCCGATCGCCTGCAGCGATTTGCGCTTGAAGTAGTGTTATTAAGTCGTTCCTTTTCCTATTTTCCGGATACATCCATTATTCGAAGACAGCTAATAAAATCAGTAACCTCTGCTGCCGCAAATTACCGGGCTGCTCGCTGCGGCCGATCGCGAAAAGAGTGGTACGCCAAATTGTGCATCTCTATTGAGGAAATGGATGAGACTCAATTTTGGTTACAACTCGCCACACAACTAGATTATCTTTCAGAGGATGCTATTAACGATAGTATTCAGGAAGCGGTAGTACTCACCAAGATTTTAGCAAAAATAAGATCTTCTGCAAAAAAGAATGGGGTCTAGTTTTCTCATGTGTTATGTGTTATGTGTTATGTGTTATGTGTTATGTGTCAGGTGGCACACGACACATGACACACGACACCCGACACACGACACACGACACCCGACACCCCGTCACACGAGACGCTCCACCCGTGTATCTAGGCGCAGCTTGAGGTCTTCCTTCAAATCCAGGCACAGTACGCCCGGCCGTTTGCCAGGTTCCAGGCTACCCAGGTCCTTATCGAAGCCCAGTGCTTCGGCACCGTTGAGTGTGGCCCAACGCAGCAAGGTCTCAAAAGGTACATAGGACTGGTAGCGGGCGATCACCTTCATCTCTTCCAGTACGGAGAGTTGCCAGTTGGAGGTCAGACTATCGGTACCGATGGTCATGCGGGCATCCTGATCCAGGAATAATTTATAATTGGGTAGTCGATTCTCGATGTAGAGGTTGGCATTGGCGCAGGTGGCCCAATACACCTGATCGCTCCAGGCCTGCGCCGCTTCAATATCTTCGGGACGGGTCATGGTATTGTGGACAAAAAGCGTACGGCAATTGGGGTCCATATGCTGCAGGGCATAGTGAATAGCGGTCTTCTGGCTGGCGCCAAAGGCACTAATATCGAAGCCAAAATCATTATAGAAACCAAGAAAACCGCCGGTTTTGCTTAGAAAAAATTCATCCTCGTGTGCCGTCTCCTGGTTGTGGATGCTAACCGTACAATCGGAGGGATTATGCTCGCGGACGTACTGGAAAAGGCGCTTAGAAACGGTGTAGGGCGCGTGGGGAACGTAAGCTTTACGATTACCATGTGCGGTGCTCTGTCCCTCGTATACCGACTGGTATTGTTCGAAGGTCTGCTGAGCATTGTCTTCCTGCAAAAAGTCAAACATTTCCACGAAAGTGTAATAGCGCAACTTACTTTTATCCTTCTGGGCGGCGGTATCCAACTTATTGGAAATATCCCCCACGGCGACAATACCCTGCTCGTACATTTCCTGATCGGCTTGCACTATGGCCTCCAGTATCTCCTCCATGGGAATGTCCCGAAAAGCAACGACGCTCTGCAAAAAGGGTAATAAGCCGGTTCCGGTATTGACCCGCCCCTTCATATGGGAGAGCTCCAGGTGACAGTGGGTATTGATAAAACCAGGCGTCAGTACACCCCGGTGCACTTCCAGGCTTGCGGAATCGTGTTGACTGCGTTGATCGAGCGATACTATTTTTCCTTCTTTATCCAGGACGACCACGCCCTCTTTGATGGGGTCTCCCTGGACCGGGTAGACCCAGTCGGCGGTTATTTTGCGCATACTAAATAGTTAGTGAATTGTTGATTTGCTGAATGATTGAATTGGATAGCAATATAAAAAATTGTTTTGGTTTACCAGGAACCACCGGCTCCACCACCACCAAAACCACCGCCACCAAAACCACCGAAGCCACCACCGCCACCACCGGACCAGCCGCCGCCACCGCCCGAAGAACCGCCGCCGGGAAGGAAGATCCAGCCACCACTGCGGCCCCGACGTCGCTTCGGACGTCCGTATTGATCATAATCGTATTTGCCCCGTCGGTGATAACCACCGTCGTCATCCCAGTCGTCCCAATCGTCGCCCCGATTAAATAAATTGGCCAATACGACGATGACTATGATGATCAGAAACAAGATAAACAGTGCTTCCAGGCCCGAGCCGGAACTGTCTTTTTCCAGGTCGGTATTATCGTACTCTCCAGTACCCAACTGCATAATGATCGTGGTCGCTTCGTCCAGGCCCTGAAAATAAGCTTCGCGCCGAAAAGCCGGGGTAATAATCTGATCAATAATCCGGCTGGCCATGGCATCCGTCAAAAAGCCTTCCGTACCGTAACCCGTCTGGATGTAGAGTTCCCGGTCTTCCAGAGCGACGTAGATCAAGATACCGTTATCCTTCCCGTCGCGCCCGATCCCCCAGGCTTCTGCCAGTCGATAGGAATAATCGAATACTTCTTCGCCTTCCAGGGAGCGCTCAACAACAATGGAAATCTGGGTTGAAGTGGAGTCGTCGTAAGCGACCAATTTATTTTCCAGCTGCTGCTGCTGACTACTACTCAGCAGGTTAACGTAGTCGTTAACCAGTTGATCCGATTTGGGTGGAATCTGTTTTGCCGAAAGGCTGCCGACAAAAGAAAAAATCAGGACAAAAAGTAAGCTATATCTCAAGTGTTGCATGATTGGTGACCAGTTGTTTGGACAGAAAGAAGGCTTTTATCAGAAAAGTCGCCAGATTTTACGATAAACCCCGGTAAAATTTCGTCTACTCTTCTTCCTGATAAGAGATTTCGTTGGAGAGTTCATTTTTATCATTGTTTTGGTAGGGGAAGTAGACTCCCAATTGCGCCCCTACCTGCTCTATCCCGGCACAGACCCCGTCGGCAAAAAGCCCCCGTCGGAAAAAATGCTGCATCTTATCCTTTACTTCTTCCCAGAAATCATCGGGGACCACTTCGTTGATTCCTTTATCCCCCAGGATGGCAAATTTCTTTTCGGCGGGCACCAGGAAAACCAGGACGCCATTCCGCGCCCGGGTCTTTTGCATACCCATCTTGCGGAAAGCCATTTTGGCATCCTGCATCAGGGATTTATCGATGGCTTCGTGTAAATGTACCCGAATCTCACCGGAAGTATTTTGCTCGGCCTCCTGAATCGATTTTATAATGGCCGCTTCTTCTTTTTCGTTGAAAAACTTAATCATGGCTTTGGTTTTCTGATGTCTAAATTCCAAGGTAAGAAATTCGTAACTTGACAACTCATCTAATCTACAAACGACATGGAAAAACAGTTTAGCGCCTTACTTCTTATCTGCTTCTTATTGGCCTGTAATAACGGGCTGAAACAAAAAGCCGACGACTGTTACGACCCCAGTCGGGTGCAGGAAGATGCGGTCTGCCCCATGATTTATGCCCCGGTGTGCGGCTGTGACGGCAAGACCTATTCCAACGATTGTGTAGCTGGTAATGCCGGGGTGCTGAAGTGGAAGGAGGGGGCTTGCGAGGGGGATCAGTGATGTAGGCAGTATAAAAAAGCCCGGTCGGTTGACCAGGCTTGCACATTGCTTTATTTATCTATAATTATCGGGACAAATACATATTCCGTCGGCTATCGAGATCGCGGAAGAAAGGATCAGAAAGGTCCTTTATAAAACGAATCTCTTCTCCGGTTGACTTCATTTCTGGTCCCAGGTTTTTATCCACGTTAGGGAATTTCTCAAAGGAGAAGACCGGAACTTTTATGGCATAACCACTGGGCTGCGGCTCGATGTCAAAGTCCTTCAGAGTGTGCGTACCGAGCATGATCTTGGTTGCAATCTTCAGATAAGGAACTTTATAGGCCTTGGCGATAAATGGCGTGGTCCGGGAGGCCCTTGGGTTGGCCTCGATCACATAAACGTGATCGTCCTTAATCGCAAACTGGATATTAATTAAACCCTTTATTTTCAAGGCCTTTGCCAGCTTCTTCGTATACTCTACCATCTTGGCCACCGCTTCTACCGAAAGGCTGTAGGTCGGTAGTACGGCTGAGCTATCTCCCGAGTGGATACCCGCCGGTTCGATGTGCTCCATGATCCCCATGATGTGGACATCTTCTCCGTCGCAAATGGCGTCGATTTCGGCTTCTTTGGCTCTTTCCAGGAACTGATCAATCAACACGTTATTATCCGGCATGTGCTTAAAGATACTCAAGACGTGACGCTCCAGTTCCTGATCATTGATCACGATCCGCATACGTTGTCCCCCCAATACGTAGGAGGGCCGCACTAAGACCGGATAAGAAACCCGATTAGCGACGGCAAGTGCTTCGTCCGTATCTTTAGCGGCACCGTAGCGGGGATAGGGGATTTCCAGTTCTTTGAGCAGATCAGAAAAAGCCTCGCGGTCTTCCGCCAGATCCATCGATTGAAATTGGGTACCAATGATTGGAATACCCTTCTTGTAGAAGGTTTCGGCCAGCTTCAGAGCAGTCTGCCCGCCCAGCTGTACAATGATACCATCGGGCTTTTCCAGCTCGATAATCTCTTCGAGGTGCTCCCAGAATACGGGCTCGAAATACAGCTTGTCCGCCACGTCGAAATCGGTAGATACCGTCTCCGGATTACAATTGACCATGATGGATTCGTAGCCGACCTCTTTGATCGCAATGAGTCCATGTACACAGCAGTAATCAAACTCAATGCCCTGACCGATACGGTTGGGGCCGGAGCCCAATACGATTACTTTTTTCTTATTGGAAGGAAGACTTTCGTTTTCTCCGTCGAAGGTCGAATAGAAATAGGGCGTCTGCGCTTCGAATTCTGCCGCACAGGTGTCTACCATTTTGTAAGTACGCCGGATGTCCTGGGCTTTTCGGTATTTCGTAACCGCCTCTTCTTCGACCCGCATCAACCAGGCGATCTGCTTATCGGAGTAGCCGACCTCTTTTAGCTGTCGCAAAAAGTCGGTGGGTATATCTTCGGGTACATTGTATTTTGCCATATCCTTCTCCATGTCCACCAGGCGCTTGATCTGCTTGATGAACCAGGGGTCAATTCTGGTCAGCTTCTGAACCGTTTTAGAGGGTACTCCCAGGCGCAAGGCATCTTTCAGGCGGAATATTCGGTCATCGCTCACCTTTTCCAGGCGTTCGAGGATATCGTCGGTTTTGATCCATTCCTTTTTGTCTGCTCCCAGACCGGCACGACCGTTCTCCAGTGACTGGCAGGCTTTCTGCAGTGCCTCGAGGAAAGAACGACCAATCCCCATAGCTTCTCCTACGGACTTCATTTGCAGGCCCAGTGTGTGTTCTGATCCATGGAATTTACTGAAATCCCAACGGGGCATTTTTACGATAACGTAGTCGATCGAGGGCTCGAAGTAAGCCGAAGTCGTCTTGGTAATCTGATTTTTTAGTTCGTCGAGCGTGTATCCAATCGCCAGTTTAGCGGCGATTTTAGCAATCGGGTATCCGGTTGCTTTACTAGCCAGGGCCGAGGAGCGAGACACCCGAGGATTAATCTCAATCACAATCAGCTCTTCGGTCTCCGGGTTTTGTGAAAACTGAATATTACAACCGCCGGCAAAATTACCCAGGGAGCGCATCGCCTGAATGGCTTCATTACGCATTTGTTGGTAGGCGGTATCCGAAAGGGTCATGGCGGGAGCAACGGTGATACTATCGCCGGTGTGAATCCCCATTGGGTCCAGATTTTCTACCGTACAGATGATCACGACATTGTCTGCATCGTCCCGCAGTAATTCTAATTCAAATTCTTTCCAGCCCAGTACGGCTTTTTCCACCAGCACCTCGTGCGTAGGAGACATATCCAGTCCGCGACGCAGGGCGGCATCGAATTCGTCTTCTTTGTGTACGAAGCCGCCACCGGTACCTCCCAGCGTGTAGGAAGGACGTATCACCAGTGGATATCCAATTTTCTGGGCCGCTTCTTTACCTTCCAGAAAGGAGTTAGCAATAAAGGAGGGGGCAACACTGAGCCCGATATCGATCATGTGCTTACGGAAAGCTTCGCGATTTTCAGCCAATTCAATGGCCTCCAGATCGACCCCAATCAGTCGGATATTATACTTATCCCAGATGCCCAACTTACCCGCTTCTATGGCCAGGTTTAGGGCCGTCTGTCCACCCATCGTCGGCAGTACAGCATCGATGTGGCGCTCTTCTAATACCTTGATAATACTCTCGGGCGTGAGGGGCAGGAGATAGACGTGATCGGCCGTAACCGGATCGGTCATAATCGTCGCCGGGTTCGAATTGATCAGGCTGACTTCTATTCCTTCTTCTCGCAATGAACGAGAGGCCTGTGACCCTGAATAATCAAATTCGCAAGCCTGACCGATAACAATGGGACCGCTCCCCAGGATGAGTACCGATTTAATGGAAGTATCTTTTGGCATTAGATATGACTTTTGTGATAGTAATTGTGTCCACCTTGGTGGGAAAGTTCGGATGGTAGTTAGCCTTGCGCTTCGTCGCACCGGGGGCACTCAAGAAGACGCAGGCACAAAATGGAGCCGAAATCTCGGATTAAGGGTCTATACCTTCCTATTCCCCAAATTGTCTGCAAAGATAAGCCAGTATTTTGAATTCGACCCATTATCGACCCATGCTTTTCGGTTTTTTCTGCTGCTTCCGCAAAAAATGCCTCAACAGCCCCTGGTCGAAGCAGGAGCTTCGACCAAACAGTAGGAGCAATTATTTAGAAATGGCGTAGGAAAGACCAAGTATCCAATAAGTCTGGATAGGATTATCCGTTTTACCCGCCGACAAAGCTTCTTGTTTGTTGTAGCGCAAGCCCAAATCCAGACCGATGCCAATGCCTTTAACGGCGGTATTAAAATTATTCACCCAGGTCCAGTTGGAGAAATCGCTGCCTTCGTAACTGACAAAAGCTGACAAATTGGATTTCCAGCCAATATTCCCAAAAGAACGGGTATAGTCGGCCACCACTTTTGACCCCAGGGAAGAGTTGAAATTCAACTCCTCTTCCGAAAAGACAAAGTTATAGTTCAGCGGATGGGCCACCACGACCAAATCGGGAATGGGCGTCCAGGTAATTCCCAGGCCCACATCCAAATACCCCGGGTTATTTAGCTTCCCGTCGAGGATAGATGTGCGATACTCTCCCAGCGTAGAGACGGCCAGGCGCTTACTCAGGTTATACCCATAAAGGGAAGTGATATTAAAAGCATCGGCAGAAACCTGAAACTCATCATTGTCGTCGGGATTGTCTTTATTATCGAACTTCAACCACCCCAGGGTCAGGTTAGCGCTGTTGCGCCAAAAAGATTTTTCATAAGTAGCATTTGCAAAGGCCGTAGTTGAAAAACCAATATTCACCGCGGAGGTATTTGGCTGGTCTTTGGGCAACCAGTTATTGAAGTTGGAAAAATTGAGCCCAATATTACTCAAGAGGCCTTTTTTCCAGCGCGGGTAGGGGGTCAATTCATCCGTAATCTTAGCGATATCTGACTTGAGTCCTTTCACCTGCTTCTGCAGTTTTTTTAATTCCGCTTCCGTTTCTTTGAGTTCAGCCGTTTTGGCTTTTTTTGTTTCTTGCAGCTCTTCTTTGTTTTCCTGTGCTCGTAATTGTAAGCCGACTAATAACAAGAATGAGCAAATGAGTAGTAATACTTTTTTCATGGATTCGACTTTTGTACTTCGGGGTCTGGCGTAAAAATAAAAAAGAGAAGGGGTTTTGACAAGGGAAGAGTGGTGGTGGTCGAAGCAGGAGCTTCGACCAAACAACAGGAGCTTTATTTAGAAACGGCATAGGACAGCCCCAGAATCCAATAGGTTTGTAAGGGATTATCCGTTTTTCCGGCCGACAATGCTTCTTGTTTATTATTACGCAGGCCGATATCCAGCCCCACGCCGATACCTTTGACTGCCGTGCTGAAATTATTTACCCAGGTCCAATTCGAGAGATCGCTACTCTCGTAACTGGCAAAAGTAGAAAGATTGGACTTCCAGCCAAAATTGCCAAAAGATCGGGTGTAATCCGCAACAATCTTGGCACCCAGAGAAGAATTAAAATTCATATCATCTTCGGCAAATACAAAGTTGTAGTTCAGGGGGTGGGCCACCACTACCAGGTCGGGGATGGGAGTCCAGGTCGCTCCTACCCCTAAATCGAGGTAGCCCGGATTATTTAATTTACCATCCAATACTGAGGTCCGGTATTCCCCCAGGATAGAGACCGCTATTTTTTTGGTAATATTGCGACCATACAGAGAAGTAATATTAAATGCGTCGGCCGCTACCTGGAATTCATCATTGTCGTCGGGATTGTCCTTATTATCAAACTTCAACCATCCCAGGGTAAGGTTCGCGCTGTTACGCCAGAAAGCATTTTCAAACTGCGCATTCACGAAACCCGTAGTAGATAAACCAATATTCACGGCCGAAGTACTGGGCTGATCCTTTGGCAACCAGTTGTTAAAATTAGAAAAATTGAGTCCGATATTACTGAGTAAGCCTTTTTTCCAGCGCGGATAGGGGGTCAATTGTTCTTTAATTTGCGCCAGATCAGATTTCAGGCCATTAACCTGTGATTGTATTTCTTTTAACTGTGCTTCTGCTTCCTCCAATTCAGCCGTTTTGGCCGTTTTTGTTTGTTGTAATTCTTCAGTAGTTTCTTGTGACCAACTAAAAGTGATCACACCAAAAGATAAAACGATTAGAGTCAATACTTTTTTCATAAACTTTTTTTCAATCAAAAAATGGCTGTTACGACGCCAAAAAACCTGGGAGGTAACAAAGCATCGTAAAATTAAGCCAGGAAAGTCGGCTTTCAAAAGTATATAGAGACAAGTAGACGAAAATACGGGACAAAAAAAAGCTCCGCGTCTGCGGAGCTCTTGCTAATAACAAATCATAATCTCATGAAAAAAATAAGACGACCTAATTTTTAAAAAGTTCTTTAAGGGTTTAGTTTAATGGTGTTCCTTGCCAGCAAACTGGCAAGGAACGTGTTTTTGGGATCATGAATTTTCTACGCGAAAATTCTTAGCTACTCAATTTTATAAATCGGTTGGTTATTGGGATAACCTATTTTCTAACCTTTGTGATCCGCTCTTCTGCGAATCTGTCAGGAGATTAAGTCTCTACTACTTTCCTCCTTTCGACATTACAAATATGCAACAGATTTCCTCCTGGAACAAAGACAGATTTTTCGATTTGTTGAAAAAAAAGAACCTTTTTTACGCTCTACACTGCTTCTAACCCCTACAAAACCAAATAAATGCAATAAAAAACTGTTGAATAAAATAAAAAAAGCTCCGCGTCTGCGGAGCTCTTGCTAATAACAAATCATAATCTCATGAAAAAAATAAGACGACCTAATTTTTAAAAAGTTCTTTAAGGGTTCAGTTTAATGGTGTTCCTTGCCAGCAAACTGGCAAGGAACGTGTTTTTGGGATCATGAATTTTCTATGCGAAAATTCTTAGCTACTCAATTTTATAAAATCGGTTGGTTTTTGGGATAACCTAATTTCTAACAAATCATAATCTTTTGTATCTTTGTGATCCGCTCTTCTGCGAATCTGTCAGGAGCAAGTCTCTACTATCTTCCTCCTTTCGACATTACAAATATGCAACAGCTTTCCTCCTGGAACAAAGACAGATTTCCTTATTTGTTGAAAAAAAATAATCACTTTAAAAGGAAGTAAACTCACAAAAACCTGATTAACAACGCCTTGCAAAGATAAATCTGTTTATTAAAATAAAAAAAGCACCGCCAAAAAATGGTGCTTTTTTATTCATTTTCTTTAATTCAGTGAATTTTAACCTCCCGAGAGTGCCTGAAAGATGAGCAATTCCTGCTTACGATCTAGCGGATCGGCCAGTTCTTGCCGATCCTGGATGAGCTCCTGATCGATAAATATATTGATGTGCTTACGTAAACGACCGCTCTCGTCGCGCAGGTAGGCATTAATACCCGGATATTTTTTCTCCAGCATTTCGAGCGCCTCTAACACCGTTTCCGCTTCTACCTCCTGGGATTGGATTTTTGGAAAGAATCGCTGTAGTGCGGGTGTAAAATTAATTTTAATCATAATGTTCTAGTTTTTCCCAGGCCAGAATGCCGCCCTCCAGATTATAAAGTGCTGTAAAGTTTCCCAGGCCTTCCAACTGGCGGATTGCATTTGCACTGCGGCCCCCGCTTTTACAATGGACCACAATTTTTTTATCGGTTGGTATTTGCGTGATTTTTTGCGCAAGCTCCCCTAGTGGAATTAACTGGCCATCCATATGATGCACCGCATATTCATGCGGCTCCCGTACGTCTAACAGGAAGTGCTCCACCCCTTGCTTTCGCCATTCTGCATAATCTTTTGCCGAAAGGCTCAAACCACCGGGCGTAGGAATGGCACAATAATCCGCCAGTGCCTCCAGACTCTCAATCTTGAGATTCGGATTCCTGGGTATTTTCAGCGTACGCGTCTCGAAGCTTAGGGTGTCGATCATAAACAGACGGCCAGCCAGGGGTTCACCGATACCCGTTGCGACTTTGATCACTTCATTAGCCTGCAAGCTACCTACTATTCCCGGTAGCACGCCCAGTACGCCTCCCTCCGCGCAATTAGGCACGGCTTCCGGATCGGGTGGCTCCGGGAAAAGATCGCGATAATTCACGCCGCGTTGACCATCGGCCTGTGGCAAATTAAAGACAGCGACCTGCCCCTCGAAACGAAAGATAGAAGCGTATACATTAACTTTCCCGGCCAGTACACAAGCGTCATTAACCAGATATCGCGTCGGAAAATTATCCGTACCATCCGCAACAATATCGTAGGGCTGAATGAGCTCCATTACATTGTCAATCGTCAGCCGCTTTTTATAGACCTGCACCTCGATGTGCGGATTAAGTGCTTTAATCCGCTGTTTGGCCACTACCGCCTTGGGCTTCCCAATATCCTGACTAGTATATAATACCTGCCGCTGGAGATTACTCAGATCGACAACATCATCATCAATAATACCGATATGACCTAGGCCGGCGGCCGCCAAATAAAGTAGTAAAGGGCTACCCAGACCGCCCGCTCCGACGACCAGCACCCGGGCTTCTCGCAGGCGCTCCTGTCCCTCCCGACCGAAGTCAGGAAGTACAAAATGGCGAGCGTATCTTTGTAATTCTTCTTTAGTCATATTTTCGCAATCTCCTTATGCTATAACAACGGCATCAACTCGGGGAAGGTTGCCCGCCAGTTGTTGCCAGGAAGCACCTCCGCTATCCGACAAATAAATATTACCATTATTAGTGCCAAATACCAGTAAGCCAGATCGGTAAACCAGGGAGTGCCGGTATACAATATCAAAGCTGTGCTCCTGGGGTAGTCCGTTTCGTTGGGCCTCCCAGGTCTGACCGCCGTCTTGGGTACGACTCACCACCAGTGCCAGGTCTTTGGCGACGCGCATCTCATCACTAATGGCGGGGATCACCCAGGCCCGATCGGTTGTATCCGGATCAATGGCCAGGGCAAAGCCATAACCTGCCAGTCCTTCCTGATCCGATATATTCTGCCACTGCGCTCCGCCATCAGTCGTGCGAAATACGCCGCAGTGATTTTGCTGCCAAAGTACCTTCGGATCTTTATGGCTCTGCAAAAGCAGATGCGGATCGTGCCCCACCTCTACCGATGGATTCGGCAGGTAAGCCGCCACCAGCCCCTGATTACGGGGCGACCAGCTGGCGCCACCGTCTTTCGTTTCAAAAACACCAGCACAGCTAACGGCAATGTATAGGTGCGCGCTATTGCCTGGATCAACGACAATGGAATGGATAAAGGGGTAATCCCGGCCCGCCCCGAACCACTGCATGGAATCCTGGCGCGAGGGATGATTCCATAGCGAACGAACCAGTTCAAAATGCTCGCCCTGATCCGCTGAATAAAAAAGCCCTCCGGGCTCGGTTCCCAGCCAAAGTCCGCCCGGTCGATCTGCTCCCGCCTGCTGCATACACCACATCTTTTTCATAAGGGCCGGTTTCCCTTTGCTCAGTTTGGCGTCTTTTGGGTATTTGGGCAAGGGCATTTCTTCCCAGCTATTTCCCCGGTCAAAAGATCGATGTAGTTTAGGGCCCCAGTGTCGATGCGCCAAACCCACCCACCAGGTACCTGTGCGTTCGTCCACAAATAAAAAAGCCACCGGAAAACCTAAAAAGTGTACTTTTTTGACAGCCCATTCTTTGTCTTTTTTAGTGTAAACCAATAAACCTTTTGCGGTACCTACTAGAATTTCCTGCATATATTTTTTTCTTAAGTATAGAAACTTTGGTTCTAAATGATTTCGAAGCGATTTAAACTTTTTCAGTTGGTTACTTACACTTTTAGAATCTACCTAGAATTCTGTCATCCCCCTGATACCAGGCTCTTTTTCCCACTGGGAAAAGCCAAGGCTAATCCCTTCAAAGGGGGTACGGGGGATGAAAAATGATGTAACTGTTTTTTTGACCAAATAGATTCACTTTGTACTAACTTTAGACAAGTTCCAAGACACATTAAACAGCCCAACGTTTATCTTGTTAATTTACTGAAAATCGTATTCATCTAAAATCCTTCGCTTTGAAGAATCATCTATCGCTTATTAATAAATGGAGAGCAGCGGACAAAGAAATCGCCATCGCCCGGGTCGTAAAAACCTGGAATGCCTCTCCCCGCCCCGTAGGATCTGTATTGCTAATCAACGAAGATCAAGAAATGGCGGGCTCCGTCAGCGGTGGCTGTGTCGAAGGCGCCGTACTGAAAGCGGCCATGAATTTATTTGAAAACAAAACGGCCCGCCTGCTTGATTTTGGGGTATCCAACGACGATGCCTGGTCGGTTGGGCTTAGCTGCGGGGGGCGAATCCAGGTTTACCTGGAATTATTACCCAAAACGGGCCTATGGTCTTCCCTGGAGGAGCACCTCCAAAATAACCAGGGCTGCATCTGGGTAAGTCCGCTAATGAATAATGATTTGTCTGCCGGGATAATCAAATCAGATGTATCGGCGACGGATTTGCTTTCGCAAAAAGCTCAGGAAGCCTACCGGAATAGGAAAAGTCAGATAGTAGAGATAAAAGGTCAGGATTATTTTTTGCATGTGCTTCCCCAAAAAAGCCAATTATTCCTGATTGGTGCTGCCCATCTTAGCGCTGACCTCATTCAGTTGGCGAAAAGCTTTAGCTTCGAGACGATTGTTATTGACCCCCGTGGCATTTTTGCCAATAAAACGCAATTCCCCAGTCAACCGGATCATTTATTTAACGATTACCCTTCCGAGATACTACCTAATTATCAACTCGATGCCTATACTTTTGCGGTAACGCTCTCCCACGACCCCAAAATCGACGATAATGCCCTCGAAATTCTACTCAAGAGCAAGGTGGCTTACATTGGTGCTTTGGGGAGTCGGCGCACCCAGGCCAGGCGCGTAGAAAGATTACTCGAAAAAGGGTTCAGCCAGGAAGCGGTAGACCGTATTCACGGACCGGTCGGTATTGATATTAATGCCCGACGTCCCCAGGAAATCGCCCTGAGTATCATGGCCCAAATTGTAGAAGTGCAAAATGAGCACCTCTAAAGACTAGCCGCCGCTGACCGGCGGTATAATCACCACTTCATCCTGAGGACTGATTTCATAATCATCCGTTTGGTACTCTTCATTTATGGCAATGGAGAGGGAGCGCAATTTTTCGAAGGCAGGATACTCCCTGATCAACTTTTCCTTCAGGCTACCTACGGTAACCCTGTCTTCCAGGCTAAGTATGGCGGTCTTTTCTCCGAGTATATCTTTGGCAATTCCGAAAGCAATTAGATTGATATCCATCAATTAAATAGATTAAGTAGGTTATGCAAAAAAATCGGCGACTTCCCGCACGGCCTTTACCAAACGTTCGACATCCCGCCTGGTATTGTACAGCGAGAAGGAAGCCCGCACAGTACCTGGCAAGCCCAAAGTATCCATCAAAGGTTGTGTACAGTGATGGCCCGCTCTGACGGCAATATTTTCTGCGCCCAGAAAAGAAGCAATATCGTGCGGATGCGCCTGCTCCAGGACAAAAGACACGATGGCACTTTTGTTCCGAGCATTTCCAATAATACGCAATCCCGGAATATCTTTCAAACCGGCTATCGTTTCGTCGTGTAGCGCCTTTAGTCCTTCCCGAACCGCAGCGCGATCAATTTTCGAAATATAATCAATGGCCGCGCCCAGGCCTATAACCCCGGCTATATTCGTGGTGCCCGCTTCAAATTTACGAGGCGCCGTGGCAAAGGAAGTACGCTCGAAAGAAACGTACTCGATCATATCTCCACCAAAAGTAATGGGTGACATTTGCCGCAGATGCTGCGCTTTACCATAGAGTACACCGATGCCAGTCGGGCCAAAAAGCTTATGTCCGGAAAACACTAAAAAATCACAATCCAGCGCCTGCACGTTCAAATCGTAGTGGGCCACACTCTGTGCTGCATCTACTAAGACTGGAATATCCGCACGATAGCGCCTGACACCTTCTACTATTTCCCGAACGGGATTAATCGTTCCCAGGGTATTCGAGATGTGCGAACAGGCCACCATAGCCGTTCTTTCACTCAGGGCTCCGAAGAGTGTGGACAGCTCCAACTCTCCCGCCTCGTTGAGCGGGATAACTTTTAATTTCGCCCGGCTACCCTCCACCAATTGTTGCCAGGGAATAATATTGGCGTGATGTTCCAGCGTAGTGATAATGACTTCATCGCCCGGTCGCAAACGGGGCCTCAGAAAAGCCTGCGCCACTACATTAACCCCCTGGGTCGTTCCGCTGGTATAAACAATCTCTTGCTGGGAAGTGGCCCCAATAAAGTGGGCAACTTTCTCTCTTACCGCCTCGTACTTACGACTCGCCCGGGCAGCCATAGGATACAGACCGCGGTGTATATTCGCATTTTCCGACGCATAGAAGTGCTGAATGGCTGCTATCACTACGTCGGGTTTTTGGCTGGTTGCCGCACTATCCAAGTATACCAGTGACGGATGATGCTTAAAAACCGGAAAATCATTCCTTAAACGAGAGAAGTCCATTGGTGTGGATTACGTTAGACCGATATAAAGCATAAAAACCGTGCGGCCGCGACTTTTGTTTTCCCAAAGAACTGCCGGTGGAAAATACAGTAGGTCTTACAAGATTACTATCCTACAGGACAAGCCAGGTGAGAAATCAAAAAGATGATTAAATGAAGACCTCAATAAGCAAAACATTCGACATTCCCCAACCCCTTGATCGGGTCGCCGATCCAAGAGAAATGGTAAGCTGCGTACCCGGAGCCCGTATCACGGAAAAGGAAGTGTTGACTTTGTCTAATTCGTAAGGGAACATATACAGGTACTTAGACGATATATAATAAAGATAAGAACACTATGAGCAGCAAAGTCAAAACCAGTTTTACCATTTCGCAGCCCATCGAGCGGGTTTGGGATAAGTTCACTGACCTTCCTACCATTGTAAAAAGTACACCCGGTGTCCGAATTATTCGTCAGCTTTCGCCAAAAAAGTATGAGGTAGAGGCCCAGACCGACCTAAGCTTTGTCGAATCAACCTACGTCGGTGAAATAGGCCTTACGGATAAAGATCAGGAGCAATACAAAATCAGCTTTGCTGGTCAGGGAAAGGATTTAAAACGCCAGGATGAGGCAGAATTAACCGTGGATAGCCAATTATCTCCACGTCCGGAAGGTACGGATATTGACATCAGTATGCGGATCAATATTATCGACAAGCCAGCTGCTTACAATGAGCAACACATCGACTACGCAGCGGGACAGCTCTTGCAGACTTTCGCCGAAAATTTTGAACAGCTTTTTGATTCGGAAGAAGAAGTAACTTCCACCTCCCGACAAACCTCCTCAAAAACATTCTCAGACGTCAACGTCATGAATACCGCCACGGACGAGCCGCCGGCAACACTCATGGAACCAAAAACGGGGCCCAACGAAAAAAGTCTGCTGAAACGCATCGCTCAATTTTTTAGTTTCTGAAGTTGTTTCTGAAAAAAACATTCGTAGGGGGGGTCATACCTTTCCACTAGCAGACACATGTAGGTGAAATCATCATTAAATCCTAAAAATTCACTACATGAGAACTATTTCATTTCTAGCGATGCTGCTTTGCCTGAGTCTAAGTCTAAATAGTTACGGTCAGGTTCGAACTCAGCAACTCCGCAAATTCAAAACTGAGGCAAAGCCAATTACCCTACAGGGGAACAAATGCCAGTCTGAACTCTCCCTAAACCTCAAAAGCGGTTCCGTAAGAGAACCTAATCACCAATTGAGCCCAAAGGTCAAATTCTTCGAGAAAAACGGAAAATTTTACATCCGTTGTGTAGCTCCCATTCAAGAGGGTAGTTTTATTTGGGCACAGTTCCCCCTCAAGCCCGGTTACCCCAGCGGAAAAATTACGGGTATGAAATTTGCCTATCGGGTGCGTCAAAGCCCCAATAATATCCAGCACCGGGCCTATATTTCACAGAGTAGAATAACGCAGGGCACACAACCTTACCAGGGTACCGTCCGCCTGGATGATCCCACTAATCTTTATGGCACAAACAGCCATTACGCCACTCCTTTTAGCGGCAGCTTTACCTGCGGCGGAGATTTCAAAACGGTTGGTTTCAAGCTGGTCATGCAGCCTGGTGATGTGATTTGTATTGACAAAATCAACTTGTACTTTGATTGCCCAAACAACAATCCGGTAGGCTTTAAATGCCCGCCTAATCTTCCGAACCCAAAAATCAAGTTGGCTAAGGTGGAAAAGAGTGGTGATTATCTCCGTTACCGCATACCGGTATACAATTATCATGCCTTTCCCGATTACCTTTTCAGTGCAGCGCCTGGCTTACCAGCCTGTGGTCTAAATAGTAATGCCTCCCGTAGCTGGGTCGATATTTACGACGAGACGAACACGCGTCTGTACGGCTTCTGCGCCCTGGGGCAATCTACGGATTTGAGGGACATTTGGTTCTCCGTAAAGCGAGGTACCAGTCCACCCACTCGCGTACGCATTGTCATCAATGATCGGGGATGCAATAAAAAATACCCTTCCAACTGGATATCTATCCCCCAAAGTTAAGTCCTAAAAGTAAAACTGCTTTTTCAGAATAATTTGAGGTGGTATGAGTCTGTGCGCATAAGGCGCATGGACTTTTTTGTTTGGTAGCCTTAGCTATTCCGTAAATGCCTGGACGTAGTTAGAAGTTGTTCAGAAAATATGCTTCTTTTTTAGCATAAATTTGACTTGCTTGCGGGCATTTATTAGTATTGTATTATGAAACCGTTGGAGAGGTACTTCATTACACTTTCATTACTCTATTTATTGCCTTGTACCCTCCTCTCACAGACCAGCTTTTACCGCGCGATAAGCGGTAAGGTAGCGCTGACTTCGCGTGCGCCCCTAGAGTTGATTAGTGCGAGGACGACCCGAGTACAGGCCATTATTGACCCTACCCGAAAGTCATTTCGATTCACCATTCCTATTAGCAGTTTTGAAGGGTTCAATTCGGCACTACAAAGGCAGCATTTCAACACGAATTACATGGAGAGCGGGGATTTTCCAGAAGCCGCCTTTTCCGGTGCCATTCTGGAAGACATCGACTTTAGCAAAGATGGCCAATATGAGATACGCGCAAAGGGAATGTTTACGGTACACGGGGTCAGTAGAGAAAGGATAATTCGCAGCACAATAAAGATCAGCCAGGGGAGATTATTCATTTCTTCCAATTTTTCGGTATTATTAGAAGATCATAATATTCGTATTCCTAAAATTGTCAATCAGAAAATTGCGGAGGAGATACAAATACAAGTTAGCGCGGAGCTGGCGCAAAGCTAAGTGGGCATTCGCTTTCACTTGCCTATGGCTGGGCCCTATCCTATCAGCCCAGGAGCCTCATTTTGTAAGCCCGCCGATCAATGAGCTACTGACGGATGAACAGATTCAGGTCATTTTTGAATCCAGCAAGGGTCATATCTGGCTGGGTACAAACGAAGGTGTGTTTCGCTACGACGGCGTGGATTACCAGCCTTACACGAAACAAGAAGTAGCTCAGAATGGGAGCCAGAGGGTAACTTGCTTTTTTGAATCTTCCGACCATCGCATTTGGGTAGGTTTTCAAGATGGCAGTATTTACCTCAGCACCTCCAATCATCAACTATTACCCTGGGAGCCGGGACGGGCCATAAGTACGGAAATTCGGGGTATGGCTCAGTACCAAGATCAACTATTGATTGCCACCTACGGCCAGGGTCTCTTTTTATTTGATCAGGATAGTACTCGCCAGTACACTACTGAGCAGGGATTATTCGGCGATGATATTTACGATTTGGTCCTTTCGGAAAAAGACGGCACTGCACTATTGGCCACTGACCGGGGTATTAACCGTATCTCTCTGGGTGAACAGCCGGCAGACCGGGTGGAACGTATTAGTAAAGCGGAAGGGCTGGGCAGCTATGTCATCCGCAGTATAGAGCCCGATTATTCCGGTGGCTATTACCTGGGCACCTACGACAACGGTGTCATCTACTGGTCTCCGCAGGAAAAAAGGGCTTATCCCTTAATCGAAAACTGGGATTACGGGATTATCAACCAGCTTTGTTTATTTAAGGATCGCGAGCTGTGGATCGGGACCGATAGAAAAGGCCTGATACAGTACCAACTGAAGCCTAAAAAGCATAGGGTTTACGAAGAGATCAACGCCCTGTCGGCCGGTAAAATTTTTGATTTACTCAAAGATCAGGAAGGCAACTTATGGGTGGTCAGCAGCTCTTTCAAATTAGTCAAGGCAAACCGGCATTTTGATTTCCTGGAAAAGCTTCCGGAAGTAATTCAAGAGATGCAGGCCTTGTGGCAAGATCAAGACAAGCGACTCTGGATCGGAACCGAAAACGGTATTTACACCTTAACTTTTGACGAAAGTGGACAAGCAAATTATCGGCGTAAACTAGGACGTATTCAATCTAACATCTTATCCTTTTACGAAGACCAATTCGGTAATATTTGGATTGGCACCTTTGGCGAAGGGCTTTACGTCTATAATGAAGATCGAAATAAGCTACGTCACCTGACCACTGAGGATGGCCTGACCGGTGGAAACGTATTGTCTATGGATGGCTCGGGCGAAAACATCTGGGTAGGTAGCCTTGCCGGCGTTACCCAGTTCAGTGCCCATGTCAACATACTGGATACACAGGATCCGGTCTACGAGCAATTCGACGATGCGGATGAACTGAACGCCGCCTTCATCTATAAGGTTTTTTCTGATAGCAAAGACCGTACCTGGTTGGGTACCGATGGAGAAGGACTCTATGCGATCCAAAACAATGAGCTCAATTATTATCCCGGAACGGATTCGTTAAAATTTAGTGCGGTTTATTCTATTGCCGAAGATAAGCTGGGCCATATCTGGTTTACCTCCCTCAACCAGGGCCTGTTCCGTTTTAATGGAACAGAGTTTCAACAATTTGGACGCGAAGACGGGTTACGCAACCTTAACATCACCAGCCTGACCAGCGACGGCGACGGAAATGTGCTCATACTCTATCCTTCGGGCATCGATGTACTGGATCCGGCCAGTCTCGAGGTCATTTACTACGACGAAAAGGTAGGTATTGGTAATTTAGAGCAAAACCTCAACGTATTTTGCTCCGATGGCAATGGAGACGTCTGGATAGGAGCGAAGAATAATCTGCTTAAGTATCGTAGTCCGGGGGAATCGTTCCGGACCAGGCCTCAGCTTTCTCTGGACCAAATCAATGTATCCGGCGAAAACATTGACCCCAGTGAAGGGCAGCGACGCTTCTCCTACCGACAAAACACCTTTGTGTTTTCCTTTAGCGGCATCTGGTTGACTGCTCCCGAAGAAATTCAATACCGTTATCAACTGGAGGGTTTAGACGAAGATTGGCTATACACCCGCGACCAGGAAGTCAATTACGTTAATCTTCCTCCTGGCCGCTATACCTTCCAGGCCAGTGCCACCGCAAATAAAAACTATGCTCCAGAGCAAGTATTGACTTACCCCTTTACGATTCGCCGTCCTTTCTGGGGCACCTTCTGGTTCATTGCTCTGGCCGTGATACTCCTGACGGCCGCTCTGGTTTTCTTTTTGCGCCTTCGCGAAAAACGCATAATGATGGCCTCCCGATTGAAAAGAGAAAAGATCGAAAGTCAATTTGAGGCACTAAAAAGCCAGATTAACCCACACTTTTTGTTTAATAGCTTTAATACCCTGGTGGCCATTATTGAGGAAAACCCGGATAACGCCGTTAGCTATGTGGAGCGGCTATCAGATTTCTACCGCAGTATTTTACAGTACCGAAATAAGACCGTCATTCCCCTGGAGGAAGAAATCACCGTGGTTCGCAATTATTTCTACCTGCTAAAAGAGCGTTTTGGAAGCAACCTAAAGTTAGCTATTTCCGTAAACGAAAAAGAGGCCTATATCCCCCCCCTGAGCTTGCAACTACTGGTGGAGAATGCGATCAAACATAATATTGTATCTTCCTACCGGCCATTGCTAATCAGTATTCAGCAGGAAGACAGCGGCCACCTCACCGTTAAAAACACCCTTCAACCCAAGCGGGTCAAGTCCCGGTCCACCAGCTTTGGATTATCCAGTATTATGGCCAGATATGCCTTATTATCGGATAGAAAAGTAAGTGTGCGCCAGACAAAACAGGAGTTTATTGTTCGTCTCCCGCTAATCAAATCTGAATTCGGTATGGAAGATAGACCAGGCCTACCGCCGTATACAGAGCCCGACTCCTCTGTGATCAGCAAAGCACCACAGAGCTAAACCACGTACTTTATCCATTTTTTTTATCATAGCCCCGTTTGAAAGTGGAGTATTCCCTATCTTTAATACCCATAGAAGTTTCCTTTTGACCAAACAGAAAACGGCTTTGATGTAAAGGAAATCAAGCCTGACCGAAACAACTAAATTGAACCTTGCACATAATTACAACCGTTTATGAAAGTCTTGATCATTGAAGACGAGTACGCTGCCGCCAGAAGAATAAAAAAACTAGTCAAAGAAGTAGAGCCAGAAGCGGAAATTGTGGACCACCTCGACACCGTAGAATCGGCCGTGAACTGGTTTAAAAGCGACCGGGAAGCCGATCTTGTATTGATGGATATACAGCTGGCCGACGGCCCCTGCTTTGAAATCTTTGAAAATACCGAAGTCGATATTCCCATCATTTTTACTACTGCCTATGACGAATATGCCTTCCAGGCTTTTAAGGTTAGTGCAGTCGATTACCTCTTGAAACCCATTAAACGAAAAGAGTTGGAAAAAGCAATTGATAAGCACCGGCAGCTCGAACAGGGGAAAACCTACAAGGCCGAATATCAAGAGATCAAAAAACTCCTGCAGCCCGAGAAGCCCCGGCGTTTTATGATTAAGATCGGTAATCAGATTCGGCTGATCAGTCTGGAAGAGGCTGCCTACTTCTACACCGAAAATAAGATGACCTATCTCACTACCTGGAAGGGTAAAAAACACCCGATTGATCTTTCGCTGGACAAAGTGGAAGAGATGAGTAACCCCGATGAATTTTTTCGCATCAATCGACAATTCCTCATCCACATCGAAGCGATTCAGGGTATGCAAATCTATTCCAAATCACGATTCAAGGTAGATTTATCTCCCGAGACATCTCTGGAAGCCATCGTTAGTGCGGAGCGTTCTCCTCGCTTCCGAAAGTGGGTTTCCGGGCTATAAAGCCTGTAAAACCGGGCTTTTCTCTTTTGAAGCAACTTAAACGCGAGCTACCTCTCTGGGCATTCGTACCGCTATTTTCCCGTTCAGGTAAGAAATCTCCCTGCTCAGCAGGATTAATTTGTCCGGAGTAAGAAGATGCCCTACATTTACGGACGTAATGAAGTTACAGGGTATAATAAATTTTCGGTTCTTGGTAGTGACCTTTCCAATGTCCAGGTTGTACGCTACGCCAGACAACTGGGGGTCGCTACTAAAACCGGTTTTCGCCTCAATTGGCAAGCTGTAATACATCTATCCACCAAAATTTAGTCTAATGGATTTTTAAACCTGAAAATCAGGTTACCTCCTTCTAAAAATCCGTTTATCCAAAACATTGAAAGATCTATTTACTCTGGACTTTAATTATGCCAATTATTGATGATTGGGTGTTAGTTTAACCTCTTTTAAGAAAATACGATACAGCTTTAGATGAATAAAAGATGGTGGAGTATGGTTGCGATAATATTTTTACTCCTGCTCTACCTATTCTATTACTTGTACCATAAACCGGTGCCCCGACTAACGAAGAAGAAAGCAAATTTTGAGTTTACTGCCCCACAGCTGTACGATCAGTACCAAGAAGATGAAGCAAACACCGACCGGCTACTGCTGGATAAAATTATTCTGATCAGCGGAACAGTAAAGACGATAATTGCCGAAGACAACCAACTTAGCGTAGTGTTAGATGGTGGAAATGAACTGGGAGGAGTCGTTTGTGAAATGGACAATCGACTCGCTACTCCTACTGTTTCACTCCAACCGGGACAAGTAGTAAAGATGAAAGGCATTTGCACAGGAATGCTGATGCAGCTCGACATTGTACTCATCAGGTGTGTATTAATTACTTGATCTCAATTAAGGAAATTTAAATGAAGCAATACTGCCTCGCCTTACTGATCCTTTTTGTGGCTTCATCCTTAGTTGCCCAGTCTTCGCTATCGCGAAATGGTACGATCTCTTTTTTCTCGGATGCCCCACTAGAAAAGATTGAAGCGCATAACCGACAGGTTATTTCCACAATTGATGCTCAGGAAGGAACCCTCGATTTTGCTATTTTAATTAAGGCTTTCCAGTTTGAGAAGGCGTTAATGAAAAAACAGTTTAACGAGGATTATCTGCATAGCGATCGCTACCCGAAAGCTAATTTTAAAGGTCATATTATCGACCTGAATAAAATCGATTTGAATAAAAATGGAAACTACCCCGTAACGGTCACCGGCGTGCTCTTCCTACATGGCGTCAATCAACGCGTAACGGAAAAAGGCAGGGTGCAGGTCGAAAATGGAAAAATAACAAATGTAAAATCTACTTTCTCCATTAATCTGGGAGATTACCACATAAAAATCCCCCTTATCCTAAAAGATAAAATTGCCGATACGATCCAGATTGAAGTCGATGTGGATTTTAATGGGGAATGAGAAAACAGCGAATAACAAATCATAGTATACTCAGATGAAATTTGACGACAAATGTCCTGCGTCTTGGTACGACGGGGCATTTGCGCTTTTGCAGCGAGCACTAATTTTTTTAAATTTATTGAGGCCTTTTCCTAATAATAGTTATAATTGTAAGTTCCTTTGACTTAATAATCTATGAAGAAGACTAGACATACATCTTTGCTTTTGGCTTTCGCGAGCTTCTTTTTCCTGCATGCCTGTCAGGAAGTAGATTCCACGGAAGCACAACCATCCATTGATCCGGTACTGGTCGACAGCACTGAAGTATCCACTGAAAACCAGGATTTCCTCTTAGAGCCGGGTGCACTGCTTGGTATCCACTTCGGTATCAAAAACGATGAGGTAAGCGTACAGGAAACGCGCAAATTCCTACGCTTTCAACTCTTCCCCGAAATCAAAGATCAATTTCCGGGAAGTAGGTCTTTCTACCTGCGCCCCGACCGGGGACCAAGATTTGGCACAGAAGTATTACTCTGGGTCTTTCAGGACCAACCCTCCCGAGACCAGTATTTTCCGGCCAAGGATTTTCCCACTCAAAAATTTGAAATGCTCTGGCAGGAGATTCAACCTCTGTACACCGATTCTACCTTCTTCAAGTATTTTCAATACGGCTGGCAGACCTCTGGTTTCTCTACGGATTACGAAGTCGTAGCCGTACAAGATGAAGTAGAAAGAGAATGGCTTCGGGAAGACGCCGCTCTGGTCATCGAACACTTCCGGCTGAAACCAGAAGCAGACTCACTGGCCTTCCTTAACTTTATACAGAGCGAATGGAATATGCACGGCCTGGAAGTAGGCAGCCCTAAGGTAGAAGTGATTCTGTATTCCAGCCGGGGCTATCTGGAAGGACGATACGCCAAACTGACGGTTTTTAATTCGCTGGCCGATCGCAATCGTACTTTCCCTTACGTCGAACGCCCCAAAGCGGACAGCAATAAGGATGAGATTGACGCCAAGCTCTTCACTTATCTCGAACCCCTGGAAGATGAACCGGGGCACTATGAGATTTTGTATTGATGAAAGGTGTTCTCCTGGTCGAAGCAGGAGCTTCGACACCAACTGCTCTTTAGCTGAAATACCTTTCCAGCAACTTTTTTACGGAAGTATAATAAGACCGACCAAACAGGTTTAGATGCACCAATAGATAATAGAGTTGGTACAGGTCATGGCGGGCACCCGCACCCAGCTGTTCGGGCATTATTTCGGCGTAAGCCTCATAAAAAAGCGTATGAAATCCACCAAACAAACGGCTCATGGCCAGATCTACTTCATGGTGGCCATAATAGGTGGCCGGATCAATCAGACAAGGTCTACCCTCCTGATCAAAAAGGAAGTTGCCGCTCCACAAATCTCCGTGCAACAAACTCGGCTGTACCTCGGCAAGATAAGGGTCCAAACGGTCTTGTAAAGTTGCCAGATCCGGACATTCAGTCCCCTTCAATAGCCCCTGGGTTTTGGCCCGCTCCAACTGTGACAGTAGGCGCTCTTGTGCATAAAAAGTGATCCAGGAATCGTGCCGTCGATTGGATTGTGGTAAGCGACCGATGAAGTTATCCTGGGTCCAGCCAAAATACCCCTGCACCTGGCAATGAAGCTCCGCCAGGCTACGACCAAAAAGCTGCCATTCCTGCGGTCCGGGGCGCTTCGCTTCAATATATTCCATCAGTAGTGCGGCCCGGTCAGAGAGTTGGAACAAGCCCAGTACTTGCGGAATCCGGATCGAGGGATGTTGGCCCAGGGCGCCCAGCCCCGCTTTCTCTACGGCAAACATCAAGTGGGCATTCGGCTGCGCCTGCATTTTAAGGAAAAATCGGTCTCCTTTGCTCGTCTCCAAATAATAAGCATCGGCAATATCTCCCCCCGAGACCGACCGAAAGGTCTGCACCGAAATTCCCGCTTGTGCTTCCAGCTCTTTTACCCAGGCAGTCGACATCATCTATCCTTCGCTCAGCGTTTCGGAAATATCAGTACTCGCTGCCCGGATCGCCGGTAGGATCGCCGCTAAAAAGCCAATGCCTAAAGCCCCAAAGAAAAGGTAGACTTCCTCACGCAGAAACTCCAGGCCGGAGAAAGTATAGCGATAAGCCTCTTGCATGGCACCCGCAAACAATTGCATACCACCGTGGCTCAGCAGGATACCCACTACAAAGCCCAGTAGAGCCAGCAACAAACCTTCTAATACGATCAGACTAAAAAGTTTACGCGGCGAGGCACCCATGACACGCATCAGGGCCAGCTCGTATTTGCGGTCTTTCAGCGAGGAAAACAGAGAAATAAAAACACTCAGGCCAGAGACAAAGATGATGACCACGGCCAGTACCCGTAGGGCCTGCTCACCCGTATCCATCAGGGAAAACAGGCGATTAATTTCTATCGCGGGAGTGGCAGCCTGTAAGTCGGTATTTTCGTTAATACTGCGCTGCATATTCAGGGCTTGAAAGTTGCGCCCCTTGAATTTGATGAGCAGGGAAGTAATTTCTTTATCATCAGGTTCTTGTGTAAGCGACTGGGGTATGGAGGCATGGTCATCGTGCTCCTCTTCGCTTTCTTCCGAGCCGCCAATTTCCATTTCGTGCTCGTGCACCAGCCAGAAACTTTGGGTGGTACACAGGATCAACTGATCCATTACCGTACCGGAAGGCTCCAATATACCGACTACCCTGAAGTTGAGATCATGGGCAAAATCATCATTGTCCGTAAACCCATGGGAGCTACTAAATTCGTCGCCAATCTCCAGCCCAAGTTCCGTAGCTACACTGGCTCCAACCGTAGCTTCGAAGTTTCGCTTCCACAGCTCCCCCCTGGCCAGCTCTACTCCGTAGAGATCCAGGATTTTAGGTTCCGTACCCAGTATACGGTAGCCCCGGTAGCTATCTCCCATCGACAGGGGGATGGCCGTTTCGATTAAAGGGTGCTTTGGGTTCAGGAAGGGGCGAATCTCGCCGAGGCTAATATTTCCCGTCGGGGCATCTATGTGATACATGCTACTCAGGATCATCTGTAGTGGACTACCCTTCGCGCCAATCACCAGATCAATTCCGGCCAGATTTTTTTCAAAATTCTTTTGCAGCTGATTTTCTAATAAAAAGAGTAAGGAGATAAGCCCAACCCCCAATGCGAAGAGCACAATGCTCAGCAGCATGGTCAGCGGCTTATTCGTCAGGTTTTTCCAGCTTAATTTCAAGAGGTTCATAGCTCGATTTGTTTTTCGAAGATGGTTTTTAAGCGATTATCATGGGTAACGATCAGTAAGGTAGCCTGGGCTTCCCCGGCTTCCCGCCGCAGTAAGTCTACCACCTGTGCCGTATTCGCATCATCCAGGGCAGAGGTGGGCTCGTCGGCCAAAATAATACTGGGCTTGTTAATCATAGCCCGCGCAATATTGACCCGCTGTTGTTCTCCCACGCTCAACTCCCTACTACGCGCATGGAGTTTATGGGCTACGTTCAGATGATCCAGTATTTCTTCAACGGCCTTCATATCGGCTTGATTACCCGCCAGTTTTTGGGCCAGTAGCAGATTCTCCGCTACGGTAAGGGCCCTTACAAAATGGGCTTCCTGAAAAATCACCCCAATATTCCGTCCCCGGAAATGGTCCAGCTCCCGCGAAGGCAGCTGATTGAGGACCGTATCGTTGACCTGAATACTACCCGATTGGGGCGTACGCAAGCCGGCCAGCAAGTGCAAGAGGGTTGTTTTGCCACTGCCCGACTGGCCCAGAAGCAACCATTGCTCTCCGGTAGCGCATTGAATATCCGGGAATTGCAGGGCTCCGGCAGCCCCCTGGTAGGTATATGCTAGATTTTTGGTGACAAGCATAGGGTGTTTTGGCTTTAATGAGTCATAAAAATACTTATCTTTTCGACAAATCAGAATTGCTTTAGTTTAACAATAGGGCAAAAGCATCAAAATAATTCGTGTTCATTTGTGGCTTAATTCGTGAAAAACAGTGGATAAAGATCCACAGATGAACGCTAATTAGGACGGATTAACACAAATTATAAAGTGGACATCCTTTTTTACAGACAAGAAATGGTTTGAAATCCCTTGTTTTTTTTGCACGACCGCAGTTTGATGCGTTTGCCCTAGTTTAACAAAATGGAAATGAAACCTAAAAATCTTGCCGAACAGTTCGCCCGGGTGAGCGATTACTTCTCCCCCAAAGTGATTGGTGAAGTAAATGATGTATACATTAAGGTAGCCAAAATAAAGGGGGATAAAATCCCCTGGCACAACCACCGGGAAGAAGATGAGCTCTTTTACATCGTCTCCGGTGAGCTGCTTTTCGAAGTGGAAGGGCAATCCCCCTTTACCATGCGGGGGGGAGATTTGTTCATTGTACCACGCGGCGTAAACCATAAGGTTTCTGCCCGGGAAGAGTGCCAGATCATGCTCATCGAAAACAAAACCACTGCTCATACGGGCGAGGTAGATGCGGAAATCACACGCAGTATCGAAGAGCAGTTGTGATGAAGCCCACCTACCGACATCTACTCCGGTATGCACTTCTCCTCTTCATCCTGGCGGACCTGGGCTATTCCTTTTGGCAGTATCTCCAATTCCCCATCGATGAGGACCTGGCACGTATTGTTGTACCGGACCGCTATTACCAAACGGTTTTGGAAGACCCCCTGGGACTAGCGGTATGGAAAGCCGGAGAAGCTTACCAAGCGACCAATCGATTCGTTGCCCACTATAGTATTTGGGGGTATTTCCGGGTAGTACCGCGGGCCTTACAGCATCTTTTATCTCCTATCGACAGTTTGTATTGGAGTGCAGCCCTGTTCAAACTACTGGTCCAGTTGTTGCTACTCTCTCAGCTCAGTCGTTATGCCTTATCGATCGTTAAGGCCCGACCACTGGAGAAGCTGGCCGGGCTGGCTTTATTTCTGCCCTTTTTCCAGACGATGGGCTACCAGCACGTCTTTGGTATGATTGATGCCTCGATTACCTATACCTTTTTTTATGCCTGGCCGCTAGCCTTGCTTTTGGTGTTTTACTGGCCTTTTTATCAGCGCTGGGTGGGACTCCCAAGCCGCCGTATGCATCCGCTGCGTTTTCTCTTCAGTTTGGGTTTAGCTTTCCTTTTACCTTTTAGTAGCCCGCTTGCCGCCCCACTGATCTTATTGATTGCCGTCTTATACTTTTTTGCACAGGGTCGTTTTTTAGCCGCTTATGGCTTTCGCCAAAAAGCGGGGATGGAGCTTTTGACGAAAGAGCGAGGTACTTTATTTATCTTTGTATTCGCTAGTGCTACGGCCCTGTACGCCTATGTTTTAGGCACCTATAATACGGAGAACTTCACAACGGAGATGCTCGATTTGAGTCAGCGGTATACCCTGATGGTTCAGGGGTTCTGGCGCCATTTCACGGCGAAACTTGCCTATCCCTTATTGATTGCATTTTTAGTCCTCAACACACTGATCCTCCGGAGTAGGCCCATGGATTATAGCCTATCTATTCTCAAGAAAATAGCACCCTACTTTGTGGTAGGTATACTGCTATACCTCATTTTACTTCCCCTGGGAGGATACCGGCTCTACCGGCCGGAAATTGTCCGGCGGGATACGCTTCTGCCGGTTTTGATTTCTCTTTTATTATGGTTGGGCTGGACCAGTATATTGGTGGCCCGGGTACTCAAGGCAGGGCGCAGATCCCTTTACCTGTCGGTTTTCATTGGAATGCTACTGGCCTTTACGCTGGCCGATGGCCCCAATGCCGGCAAGAATCGCTGCGAGCGCCGCGGGCTGAGGCTTTTAGCGGAAGCGAAGGAATCGCCCTATACCCTTCCCCTGGACTGCCCTGTTCTGGCCTGGGCTCCCTACGACGAGGCCAGCCATTCCAAATGGAATGCCTATTTTCTTTACCAGCTGGGGATCACCGAGCAGATCATCTTGTACCAAAACCAGGAATAAGGAAATTAGGCTTTGGCTTCCCGTTCGATCTTTTGCAACCAGGCGCGACTGGCCAGCAATGGCGTTTCGGCGAGTTCTTGCTCCAGGGTAGCCAGATCGCGCCTGGAGCGACGCACAATCTTTAACAGTAGTCGACAGAAATTGAGGTAAGGTTGTTTTAAATTATTCGCTAGTTTTTTATTCCGCTTTAGGAACATCGTAAAGGAGGCAATCATCGAAAGCAAACTTTCCTCTTCGCCCGTTTCGTAATAAATTTTGGCCAGGAGCTCCCGGGCACCCAGGTAGAAGTTCGGGTCGGTGTACTCCACTTTGCTTAATGCCTCCTGGGCTTCGGCAAAGCGGGTGGTGTAATAATATAAATCAGCCCGGTTGTACTGTACCGCATTTTCACGAAACTCGGGGGGCAGTTGATCCTGATACTGCTCAATAAAGGACTCCGTCCAGGAGTAATCCCGTAGCCGAAGGGACAACTTTACCACGTTGGTAAAGGTCCAGGGGGAGAGATAGCCTTCTTGGTAAAGGGCCCGATTCTGGATACCCGCTTTATAAATAGCAAAGGCCTCCTGAATGTACTCCGTCTTTCCGCTACGAATCTTGCGGGCGCAGTAGTTGATGGTGAGCAGGTAGATTTCGGAGAGGGCCGCCAACGACAGGACTACTGTGTTAGCTTGCAAATGGGTCTTGAGCTGTCTGAAATGGCTTTCGTCGGCTTCGTGCAGCAGCGCCTGGTAAATGGTATAGTACATTTCAATTAACGGCTCCTCAAAAAAACGATACTGCCGGAGGTGTACCAGCCAGTCGTCCGTCAATTGAATTTCGTATTGGGTATTGAGGATGGCCTGCCGATCCAGCATATTGCAGGCCAGGCTCAGGCGACTGGCGTAGTAATAGCGATCCAGGCTTTGGGTATGTCGTTCTATGGTTCGATCGTCCTTGCGTTGGCGGGTACGACCAAAATCTGCTTCCTGGATTTGCTCAAAGCGGAGTTGCAAGAAAAAGCCGTGCTTATCGTGAAGGGCCTGCTTCGCTTGCTGCCGGATCCACTGCTGCTGAATCTGGCGAAAAGCCTTACGCAGTCCTTTCTGCGACAGTGCATCCAGCAAGTAAATGTCTAATAAGGCCGCTTGCCCTTGCACCTGTTCTATAGCCAGAAAATGCTCAGCCAGCTTGTTGAGCTGACTCATCAAATAGTCCGTCTTTTTATTATCCCATCTTTCGGTGGGCCATTCCTTGCGGAAAAAAGCTAACTTTTCAGGCAGCACAGACCATTGATCCGGTGCATATCGGTACAGCGCCTCGAATAAGGCCAGTGCTCTGGCATCCTGATTAAAATAGGGCGATTGCAGGTAAAGACGTAAGGCAAGCCCTTCTCCTTCAGATAATTTTTGTAATAGTTGCACTATTTTTGTTTTCTTCATTCTGAGGATTTAATTAAACACATTAAAATAATATTTAACATAAAAGCTCTAAAACCTTTAAAAGGCAACAAAAATCTACATCAAACCTTTTTTTTACGAAAGTAAAATACGATAAAAACAACTGAGGATCTAAAAAATATGTAATTGCAAGTACTGTGTACATGTTCTACTTTTGAGCTTGTCATTAACAATCAACCCTTGCATTATGCGAATGAAGCAGCTACCCTTACTATTGATATGGTTACTTTCCTGGGCTGGACTCTCCGCTCAACAGATATGGCCAGGTGATGTCAATAACAATGGCATCGTCAACGGTGTAGATCTGCTGTACTGGGGACAGGCACAGGGAGCCACGGGACCGGCCCGAGCCCAGGTCTCCAGCGAATGGATGGCCATGCCTGCGCCAGCGTCCTGGGCTGCCTCATTCCCCAATGGTATTAATTATGCCTATGCCGACTGTAATGGAGACGGGCAAGTCAACGAAGATGATTTTGATGAGGCGATTGAGGGCAACTACGGCCTGACGCAAGGCGCCCGTTCGGGAGATGGTTTTGCCAATGCCCCCCCCGGCAGTGCGGCACCGGCCCTCAGGTTAAGTACGACTACACCAATAGTGGGGCCCGGCGGCACCGCCCTGATCAACCTGTCTATTGACGACAGTGCGCGTCCGCTCAGCGATTTTTACGGGATGGCCCTGTCCTTAAGCTACGGTACCGAGTACCTAGATGGCGACGATGGTTTGGATTTTGAGCTCAATGAAAATACCTGGTTGAATCGAGACGGCAGCTACGTGGAGGAGCTTTTTGAAGACAACGATAACGGGGCCGCCATGCTGGCCATGACCCGCACCGACCAGCAGGCCGTCGCCGTGGAAGCAGGAGAGCTCGGGCGCTTCTCCGTGGTTATCGAAGATATCATTATTAGTAAAGAAATCGACACTATACGGATCCAGATCGATAGTATTCTGCTCATTGGCCAGGATTTTGAGGCGATTGCCACCCAAGCAACTCGTATTGAGATCATCGTAGCTCAGGACCCCAACAGCGTGGTAGTAGCTACCCAGGCGGCTGCCTTAAGCGGGGCTACCATTGAGGGAACCAAAGTATTTCCCAACCCGACCAGCCAGCACTTTTTTATTGAATCCGAAGCGCCCATTCGCGCTATTGAAATCTTCAACGCACTGGGGCAAAGAATTGATCACCAAATGGGTAGAACCGGCACCCAGGTGTACCAGGTACGCCTACACCCCGGACAAGCCAACGGCTTACTCTGGATACGCATTTGGATAGGCCGACAAGCCATTACCCGAAAACTACTGTACCAAAGTGACTAAATAAATCCATTAGACATTAGAACTATCCCATTTTACTAAGGCAAGCCTGTTAGTACTGGGATCACTATATCCACTTTTTATTCTCAATAACTTTTAAACTTTCAAACAAATGAAGAAAGTATTTTTGCAATGCAGCCTGCTCGCCCTGGTTTTAATCGGTCTGAACAGTTGCGACGAACCCTTTTACTCCGACGATGAGGTATTCAGCCTGAGTGGTGACAATGTCCCGGCGGAAGCACTCGATTTCGTAGAAGCCAATTTTCCTAATTATGTACAGCGCTACGTCCAAAAAGAAGACATCTGTGACGGTAGAGTTGTATTCGAAGTAGAGCTGGAGGATGGCCCAGGACCAGACGTTGATCTCTATTTTAATGAGAATGGCGACTTTTTATTCTCCGGTACGGAAATACGCTACAGCGAACTGCCCGCTGCTGTACAGGCTGCTATAGAAGCCTTTGACTCAGACTACACTATCGATAGCGACGACATTGAGCGTTGGGAAATCACCGCAGATAGTATTCTCTTCGAGATCGAGTTGGAATCTAGTATCAATGATATAGAGGTAGTCTTTACGGCCGACGGAACGCTGGTCTGTACCGATAGCGATGACGATGACGATGATGACGACGACGATGACAGAGATGGCAATAATGACGACAAAGGAGGTAACGATGGCGACTACAGCGGGAACCTTCCCAATGAAGTGCGGGATTATCTCCAGGAAACTTACCCATCCTACCGCATTGATGGTGTAGAAATAGATGACATTTGCGAGAATGACCGCTACTACGAAGTAGAACTCGAAGATGATGATGGTCCTGATCTTCAACTGCACTTCTCTCTAGACTGGACTTTCCAGTTTAAGCTACAAGAGATCAAGCGCGCTGATTTGTCGGATGCCGTAATCAGTGTCATCAATACAGATTATGCGGATTACGAAATCGAATCTGATGACATCTATCGCCTGGACTGGGCCGATGGCCGGGTGATGTACGAAGTAGAACTAGAAGGTGATAGGGATGACTATGAAATCATATTCAACGAAGACGGTAGTATTTACTGCGAAGAGAAATAGAAGAAACTATAGCATTTTATAATCCCAAGAACGGCAGCCATGAATAACTTGGCTTACTTATCTTAAATTCTTAATTTGCGGCACTAGCTTCGTCTGGTGCCGCATCTTTTTTATTTAAGATTAAGACTATCGAACTATCTATTCTATACCAGGATGAGCAGCTCATCGCCATTAATAAACCGCACGGTCTGTTGGTGCATCGCTCCCGGATGGCCCGCGATGCTACCGAATTCGCCGTACAGCTTTTACGCGACCAGATCGGCCAGCACGTCTATCCAGCCCACCGGTTGGACCGCAAGACCTCGGGGGTTTTGCTTTTTGCGAAAAGCAAGGAAATGAACAGCTACCTACAAGAGCAGTTTCGGGAACAGAGGATAGCCAAGGTATACCAGGCCATCGTACGTGGGTTTACTCCCCAAAGCGGAAGCATTGACTACGCCTTAAGCCATGAAGATAAAGTCCAGGAAGCACAGACGGATTATCGTACGCTGGCGCATTACGAACTACCGCTACCTTTCGGTAAATTCCCTACCTCGCGTTATAGCCTAGTGGAATTGAAACCCTACCAGGGACGCTTCCACCAACTGCGCAAACACATGGCGCATATTTTTCACCCCATTATTGGGGATCGGCCACACGGTTGCAACAAACAGAATAAGCTCTGGAAGCAGCATTTTGGAATGACCAAAATGCTGCTACACGCCAAAACCCTGTTACTGACACTACCCGATGGGCAGGCTTTACAATTAATAGCACCGTATAGCGCGACATTCTCCAAGGTATTGGATAACTTAGCTGAACACAAAACTTAGACCCATGCATATTCCTGGCTCTATCTTCTGGCGAATGGCCTGGTGGCTTTTGCCCCTCGCGATCCTCAGCAGTTCCCTTTTTCTGATCCTGAGTCCAATGGTGCCACTCAGCGCTGATCTCGCATTCGGTATTACGATCGATATGGCGACACTTCTGCCTTTTGCCTATTGGCTAGCCGTCCGCAAGACCAGTATCCCGCAGATCACTGTCGTACCTGTGTTCATCTTATCGGTATTACTACTGGGCTACCTTTTACCAGATACTTACACCCGATTACCCCATCAGATAGAGACTTTTGTATTCCCGGTGCTGGAATTATTGGTTCTTGGTTTTATTATTCAAAAGGTCTGGGCTTTCGCCAAAGCTTTTCCGCAAGACAGCACAGATAATGACTTCCTCATAATGATTCGTCAGGCAGCCCGGGAAGTTTTCCAGAATGGTAAATTAGCTCAGGTTTTTGCCACCGAAATAGCGATGTTCTACTATGCTTTTTTTAGCTGGCAAAAAACGCAGACTTCAGGATTTACGCATTATCGTAAGAATGGACTGGTGGCATTACTCTGGGCGGTGATCATGATCCTTTTAGTCGAAACTTTTGTCTTACACATTTTTCTGATGCGCTGGAACGCAGCGGTGGCCTGGATCATCTTTGGCCTTAGCCTCTACGGGGCGCTGCAAATCTTTGCACATATTAGAGCCCTAAAGCAGCGGCACAGTAACTTACACGAGCGCGCACTACATCTCAAATATGGTCTCTTCGGCGACACCCGGATTACCCTAGACAATATCGAGTCCTGGGAATGGACCCGCAGGCGGCTTTCCAAGGAAGACAGACAGGCTCAACAATTATCTTTATTAGGTGAACTGGAACCTCATAACCTCGTCCTGTACCTAAAGGAGCCCACTATCCTGACCAAGGCCTACGGTATTAAAAAAAGTTATACCCAACTCATGCTCCACATGGACGAGCAGGAAGCTTTTGAAGCCTTACTAAAAGAAAAACAGAACCAATGAAATACCTATTCGTAGCGCTCATTTTGTGTTTCTTTTTCGGCTGTAGCCAAAAAGAGACACCCGATCCCTTTATCCAGATTCAAGACGAAAAGGCCCGCGCTATCATCCGGGCTTCCATCGAGCACGCCGGCGGTATGGAACGCTGGAAAAAAATTAAGCGACTGCGATATACCAAAGATTTTCAGTTACTGCTGGCCTCTGGTGAAACGGAAAAAACCTACGAGCAGATGCACGATTACCAGTACGATCCATTGCTGATCGATATCCGCTCGGTAGAAAATGGACAAGAGATTCACACCCAACTAAAGGATGATGTCTATACCCGCACCATTAATGGTGATCCGGCCGAGGCCACCCAGGAAGCTTTGGCAAAAGCCGTCAACACTTCCACTTACGTCGTTAGCATGCCCTTCAAATTACTGGACCCCGGTGCTCAAATCACTTATGAGGGAGAAACCAGCATGCACGATGGTCGCGTAGTGGACGTCATCCGGGTCGATTACAACGCCCAGCAACACGACAACCACTCCACGACCGACACCTGGAAGTATTATTTCGATAAGGAAGATCGAAAAATTGTAGCCAACTGGGTAAAGACCAGCGACCATTATTCTCTGGTGGAGAATGTCTCTTTTGTTCAGGCTGGCGGTATCCTGTTCAACCGGGAACGCAAAAGCTATCGGGTCGACAGTTTGGGCAATCGGCTTTGGTTGCGGGCCGATTACATTTATGACAACTACATGATTTCTTATTAATCCTCTAACCTTATAATATAAAATCAAGCCATGGATACCATTCGATTAGCAGACCTCAACAATAACAAATATCTGATCACCCGCGAAGCATTAAAATATCATCCAATCAGTGAAGTGGAAAGTTCTTCCGGTGTCTACTCCGGCGGGGAAGCCAAAGAGATTGCCCTAAGCGCTGCCCAATGGCAGCAAGCCCAGGCAATGGCTCAGTTAATAATCGACCATAAAGATACGCATACCGAAACTCGTCAAAAGGGCACCTCGGTACTCAAAGTCAGTGAAGGCTTACATAAACAAAGCTACGTGATCAATAAATCTAAAGAGCTTGACACACTCATGGCTTACTTAAAAAAGCTGCTGGAGGTTTGACATGACATCAATAAAGTTGCTACTTGTCTTAATTGCTGCGATATCGGCTGACCTGTGTTCTGCCCAGGACCTCTCCGCAGGTCTGGTTGCTTATTACAGCTTTTGCGGCTGTACCGCCGTTGATCACAGCGGCAATGATAATGATGCCACCCTGGTGGGTAACCCCCTCTGCCGTGACGGGATCAAAGGTCAGGGCTTCCAACTCAATACCAGCCCCGGTGTCAACGACTGTGGCCGAAGCGGCGGTGACTACATCCGCCTACCCGTATTAGAATCCATCTGGGACGGTGGCTTCTCCGTCTGCGCCTGGGTACAATATGAAAACGTAGCGAATTACGAACGCATCATCGACATTGGCAACGGCATGGGGGATTCAGGAGGTCTGCCTCTCTGGTTTGGCCGGGAGGGTAACTCTGATAACCTCACCCTGGAGAGCTGGGTCGACGCCGACCCGAATACTAACCGCAGCACGGGCCGACTAATAGCCGAAAACGTGATCACCAACGGACAGATCGAATTTTACTGCGCCACTATTGACGACCGTACCATGCGTATCTACGTCAACGGAGAACTGGTCGCCGAAAAAGAAGGCCATCCCATTCGTAATGTACGTCGTACGGAGAATTTTATCGGCCGCTCAAACTGGTGTGAAGCGGATCCCGACCTAAAGGGCTTTATAGATGAAGTTCGCCTCTACAATCGGCCCCTTTCAGCCGAAGAAATCCGACTGCTCTACGATTCTCCAGCCCTAGTCACCGGTTCCGATGTAGTGTGCCCCGGAGAACCGGTACAGCTGAAAGCCCAGGGGGGCGTACGCTACCAATGGACACCCAGTACTTTCCTCAATGCGACGGACATTGCCGATCCCATCGCCATTGCCGATCGGGATACAACGATTAATTATCAGGTCGAGATCTTTTTTCCGGACAATTGCTCCGTAGTGGACACCATCACCTTAAGCGTTGACGACTGTATCGATTGCGCGGGTGTACCCGACGGAAGCGCCGTGGTGGACGAATGCGGTCTGTGCTTACCCCCCGACGATCCCAATTTTAATCAGTCCTGCTTAGACTGTGCGGGAGTGCCCAATGGAAATGCGATTATCGACCAGTGTGGGGAATGCCTGCCGGCGGATGATCCCAACTTTAATCTTTCCTGTATTGATACCGAGGCTATTTTTATTCCTTCGGCCTTCTCTCCTAATCAGGATGGCATCAATGATGTGTTTCGGGTATATGGGGATGCGACTGCCGTCGAAAAAATCGAATCCTTCCAGGTGAAAGACCGCTGGGGAAATTTGGTATTTGAAGCTCAGGACTACCCATTGGGCGATCCCGGTAGCGCATGGAATGGCAGCCGGGGAGGCGAAAGACTACATCAGGGGATATATGTATATCAGGCCATCGTCCTTTTTAAAAACGGTGCCTTGCGAACTATTACCGGGACGGTTACATTGATATATTAAACACTGAAGCCATTCATCAAATCGACAATCCGACAATTACTGCTATGGTTATACACAAAGAAATACAATTACCCGCCTTCTCCCGTGGGTATCATTTGATTACTCAACAAGTTCAGGCAGCCTTAGATGATCTCCCACTTTCTGGGATCCTACATCTATTCATCAAACACACCTCGGCCGCCCTCACCATCAACGAAAATGCCGATCCAACGGTACGAGAAGATTTTGAGAGTATCTTCAATAAGTTAATTCCGGAGAATATGCCTTTCCTGAAGCACACGCTGGAAGGTCCCGACGATATGCCGGCCCACATTAAGGCCGCCCTGATTGGCTCTTCGGTCAGCATTCCCATAAGGAATGGTCGTCTCGATCTGGGTACCTGGCAAGGTATTTATCTTTGTGAATTCCGTAATCGCGCCAGTGGCCGGAAGTTGGTCTTATCCATCTACGGCTAATTGTCGCCGCTCTCGCCGGATTGAACCTGTTCTACCTTATAAACGAAGTAATCGGTTTTTCCCTGCCAGGGCATCGCCTTGAACTTTTGCCGGTAGTACAGTTTTACGGGTTGGCCCTGGTAATCCTGTAGTTGATCGTAGATATCATCTTTCCAGACGGAGAAGGCCCAGGTATTTCCGATGATACCATTTTCGTTGCGGGTATCAATACTCCCCATATTGAGCTCGCCCTCATAAGTTTTCCAGACCACCCCTTTGTAAGATACTTTATTCAGTAGTCCGGAGCGGGTTCCTTTGCTGTAGGTGATATTACAGGCACCGATGTAGCCCGCCGTTCCCAACACGGCAATCAGCACCAACCAGAGAAAGAGCTTTTTGATATTCTTCCCGATGGTCCGAAAGCCATCGCCTACCACTTGTTTAAATTCACTCATATTTGTTTGATCGTTTTTTGATTTGGTGGTTTTCAACTACAAATTACCTGCTTTTCAGACGGTTTGCAAGTAGGGATAGTTCGGTATACTTGTTCTTCTTTTAGTGAAGGTGTTTAAAAACTCCTCACTGAGCCCTTGGCAACACATTGAAAGCCAATACGGCAGCTCTTTTTTCCCTTCGTCCGTCTGAGGCGGATGGCTACGAGAAAAAAAGTTTAAATTGCTTCAATATAAAATAGACAATATCTTACTCATTAATGAGAATTAAAAGCATACTCAATAGGCCACATCCTTTTATTTTTAACCGGTATAGTGTCCTCTTGCCATCATGCCTTACTTTTTTAGTTCTATTTATTCTTAAGCCTTTTGAATTCGATTCCTATTTGACAAAACGACTGATTTTTTGGAGTTTGATTTTTGCTGCTACGGTGGGCACTACTATCTTTTGTAGTGTGGCTGTGGTGAAAAAGATTTTTAGAAAGACCATTGAGGAAAACTGGACCTTAAAGCATGAGGTATTATTAATTCTTGGGGTTGTAGCCATTATTAGCCTAGAAGTTTACGTGCTTTTCCTGCTATTAAGTCCCGGTATCGGTAAGAGGGAACTATTTAATTTGGTTGTATTTCGGACTCTGGCCATTAGTTTTTTTCCCGTGCTTATTTTGGTGCTTTACGAGCAAAATCATCATCAAAAATTACAGAGGCAAAGGGCAGAGAGATTCAATCAAGAGCTACTTAAAAACCAAAATTCAGAAGCTCAAAATCCTCATAAAAGCACTTATTCTGGAAAAGTAGTGTTAGTGGCAGAAAACGAGAAAGTTGCATTACAGGTTGACACCATGAATTTGGTTTTTGCAAAGGCTGAGGGGAATTATGTGGAGGTCTTTTATCACCATGCAGAAAAAGTACAAAAAGAACTCATCAGAAACAGTCTGAAGGCAATTGAAGGGTATCTCCCAGCGGCAGATTTTTTTCGTTGCCACAAAAGCTTTGTAGTTAACCTGCATCATATCCAAAAGGTAGAGGGCAATGCTCGCAACTTAGAACTAATTTTAGAGGATATAGAGGAGCACATCCCCGTTTCTCGTGCCAAATCTGAAAGGCTACTTCAGCTTTTTCAACAAAAAGCCTAATACACTTTCCTTAAACCTTCCCATTGCTCCCAAATAGGGGGCTATTCTTCCCAAAATGTCATTAGAGCGGTTCTTTTAGTGATTTTCAACTCAACTTTGCGACATCAAAAAATCAAATGAATACTCCAATGGAAACCTTGTTCAATTGGGGATTTGATAAGACTACTTATTCGAAGGACCCGTCGAGCGAGTTTTGGATTGATAAAGCGACCCATCGGGTACTACAAATGAAGGAAAGTTTAGACAACTTCTTTAAAGTGAAATTAGATGACACGTTATAGACCTATTATGTTTTTGGTATGGCTAATTGTTGCCTCTTCTTGTTCTTATCTCAAAAACGTTCAGTTGCTCACCGGAGGTCACATCGGCCGTAAGAATTACGTGCAAACGCTCCCTTTTGAATGGCGAAAGGAACTTATTGTGGTAAAAGCACGCCTTAACTCAGACACGACACAACGAGAATTCATTTTCGATACGGGAGCATTTAACAGCAAGGTGGAAAGTGATTTGGCCAATGTGCTGGGTTTAAAAGTGGTTACTGAAAAAACCAACAGCACGGCCTCCGGCATTAACCGAAAAATAGAGGTGGTACGGATTGATTCTTTGCTACTCGGTGAAACTGCTATTTACAGCCTGGGAGCCGGCAAGCTTACCTACGCACCCACATCTGCAAGCCCTTGTATTGCAGCAAGTGGCATTATTGGGGCAAACCTAATCAAGTTGGCACACTGGAAAATAGACTATGAAAAGCAGCTTCTGCATTTTTCTGATACCCCATTCAAAGTGGTAGAAAGAAGTTATGTGTTGCCCTTTGAGCGCCCCTTACTTTCAGGAACACCGAGCATTAACCTGGAAGTTGAAGGTAAAAAAGTGGAAAATATTTTGTTTGATGTGGGCTATAATGGCGGTTTAATTTTGCCTATAGCGGTCGCTAGTCATTTTGAAAATACCGAATCGAAAATCATTCTTGACCAATCTACTTCGGGGATTTATGGCACCAATACCGATTCTTTACTCGTCAAAAAATTGGAGGTCAATGTGGGCGGAGTTAAAACCCGAATACCTGTAGAATTTTCTTCGCTCAATAAAGCCCTATTGGGCAATGAGTTTTTGAAGCATTTCGTGGTGATTATTAACTACGATACAAAGAAAATCTACCTGCAAAAGCAGCAAGAAGTGCGCATTGCTACTCCACCTGGTTTTTCGGTAGCAATTCAAAACGACTCGCTTTGGGTGGTCAGCCGTACTGCGCCCGAAATACCTCTTAATTTGGGAGAAACCCTATTATCGGTAAATGGCAAAAAGCCCAACGAGCTATTTATTTCTCATTGTGATTATGTGATCAATATTGGAAAATTGTTTGAGCAAGATCGTTTGGTGGTTCAGAAAATGGACGGCTCTTTTTTAAATATCCCAACTGAATAGAATTATGAAAAGATCAATTTTACCTTTAGTCATTTCATTTTTAATTTCTTCAAATCTTGTTGCTCAGGCAGACACAAGCCAAATGCTCGATTCCTTCATCCAAAACACCCTGGAAAGGTCGGAAATTGTGCCTTCTGTGAGTATTGCCATTGTGAGCGATAAGGAGGTTTTATACCAGCAAACTTTTGGCTATGCCGATTGGGAGAAGGAACAACCCGCAACGAATCAAAATAATTATTACATCGCTTCCTGCACCAAAGCCTTTAATGGACTTTTAGCCCACATTTTGGCAGAAGAAGGAAAACTAGAACTCAATGCGCCCATTTTAAACTACAAGCCTTTTAAAGATTTCAAAAGGAAAGATGTCTTCCAAAACATTACTATTTTGGATTTGCTTTCGCACCAAAGTGGGATTGACAATCCTTATCTTTCTTTCCGGTTGGCTTATACAGGTGATTATACCGATGCGGAGATTCTAAAGCTCATCGAAGAAGAAACTGAAAGTAATGAAGCAGGGAAAGCTTTTGAATACACCAACTTTGGCTACTATTTATTCGACTACCTGCTGCAAGCCGAGCTCGGAAAAAGTTGGAAAGATTTACTGGACGAAAAGCTTTTTCAGCCCCTCGGCATGGAAAACAGTACAGCGTATGCCTCAAAAGTACCTGTGGAAAAACTAGCACGTCCGCATAGTGGCGTGTTCCAAGGGAAGGTAAACGTTTCTCTTTTGCAAAAGAGCGATGCATTGATGCACGCAGCTGGTGGTCTGATGACTAATGTTGAAGATGCTGCTACCTTTTTGCAGTTTTATTTGGGAAAAGGACAGGGAATATACTCAAAAGGCTTGGTAGAAAATTCTTTCCGGCAGCAAGTGGAAGCAAAGCACGAATATGTGCGTGTTTTTGACGGACAGGGATATGCAAGCGGTTGGCGGATTGGTGAATTCGAAAAGGAAAAAATCGTGTATCATTTTGGAGGCTACACCGGCTATTTTGCTCACTACTCATTTATTCCCGATAAGAATATTGGTATGGCTGTTTTTAGCAATACCGATATGGGCATGACTGCTGGCAATTTGATTTCGAAGTATGCTTATAATTTGTATTTGGGAAATAAAAAGCAAGTGAAAAGAGCTGAAAAAATTCTAGATAAAAAAGTACCGAAGGCACTTGCTAAAGAACGCAAAGCGCAACTTGCGCACGAGCAAAAAATGGCTGAGCGAACATGGAATTTGTCGCTACCAAAAGATCAATATGCAGGTACATTCACGAGCGAAAAATACGGTTCAGTAGAAATTCGGTACGAGAGCGGGCAATTTGTAGCGGTGGCAGGGAATTTAAAAACGGTAGCAACTCCATTCCCCACTGAAAACACGATGCGGGTAGAGTTAGTACCGGGTTCAGGAACCATCATTGGGTTTGACCTCACAGATGGAAAGGTGGTTAGTTTATTTCATCAAAGGGAAACCTTTATGAAAGTGAAGTAACAATTTTAAAGATGATATGCCCATGTGGAGTTGCTACATTTAAGTAGACATTAAGTTAAGAGTAGAATCACTAAAAACCTTAACTTTAGATAAACAGCCCGACTATGAAAATGGTGTTCCTCCTGACATCAGGATTCATTCTCTCGATTTGCTACGCGGATTTACCGTATTGGGAATTCTGATTATGAATATCACTTCTTTTTCCCAAATCAGTATGGCGTATATGAATTATACAATTGGTGCGGGTTTGAAGGGTACAACCAATACGTTCATGCCTTCGACTATATTTTTGCAGACACTCGATTTATGTCAATCTTCTCAATGCTCTTTGGAGCAGGTGTTATTTTATTTACTCAAAGGGCGGAAATGAAAGGCAAACGATCTGTTGTATTGCGTTACAAAAGAATGTTTTGGCTTTTAGTATTTGGCTTAATACATGCCTATTTCATTTGACCAGGAGATATTTTAGTAGCCTATGCCATTTGTGGAAGTTTGGTTTTCTTTTTTAGAAAAGAGTCAATTCGAACACTGTCTATATCAGCCATTGTCTTATTTCTTATTTTGAGCAAATGCCGCTTAGAATAGAAGATGCCATCCAAATCCAAACCCTTTTTTTTGTGTTTGAGGGCTTTTGGGCGTTAATATAGGATTTGCCGGCGGAGGAAATGTTCTTGTCCAGCCTACGGTTTGTGTACCACCGCTAAAAATGGACGTTTAGATTGGGAGCAATTATTGGGTTTTTACTGGGAATCATTGGTAAAAAAATAATCTAAACGCCTATTCCGGAGGTATCCAAAAACGCTGTCAAAACCGATGTAAATCTCAATACTGAAAATAGTACATTACCTGCCATCCAAACCCTCCAGCCCCTTCCAGAAATCGCTCCGCATGGCATCATCCTCAATCGCGGTATAGACCCAAATCTTACGGCGGCCATTTTCGGGCGGTACCCGTCGCTTTTTTACGGTAGCCATCTCTGGGTGCAGGATGGCCTCGATCAACGCCAGGTCCCACATGGTCCAGGAGGCACCGCCGTTGACCTGCGCCCAGCGGTCGGCCAGGCGCTGGCGTAGGGGCGTAGATTTGCTGGCCAGTTTATCCAGGGTATCGTCTTTCTGAAATTGCAGGGCACGGGCGGTAGAGGCGGGCATGACCCACATCTCCAGCCCCTCCGTGCTGAGTAGCAGATCAAAAGCATTCAAGTCATTGCGAATATTGAATTCGCTTTTGTTCCAGACGCGTTTTTGGGGATCGTACTGCGCACCGAGCATGTAGACGCGGATATTAGGTACGATTTCCGGTGCATTGGCGACGGCCGCAGCCGCATTGGTGACCGCGCCCAGGCAGATTATATTTAGTTTCTCTTCCGGACTGGCTTTCCGAGCTTCGGCAATGATCCACTCCGTTGCCGGACTTTCGGGTACGGGGGCACCGGCGTAGTAGCCCCAGGCAAAACCCAACATACGATTAGCCCCTCGAATGGCCGGAATGTCGGTACGCTTCGTCTCCCGGAGGATTAACTCATTCAGCCGCTGGCTTTCTTCCAGCGTATTTAATCCTTCTACCTCGTAACTATTCCATGTTTCATCGGTGATCAATTGCAAGTTGTTGAAATGAGCCGATGACAGGACCTCGATGGGGAGACCATCCGGAGCTACCGCCCGCGCAATGGCGTAGAGATCATCCATCTCGTTACCGGTATCCGCATCGAGCATATAAGGACCCGTTTGGCCTTCGAGCCAGCCGGCAAAACCTAAAAATAAAATCAATAAATAAATGCTTCTCATAACAAAAGTTTTAACTTAATCCACCCATTCAAAATAAATACGGCAAGGCCCAGGAGGCGACCCAAAAACCCAGGAAAGTACCTAGGCCATTACCCAGGGAGCCAATCAGGATCGCCGGTAGTACCAAATCACTTCGCCCCATGCTCCGGGCCAGCGCCAGCGCCGAAGTGCCACCGCCCACATTCGCCTGCGAAGCCACCACGGCCATTTGTAGATCCAGGCGGAATAAACGGGCCATGCCAAATAAAAGTAAACCGTGGACCAGAAAAGTGATTAGGATCAATAAGAGCATACTCAAGCCCAGGGATCCCGCGCCTTGCAGGGCCGCTACATCACAAAAGGCGCCAATTACCGCCAGGAACAAATAGACGGCGAACATACCCAGTAGTTGTGCACCGGGCAGCCGCTTCATAATGGGTAGCTGGGCGACGATCAGCGCAATAATCGTAATGATAATGATCGACGGTACGGTGAAGCCCCATCCGGCGAATACGCCGGTTAATGCCTCCGATAGCCATAAGGCACCCGCACCCATGGCCAGCATAATGCCCAGATCCATGGGGTGGATAGACTCTGTATCCTGATCAATCCCCAGGTCCGGTCCCGTGGTTTCTTGTTTCTGGGCAGTGCTCTTTGGCCAAAAGCGCAGTAGAAATTTAGGAATTAATAGCGAAACGACCATCCAGATCGTGGTAAATATATTGTCGACGACAATGGAGGTGCCATAAAGCACGCCGTCCTTAAAAATATCGTAATGTAAAGCAACGGCGTTAAAGTTGACGCTACCGCCAGTGTAGGTGCCGGTAAACATGCCCCCCAGTGCTGCAAAATCGGTCCCAAAACGAGCCGGCCCGTTAATGAAGTGCATGCCTGCCAATACCCCCAGGGCGGTACCCAGGGAGCCGATCAGGAAGAGGCTGATAATCGGTAGCCCGGCCTTTAGGATATCCCGTAAATTGACACCTAACAGTAACCAAAAGATAGAAATGGGCGCCAGGTACTGGAATATCCCGTCGTAAATAGCCACTGGGCGCTCCGCTTTCGAACCCGCCGGAATCAGCCCTACATTGGCAAAAACAGCGGTTAGTACAATGACGAGGAGTGCTGTCCCCAGGTACTTTGCCCAGGTGTGTCGTACCAGCCATTCGCAGCCTGCCACCAGTAGGCAAAGAACGGTAAAGACAAATAAGTTGTCAGCCATGATAAAATATTTACCCGAAGAAAGGAATTATTGCGCTCTTTTCAAAAAAGCTTACCTTCGGCAAAAATAGAAACGAATAATGAGGAGCCTTATCTTTATATTTTTTATCCTTTTATTGACCGCTTGCCAATCCGGGCAAGTAGATTTTTTTGCTGCGGAATGGAAGGCAGAGGAGATACCGCTGGACAGTGAGCAAAGCCTGACGCCCAATTTATTCGTGGGAGTCGATGGTCAGGCCTACCTTAGCTATCTGCACCATCCCAATGATAGTTTTGCCAGCCTACAGCTCCGGATATTGGAAGAGGGCGCATGGGGCGCCGCTCAGACGATTGCCAGTGGAGAAGACTGGTTTGTGAATTGGGCCGATTTCCCTTCGGTGGCTGCCTTTCGGCAAAAACCGACGAAGCTGGCGGCACACTGGTTGCAAAAGCGGGCAGCAGGTACCTACGATTATGATGTACGGGTCAGTATTGCATCTGCGGATAAAGAATGGTCTCCATCCTTTGTCCCACACCGGGATAGTGTAGCCGCTGAACACGGTTTTGTCAGCCTGCTACCGCTACCCAACGGTCGAATGTTTGCCTCCTGGTTGGACGGTCGTTTTACGAAAGTGAGAACTTCTGAAGCGGAAAGTAGCCATCAACACGGACACGGAGGGGGCGCGATGACGCTGCGTGCGGCAGAATTTGATGAAAACGGTCAGCTTTTTGCGGAAGCAGAAATTGACCACCGCGTGTGCGATTGCTGTCAGACCGATGCAGCTCTGGGGCCCGAGGGACCAGTGGTTGTCTACCGGGATCGCTCCGAAGAAGAAATTAGAGATATTTACCTCGCACGACGAGTAGGAGGCGTCTGGCAAATTCCACAAAAAATCGGAAAGGATAACTGGACCATAAACGGATGTCCGGTTAATGGTCCTGCCATTGCTACCTTGCATAATACACTGGCCGTAGCCTGGTTTACGATGGCCAACGATACCCCGCGCGTGCAGGTGGTCTTTTCGGAAGACGGAGGGGGAAGTTTCGGCGTACCCATCCGCCTGGACCAGCAGGAAGCGATCGGTCGGGTAGACATTGTACTGGCGGATGAGCGTAATGCCCTGGTCTCCTTCCTGGAAGACGATGGCCAGAACACCAGGATAAAGGTCGTTCCGGTAAATACTGCCGGGGAACGTGGCGAAACAGTTTTTGAACATCCTTCGGATTTCTCCCGGCGTAGTGGGTTTCCCATCCTTGAAAAGCAGGAAAACGGCTTTCTGATGGCATTTACCGTCGTAGATGAAGGAAATACACGTGTTAAAACAATGCGTATTAGCCAAGAGAATTAATTAACTTGGGTCGGCAAAAGACAAAGACTATGACACTTTCCCTGAAAGACCAGGATGTAGCCGGGATTATTTTTGATATGGATGGCACGATGATCGACAATATGATGGTTCATCATCGTGCCTGGCAGCGTATTCTTGCTAAATATGGGATTGATTTGCCATTGGTAGAAGTGAAGGAGCGCATTCACGGTATTAATGAGGAGATTTTGAAAAGAGAGTTTGGCGATCGTTTTAGCCCCGCCGAACGCAAGCAGGTAGCGGATGAAAAAGAAGCAGCTTATCGCGAAATATTTAAGCCCGATTTGCGTTTGATTGAAGGTTTATCCACATTTTTAGACCATCTGGATGAGCTAAGTATCCCCTACGGTATTGGGACTGCTGCTCCGGGGGGCAATGCAGATTTTGTGCTGGACGAACTGGATTTGCGTCCGCGCTTTAAAACCCTTGTACACGCCGGGCACGTAACCAAAGGCAAGCCCAACCCCGAGGTTTTTGAAAAAGCGGCCGCCGGAATAGGTGTACCCCTGGAAAAATGTATTATTTTTGAGGATAGCCCTACTGGTGCCGAAGCCGCCGCCCGCGGCGCAGCACTTTCGGTCATTGTAACCACCACACACCAACCCAATGAATTTGCACATTTAGACAATGTGCTGACCTTTATCAATGATTTTAGAGGCTTACGCCTTTCATTTACATAAAAAACCAGGTAAATGCAAAAACTGATTTATGGTATCCAACAGATCGGTATCGGCGTGAAGGATGCAGAGGAGGCTTTTCTTTGGTATGCTAAGTACTTGGGCGCCGACGTCGTTGTTTTTGATGATAGTAATACCGCTACTTACATGGCACCCTATATGGGCGGTAAAGCTCGTAAAAAAAGGGCCTTATTGGCCATGAACATGAACGGGGGGAGCGGCTATGAAATATGGCAATACGAAGACAGGGAGCCCCAGGCCCCCGAAAAGCCATTGGAAATTGGTGACTTTGGGATCAATATCGCTCAAATTAAAGCGCGTGATATTGAGCAGGCCTATCAACATGCCCAAGAACAAAATATTACCTGCCTGACAGACATCTATACGGAGCCAGATCAGGCCAAAGCTTTTTTAATACAAGATCCGTACGGTAATCTGATTCGGATCAAATCTTCCAGTAATTGGTACAAACCACGGGGAGGCAACCTGGGCGGAATATCGGGCTGCGTATTAGGTGTCTCGGATATCGAGGATAGCTTAAAGTTATACGCCGAAATTCTGGGCTATGATCAAATCGTTTACGATGTTACCGATCATTTGCCGGCCTGGGATCAGATACCAGGGGGGCAATGTCGTTTTCGCAGGGTCTTATTGCGGCATCACGAAGAACGTAGTGGAGGCTTCAGCCCCTTGCTGGGAAATAGCGAACTGGAGTTAATACAATGTCTGGATGGACCTCGCCAGGCGATCTTCAAGGATCGTTATTGGGGCGATCTGGGCTATATACATATCTGTTTTGATATCCACAATATGCCCAATCTGGTAGAGGAGTGCGAGCGGGAAGGTTATCCCTTTCAGGTGCTGAGCGCACCTTCTTTTGATATGGGAGATGCCAATGGCCATTGGGGATACCTGGAAGATAATGACGGCAGTCTGGTCGAATTTGTAGAGACGCACAAAGTACCGCTGCTAAAATCCTTAAAGTGGAGTATTGATCTGCGCAAGCGTGATCCGCAGCGCTCGCTTCCCCGCTGGCTAATTAATGGGCTGGCCTTAAAACGAGTCAAAGTGTAGCCAATAATTATTTGGAGTAAATCTGCTTAAGCCCGGTGAAATGATCTTTTTCACCGGGCTTTTCCGTTTAAAATCATGCGAGGGGTTGATTTTTGTCATTAAGAAAAGGACTTAAAAGTAGAATTTTTGGGATGTGAAAGGGAGAAACTTCCCTGATTGTCAAACCATAAATTCCGCAACATGACTAGAATTAAAGATAGTAAATACCTGATCGCAGAAGCGGATGAGCTACTAACTGGTGCTAAAGAAGAGATGCAAAGAGCCCGCGAAGATGTTGCGGCTTACCGTGTTTGTCATAGCTCACGACAAGCACTCGTTAATTACCTGGAAGCTTACCTTCTCAACAATAATTTACCGATCCAATCGCCGACTACGGTCGATAGTCTGATGGAGCAGTGCCGCAACTACGACGGCCGCTTTCAGTTAATTGACCTGAGTCCCATTGATTGCCGCTCGCACGTCGACGACAGCGAGTACTGCCTGAATGTAGATAAAGTGAGCAAATGCCTCCTGGTGGCTGATCAGGTAGCCGGTATGGTACGGGACCGGGCGCCCTCTTATTAATTCAAACGAAGAGATAAAACAAGTGTGTAAATAGCTTGGTGGAATTGTGCGTTTTGTCTTGCCAACCAATGTTTTGCACGCGATTTCAGATAAACATAGATTCAAAAGACCATAAAGATGAAGAAATCAAGCAAAACGTTTAAATATCCTGGTATCCGTGTTGCCGTAGATGGGAACACGGCCGCAATCATGTGTGAACGTGAATCCTCAGATGCGGCCGGTGCCTTCCCCATTACACCCTCCACCCAAATGGGTGAATACTGGGCAGAAGAAGCTGCCAAGGGGCATCTGAATATCTCAGACCGCCCCCTTATTTTTATTGAACCGGAAGGCGAACACGCCGCCGCTGCCGTAACCGCTGGCCTGTCAATGACTGGCTTGCGAGCTGCTAATTTTTCTTCAGGACAAGGTATCGCTTATATGCACGAGTCGCTCTACGCAGCCGTTGGCAAGCGATTGACCTACGTTTTGAATATCGGGGCCCGTGCGATGACCAAGTCAACGCTAAATGTACACGCGGGGCACGATGATTATCATGCCATCGACGATACGGGTTTCTTCCAGCTTTTCGCCAAAAAGGCACAGCACGTCGCCGACCTGAACATTATAGCCCACAAAGTAGCAGAACTAGCCCTCACACCGGGCATCGTAGCTCAGGATGGCTTCCTGACGACCCACCTGATTGAATCTATGGATATCCCCGAGCGGGACCTGATTAAAGAATACCTGGGGCGCCCGGATGATATCGTGCCTACCCCAACTCCTGCCCAGCGCATGATCTACGGGGAGACTCGCCGTCGCATTCCGGAACTCTGGGATGTCGATAATCCGCTCATGGCGGGTATCGTTCAGAATCAGGATTCTTACATGCAAAGTGTTGCCGCCCAGCGTCCTTTCTTCTTTGATCATATCCAGGCGCTAACGGATCAGGCCTTCGAAGATTATTACGAACTGACGGGGAGAAAGTACGCTCGTGTCATGGGCTACAAAACGGAAGATGCCGACTATCTCATCCTCGGACAGGGTAGTGTGGTATCCAGTGCCGAAGTCGTGGTTGATTACCTCCGGGAGACGCGTGGGATTAAAGTGGGCGTGGTCGATCTGGTGATGTTTCGTCCATTTCCCGGTGATCTGATTGCCAAATACCTGAAAGGTAAAAAAGGCGTGGCCATTCTGGAAAGATTGGATCAACCACTGGCGACCGATCTACCCATTGCCCGTGAGGTGCGCTCCATTATTAATAAGTGTATTGAGAATGGGCTTTCGCCCAAAAATAAACCTTATCCTGAACTGGAGACTTACCGGCAAAAAGACATACCATCGATCTATTCTGGCTCCTTTGGTATGGGTAGCCGTGACCTACAGCCTGAAGGACTAATTGGTACGGTAGAAAATATGCTGCCCGACGGTAAAAACAAAAAGCAGTTTTTCCTGTCGATCGACTTCATAAGGGATACGCCTTATTCTCCCAAACAAAGAGCTTATCAGGAAGAAATTCAGGAAGCTTATCCCCACGTCAAAGAACTGTCGGTACGGGGATCTGAGAACCCTAATCTAATGCCAAAAGGTGCCGTGACGGTTCGCTTCCATTCCATTGGCGGCTGGGGAGCTATTACCACGGGTAAAAACCTGGCCATGACCCTCTTTGACCTATTGGGCTATCATATCAAAGCGAATCCCAAGTACGGCTCTGAGAAAAAAGGACAGCCGACTACTTACTACCTGGCGGCCGCGCCCGAGCCGATTCGCATCAACTGTGAATATTACTTCGTAGATGTCGTACTTTCTCCTGACCCGAACGTATTCAAACACACTAATGCCCTGGCCGGTCTGAAAAAAGGCGGTAGCTTCATTATCCAGTCGGATAAGAGTACACCGGAAGAAGCCTGGGCGGATATCCCCAAACCGTATCAGAAAATCATTATTGATAACGAGATCCGCGTCTTTTTTATTGATGGGTTCAAAATTGCCCGGGAAGAAGCCACCAATCCGGATTTACAACTGCGCATGCAGGGTATCGCCTTCCAGGGGGCTTTCTTTGCCGCTGCCCCTTTGATGGAGCAGGCCGGACTTTCGGAAGCGGCGCTTCTGCAAGCAATTGAAGAGCAACTGCAGCACAAATTTGGCTCCAAAGGCCAGCGCGTGGTAGATGATAACCTCCGGGTAGTGAAGCGTGGTTTTGACGAGGTGTTTGAGGCCAAAAATAAAGTACTCGGCGCTACGAATGGTCAGGACGAAGGTTTGTCAGCAGCTTTACCATTGCCTACCATCGTCAGAGAGACCCCCGTCAGTGAATCCAAACTTAGCGATCTGCATCGCTTCTGGGAACAGACCGGCAACTTCTACGCCAGGGGCATGGGGAACGATAATATTACCGATCCCTTTATTGGGCTGAGTGTGATGCCGGCAGCCAGTTCGCTCTTCCGCGACATGACGGGTATCCGCTTCGACCACCCCGAATGGGTATCGGAGAATTGTACCGCTTGTGGTAAATGTTATACCGTTTGTCCCGACACCGCCCTGCCTGGCCTGGTCAGCGAAGTGTCTGATGTCCTGAATACAGTAGTAGAGCGAGTAAGAAAACAACAGGGTAGCGTGAAGCATCTGCCAAAAGCAGTGCGACAGATCGAAACCAGACTGCGTGAACTATTCAAAACCGATGGTAAAGAAATAAGCGTTAACCAGTTACTACACGAGGTGATCGACCAGATGATTCAGGAAGATGCCCAGGGTAATGGTAATGTGACCGAATTAAAGTGGTTCCGCGAAGAATTAGGCGACTTCAAATTTGCCCTTACGCGGCCTTATTATGATTTGTTTGAGAAAAAAGAAGCCAATAGTGGCGGTTTGTTCAGTATTACGCTGAATCCACAGACTTGTAAAGGCTGTATGGAATGTATCGAAGTTTGTGATGATGATGCATTGCGTATCGTTACCCAGACGGAAGATTCCGTTGCTCGCCTGCGTACCGAATGGGATTTCTGGACGGACCTACCTACTACACCGGAGAAATTCAATCGCATTGATGATCTGGAAGAAAAAATTGGTCCTCTAGAAACCATCCTCTTGAATAAAGAGGCTTATCAGTCTTTTGCCAGTGGGGATGGTGCTTGTCTGGGATGTTCTGAAAAGTCAGTGGTGCATCTCTTTACCGCAACGGTAGAGTCCCTGATGCAGCCTCGTATTAAGCAGCACGTCACCAAACTGGATGATCTGGTGGACCGAATGGAAAGGTACATCCAGAAGCAATTACTGAGTAACGTTGATATCAGCGATACCGATACGATGGCTAAAATCATCGCGGAATCGGCTAATTCCGACCTGACCATGGCGGATATTGCCCGTAAGATGGAAGCTGATCGTGGAGGTGATCCAATCGATCAGGAATGGTTGAGAGATACCACACAATTACTGGCTAAGCTGAAGAACCTGAAATGGAAATATACTAGCGGTACGACCGGCAATGGCCGGGCTACTATGGGGATGTGTAATTCGACGGGCTGTACCTCCGTTTGGGGTAGTACCTGGCCGTACAATCCCTATCCATTTCCCTGGGCGAACCATTTGTTCCAGGATTCTCCCTCCATGGCAATGGGGCTTTTCGAAGGGCATATGTCCAAAATGGCCGAAGGCTTTAAGGCTATCCGTAAAGCCGAATTAGTCTTAGAGGGTAGGTATCGTCCTCAGGAGCACGACAGCTTCTTTACTTATTTCAACTGGCAACAGTTTACCCAGGAAGAATGGCTGCTCTGCCCACCGGTAACGGTACTGGGTGGCGATGGTGCCATGTATGATATTGGTTTCCAAAACCTCTCCCGTATGATGGCTTCCGGTAAGCCGATTAAAGTCGTCGTCGTCGATACACAGGTGTATTCTAATACCGGTGGTCAGGCCTGTACTTCGGGCTTTATGGGGCAGGTCTCCGATATGGCACAATACGGTAAAGCGATCCAGGGTAAGTCCGAAGCACGTAAAGAGATCGGACTGATTGCCATGGCACACCGGAATACGTACGTGATGCAAGCTACCCTGGCCAATACCAGCCACATGATCGAAGGCTTCATCGATGGGCTGATCGCCAAACGTCCGGCTATCTTCAACCTGTATACGGCTTGTCAGCCGGAGCACGGTATCGCCGATGATATGGGCACGCACCAGGCTAAATTAGCCGTAGAGTCCAGAGCCTATCCGATCTTCCGCTACGATCCGGATAAAGGCGTAACCGCCGAAGATAATTTCGACCTGAGTGGTAACCCTGCAATGGATAGCCTCTGGCCCACGTATCAACTGAAGTACGTCGAAAACGGTCGCGAGAAGACCATGGATGTTGCTATGACCTTTGCAGACTTTGCCATTACGGAAGGTCGCTTCCGCAAACACTTCCGCAAAGTACCCCGTAATGCCTGGAATGATAACATGGTCGAGTTGGTCGACTTCCTGGAAATGGACGCCGACGAAAGAGAAGATAAATTCCCTTACATCTGGGCCGTCGATCACAAGCAAAAACTTAGTCGGGTACTCGTAGCTGAGCGGATCGTTGAATCCTGCGAAGATCGCCGGGACTTCTGGATCATGCTGCGCTCTATGGCCGGTGCTGATAAGCCTGCTGAAACTCCGAGAACAGAAATAGAGCAAGAAGTACGCACCGAAGTGGTCAGTAAGATTGCACAGGGATTAATGAAAATGGCAACTGGCGAAAATGGTAACGGATTGGCCGCATTAGTAATACAACCAGAAACGACTGTAGAAAAAGAATCCGGTAGTGATACCACGGCAGCAGAGGGGATGGATCCCTGGATCGAGACCAGTGAATGTACTTCCTGTGATGAATGTATCAAGATCAATGCGGCCATCTTTACTTACAATGAAGATGGGAAAGCAACGATCAAGAATCCAGACGGCGGGCCTTACGAAGATATCGTAAAAGCGGCCGAGAAGTGTACAGCCGGAGTGATTCATCCCGGATTACCGAAGAATGAAGAGGGACTGGAAAAGTGGATTAAGCGTGCCGAAAAGTTTAACTAACCATGGGACTATTTTATAACAAAAAGTCTTTTCGTCACGGAGTTCATCCGCCTGAACAAAAATCCGAGACCAATCAATTGCCGATCCGGCAGTTTGGTTTCGCCCCGCTGATGGTGCTCCCGCTCTCGCAGCACATTGGAGCACCATCGGTTCCGGTAGTGTCAGAAGGACAGGAGGTGGTACGCGGGCAGCTTTTAGCCCACTCCGACGGCTATGTGTCTGTACCGCTGCACGCTCCCGCTTCGGGGGTCATTCGCAAGATAGGTGAGGTGCCGACGGTCTCCGGCAAAAAGACGAAAGGCATTTACCTGGAGACTTTCCCGGCTTCCGGACAGGAAGTGTGGGGAGGAGAGAAAATCGATCTGGATTCTGCTAGCCCCGAAGAAATACTGCAGGGGGTACAGCAAGCGGGTATTGTCGGGCTGGGAGGGGCAGCTTTCCCAACCCACGTAAAACTAAAAGTACCGGAAGGGAAATCCTGCGAAATTTTGATGCTGAATGGTATTGAATGCGAGCCTTACCTGACGACTGACCACCGCGTGATGCTGGAGCAGGATGCCGATATCTTTATGGGGATCCGCTACCTGTTAAAAGCCACCGGTGCAAAAGAGGTCATCATCGGTATCGAAGCGAATAAGAAGGATGCCGCCGAGCACCTGGCAGCACTCATCCCTGATGACCTTCCGATTCGTGTGGAGGTTGTACCGGTGAAGTATCCGCAGGGAGCAGAGAAGATGTTGATCACCGCAATTCTGGGCAGGGAAGTACCCTCCGGGGGCTTGCCCATCGATATCGGGATAGTGGTAGTAAACGTGGCTACGGCCGCTGAGATTGGTCGGCTTTTGCCGAAAGGCAGAGGCATCCAGGAAAGGGTGGTCACTATTACCGGGGATGGCATTAAGCGAAAAGGCAATTACCTCATTCCGGTGGGTACCCCTATCCGGTATGTGTTGGAGCAGGTCGGCGTAGAAGAAGGATTGGCAGAAGTATATCTGGGTGGCCCCATGATGGGCATGGCCATCTCCGATTTGAGTATACCGATTACCAAGGGTACGTCTGGGGTAGTAGTTTTTACTAAAAAGAAGGTAAAACAAGATCAACGAATCTATCCCTGCATCAAATGTGGCGCCTGCGTATCGGCTTGTCCTCTTTCACTGAATCCTTCTGAGCTGGGCATTTTGGCGCAAGCCGAAGCCTACGAGGAAATGGCTACTAAAAATAACTTGATGGACTGTTTCGAATGTGGCTCCTGCGCCTACGTATGCCCCTCGAACATCCCGTTGGTACAATATTTTCGATTATCCAAAAAGATGGTCCGCAAAAACAACAAGTAAAGACGCTATCCGCCGGAGGCGGAAGCAGTATAGCCCTGCCCCAAAGGCACCGAAGGGATGCCTATGGCATGGCAAAGGGGCACAACAACACAACATCATGCAACAAACAACACTACATATCAGCACCTCTCCACACCTTAGTAAGGGAGTTAGTACGGTGGGTATCATGCAGAATGTGGTCTGGGCGCTGATTCCCGTATCGCTGTTCGCTGTTTATGCCTTTGGCTGGAGTGCACTACTGGTGCTTCTGGCTACGACCGGTAGTGCGGTGCTAACGGAACATATGATCTGTCGATGGTCGGGCAAAACCAGTACGGTTGACGACTGGTCGGCCGTGATTACCGGTTTGTTATTAGGCCTCACGCTACCACCGGCTTTCCCACTGTGGATGGCGATAATCGGTAGCGTGGTAGCCATCGCCGTAGGCAAGATGGCCTTTGGAGGACTGGGGAAAAATGTATTTAATCCCGCGTTGGTCGGTCGGGCATTCCTGCAAGCGGCTTTTCCGGTGGCTATTACCACCTGGTCGCCTGCCTTTGCTCCAGAACGCTTACAGTCGCTTCACCCTTCTACGATGGCGGCACCATTTATGCAGCCGGCGGTGGATGGGATGAGTGGAGCCACGCCGCTATCCGCTTTCAAATTTGAAGGGATCAACACCAATACTATGGAATTGGCGATGGGACAGGTAAGTGGTTCGATCGGAGAGACCTCCGCCTTGCTGATTTTGCTTGGTGGTCTCTATCTGATTTGGCGAGGCATGATGGACTGGCGCATTCCGGCGGGTATTTTATTGAGTGTAGCGATCCTGAGTGCTCTGTTTTTCGCCATCGATCCGGTAAGTTATCCTGCTCCCGGTTTCATGCTTTTTGCCGGCGGATTGATGCTGGGCGCCATGTTTATGGCGACGGATATGGTTGCCTCGCCTATGACCAATGCGGGTATATGGATTTATGGTGCTTTTATCGGCACTTTAATTTTTGTGATTCGAATTTGGGGAGGACTACCCGAAGGGATAATGTACGCTATTCTATTGGGGAATGCACTTTCGCCACATTTGGATAAACTGGTTCCCCGTCGGGTTTACGGGCATCTGAAAACGAAAAAGTCATGAATAAAGCAATAACAGATCAACCAGCAGGTCAGCAGACGAGTTCGGTGAAGCTACTTTCCGCTATGGTGGGCTTAGGTATGCTGTGCGCTCTACTGATTGCCGTGACTTACGAAGGAACCAGGCCGCGTATTGCTTTTTTGCGTGCGGAGGCGCTGGAGCAGGCTATTTTTCAGGTGATTCCCGGAGCGGAGAAGACTACTGCTTTCAGCTACGAAGAGGAAGTGGGCTTTCGCCCAAAAGCGGATGAAGAAACGGCCGCGCTTTACGCTGGCTACAACGAAGCTGGAGAATTAGTCGGCCTGGCGCTGGAAGCAGCGGGACAGGGCTATGCGGGTGTGATCAAAATACTATACGGCTATGATCCTCAGCAAGAAGTCGTAATCGGCTTCCAGGTACTGGAAACAAAAGAAACGCCTGGTCTGGGTGATAAAATAGAAAAGGATCCCAATTTTCTGGCCAATTTTGAGGCACTGGATGTGCAAATGGCTGCCCGGGGTGATTCCCTGGCCAATGAAGTAATAACGGTAAAGAACGGAGAGAAACAGTCCCCTTGGCAGATTGATGGCATCACCGGAGCGACTATCTCCTCCCGGGCTATCGGTGATATGCTTGGTGAAAGTACCAGTAAGTGGGTCCCTATCATCCAACAACATCTGAATCAGCTAAGTAAAGACGTTCTGCCTCAGGCGGAAGGTTCATAGCCCGTATAAGGCGGGCACAACAACACAACAATGGATAAACCAGCAAACAACGAAAACAACTTCTGGCAAAACCTGGCCAATAGTCCGTCTACCAACGACTTCCTGAAGGGGCTGTGGAAAGACAATCCGGTCTTTGTGCAGGTGTTAGGGATGTGCCCGGTGCTGGCGGTAACCAATACGGCGGCGAATGCGCTAGCCATGGGACTGGCAACGGCCTTTGTACTGCTGATGTCGAATGTATTGGTGGCTGCCCTGAAAGACTTTATTCCCAAGCAGGTGCGGATCGCTTCCTACATTCTGATCATTGCCACCTTTGTGACGATCACAGATTACGCCATTCAGGCCATCAGTGTATCCTTGCACAAAAGCCTGGGGGCTTTTATCTCCCTGATCGTGGTGAATTGCCTGATTTTGAGTCGGGCGGAAGCTTTCGCCTCAAAGAATACCGTGGGTCGCTCCATTCTGGATGCGCTGGGTATGGGCCTTGGGTTTGTAGTAGCGCTACTTTGTCTGGGAGGCGTACGGGAGTTATTGGGTAGCGGTAGCCTTTTCGGCTGGATGCTTTTTCCGGAGAATTTTCAATCCTGGATTGTAATGATTCTGCCGGCAGGAGGATTTTTCACTTTGGCGCTTTGGTTATTCCTGATCAATATCTGGCAGGAACGCAAACAAAAAACGATAAATCATGGCTGAAGAATCACTATGGCAAATATTTATAGGCGCCAGTTTGATCAATAACTTTGTACTGGCCTATTTCCTGGGAATCTGCCCTTTTTTGGGGGTGTCCGGTAAGATGGAGACGGCCTCGAAGATGGGGGCAGCGGTGACCTTTGTTATGCTGATCAGTTCCATGTGTGCCTATGGCATCCATCAGGTGCTGGTAGCTGTAAACGCCCCCTTTCTGCAGCTGATCTCTTATATCGTGGTCATTGCCTCTACGGTGCAGCTCGTGGAGATGTTCGTCAAGAAGATGAGTCCGGCTCTGTTTCGGGCATTGGGTATCTTCCTGCCCTTGATCACCACTAACTGTGCGATCCTGGCGGTCGCCCTTTTCCAGACGAATAAGGGTTACGGTTTTCTGGAGAGTTTGGTCTATGCGCTCGGTGCTGGTGCGGGATTTACCTTGGCGCTAATCCTGATCGCCGGACTACGAGAACAATTAGCATTGGTGAAAATCCCCAGTACAGTGAAAGGAACAACTTTGACACTAATTATTGCCGGTATTCTGTCCCTGGCGTTTATGGGTTTTGCCGGCTTAGGCTAAAGAATGAATTATGCTTTACACAATGGGTATTGCCATCGGAACCGTAATCGTACTAATGCTCTTTTGGATCCTCGTCCAGACGATCTGGCGCCAGGTATTCCGGGACTACATTCAGGACGAAGATGTGCTTGCCGATCGCCGAAGTTGTGCCAACTGTGGCTGTAGCGGCCAAAAATGCACTCGTAAGCTAGAGACACCATAATCCGCCTCAAAGGGGCTCAACAACACAACAAAAAATAACATCATGGCAAGACTAACAGATTTTAATGTCAACCAACAATTCAAGGCGGTGGTACAGGCCACAAAAAGACTGACCCCGCAAGACAGTGAAGAGATCCGGGAGATTATCCTCGAAGTGCAGGAACCTTCTTTCGACTGTAAAGTTAACCAAAGCTTTGGCGTATTGATCAAGCAGCAGGGCGCCTTTGGGAATCCCTACCATCACCGCTTATATAGCGTAGCCGATCTACCCGGATCGGAGGAGGGAAAGGTAAAACTTACCATGCTGGTGAAACGCTGTGCTTACGTCGATGAGTTTAGTGGCGAAGAGTATCCGGGGGTAGCTTCTAATTATCTTTGCGATCGTCAGGTAGGTGATGAGCTTACCGTGACGGGACCTCACCAATTACCCTTCAGGGTTCCGGAAGACAAGACGGCCAACCTGATTCTGGTTGGAATGGGTACCGGTATTGCCCCTTTCCGGGCTTTTGTAAAGAACATCTACGAGAATATTAAAGATTGGGAAGGACAAATCCGCCTTTTCTACGGCGCTCGCAGTGGATTGGAGCTACTCTATATGAATGATAAGAACGACGATCTGGTACAGTACTACGACCAGGAGACTTTCCAGGCTTTCCACGCGCTTAGCCCTCGTCCCCACTGGGAAGACCCCATTGCTTTGGAAACGGCGATCGAAGATCGAGCTTCGGAAGTATTGGAAATGCTCAACCGAACTAATACCTATATCTACGTTGCCGGTTACGAGAAAATCAGAGAAAAACTTGATAAGGCCTTTGCGACTATTATGGGTTCTAAAGAGCAATGGGCACTGCGCAAAGCAGAGCTGGTCGCAGGGGGCAAATGGGCAGAAGTGATCTACTAATAGAAATACCAGGGAAATGACCATCATTATCGCATTACTTACGCTTGGAGGTTTAACTTTTTTACTGGCGGGGATGCTAGCCATTGCCAACCAGAAGTTGTACGTCTATGAGGATCCCCGGATCGATGAGGTGGAGGATAGATTGCCCAAAGCCAACTGTGGTGCCTGCGGTTATCCGGGCTGTCGGCCCTTTGCAGAGGCCCTGGTAAGTGGTGAGGCTATGCCTTCAAAGTGTACCGTAAGCGATGATGCCGGCCGTCAGTCTATTGCCCAGTATTTAGGAGTGTCGGTCGGAGATATGAACAAACAGGTAGCCCGTCTGGCTTGTGCCGGTGGTACGAACGTCGCCCGACAACAAGCCCAGTATGAAGGGCTGGCTTCCTGTAGGGGGGCTGCCCTGGTCTCAGGAGGTGGAAAAGGGTGCTCCTGGGGTTGCCTCGGTTTTGGCGACTGCGAAATATCCTGCGATTTTGATGCCATTCGAATGGATGCCTACGGTCTGCCCGTGGTAGATGTGGATAAGTGTACCGCCTGCGGCGACTGTGTGGAGGTCTGCCCAAAAGAACTTTTCTCCCTGCAGCCGCTTGATCAGCGCCTATGGGTCGCCTGTAAAAACGAGGAAGCGGGCCAGGAAATACTGGAAGAATGCCAGGTCGCCTGTTACACCTGCGGCAAATGTGCTATGGATGCACCCGATGGATTGATCACCATGACCTTAAACCTGCCGGTCATTGATTACCGGCAAAATCATTATACCAGGGAGCCCATCCAACGCTGTCCGACGGGAGCCATCGGCTGGCTGAATGACAAAGGCGAACTGGAAAAAGGTCCTGAGGCTAAAAAAATTGTGCGTAAGTCGGCCCGCCCGATGGGTTACTCCTAGCCGCTACGTAAATTTGTTGTATATTAGGCAGTCTACTCTTCGCTGACCTATTATATACTCAATAGCCGATTATGCAGTCTCCTTTTTTATTTCGCTGGCTCCTCGCCGGAGCTTTAACTATAATTACTTTTTTGGGTTATAGCCAAAATGCAGCGTCTACTCAGGCCGATAGCCTTTTAAGTCTACTCAATGTACTGGAGCCCTCCCGCGAAAAATGTGAAGTGTATTATCGTCTTTATGGGGTATACCTTTATCAGGACACAGAACAGGCTGAAGCCTATCTGGATGAAGGGTTCGCTGTTGCGAAAAAAATCCAGGATCGCCGCTCGCTTATCCTGGCCTACGATAAATATGGCGGCCTGGCTATGGTACGTTCTGATTACCCGGAAGCAATTCGACAATTCACCCTTGCCGACAGCCTGCTTCAATACGAAGACTGGCCCCGGGAGCAAACCCTGATCTATGGTAATTTCGCGGCCATTTATAAAGATTTGACACAATTTGATAAAGCCCTGGAATGGAATCAGCGGTTTATTGAATCCGCAACTGCCATTAATAATCAGGGCTTTCTGGCTTTTGGCTATAGCCTGACCGGAGATGTCTTTCATACCAAAGGTCAAAATGAGCTGGCCGCACTTAATTATTTGAAAGCTCTGCGTATCTACGAAGAGATTAACGATCCTGTTCGACTGGCCGACGCTTTTCGCTTGCTGGGGGCTACTCAGACGGCCTTCCTCAGTTTCGAAGATGCGCAAAGGAATTTGGAGAAGGCGATCAAGATTTATGAGGATCTCAACGATCAATTTTACCTGGCCCAGTCTTATCGGGATTTGGGCTATAATCATTTTTTACAGGATCAGTTCAAGGCAGCCGAAGCATATTATCAAAAAGCGCTTTTTATAGCGGAGACCACTGACGATAGCTTCGGCGTCGCGGAAGCCAAGACTAATCTGGGCGAAATAGCTATTCAGCAGAAGGACTATTCAAGAGCCCGGACGGTTTTTGACGAGACGCTAAGGGATTATGAAGACATTGGCAGTCCCCTACAGATTGGCGAGACCTATCGATCAATTGGAGATGCCAATTTCTATGAGACAAACTATGCGGTCGCGTTGAAGAATTATCGTCAAGCTTTGGAAACCCTGGATCCCCTAGAAGTGCCCATCGCTATGCAAGCAGTCTACCAGGGTTTTTATCGCAGCTATAAAGCATTGGGAGAACCTGAATTGGCTTTACAGGCATACGAAAAGTTTACCACTATTAGTGATAGCCTGTTCACAGTTGATAAGGCAACCCGGATGGAGGAGCTACAGTTGCTGTACGATGTGGATAAAAAGGACCAGCAAATTGTTCTGCTTAACAAGGATATTACACTGCGAAAATTGCGGGGGCAATTGTTGACCCTGGGTATATTGGCAGTTTTATTCTTAGGCGTCTTAATTGTTATCATGCAACTTAGTCGGAGGAAGAAAGAGAAAAAAATCGCCGCTGAGCGCTATCGCCGCCAGCAGTTAGAACTGGAAAAACAGCAACTGGAAAAAGAGCAATTGGAAAGAGAATTAGCTGCCCAGGTGCTACAGCTTTGCCGAAAAAATGAAATCCTGGTTAACGTCCAGCAGGAAGTGGAAGACCTAAGCCGGCCAGGGGGGGCACAAGCCCAGGGATTAAATCGCCTAAATCGCACCATCACCCGGAGCCTAAACTCCGACGAAGACTGGATACAGTTCTTATCTACTTTTGAAAAAGTACATCCGGAATTTCTAAATCACCTCCAGGCCAGCGCTGGTAAGTTGAGCCCCGCCGAGCAGCGATTGGCCTGCCTGCTACGTATGAACTTATCCAGTAAAGAAATCGCCACCCTGCTTAATATTAGTTCACAGGGCGTTAAAAAAGCAAGGTATCGCCTACGTAAAAAACTCAATCTGGATAGTGATATCAACCTGCAGAGCTATCTGTTGAGTTTAGATTGGCGGGCCTCAAGTAATTGATTTTCAATTTTTTATTTCTTTGTCTACTTTTTGTCCACCCTTGATTTTTGTCTTCCTGGAGTAGTGAGGGCATATTTGGATAATCGTTGATTACTCAAATACCGTATCATGAAGAAATTCCTATTATTCCCAATTATTGTTTGTTTTACTTTTATCCTGTGTGTAAATCATAGCCTTGCCCAGGGCTATACTTATACCATCAGGAATAACGGTAGTGACTACACCCTTACCGTAAGTTATGAAATTGATGCATTTTGCCAGTGTAATGATGATTACATCTTTAACGTCTGGCGAAATAATTATTCACCCAGCAACTTGATGGCTAGTGGAAAAAAGAAAAAAGGAACGGTGACATTTAATGTCGGTCCGTCTACTGATCATAACTATATTATGGACGTCACCGTAAAAGGAAAAAATAAATTTATTTTTGATTGTGCTGTTTCCTGCGAAGGAACAGGATCTGATACTAAAAGATACAAAACAGTTGCCCTAAAACCGCCCACCTCCCTACAAGCCACGAATGGTGAAGACTTCATTACCCTGAACTGGAAGAAAGGTACAGACCTACCCAATTCTCACGATGATTATTATATTTATCGAGATGGTACCGATTCAGAACATTACCTTGGCGCGGTGACGGGATATACCTTTACCGACGAAGAAGTTGGCCCCGGAGAGACCCATACCTATTATATTCGCACCCACACCAATTATTTTGGCGGGCATAATTCTGTTTTTCGTTCCGTTTCGGGTAGCACCCGTGCCCGGGAGGCTCGGGCCACCACGGATGAGTTTGATAAGGTGGTCATTAGTTGGGATGATGTTTCAGCCTTTACCGAGGAGGTAATCATTCGCCGGAACGGAGAGCGCATTGGTCGTGTTGCCTTGCAAAGCACCTCAGACACCTCCTTTACCGATAGTGATCCGACACTGATTCCTGGGTATACCTATACCTACAGCGTGACCTGGTTCGATCAGGAGGATCAGGAATTTATCCTATCCACCGAAGGAAATAGTTTGCCCGACGGACGTATACGCGGGCGGGTCCTCACACCAACCAGTAAGCGACCGGTTGAAGGGGTGATTATCTGCGCCACCCTGGAGGAGGATATTGACGGAGCCAGCGCGGCTTATCAGGTCTGTGATACGACCGATGCCAATGGTCGTTATGAGATTCGACAAATCTACTATTATAAAGAAGCGAATTTTACGGTAAGTGCTTCCAAGGGAGATCATGGTTTCCAACCAGCGAACTTTACCAATCAACGTCTGGACCTTAGCCGACCCAATATCACCGAATTGGATTTCATTGATACGACCTCTTTTGCGGTAAGCGGATTCATCACCCAAAGCTTGAACGGTGTGGAATGTGGCCTGGAAGAGGTAGAAGTATGGGTGAATGGCACCTACAAGGGAGTAATGACCGATGCGGATGGATACTACGTGGTGGAAGTGGAAGAAGCCGGTGTCTACACGATCGAGCCTCGCTTTCGTAACCACGATTTTAGTCCGCAGGAACAAGAGCTGGTCGTAGAAGCGGATCTGGGGGGCGTACACTTTACCGATACCCAGACGAATTTCCTGAAAGGGCAAGTCACCGCCAGTTGTGATATCTTTATTGGCCAGTCTCTGGTTCGCGCCTATTCCGAAGGTGGCCAGGGCTGTATCGACACCGTATTTATGACCGATGAGCAGGGCTATTACGAAGTGGTATTACCCGCCAGGAAATACCAGATAGAGGTGGTTGGCTTTACGCCAACTGCGGACGTAGAGCTGGCCGAAGCGCAGGTGCTTTCTTTTTTTCAAACGGAAATGGTTGATATTACCGATGAGGGCCAGCGGCTTGATTTTATTTATCGTCAGCCACCCAGCATCCGCATTAGTGGCTTCCCGGATAATGATTGTCCGGCTCTGGGCTATGCCGTGGTGGACCAACAGGAGACCTACCTGCTTTCCATCGTTGTGGAGCAGCAATTTGGGGAGACAGCCTGTCCCGTCGAGACGGGGTATGTCTTAATCTATGATGAAGTGGGAGACAAAGCGAACGAACCTGATAGCCTGCCTATAGAAAATGGGGTCGTCCAGTATGAGCTGGCACCAGGTGCACCCAATCTAATCGCCCCCCATCAGAAGCTATTCCAGGTCGAAGCGGTAGTCGAAGGGGTTCAGGCTAATTGGGCAGAACCCATCGTCGTCACCGGAGTGCGACCAAGAGAGCAAACCTTTACTACGGTGACGCCGGAGATTCCCTTTATGATTTTACACGACCCCCCTGGAGATGCCAGCTATTCCTACCTGGAGCGAAGTAACACCAGCAGCCTGGCTATGCGTATTTACGGTCAGGCTACGGGGAGTGTGACGGCACGCTCGCAGGTCAAAGTTGGCTCCGCCATCGAGCAGACCCTCTTCCCGGGTACTGCCGGCGACTTCGAATCGTGGGGTACGGTCGGCACCTCTCTTTCCGTAGGTTCTACTATCAGTGCGGGTACGGAATGGATTATGGAAATGACTAATTCGGAGCAGTTTGCCACCTCGAATCAAGAGGAAATCACTGGTGAAGAAGGCGACGTCTACCTTGGGGCAGCCATGAATCTCGTGTATGCCCAGGTGGATATCCTTGAACTTGGCGATTCTCCCTGTGATTTGCGCAAAGATATAGACCTTATTATGGGGAACGATGGTTTCGCCACCACCTTCATGTACACCGAGGATCATATCCGGCAGGTCTTAATTCCGCAGCTCAGGGGCATCCGCGATTTTTACGAAAGTAACCAATCCGACTCCGCGGCGATTTACGATAACCAAATCAGCGTCTGGCAACAGACCGTAGAGCAGAATGCAGAGAATAAGCGAGCAGCCACTTTCTTGGAAAACCGTTCCTTTAGCGCAGGAGCTAATTATCAATCGGCGATAACTTCCGTAGCGGAGCAGTCGGTCTCCCTGGATGTTAGGCTCTTTATGGAGAGTAGTATCGTCATTGGAGCTGGATTCGAAGTACTGGGGTCAGGCGTGTCGGGCGAGGTAGAGACCCGTATGCGTTTTGAAATGGGTACCTCGGCTACGGGCACAGTGCTGAAGGAACAAACCAGTGGGTTTGAACTAAGGGATGATGATCCGGGCGATTTCTTTAGCGTAGATATAAAAAAGGATCCGGTCTATGGAACACCCGTTTTTGATCTGGTTAGCGGACGGAGTAGTTGTCCCTGGGAGGCAGGTACGCAGCCCCGCGAGACGGTGCAACTACAGGCAGATAGTTACACCCAGTCCGACGTGCCTGCTAATGAATCCGCGGTCTTTGAGCTAAGCCTGGGGAATATTAGTCAAAGTGACGAGGTACAGACCTATTTGTTACGTTTTCTACAGGCCAGTAATCCGGAAGGGGCTCTGGTTCGCATCGGCGGTAGTGAGGCACAAGCACCAATCCCCTACACCATTGGTCCTGGTCAGGCCTCGAAGGCAACTGTAAGCATTGGCAAAGGCCCACGCGCTCAGAATTACCGCAATTTACAGTTTGTACTGAGCAGTGGTTGTGACGATGAGGCCATTGCCGATACTATTGCGTTGAATGTCGATTTTCAGACCGCCTATCCCAAGCTATTATTGGAAGAGCCCAATGATAACTGGTTGGTTAACCAGAGTGATAATAATGAACTGGTGGTATGGTTCCGAAACTACGACCTGGGTCGCTTACAAAAAACACAGTTGCAGTATTCCCCTAAAGATAGGTACGAATGGCAAACGGCCCAGGAATGGCAGCCAGGTAATATTTCCCCATCCCCGAACGGGATGGCGGTCAAGTGGAATCTGGAGAATATTCCGGAGGGTAGCTATGATATTCGAATGCGCGCCGATTATGGCAATGCCGATTTGTATACGGAAGTACTTAGCGGCCTGATTGATCGCAAGGCACCCGCCGTATTTGGACAGCCGAGTCCGAGTGATCAGGAATTGGAAACCGGGGAGTTGATTGCCGTTGACTTCAATGAGCCCATCAATTGTCTGAGTTTCGAGCAAGATCAGGTGCTGATGAAAAATACGCAGACCGGGGAGGTCATTCCTACCCAAACGGGCTGTGCTGTCCGGCGTTTGATTATAAAACCTTTATGGGATCCTAAAAATCACCTGGGAGAAACCTTTGGGGTAGAAGTCTTTTCGGTAGCGGATTTGCAAGACAATACCCGTTCGGAAGCCATTACCTGGGAGTTTCAGCTGGGAAGTGTGGAGGGGGCACCTGATCTGGATACAGATCGAGATGGCATACCCGATGCCGCGGATAATTGCCCACTGGCTGCCAATCCCGACCAGCAGGATACCGATCAGGACGGTATTGGTGATGTCTGTGATTCTGATATCGACGGGGATGGTATTGACAATGCGGCCGATAACTGCCCACAATTTGCAAATCCTGATCAACGGGATAGCGATGGGGATGGTATCGGAGACGTTTGTGCGCCCGAAGCGGATGGCGATGGCGACGGCATTGCCAACGAAGCGGATAATTGTCCGCTGACCCCTAACCCCGATCAGGCCGATCAGGATCAGGATGGGATTGGTGATGTCTGTGATACGGATCGCGATGGCGACGGCATTGAAAATTCACTGGATAACTGTCCCGATTCACCCAATCCAGAACAGGTAGATGTGGCCAGTCGGCCCTGTGAGAATGTGACGGCTACCGAGGCGATCCTGGCGGGGCTGGAGGAGATACAATTGGCCCCTAATCCGGCCCGTCGTCAGGCTGTTTTAGGATTTACGCTTTCGCAAAAAATGCGGGTACAGATCAGTGTACATAGCCTGGACGGCCGTTTGGTCAAAGCCTGGCCCGCAGTAGTTTTGCCCGGCGGCAACCACCAGGAAATGATTCCCGTGGAGGAAGTTCAAACCGGCTTATATTTCCTGAAAATTGCTACCGAAAAGGGTACCGTTTCCCGGAAGTTGATGATTATCCGGTAATGTTTGGGGCCGCCCGGGGCGGCCCCAAAACAATTACTATTCCTCCCCGGCGGGCGGGGCGATCATCGATAGATTTAATTCACTTAATTGTTCGGCGTCGATGCGGGCGGGTGCGTCGATCATCATATCGCGGCCCTGATTATTTTTTGGGAAGGCGATAAAATCCCGAATCGAACCAACGCCGTTCATGACGGCGCACAGGCGATCAAAACCAAAGGCAATACCACCGTGCGGCGGAGCCCCGTATTCAAAGGCACCCAGCAGGAAGCCAAACTGCTCCTCCGCTTCTTCCGGAGTGAAGCCCAGTAATTTGAAATTCCTGGACTGGAGCTCCCGGTCGTGGATACGAATGGAACCCCCACCAATTTCTACGCCGTTGATGACCAGATCGTAGGCATCAGCACGTAGGCTTTTCATCGTCTCGAAATCACCATCCAACATCCGTGGAATGTCATCTTTTTTAGGGGAGGTGAACGGGTGGTGCATGGCGTGAAAGCGCTCAGCGTCTTCGTCCCATTCCAACAAGGGAAAGTCCAGCACCCATAGGGGTTTAAACACCTTGGGGTCAATTAAATCTAGTCGACGGCCCATTTCCAGGCGTAATTCCCCGAGTTGCTTGCGGGTCTTGTCGGTTTCTCCGGCCAGTACCAGCATTAGGTCACCCGGTTTGGCCCCCATTTTATCGGCCCAGGCTTTTAGGTCGTCAGCAGAGAAGAATTTATCTACCGAAGATTTGAAGCTACCGTCTTCGTTGTATTTGACATAAACCAGCCCTTTCGCACCAATTTGTGGGCGTTGTACCCACTTGGTCAGTTCATCGACTTGCTTACGGGAGTAAGCTGCCTGGCCTTTGGCAACGATGCCAACGATCAATTCTACACTATCGAATACTTTAAAGCCTTTGCCCTGAGCCACATCATTCAGTTCTGTGAAGGTCATGTCAAAGCGCTTATCGGGTTTGTCACTACCGTACAGCTTCATGGCTTCGTCGTAGTCGATTCGCTCAAAGTCGGGTAAGTCAAGGCCAAGGGTATGCTTGAAGAGGTGTTTAGTTAGCCCTTCGAAGGTCTTTAATACCTCTTCTTGCGTAACGAAGGCCATCTCGCAATCGATTTGAGTAAACTCTGGTTGACGATCCGCTCGTAGATCTTCATCGCGGAAGCACTTCACCAGCTGGAAATAGCGGTCGAATCCGGCAACCATCAGGATCTGCTTAAAGGTCTGCGGCGATTGCGGTAAGGCATAAAACTGCCCGGGATTCATCCGACTGGGTACCACGAAATCACGTGCACCTTCCGGAGTACTCTTGATTAGGAAAGGCGTTTCTACCTCTACAAAAGCCTGACTGTCGAGATATTTTCTGGTTTCCAGCGCCAGCTTGGAGCGGAAAATAATATTTTGTTGAACCGGTCCACGACGCAGATCCAGATAGCGGTATTTCATCCGCAGATCGTCACCGCCGTCGGTATCTTCATCAATGGTAAAGGGCGGCACCTTAGAAGCATTGAGCAGATCCATTTTAGATACTTCAATCTCAATATCTCCGGTGGAACGATTGGGGTTTTTATTACTTCTTTCGCGAACTTTACCACTTACTTTAACGACAAATTCGCGACCCAGTTTACGGGCCCGGCTACACAGGTCTTCATCTGCTTCCATACTGAAGACCAGCTGGGTAATCCCGTAGCGGTCTCGGAGATCAATAAAGGTCATGGCGCCAAAGTCGCGATTGGCTTGTACCCAACCACTTAATACAACTTCTTCACCGACATTTTCTATGCGTAATGCTCCACAATTGTGCGTACGATACATTGGAGATAGTTTTTTCTGTTAATGCTATTTTGCCGCGCAAAAATAAGGCTAATTTCTTGGGATTCCGTAGAAATATGTCTTTTATTCGTACTTTGATCAAACGAAAGATCTGTTCTTTTTGCCCTTTAATCATCCAGCATGAGCACAACACAGAAAAATCAATTCGGTACCGCTCCCGTTTTTTTTACGGCCATCTCTACTATCCTGGGGGCGATTATGTTTTTGCGTTTTGGTTTTGCCGTAGGCGTGGTGGGGCTGGTTGGGACAATGGCCATCATATTGATTGGTCACGCCGTTACGATTCCCACGGCCATGGCTATTGGTGAAATCGCTACCAATCAAAAAGTAGAAGGGGGCGGAGAGTACTATATCATTTCCCGTTCCTTTGGTTTGGTGATTGGTTCTTCCATTGGGATTGCCCTGTATTTTTCCCAGGCGATTAGTGTGGCTTTTTATATTATGGCTTTTGCGGAAGCTTTCACCGCCTTATTTGACTGGCTGATTGCCAATTACAATTTGCCGCCTGCGGCCGTCTGGCTACTGGAGCAAAAACAAACCGTTAGTATCCCCGCCCTCTTATTACTAGTATCGATTGTGCTGACCAAAGGGGCTGATCTGGGGGTGAAAGCCCTCTATGTGGTTGTGGTGACGCTCTTTCTGGCTTTAGTCGCTTTCTTCATCGGACAAACCGATTATAACAAGAATAATAAACTCGATCCCTTTGCGACCGCCAGAACAGAGATTCAGGTCGATACGGGCAGCGCTGACCAGAGTCAGAGTAGTGTTACCTCAGACTCCTTACGCAATCCGAATGTCCCCATCGTTGAGCCCGCCAATCCGAACCTGAAAGAGATCGGCGGTGAGGAGGAGGATAATACCGAGCTGCCGGGTTTCTTTACGGTTTTTGCCATTATCTTCCCAGCTTTTACTGGAATGACCGCCGGTGTAGGCTTATCCGGAGATCTGAAAAACCCTGGGAAATCGATCCCGCTGGGAACCATTGCCGGTACGCTCGTGGGTATGGTAGTTTATTTCTTTATTGCCTTGAAATTAGCCAGCTCCGCTTCCCCCGAGGATTTGGCGAATACCAGCCGACTGGTGATGGCCGATATCGCCTGGCAGGGTTGGTGGATTATTCCGGTAGGGCTGGCCGCAGCAACGATTAGTTCGGCCCTGGGTTCCATTATGGTGGCCCCAAGGACGCTGCAGGCCATTTCCCGAGATCGGGTATTACCCTCGGCAAAGATTAACTTCTGGTTATCCAGAGGACGTGGTAATAACGATGAGCCCTTTAACGCTACCCTGGTAACGGTCATCATGGCTTTCGCCTTTATTATGATTGGCGAGCTGGACTTCGTGGCTGAAATTATTTCGATGTTCTTTATGGTCACCTACGGTACTCTTTGTCTGATCTCCTTTTTACAGCATTTTGCGGCAGATCCATCTTATCGACCGACCTTTCGTTCCCGCTGGTACATCTCTTTATTTGGTGCGCTAGCCTGTTTTGGTTTGATGTTTTTTATGAATGCGGCCTACGCCGTATTTTCGATTTTATTGATGTTAGTTTTTTACTTCATCGTCAGTATTTATAATCCGGACAAAAAAAATATGGCAGTCATCTTTCAGGGCGTTATTTTCCAGATAAGTCGACAGTTGCAAGTGTTTTTGCAATCCGCTGAGAAAGAGAAAACCGGTAGTTGGCGACCCTCGGCAGTGTGTATTTCAGAGCACTCTTTCGAGCGACTGGGGGCTTTTGATCTATTGCGCTGGCTCTCTCAACGCTATGGGTTTGGATCCTATATCCACAAGATCAACGGATATTTGTCCAGAACGACCCATAAAGAAGCCAAATATTGTAAAGAACGACTCATCAAGATGGCCGAGGCCAGTGGTAGTAATATCTACGTAGATACCCTCATTAGCCCTTCTTATACTTCTGCCATCGCGCAGGTTATTCAGCTGCCAGGTATTTCAGGGACCGAAAACAACTTGCTACTGTTGGAATACTCGAAGGGACATCCGGAGAATCGTAAAGAAATTATAGAAAACTTCAAGCTCATTAAGTCGGTTGAGTTTGATTTAATCGTTTTAGCGAGTACAGAACGCGGTTACGGTTTAAAGCAAAATATCCATATCTGGGTCACTTCTAATGACTACGTGAACGCTAATTTGATGATTCTGCTGGGCTATATTATTCTGGGGCACTCGGAATGGTCACACGCTCATATCAAGATCTTCGCCGTTTTCCCGGAAGAAACCATGGAAGATGAACGCAATCGTCTTAACCAATTGATCGAAACGGGTAAATTACCCATTTCTCCCAAGAACATTCAGGTCATCCCGCGTAGTGATAATAAGGATGTGAAGGCGATTATCAATCAGAAATCCCGGGATGCAGATTTAACCATTATCGGTATTCGCGACGAGGTAGTCAAGCATGAAGGCATTAAAGTATTCGAAGGCTACGATAGTATTGGTAATACCATGTTCGTTAATGCTGCCGAGCAAAAGAATATTAAATAGGGACGGGGTTTAAGCCAAAAAGATCACATTGCGCCCCAGCTCTACCGTTCCGGTTTTTTCCAGTCGCTTCAGTAGACGAGATACGGCTTCGCGAGAGGCATTCAGATCGTAGGCGATTTCCTGGTGCGTCACGTTAATGATTTTAGTGTTGGTCGCTTTGGAGCGTTTTTGTAGATAGGCCATCAGCCGCTCATCCATGTTGGAGAAGGCAATGCTGTCGATCACTTTTACAAGCTCGAGCATCCGATCATCGTAGCTGCGCATGACAAAGTTCTTCCAGGAGGTAAAACGAGTCATCCAGCTGTCGACCAGGCGATTTGGGATGCCAATAAAGGTTGTTTTTTCCTCCGCAACCGCTTTGATCACACTTCTCTTATTCATCATACAGCAGGTGAAAGACATAGAGCAGGTGTCGCTGGGTTCTAGATAATACAGGAACAATTCGTTGCCCTCTTCATCCTGTCGAATCACCTTGATGGTACCACTAATGACCAGGGGTACCAGGCGGATATAACTCTCGTAATCCATGATTACTTCACCTGCCTCGTAAGTCATAACCTGTCCGTGTTCTACAATCTCTTTTTGTAATGCTGGTTCGGCCAGATTGGGGAAGTACTCGTG
>DATFKA010000147.1:0-3218 GCA_035268885.1 Saprospiraceae bacterium
CGGTATTGTGAATCATACCATGGATATGTGGTCGGGCCTCCTCAAGCATACGTTTAATTACGGGCAGGTACGTGCGTGTCGGCGATAAGACCAACTTACCCGCCATCATCTCATCCTGGTCAACAGGCAGCATGTCGGTGACTTTTTTACTGCCGATATACACCACGTCTTGTGGCGTAGCCGGATCATAACTCTCCGGATATTTTTGGCGATAGCCTTTATCAAATACATCATGCCGGGCCGAAGTAAGTCCATTGCTTCCCATTCCCCCATTGTAGGTGTCCTCATACGAAGCCTGACCGTAGGAAGCCATACCAACAATGACCTGCCCGGGCTGAATATCATTCACCAGTACATCCTTGCGCTTTAAGCGACCAAAAGCCGTGTACCCTACATCGATAGTGCGCACAATATCTCCCACATCGGCGGTCTCGCCACCAGCCTGATGAATAGTTATTCCAAAGTCGCGCATGCGTACAACGAAATCAGAAGTAGCCTGAATAATCGTGGCAATGACTTCGCCAGGAATTTGATTTTTATTGCGCCCAATCGTTGAAGACAACATAATCTCATCAAGGCAACCAACACAGGCCATATCATCGAGATTCATGACAATGGCATCCTGGGCTATACCAGCCCATACACTAAGGTCACCCGTCTCCCGCCAATGAACGTAGGCCAAACTGGTTTTTGTGCCCGCCGTATCGGCATGCATCAGGTTGCAATACTCGGGGTCCCCCGCCGCAATATCCGGTAGTATTTTGCAAAAAGCATGCGGAAAAAGCCCTTTATCCAGGTGCTTAATAGCGGCATGTACCTCGTCTTTAGTAGCCGAAACACCGCGACGGTCATATTTATATTGGTCTGACATATAGACTGGACATTAGTAATGTGAACGGCAACAATGGCTGCCGCGCTAATTAAAGGATAAAAGTACGGCCTTTACAGGCAAAACCCAATGCGCATTGAGCTGTTTTCGGACAAAAAATTCCTGCACGGCTGGCGTCTGAATAAAAAGAAGTTAATAAATATTAACGCATTTCCACATTTCCAATTATATTTACCCGCAGCAGACAATGGATTTCATTCTGTTGCTGCTTTCTGTACCTGCAATAAGCCAATGCAAATTAAAAATCCTTCTCCGGGTCAGGGAACACAATATGCCCAGCCCGTTTGTTGTACAATACCGCTACGCATACAGGCTTTTGTCCTGTTTACTGCGGTTATGTTGTTTTACAACACTCATTACAGAACACAAACAGACAACTTTGGAAAACGCAGAACGATCTAACCGCACTTCACTCATTAGTCGAAAAAAATTATTAATTGGGTTCAGCGGCCTATTTTTAGTGACGGTACTGCTGGCCCTCCGCTTTTCACAAGCCAACCAACAGCTGCTAGGTGCCTCCGTCAATGGCGATACTTCGGTGCAACTCGGTGCCTTTCCTATTGCTATCCCAACGCTAAAGTATGGTTTCGCTCTCGATACCTTTCAGGTGCATCAAGACACTTTCCGGCGCGGGCAATATCTGGGGGATATTTTGCTCAAGCATAATATCGACTATCCTACTATTCAACAAATTGCCGCTAATGCGGATACCGTTTTTAAGATCAACCGGTTCCGGGTAAATCACCCCTATACGGTACTTAGCCGGGATACGGCCCAGGGTGGCGACTACTTTATCTACGAGCCTAACGCCTACGAGTATGTGGTTTTTGCTCTCCAAGGTGACCTGGCCGTGCGTAAAGTAAAACGACCAATAGCCACCCGTAGCTTTGCCAAAGGAGGAAGCATCGAATCATCCCTCTGGGCCGCTATGGCGGAAATAGGTGAAGGCCCCGATCTCTTCGTAAAGCTGGAAGATGCCCTGCAGTGGTCCGTTGACTTTCACCGGATCCAAAAAGGCGATCAGTTCAAAGCCGTTTACGATAAAAATTACATTGACGATAAAGCAGTTGGCGCCGGTATGGTGCATGCGGCCTATTACAAAACGGGTGAAGCCGAATTTTACGCAATTTATTACGATGATAGCGAAGAACACGCCGGATACTATGACCTGGAAGGCCGACCAATGAACAAGGGTTTCCTCAAGTCCCCCGTTAAGGCTTCCCGGATTTCCTCGCCTTTTAATCCCAATCGTTTCCATCCTATCCTGAAAAGACGCCGCCCGCATCTCGGTACTGACTACGCAGCTCCACATGGTACACCTATTCGGGCCGTAGGCGATGGGGTTGTCATCAAGGCGTCGTACAGCAATGGCAATGGGAATTATGTAAAAATCAAGCATAATGATACTTATCAAACGCAGTATCTACATATGAGTGGATTTGCCGAGGGTATCGCAGCGGGCGTTCACGTACAACAAGGGCAGACAATCGGCTACGTTGGCGCAACTGGGCTGGCAACTGGCCCGCACGTTTGTTTCCGCTTTTGGAAGAATGGCCGTCAGGTAAACCACTTGCGCCTCAATTTCCCTCCACCCGAACCACTTCCGGAGAAAGAACTGGAGAAATTCTTTGCTAAACGCGATGTTTATCTGGCGCAGTTGAAAAATATCGAAGTGCAAAAAAGTCAGCAAGATAATCTTGCCGTGCGCTAAAACAACATAATGCTGCTGCCTAAAAAGGGGAAAGAGGTCACCTGTGACCTCTTTCCCCTTTTTACATTATACCCACTCGCAAAATAATCAGCGCTTCACCTAAATGTAGATAGCATAAACTTAACCCGGATTATGCCTGAGTTTTTCGTAGTGGGCAGCGCTAATGGTTGTCAGGCTTGACTACGCGCAGGAATGAGCCGCGCAGACGCACCCTGTGAACTGCCGGAAAAACTTAACCTTATTGTACGGGGGGGACATCGCGTAGCAGATCAATTCCGGGTTAATTCCAGTTAGCTTCGTCGGGCATTTGAGAAATAACTGAATAGCGATCACCTTTATTTTGCATGACTTGCTGCCACAATTCATGGGGCTTGGAACGGAATAAATAATTGGTGTCCATATCTGCCGTTACCCAGGAGCCCATCTCCAATTCACTTTCTAACTGACCACTGGTCCAGCCCGAGTATCCTACAAAAAAGCGAATATTTTCCGGTGTTATCAGATCGGAACTGATGAGGAATTTTAGCTTTTCAAAATTGCCGCCCCAAAAAACACCGGGAACTACCTTCTGACTTTCGTCCAATAAGTCTCCTACATTATGAATATAGTGAATGGTAT
>DATFKA010000148.1:0-52742 GCA_035268885.1 Saprospiraceae bacterium
TTTTCGCCCAGTTCTTTGTTGAGCATTTTTAATATTTTGGCCCGACCGAAGGAAAGCTCCTGGCGCAGGGCTGCAGAATCAATATCTACGTAGAGTCGTTGCCGGCGAATCTTAATATGGGTGGTATGTTTGACAATGGAAGGCCCCATCATTTCCCCCCACAGCGTTTTGATGCGACTTTGGTTTAGTTTTCCTTTTAGTTTATAAACCTCCAGCATTTTTTCCAGCACCTCTTTCAGCGGCTGGTCTTCTGCTTTTCGCCCCGTTGGTTTGTATTTTGCCATAAAATAAATTGGTGAATGGACAGATTTTGAGTGGTCAATTGGTAATTGACTGTATCCATTCAATGTACACCTTTTTTTAAAAATGATCCACTTGAACTTGAAAAGTCAATACTTCGCCTATTCGACCGCCAGTTCTTCTATACTCCCTTCTTTTACCAGGAATTGCTTGTGTTCTGCGTCTAGCTTTTCCAGTGTTTTAGCCACTCGGTTGACATTGGTATCTGAGAGAAAAACCTGCCCAAACTTACCCGTAATCAATAATTCCAGCAGTTGAAAGACCCGGTACTGATCCAGTTTGTCGAAAATGTCATCGAGTAAGAGGATGGGCTCCACCTCCTTGAACTCTCGCAATATCTCATACTGACTCAACTTCAGAGCAAGTATATAAGATTTTAGCTGGCCCTGGGAGGCAAATTTTTTGAGGGGCCGATTTTCTATTTCAAACGTAAGATCATCACGGTGGATGCCCGAGGTAGTCCGTTGTAAGATACGGTCTTTTTCCTGGTTGTCGCGCAGGATTTCTGCCATGTCTTTGGTCTGCAAAGGCGATTTATAGCCTAACTGCACGGTCTCTGATTCGTTGCTGATATATTTGTACATCACCTGGAATACCGGTTGGAGCACCCTGGCGAATTCGGTTCTTTTTTCGAAGATAAAGCGAGCTGGCTCCACCATTTGTTGGTTGTAGGTTGCAATCAAGGCGGCTTGGAATTTTTTTTCTTCGCCCATTTTCTTGAGCAGGGCATTTCGCTGTTTCAGCAATTTGTTATATACCATGAGCTTTTGTAAATACTCAGGGTCAATTTGCGAAAGGGTATTGTCGATAAATTTACGTCGGGTTTCGCTGCCATCGGTAGCTAGTTGCGTATCGTCCGGAGCTACCATAACGATGGGGAGTTCGCCGATGTGGTCGGCCAGTCGGGTATAGGCCACCTGATTGGCTTCAAAGACTTTCTTTTTTCGCAATTGGTATTTGGCAACGATCTTTTTCTGGGCGTAGGGTGTCTTAAATTGGCCACTGAGGCGGAAGAAATCCTGTTCGTGGCGTACAAGATAGGGATCCGTCAGGCTAAAATGGCTTTTGGTCATGCACAGGTAGTAAATGGCATCTAGTAAATTGGTCTTTCCCATGCCGTTTTTGCCGACTAGGCAATTGATTCCGCTACTACAGGTTATATCAGCACGGGCGTAGTTTTTAAAATTGGTAAGTTGAATTTGTTGTAAAGTGATTTTCATACCTTCCTTACGGGAAAACAGTTTTTTTACCTTATCTTTGCCGATGTTCTTTTGTAAACATACTTCAAAACCTTGGGTTAGTTAAACAAAAGACTAATAAAATTAAACCTTATCGGCACTCGTCCGATTACAATAGTGCTGACAAAGTATTACATAGGGACTAAAAAATGACATATGGCCACAGCAACGAAGAAGAAAGCAAGTACAAAGAAATCTGATAAGCCCTCCTTTGATAAGGAAACCTACCTGAAGTGGTATGAGCTCATGTTTTTGATTCGAAAGTTTGAAGAGAAAGCTCTAATGCTCTACGGACAGCGTAAGATTCGCGGGTTCTGTCACGTTTATATCGGTCAGGAAGCCGTCGCTGCGGGAATTGAGTCGGCGATCACCAAAGAAGACGGTATCGTCACCGCCTACCGTCAGCATGGTATTGCCCTGGGCCGCGGTGTGAGTCCGAAAGCGGCAATGGCGGAGCTTTTCGGTAAGGAAACGGGTATCGTAAAAGGGAAAGGTGGTTCTATGCACTTCTTTGATATATCCAATAAATACTTCGGAGGAAATGGAATCGTGGGTGCCCAAATACCAATCGGTACGGGTATCGCTTTCGCTGAAAAGTATAACGAAACGAAGAACCTTTGTGTGACGATGTTCGGGGATGGTGCGTCTCGCCAGGGATCCTTACACGAATCCTTCAACATGGCAATGGCCTGGGAATTACCCGTGCTTTACATTGTCGAAAATAATGGATATGCAATGGGGACATCGGTAGCCAGAACCTCAAATGTGCAGGAGTTATATAAACTGGGTGCTTCTTACGATATGCCGAGTGAGGCGGTCGACGGGATGGATCCCGCTGCCGTGCACGATGCGGTAAGCCGCGCTGCGGAGCATATCCGGGCAGGTAAGGGGCCTTATTTTCTGGAAATGCGCACTTATCGCTATAAGGGCCACTCCGTTTCCGATCCTGCTAAATATCGGACCAAAGAAGAAGTAAAGTCTTACAAAGATCGCGATCCCATCAAAGTACTGGAAACAAAATTAATCAAGGAAAAAATAGCTACTGAAGATGAGATGGGTGATATCCAGAGCCGGGTTAAAGAACAAGTAGATGAGGCTATTAAATTTGCCGAATCTTCTGATTTCCCAGATCCGTCAGAATTATTCACTGATAACTACCTACAGGAAGATTATCCGTTTATTACGGACTAAGCAACTCATAGTTGTTATAAAAACGAGGAGAGACTGGATTTTAACCGGTCTCTCCTTGTTTTTTGGTAGAAATACGTTAAAGCTGCTCAACAAATTTACAGATCATTGCCAGGAATACAAAAGATTATTTATTTTTGCGTGGCTCAAAATAAGGGGACGTCATTTTAGGGCGCTCTCCATAGATATTGAATCGTTTTAATTTAAAACAAATGGCAAGAAGAAAGAAAAACAAACAGGAAGAAGAGGTATTAGTGGATATTGTAGAGGTACGCGATAATTTTCAGGGTTTTTATGAAAAGAACCAGCGTATTATCTGGGGTACCCTTATTGGTTTGGTGGTCCTGGTGGGAGGATACCTGGTCTACAGTAGCCTATATATGAAGCCGCGTGAGAAAGAAGCGATGGCGCAAATGTACCAGGCGCAGTTGCAATTTGAGCGGGATTCTTTTGCCAATGCACTCACGAGTCCTGGAAGTATGTTTCCTGGTTTCCTGGGGATTCAGGAGCAGTACGGTGGTACAAAAGCTGCTAATCTGGCTAACTACTACATTGGTGTTTCTTACCTGAACCTGGGTAAATTTGAGGCAGCAGCAGATTATCTGAAAAGTTATAATGCTAATAGCCCTGAAATGACCATTATGAAAAATGGTGCTTTAGGGGATGCTTATTCCGAATTACAGGACATGGATCAAGCCATGAGCTATTACAAAAAAGCAGCGAACAGTGATAATGATTTGCTGACGCCCTACTATTTAAAGAAAGTAGGTATGCTGCATGAACGTAATGGGAATACAGCCGCTGCGGCAGATGCTTACCAGAAAATTAAGGACGAATACCCACAATCTGCCGAAGGTCGGGAGATTGATAAGTTTCTGGCTAAAACGCAGGGATAAGAACTCCATAATTAATTATATTTTCAAAGGGCAAAGTTCAACGAAAGAGCTTTGCCCTTTGTTCGTATTAAAAAACTTGCGTCTTATTTTATAAACGATAAATCAAGCTAATGGCTACCGCACTAAAAAATCTATCCTCTTATGATGCTTCAGACATACCCGACGCTTCGGATCTGAAATTTGGTATCGTCGTTGCTGACTGGAATGCGAAAATCACCCATGCCTTGTATCAGGGCTGTATTGACACCCTGGAGAAGCACGGTGCGCAGGAAGAAAATATTCAGCTGATCCAGGTACCTGGTGCTTTTGAACTGACCGCTGGTGCTCGTCTGTTGGTCGGCCGCTATACTCTCGATGCGGTTATCTGTATCGGATGTGTGATCCAGGGGGAAACCAAGCACAACGAATACATTAATAATGCCGTGGCAAGCGGGCTGACAAGTCTTGGTATTGGAGCTGGTATCCCCTGCATTTACGGGGTGTTGACCCCAAACACAGAAGAACAAGCAGAGGACCGCGCCGGTGGTAAGCACGGTAATAAGGGGGTGGAGGCCGCGGCTACCGCGATTCGGATGGCTGACCTGAAGAAATCTATGGGCAGAAAGAATAATCAGCAAATCGGTTTTGGCCGCTAATGGAAAAAAATTGTTATTCAATATGCAGTTACATACGCTAGATACCGGGTTTTTTAAGTTGGACGGTGGAGCTATGTTTGGTGTCGTGCCCCAGCAGTTGTGGCAGCGCTATCATCAGGCGGATGAAAATAATATGTGTACCTGGTCCATGCGCTGCCTTTTGGTAGAGCACGGGGAGCGAAAAATTCTTTTTGATACCGGTATTGGAAACAAACAGGGAGAGAAGTTCCGGGCTCATTTTGAGCCCCACGGAGAAGCTACCTTATTGGGGTCTCTGGCGAAGCTGGGGCTACGAGCTGAAGATATCACTGATGTTTTTTTGACGCATTTACATTTTGATCACGTAGGGGGAGCGGTTTCTTATCAGGCTTCTGGAGAATTGGGGCCTACCTTTCCCAGGGCCACCTACTGGTCTAACCAGCGGCATTACGACTGGGCGCGCTCACCGAATGCCCGTGAAAAAGCCTCTTTCCTTAAGGAAAATTTTGTGCCTTTGGCAGAAGCCGGCGTCCTCAAAATGATCGACCACGAAGTACAGGATCAGGAATGGCTGCCGGGCATTCAGGTTCGTTTCCTGTATGGTCATACCGAAGCCATGATGATGCCTATTTTCCGAAAGGGGAATAAAAAAATATACTATGCAGTGGATCTTATACCTTCTAGTTTTCACTTAAGTATGCCCTTTGTGATGGCTTTTGACGTCCGACCATTGGAAACCCTGGCGGAAAAAGCTGCTCTATACGAAGAAGTCCTGGATCAGCCAGATCGATTACTGATTTTTGAGCACGATCCCAAAACCGCCGCGGCCACCGTCGTGACGAATGAAAAGGGACGCGTCCAAAAAGGAACGCTTATTAACCCTTCAGAATTTTTTGATGAATAAAGAAGAAAGAAATATAGGTCTGGTTTTATCAGGCGGCGGTGCCAGAGGCGCCTATCAAATTGGGGTCTGGGAAGGGTTAAAAGAATTAGGCCTGGAGCGACGTTTGCATACGGTTGCTGGCGTTTCAATCGGAGCGATCAATGCCGCCGTTTTAATCCAGGAGTGGAACGACGGACCGGAGACCGCTATTGATATGTGGCGGCAAATGTTACCCGGTGAAGTGTTCAAAGCCGTACCAGATAACCTCAAGAACCTGGAATGGAAAGATTATCTGGACCTGGGTTTGGACAGTCTAAAAAATTTTAAGGTGCGGGTAGACCCCTTCATAGAGCGCTTATTTGAGCATACCTCCGAAGAGCGAATTCGGGAAGCGCCCCATCAGTTTGTACTGGCCGCCTGGAACCTAAATAAATTGCGGACTGATGTATTTCCTTTACCAGAAATCCCGCAAGGTAAGTTGGCAGACTATATTTTAGCCAGTGCGAGTTTCCCGGCATTTGGCTCCTACAAAATTGATGGGACCAGCTATCTGGATGGTGGTATTGGTAATAACCTTCCCCTGGATCTGGCCCTTAAGGGAGAAGCTATTGATCTTGGACTGGCCATTGACGTAGGCGCTATCGTACGCTATAGTCCTTCGCAATTACGGGTGGAAAAGAAATATAAAGAACAAACCCTGATCATTCGTCCTAGTCGAAGTATTCCGTCACCGGCCAATTTCTCCAGTTCAGCGGTACAGATTATGCTGGAAGTAGGCTATGAAGATGGTAAAAAGCACCGGGATAAAGTAAAATCTTTCTTTTCTTTGTAATTGACTAATGTTCAATACATGCTACTGCTGGCCTGGTTACTTTTTATACTTCCGCTATTAGGTTTGTTGCATACCTACCTGCTTTATCCGTGGCTGATGCGTTGGTTGGCTCACCGTAAAGAAGCCTCTGCTATTTTTTTTGCCAAAGCAGATCCGGACCTTCCCCAGGTCTCTATCCTATGTTCCCTGTTTAACGAAGAGAAGGTGATTGCCGAAAAGCTCTCTAGTCTGACAACGCTGATCTATCCCGATGAGAAACTGGCTTTTTATTTTGGTTCGGATCAATCAACGGATAGAACCAATGCCATCGTAGAAGAATTTGCGAAAGGGCGGAGTGATTTTCATTTTTTCCCTTTCGGAAAAAGGCGGGGAAAGCCGCCGGTGATCAACGAATTGGCCGCAAAGGCTAAAAAAGACCACGGGGAGGGAGCGCAGCACGTATTGATCATCACGGATGCCAATGTCTTATTAAGTCCCGAAAGCATTTACCAGTTGGTTCGTCATTTTAAACGTCCGGAGATTACATTAGTGGATGCCCATATGCGTCATACTGGGGTGCAGAGGGGCGGTATATCCCGGGCCGAAGATCAGTATATATCCGGTGAAGTCTATCTAAAATATTACGAGGGCCGTGCCTGGGGAACGATGATTGGGCCCTTTGGTGGCTGTTACGCCATTCGGTCGGATTATTTTGCGGCCGTTCCGCCCAATTTTCTCGTTGACGATTTTTATATTGCTATGCAGGCTTTCGAGCGGGGAGGAAAGGCCATTAATGATCTGGAGGCGCAGTGTTATGAGGCCGTTAATCATACCATTCGGGAGGAATTCCGCCGAAAAAAGCGTATCTCTGCGGGGAACTACCAAAACCTTCGCCGCTTTGGTCATTTGTGTTGGCCTCCCGGAAAACGCCTGGCTTTTTCTTTTATTTCTCATAAAGTACTGCGATGGTTTGGCCCCTTTTTAATGGGGAGTATGTTATTGGGAGCCGGGATACTTGCGCTTTATGGCAACTTCATTGGACAAGTCCTGTTACTAAGTTTAGGAGCCTTTTGGTTGCTATTTCCAGGACTGGACGCGATCCTTTCTTTATGGGGGATAAATTGGCATCCACTGCGTGCACTACGGTATTTTATGTTGATGAATATAGCCCTGTTGGCAGGTTTTTTTAAATATCTAAAAGGAATAAAAAGTAATGTCTGGCAACCTACAGAAAGAAAATAAATTAAAAGAAAATTACACTGTGAATACAATCGAAGAAGCCATTGAAGATATCAAGGCGGGTAAAGTCATCATTGTGGTTGATGATGAAGACCGCGAAAACGAAGGCGATTTTATCTGTGCCGCAGAAACCATCACACCGGAGATCATCAATTTTATGGCTACCCACGGTCGTGGCTTGATCTGTGCACCGATTGATGAGGATCGGGCCGACGAGCTCAAACTACCCATGATGGTGTCTTCCAATACGGCTTTACACGAAACGGCCTTTACCATTTCGATAGACCTGATTGGGCACGGTTGTACTACCGGCATTTCAGCTTACGACCGGGCTACTGGTATTCGTAAACTTACGGATCATAAAACCCGGCCGGAAGATTATGCTCGTCCGGGGCATATTTTTCCACTGCGGGCTAAAAAGGGGGGCGTCTTACGTCGTACGGGCCATACTGAGGCAGCTATTGATTTAGCGCGTATGGCTGGGTTTTCTCCCGCAGGGGTGCTGGTCGAAATCCTAAATCCGGACGGTACCATGGCTCGTATGCCTCAATTATCCGACATTGCCGAAGAACATGATTTAAAGATTATTACGATCAAAGATTTGGTCGAGTTTCGCATGCGCAATGAGCGATTGATTAAGAAAGAAATGGAAGTAGAGATGGATACCGAATTTGGTCCTTTCCGGGTGATCGCTTTTGAGCAAATTACCACCGGAGATATTCATTTGGCCATTACGAAAGGCTCCTGGGAGGCGGATGACCCCGTCCTGGTCCGGGTGCAATCGGCTTCCGAGATGCTGGAAATTTTTGGAACCATGTTCGAAAATTACGGGGACACCCTGCAGAATGCGGTGAAAAGAATTGCAAAAGAGGAACAGGGCATTCTGCTGTATATGCGTCATAATGAAAAAGACAGCGCGGCTGGTCTGATTAATGGATTACGTGCTTTCAAAGACGAAGCTAGTCAGTCTAAGCGAAACGGTGAAGACATGTTGCAGCGGGATTTCGGTGTCGGCGCACAAATATTACGGGATCTGGGCATTGGAAAAATGCGTTTGCTGACCAATAATCCCAAAAAACGAATAGGGCTGGTGGGGTATGGATTAGAAATAGTAGAGAATGTATCCTTTTAATAGAAGAAGACTTCATCAATAAAAATCCAGGTTTTTCGGTCAGGGGCATAACCCTGATGCCATCGTGGTAAGCTTGGATGGGGTAGGGCCTCTAACTTATAGTAAGAAAAGTTGGAGGCCTTAATTTTTACCGAAATCCCTTCGATTTTATTCGCCTGGTACCCATCGGGCAAATCGGGTTGCACGCGTCCTAGTAATTGCATCTGATTCGGAGTTTCCCCGCCATAAACACTTACTTGCCGGGGCAGAAAAATTTCGGGACCAATATTTTGACCAAAGCTACCCACTATTTCGCTAATAAGGGGTGGCGTGGCGCCAAAGTAAAAAACGACAGACAAGGGATGCTCCAGATATCCTTGCCAGGCCGGGGACCTAAAATTACCAATCTTACCCTTTTGCTTATCCGTCAGTATGCTGGCACCGTCCCCTTTATATTGAGGATTTGGTTCATTCAAGAGCATAGTCGTGTCAGGCGTTTTTCCGCTTGGGAATAAGCTGAAGGTAGCTACTTCACTGGACAACCAGCCTGGGCTGAAGGTTTGAGCCTTGATCGTACTTACACGGCTAATAGAAAGTGGGGCAGAAAAGAGAGGAGAGGAGAGGCTGTCTGGATCCGAACCATCTATTGTGTATCTGATTTCCGCTCCGGGAAATTTGGTATTTAATAAGACTTTGCCTCCTGCTTCCAGCACGGCCTGGTCATTGATTAATTGAGGTGGACTTAGCTGTAGCATTTCGCCAGGAGGTGCTTGATAACCCAATTCGAAGCTTACGCCCGGTAGCTGCTTAGCTAACTCGGGCAGGTCTTCCGGGAGTACTTTGGTTTCCCAGGCATAAATCTTTTCCAGACGGGATGATGTTGCTAAAGCGAATAAATCCTCTTTGCCAATATCCGTATTGCTGACCGCAATTTCCTTTAGCTGTGGGCACTCACTTAACTGCTCCAGGGAAGCGCCGGAGATCTGGGTGCCATTTAGGATTATTTTTTCCAGATGTGGGAATCGGTCTAATGCGGACAACGTTTCATCGTCAATTGGCATATTACTCAGGTTGATGCTGACGATTTGCTTGCGAACGGCAGATAATTCCTCTAAAAAAGAAGGCTGAAAAGCCTGCTGAAGAAAAAAGGATACCGAAAGGGCAGGAGAACCCTGGGCAATCGGCTGGACCGTGCGGTAGGGTGTATTCAATTCCTTGATAGTTTGAAGCCCGGCGGGCTCGAAGGCATAGGCTTCTGCTTGTGACTGCGTATTTTTTGATTTTTCCAGCCAGGGAGCCAGGGCCAGGTACAAGCTATCCTGCTCATTAAGCCTTTGTATACTGGTTTCCAGTTCAGCTCCGGCTTTTATCCAGTGATGAATCAGGTCAATTTCGGCTTTGCTAAGCTGTGTCTGGCCCTCTGGAGGCATATGTTCTTCTGCGGACAGGGGAAGGTGGATTCGCTGTAGCATTGCACTGTTTTTGGCTTGTCCGGCTTCCCAAATGGGGCCGTTTTTACCTCCTTTAAGGATGGCCTCAATACTCACCATAGACAAACCTCCCTTTTTCTTGCCCGGATTATGGCATTTCGTACATTTCGCTTCCAGAACGGGCAGAATGACCGCTTCGAATACTTTAGACTGAGGGGTAATGGGAAGTGACTTTTTCTTTTTTAAGGGCTCCGTCAGGTAGTCTTTTCCGTGGGTAAGGTTACCTCCTAAATGTCCGGTAATTAATAGTGCTATCACATTAAATAGAAGCGTCAGATTAAATATTTTTTGTCTTTGGGGAAAGTATTTTTTGAGGAGGAGCAACCCGTATCCAATGTAGCTACTAGCCATGGCGGCCCATTTATGGTTGGCTACTAAATTGCTCTGATAACCCGATTCTTGTGCCAGAAAAAAACCGGCAATAGCCGAAAACAAGAGGCCAAGAACGGAAAGTCGCAATAGAAATAACTGGAGGTCATGGTAACTATTTTCCGGAAAGCTGGAACGAACCAGGGGGAGTAAGGCCAGGACGATCAGGAACCCAATCGGTAAATGCAACACCATGGGGTGTAGACGACCTACTACTTGTAATATTGTAGGGATTTGCACCAATGATTCAAAGAGCACCAAGAAGCTCAGGAATCCCAAGAGAAAGAATATCGTATAATCAATAAGGCCTGTGATTCGCTTCATCAATAGCTACTTTTAAGCAATAATTCCGGGGATTACTTTCCCGGCGACATCGGTCAGGCGATATCGTCTTCCTAAATGTTTGTAGGTCAATTTCTCATGCTGCATACCCATCAAATGCAAGATGGTGGCATGGAAATCGTGAACGTGTACGGGATCCTTAACGATATTGTAGCCCAATTCATCGGTTTCTCCAAAGGTGAGGCCAGATTTAATCCCACCGCCGGCCATCCAGATAGAATAACAGCGGGGATGGTGGTCTCTTCCGTAAACATCCTTACTAAGTTTGCCCTGACAATAATTGGTTCTGCCGAATTCACCACCCCAGATGACCAGGGTTTCGTCCAGCAAGCCTCTTTGTTTTAGGTCCATAACCAGAGCCGCCGATGCCCGATCTACATCCTGGGCTTGTAATTTCATTTCACCAGCCAAATTGCCGTGTTGATCCCAGCCCTGATGGTAGAGTTGAACAAACCGCACACCTGCTTCGGATAGCTTTCTGGCCAGCAAACAATTGGCGGCGTAGGTGCCCGGCACGAGTGCGTCTGAACCATACATTTTGATGATGCTTTTAGGTTCCTTGCTCAGGTCCGTGAGTTCCGGTACGGCCGTTTGCATACGATAGGCCATTTCATACTGTTGTATTTTGGAGTAAATCTCCGGATCGCCGAAGTCTTGGTAATTCATATCATTGAGTTGGGCCAGTTTATCCAACATACGCCGTCGGCTCTGCCGATTCAATCCGTCGGGATCATTCAGGTAGAGTACGGGTTCCTCACTCGCACTGAATTGTACGCCCTGGTGGATGCTATCCAGGAAGCCATTGGTCCATAATTTGGAATAGACCCCCTGGCCATTACCCCGGCCGCGGGAGAGTAGTACGCAAAAGTTAGGAAGGTTTTGGTTGTCACTCCCCAGGCCGTAACTCATCCAGGCTCCCATACTAGGTCGATTCCCCTGTTGGGCCCCGGTCTGCATGAAAGTAAGCGCGGGATCGTGATTAATGGCCTCCGTATGCATAGTTTTGATCACACAAATCTCGTCGGCTATTTTTCCAATATTGGGAAATAATTCACTGATCCAGGTCCCGGATTCTCCGTATTGTTTGAAATCAAAAGTCGATCCCACCAGGGGGAATTTTTCCTGCTCAGAGGTCATACCCGTCAGTCTTTGTCCGTCCCGGATGGACGCCGGCAGGTCTTGTCCGTGCAGCTCGCGGAGTTTGGGTTTATAGTCAAAGCTTTCCAGTTGGGAGGGGGCTCCGTTTTGGAATAAGTAGATAATTCTTTTCGCTTTGGGAGCAAAATGGGGTAGTCCAATGGGGACCTGATCTGATGCTTCTTTTCCACTAAAGAGATCGGGCATTAGCAGGGAACCCAGGGCCGCGCTACCCAGACCCAGGCTTAATTTACCCAGAAAATGTCTGCGGTTAATATGTAGTCGGTGCCGTAGAAATTCGTTTGACATCCTATTCGTTTTTTGCTATATAATTCAGACTTATCACTAGGTCTTCATAAGGGCTTCTTCCAGATTGTATATCGTGTGGATTACCTGCATAAGTGCTGCGGTATTTGATAATTCCAATTCTTTTGATCGCTGGTATTCACCGACGTCGAGTAACTTTTCGGCATCCTTAGGTGCTTCCTGGAAAAAGGCTAATTCTTCTTGAAAGTATTCAGCTAGCACTTGTTTTTCTTCCGCTTTGATTTCACGACAAATGATCTGTTGAAATGCTTTTTCAATTTTCTCTTCTACTTCCAGGTCATTTTTCATTAGGCCTTCTGCCAAAACTCTGGCTGCTTCCAGTACATGCGGATCATTCAGCATGACCAAAGCCTGAAGCGGGGTATTAGTGCTTAGCCTTTTCACCTCGCATTGATCCCGGCTCGAGGCATCGAACATGAGCATAGCGGGGGGCGGAACGGTTCTTTTAATAAATACGTACATCCCTCTGCGATACAGATCAGATCCGTGGTCCTGTCGATATTCAGCAAGTGTGCCCCGGCCCGAGGTGGCTACCTCCCAAATGCCATCGGGCTGATAGGGCTTGACGCTGGGCCCTCCAATTTCACGGTTCAGCAAGCCGCTGCTGGCAAGAACGTGATCCCTGACCAACTCGGCGGGTAATCTGATTCTGGGAAACCTGGAAAGAAAGATATTCTCCGGGTCCTTTTTGAGTTTATCCGCCGTAATTTCTGCAGATTGCTGGTAGGTCGCGGAGAGCACGATGATCTTGACCAGTTGTTTGATATCCCAGTCCGAACCCTTAAACTGCACTGCCAGCCAGTCTAATAGCGCTGGATTCGAGGGGAAATCACCCTGCATGCCAAAATCTCCCGTGGTGGGGACCAGGCCCTGGCCAAAGAATTCCTGCCAGACCCGATTGACAAATACTCGGGCGGTTAGGGGGTTGTCCTCCTCGAACAACCATTCGGATAGCCCAAGTCGATTGGGGGTAAACTGTTCTGAATCAAAAGGCATAATGGCCTTTGGTGTGCCGGGTTTAACTTCTTTGCCCCGTGCGTCGTAGCTGCCCCGTTCCAGTATATGCGTGGTTCTCATATTGGCGGAATCTTGCATGATCATAACCTGTAAGGGCATGGTGTCTTTCTTGTTGACAAAGTCCAGAATAGCGGCTACATCTTCCGCTTCAATGGCCATATTAGGCGGGTCCGCAAACGAAGCGTCAATGGTGCCGTATATTCCTTTTTCCGGTACCTGGTTAAAGAAAGCAAAGGTGCGGAAGTAATCTTCTTGTGAGATGGGATCGTATTTATGGTCGTGGCATTTAGCACATTCGAAGGTCATCCCCAAAAAGGCTTTGCCGAAAGTATTGGTTCGATCTGTCACGTATTCTACGCGGTACTCTTCATCAATCACACCTCCCTCCTGGGTGATTTTATGGTTTCGATTAAAGCCAGTAGCCAGCAGCATCTCTTTGTTGGGTTCTGGTAAGAGATCGCCGGCCAGTTGGTAGGTCACGAATTTGTCGTAGGGGTAATTTTCATTAAAAGCGTGGATGACCCAGTCTCGCCAGGGCCACATCGAGCGATAGCCATCATCCTGGTAACCGTGCGAGTCGGCGTAGCGAGCGACATCTAACCATTGAATGGCCATCTTCTCTCCATAATGGGGGCTGGCAAGTAATTGATCAACTATTTTTTCGTAAGCCTCCGGACTTTGATCCGCCATGAATTGTTTTTGGAGTTCAAGAGAGGGAGGGAGTCCGGTAAGGTCAAAGGATAGACGCTTGAGCAGGTGGGCTTTATCGGCGCGTGGTGCGGGGCTTAGTCCGGCAGTTGTCATTTTCTTCAGGATAAAGTAGTCCACCTCATTATCCCCCCACTTTTGGGGAGCAGGGATAGGGTTATTGGGCAAGGCTGGGGGAATAAAGGCCCAGTGCTTTTTGTAGACTGCACCTTCCTCTATCCAACGCTTGATCAGGTTTTTTTCTGTTTCATTTAGGGCTAGATTCTCTGACGGCGGGGGCATGATCTGCTGTGGATCGGTATGATTGATGCGTTCCCACAGGGTAGATTTAGACAGGTCACCGGGTACGATGGCAAATCTTCCGGGTTGATCTTCCAATGGCGAGAAAGCGCCCTTTTCTGTGTCTAAGCGCAGACCCGCTTCCCTTTTATTATCATCCGGGCCATGGCATTTAAAACACTTATCTGAGAAGATGGGACGTATATGAAAATTGTAATCTACCCCTTGTGATTCACTGGTCTGAATAAGCTCTTTTTGGGATGCAAACCAAAAGAGTAGTGATCCTGTTACCGCTAAAAATAGGGCGATTGCCCAAAATGGAAAATTTTTTATGGAAGTCATGAGGCGCTTGCCGAATTTTTTACTAAGTTAAGCAATCGTTTATAAAATACCAGTATTGTGTGGAAATTCCTTCTTAGACTTCGAAAATCTTCTTTCGTTTTGCTTGCTTTGCTACTGACGCAGCCATTGTGGTCTCAAATTGCGCCAACTCTCTCGGATCCTTTTGGCCACCGCGCTTTGTTAAGGGATGCTTCTACGGGGCAAACGCCTGATTTGGTCGAGGTAATCAATGGGAAAAAACGGTTTGTTTTTTCCTGGGATAAGGAACTTACTAGCGCTTTGCCCGAAGCTGCCAGGCCATTTGAAGCCCAAATGCACGGTGGCTTTACCGAAGATCCCGAAACGGGAGTGGTTTATACGGGTATTCCGGGCTATGGACTTTGTTCTATCAGCCCTGATCTGAAGACCTGGACAAAGATAGGGTCGGATGATCGATTGAAAGACAATATTCACGGCATCGTCTTTTTTGTGCACAAAGGGAAAAAACATTTGGCCGTTGCGCAAAACGATAAAAGAGTACTGGTGCTGGATACCAGGGGGAATATTATCAGTGATATTCTCAAACCCAGCGGTGACGAATTCGACTTTTTACCGGCCAATGACTTTTTTAGGGGTCCCGGAAGTAATTTCGGTATTACAGATGTGACTTATCTCGACGGTATTCTTTACGCAGTCCATGGTTATTCAAGAGGAGATTTCGTGCTGACTATCAAAGAAGAAGATGGCTCTTGGTCCTGGAATAATTTAGCCTGGGGAGGTAAAGGTAATGCGCCCGGACAATTTCAGACAGCCCATGGGATATATGCCCATAATGGACAACTCTACGTCGCCAACCGGGCATTGGGAGAAATCGTGACTTTTAGAAAGGATGGTGGCTTTGTTGAGAAAATGGAAGATATCCCCGAAGGAAGTCTGATTTGTAATGTGTCTTTTTCCGGCGAGCATTTCTTTTTTAACGGACTCCGTCCAATTGGCAATGAAAAATCTGCTCCCATTTATATTCACAACGGGGAAGAATTAGAGACTACGATCATTCCGGGAGATTTCGGAATTCCCCTGCTCACGAATATTCACCAGGTTTGGCCCCATCATGTGACTGGTGCTAATGGCACCCAACAGCTTTATTTGCTCGTTCACGGGTGGAACACCGGAAAATATGCGGTGCTAAAGCAGGAAGAATAGCGAGCCAGAAAAGTCGGATAATAAATTTACAGACTTAGGATTTCTGCCATTTTGATCAGATCTTCTTCAATAGGCTTCTGTTTGGCGATGGCATCCGCAAAGGGTGTACAAATGATTTTATTATCGATCAGGCCAACCATGACATTACTTTCTCCCCTGCGGATGGACTCTACGGCGGCGTAGCCCAGGCGGCTGGCCAGCACCCGATCCACACAGTTGGGGGACCCCCCTCGTTGAAGATGGCCAATGACCGTAACCCTGGGGTCAATATCAGGATCCACCTCTTTCATGAGATCCACTACTTCAAAGGCACCACCAGTCTTATTACCTTCTGCTACAATGACTAGGCTGAATAGTTTTTTGCGCTTAGCGGTTTTACGCAAGTGGTCTACTACCTTGTCGATAGAGGTCTCCGTTTCGGGAATCAGGATACTTTCGGCACCACTGGCAATACCTGTGTGTAAAGCAATGTAGCCAGCATGTCGGCCCATTACTTCAATGAAGAATAGACGTTGATGGGAGTCGGCCGTATCCCGTATACGGTCTACCGCTTCAATGGCAGTATTCACAGCCGTATCAAAACCAATGGTCAGATCGGTACCGTAAAGATCATTATCAATGGTACCGGGTATACCGATAACGGGTATGTTGTATTCTTTAGAAAAGATATCGGCTCCGGTAAAAGTACCATTCCCGCCAATAGCAATCAGCGCATCAATATCGAAGGCCTGCAGGGATTCGTAGGCCATTTTTCGGCCCTCTGTTGTGCGAAAACGCTCGCTACGGGCAGTTTTTAATATAGTACCACCCCGGTGGATAATATTACCCACGTTACTTCGCTCCAGTCGCTTGAGCTCACCATCAATTAAGCCATCGTAGCCTCTGAAAATACCATAGACGTGTAAATCGTGATAAGAGGCAGTCCTGACTACCGCGCGCAGAGCGGCGTTCATGCCGGGGGCATCGCCACCGGAGGTCATTACAGCTATTCTTTTAATATCCTCACTCATTATTTTGCTGTGTTTAATAGGGCTTTCCTATTGAAAGATTGCCGACCGATGATAATCCACGAGGGTGTCAATCGGTTTTTTTATAAATACGCCTGCTTGCATTCCTCTTTCTTCCAGGATGATCTTAAGAAAATCCTGAAAGTGATAAGCTACCGATCCAATGAAATGAATGGGTAACGAAAGGTGCTTAGGGTATTTTCGTACATGGCGGTCGATAAACTCCGCAAAAGAAGTGTAAATCAAACCACGCATAAAAAAGTGGTCTTTATGTTCTCCAATGAATTTCGTTAGCGAGGCAAGATACACATTTGGCGATGTATTTTCTCCATATATATTCGATAGAAATTCTGACTTTCCGCCCGGAACAACTTGCTCTAGCTCTTGCCTTAAATTATTGGGGAGCTCCCGGTAAAAATAGGCTTTAACCAGTGCTTTGCCCAGGTGAGCTCCACTGCCTTCGTCTCCCAGGAAATACCCAAGATTGGTGACATTGTCGGTAATCTTTTGGCCATCATAGCTACAGGTGTTAGAACCCGTGCCAATAATACAGGAAATACCGGGCTCGTCACCGGAGGTAGCTCTGGCAGCGCCCAATAGATCGTGGTGCACTTCAATTTTAGCTTGTGTGAATACCGCTTGCAGCGCACTTTCTACCACTTTTGCCTTTTCGGAGTCCCAAATCGCCGTACCGTAATAATAGGCGGCTTTTACCTGACTTTTGTTGAAATCAGCTTCCGCAAATGTGGCTTCGGTTTCTTCTTGTATTAATTTAGAAGAATGGTAAATAGGATTGAAGCCCATGGAACTGAATTCCATAGCTTCAGACGAGGCGTCTCTCAGGAACATCCAGTCCGTCTTCGTAGAACCACTATCCGCAACAATAATCATAGTGCTAAATATTTTGCCTCGCAAAGGTAGTGTAAAATTCACACGAAGTAAAATGAAAAGCGGGAGCGTGCCAAAATATTTTAAAACAAAAAATGTTTGTTTTGTTTGATAATTAAAACAATAAGTTTTATTTTTGTTTCAAACAAAAGGGTCATCATGGATATCAATTATACAAAATCACAGGACAGCTGGCAAAAGATGAAGAGAGCCGGTCAATTCTTACAAAGGCAATGGTTTAATGCGGTATTACTTTACCTGGCTTTACACATTGTCCTCAATAAAAACATCAGCATCAAATTCGGCTTTGATGAGGGCTCCCCTCCAGTGAGCAGTATGCAAATGTTACCCAAAGCCAGTAAGGTAGCTTATAAAACCACTGCCCCAAAAGGAGGGGGAGAAGGGTTCAGCATTTCGAATCTGACTCCCGTACTGAGCCCGGACTATGGTGAGCGAAAGGGGATCCCCAGGTCGGTGATTCGCGCAAAGTTGAAGGTGTGTAAAGATTACGTTCGTGCTTACGCACCGATTGCTATTCAAGAGATGGAGAAATATGGTATTCCCGCGAGTATCACCCTGGCTCAGGGATTGTTGGAATCTAATGCCGGGGATAGCAAGTTAGCCAGAGAATCCCTGAATCACTTCGGAATCAAATGTCGCTCCAAATGTCGGGGCTGTACCTGCCGTAATTATACCGACGATGATGTATACGATATGTTCCGGGTATTTGAATCGGTATACGATAGTTATCGTGAGCATTCCTTGCTGCTGACTAATGCCGGACGGTACCGAGGACTATTTGAATTAAATCCCCGGGATTATGAGGCCTGGGCCTACGGTTTAAAAGCGGCAGGCTACGCGACGGACAGCCGCTATCCCCACAAATTGATCCAAATCATTGAAGAACTAAACCTAGACAAATATGATCGTTAATCCATAAGAAAATCCTGACTGTTAATCGGCTTATATTTTCTCTAATTGCCTTGGCCTTTCCACTTTATTGCTGGAAAGGCTTTTTTCTGTCTGTTAGAAAATAATACGGAATCTTTCCAAAAGTCAAACGGGCTTTCTATTTTGCTGGGGAATGGAAAATAGCAAATATGGAAGCAATTGGTGCAAAACTGGCTAAGGGAATTGATACGATTAATGAGCAGGTCGGCCGGGCCGTTTCCTGGCTAAACTTAGCGTTGGTATTCTTGGTCTGCTTTGATGTGGTGACCCGCTATTTGTTTAATCAGACGGCTTCCTGGGTCAACGAATTGGAATGGCATTTATTTGCCACTGTTTTTCTTCTGGGAGCAGGGTATGCGCTAAAACACGATCGTCACGTACGGGTAGATTTATTCTATGCCAATTTCTCCAGGAGAGATCAGGCTTTGGTTAATTTTGTGGGGAGTCTGCTATTCCTGATTCCCTGGTCGGCTATCCTTTGTTACTTTGCCTTTTATTTCAGTTTGGATTCCTGGCAGACGGGGGAAACTTCTCCGGACCCCGGCGGCTTACCCATGCGCTACCTGGTAAAGTTTGCCATGGTTTTGGGTATGTTCCTTTTATTTCTACAGGGACTTTCCAGTCTGATTCATGCTGCACTAGTTTTAAATAATAAAGAAGAGGAAACTGCCTAAAACCTGTTTATGGAAATCATTGCGATTATTCTCTTTGTTAGCATTTTTGTCCTCATCCTTTACGGTTATCCGGTTGCCTTTACCCTGGGCGGTCTTTCCATGATCTATGCTTTGTGCTTTTTAGATGTGGAGGCCTTTTCAGCACTGCCACCCCGTATTTATGGAATTATGCAGAACTATGTTTTGTTGGCAGTACCTCTATTTATTTTTATGGGGATTATGTTGGAGAAATCTGGGCTGGCGGAGAGTTTACTGGAAACCATGGCCATCCTATTTGGCCGGATGCACGGTGGTTTAGCTATTTCGGTAGTTATCGTGGGCGCGCTTTTGGCTGCTTCTACGGGAATCGTGGGGGCTACTGTCATTACGATGGGATTAATCAGTCTGCCCACGATGCTCAAGCGAGGCTACGCTCCGGAGCTGGCTACGGGAGTGATTGCAGCCTCGGGCACTTTGGGGCAAATCATACCACCTTCGGTAGTACTGGTTTTATTAGCCAGTGTGTTGAATGTATCCGTTGGGAAGTTATTCGCTGCTGCTCTTTTACCTGGAGGTTTATTGGTACTCGTTTATATTGCTTATGTATGGATTTATTCCCGCATCCGACCCCAAAAAGCCCCTCCTATGCCCGCCGAAGAGATTGCCGCCTTTAAAAAGGACGGATACGGTTTAAAGGTATTTCGGGCTTTCTTTTTACCATTTCTACTCATTGTGGCCGTTTTGGGTTCTATTTTTGCTGGAATTGCCTCACCTACCGAGGCCGCCGCGGTGGGTGCTATGGGTGCTACCATTTTGACGCTTCTGGAAGGCCGGTTAAATTGGGAAACGCTGCGAGCGGTGGTGAGGCAGACTACCCACCTGACCAGTATGGTGTTTATTATACTGGTTGGGGCAACTACTTTTTCTTTTGTGTTTAGAGAGATGGGAGGTGATCAGTATTTGATCGAATTGATTGAGGGGGCCAACCTTACTGCCAATCAATTTCTTTTGCTGGTGATGCTCGTTGTATTTGTAGCGGGCTTTTTCATAGATTTTATCGAAATCATTTTTATTATCGTACCCGTGGTAGCCCCCATATTTGTACGCTTTGATATTAGTTTGATTTGGATCGGTATCCTCCTGGGGCTTAACTTACAAACGTCTTTTTTATCTCCCCCCTTCGGCTTTTCTTTGTTTTACCTCAAAGGGGTAGCGCCACCCGAGGTTACTACGGGACAACTATACCGGGGTATTTTACCTTTTGTCATTATTCAACTTATTTTTTTACTAACTGTTATATTCTTTCCTGGCGTTATCCACTTATTTTCTTAGTTACCCGGTAATATGAATTTTTTGGCACATCTTTTTCTTTCCTGTTCTGATGACTCCCTGATGGTTGGTAACTTTCTCACGGATTTTCTGAATAAGCGGGAGACGGAGGATCTGCCCAGATCGTACCACGCCGGTGTGCAATTTCATCGATTGATCGATACCTTCACAGATCAGCATCCTAGCGTGGTGCAAGGGGTAAGAATTCTACAGCCCTATCACCGCAAGTACGCTTCGGTGGTGCTTGATGTTTTTTACGATTATTTTCTTATTCATAACTGGTCGCAATTTACGGAAGAACCTTTTTCTGACTTTCGACAGCGGATATATAAAATATTAACATCACATCTAAATCAGATGCCTTTAAAAATACAGCCGCGTGTCATACGGATGGTGGAAGGAGATTGGTTGGCCTCTTACGGCAGCATCTCTGGCTTGCTTTACGCCATTGAAGGCCTCAGCAGGCGAGCTAGTCGACCGGAGTGGCTATTGAATGTGGCAGATAGCCTGCATAATGAAGAGGAGCATCTTAGTGAAACTTTCATGTCGTTTTTTCCAGATTTGATAGCACGGACCAATCGCTTTTGCGCCTGACTATTTCTATCCTTCAAAATGAAAGGAAATCGTAAAGGTTCGGGAAAGTAGTTTCTCCAGAACCGTAGATTCCTCTACCGTATTGTTGTAGATTAAGGTGTTTCCAATACCGTGTGACATTTTGATTTCTGGCGAGAAGATAAAGTAGGGGAAGAAGAATTGCATGCCCGCGCCGTATTCAATAGAAAAATCAGTAGGCGCGATTTTTACTAAATCTTCGGCATTTTTAGCCCGCGAGTCACTGGCTACGTCAAAGGAATATTTTACACCGGCAATAAGGAAGGCTCTTTTATCCTTAAAAGGAGCCGACTTGTAGCGTAGGTGAAAAGGCATTTCAACGAAGACAGATTCGACGCGGCGCTGATTAACAAAAGCACCAGAGGCCCGAGAACTGTAGGTGATATTTCTTTCCGCAAAGGATAAGGTAGGAAGGAAGCGGAAGTCAAAATAATCACCAATTTTCAAATTAGTTACGATTCCGAGGTTGAAGCCCGGGCCTCCCGCCGATTCAATAATACTGATATTCTCACTTTCCAAAAATTCTCTGGAGCGAAAAGGCTTAAAGCTAGCTGTATTAGAAGCTAGTGTAATTCCAAAATAATAAGGTTTTTGCTGGTAGTCGAGAAAATTGTAATTCCCCCTGAATTTTTGAGCATCCAGGCCAGTGGTCATCAGCAGACAAATACCAATTATGATTTGCGCGCGGAGTATAGGGAGCAAATGCCTAGTGTTAATGGAGTACATTGATTCGATTTAAAACCTGTTTTCGCTAATATGTTCACAAAGTCTTGCCCGTCGGGAAAGGCCTGGACAGATTCATACAAGTAACTGTAGGCCTTCGGGTCTTTGGAGGTTAAACGACCAATGAGTGGTAAAAGGTATTTAAAGTAGGCATTAAATAGTTGTTTTATGGGGAAAATCCGGGGTTTGGAGAATTCCAGAATAACAATTTGCCCATCATCTTTTAATACGCGCCGCATTTCCTGTAAGCCTTTTTCCAGATTTTCAAAGTTGCGCACACCAAAGGCTACACTGACGGCATCAAAGCTGGCGTCCGGATAGGGTAGGGCCTCGGAATCGCCTTCTTCAAGGGTAATTATCGTATCCAGTCCTCTTTTTTTAATTTTTTGGCGACCAATCTGTAGCATCTCGGCAGAAATATCCAAACCAATAATTTTTTCAGGATCTAACTTTTTCGCCGTTTCTATCGCTACGTCAGCCGTCCCGGTAGCGACATCCAGGATGATTTGGGGTTGGGTCGTTTGAAGTTGCTGAATCGCCTTTTTACGCCAACGGGTATCAATTCCGAGAGAGAGTAAGCGGTTTAAAAAGTCGTAATAAGGCGCAATGCGATTGAACATGCGGGATACCTGGCTTTTCTTACCGTCTTTTTCTGATTCGTATGGCTTGACCTCGTTCATTGGTTTAAATTTTCTGCAAAGGTAAAATAATCCTGATGGAATAGACTTTATTTAAAAGCTATTGCAGAGGATAGTTGCTTACTTTTACGTTTTATGACGCTTTATTTACAGACCAGTATGGTGCCGTATTAATTTACGATTTACTTAACAGCATAAAGGTGTAAGTTTGTTCTGTAAATTGAACGTAAATTCGTAAATTTGCCTGTCTTTAAAAAATTACATTTTCGGAGGTCAAAAGGACCTTGTTAGCGATTATTGAAAGTAAAAATCAGGGACTTTGAGTCAACGCATCATTCCTATTAATATTGAAGAGGAAATGAAGTCTGCTTATATTGATTATTCAATGTCAGTCATCATTTCTCGAGCACTACCAGACGTAAGAGATGGATTGAAACCCGTACATCGACGGGTTTTATACGGCATGTCTGGACTGGGCTTAACTTATAATAAATCACACAAGAAATCGGCCCGTATTGTTGGGGAAGTTTTAGGTAAGTATCACCCACACGGTGATTCTTCTGTGTATGACACAATGGTCAGGATGGCTCAGGAATGGTCCCTCCGTTATCCATTAGTGGATGGGCAGGGTAACTTTGGTTCCGTAGATGGGGACGGTCCAGCCGCCATGCGTTATACCGAAGCTCGCTTAAAGCGAATCGCGGATGATATTCTTGCAGATTTAGGTAAAGAAACCGTCGATTTCGCATTGAATTTTGACGATACGCTGGAAGAACCCACCGTTTTACCCACCAAGGTTCCCAATTTATTGGTGAACGGGGCTTCGGGGATTGCCGTAGGTATGGCTACCAATATGTTGCCTCATAATCTATCCGAAGTGGTAGATGGTATTGCGGCGACGGTAGACAACCCGGAAATCACCATTGATGAATTGATGGAGCACATCAAGGCTCCGGATTTCCCCACCGGTGGTATCATTTATGGCCTGGAGGGGATTCGAGACGCTTTTCGTACTGGTCGCGGGCGCATTGTGCTGCGGGGCAGAGCCAATATTGAGACTTCCAAAACGGGTAAGGAAACCATCATTATTACCGAAATACCCTATCAAGTCTCCCGGGCAAATCTGGTGAGTAAGATTGCCGATCTAAAAAATGAAGAGAAAGTTCCCGGTATTTTAACGGTTCGGGATGAATCAGGCCGTCAGGGATTTCGGGTAGTCGTAGAAGTACACAGAGATGCGGTGGCCAACGTCGTCTTGAATCAATTATATAAATACTCTCCGCTACAGACCTCTTATGGCGTCAATAACGTGGCCCTGGTGAATGGTCGGCCGATGACCCTCAATTTGAAAGATCAGATCGAGGAGTTTATTAAGTTCCGACTGGAAGTGATTATTCGTCGCACGCGCTACGATTTGCGTAAAGCAGAAGAACGAGCTCATATTCTGGAAGGCTTGCTGATTGCCCTGGATCATTTGGATGAAGTCATTAAGTTAATCAGAAACTCGCAGACGCCCGACGAGGCGCGATCTGGACTGATGACGCAGTTCGAGCTTAGTGAGCTGCAAGCAAAGGCTATCCTGGATATGCGACTACAGCGTTTGACTGGTCTGGAAATCGAGAAAGTGCGGGAAGAGTACGACGGTTTGCAGAAACTAATTGCCGATCTCAAAGATATTTTAGCTAGTGAAGTTCGCCAGCGTAGCATCGTTAAAGACGAGCTGGCCGAGGTGAAGGAGCGCTTTGGAGATGAACGCCGTACGGATATTACGGCGTCAGAAGGCGAAATTAGTATTGAGGACTTGATCCGTAAAGAAGATGTAGTAATCACAATTACACATTTGGGCTACATCAAGCGTACACCAGTGTCTGAATATCGTACGCAAGGGCGTGGCGGCCGTGGGTCTAGAGGAAGTAAGACCCGAGATGCCGATTTTATTGAGCATTTATTTGTCGCGGATACGCACAATTACCTGCTTCTATTTACGGAGAAGGGGATTTGTTACTGGCTTAGGGTTTTTGAAATACCAGAAGCGACTAAAACCTCCAGTGGAAGAGCTATTCAAAATATCCTTACTATCCCTAAGGACGATAAGGTCAAGGCCTACATAAAGGTGGAGGATTTGAAGGATGAAGAATTTCTGGAAAATCATTTCATTGTTTTTGCGACTCAGCAGGGACTGATAAAGAAGACTGCGGTTGCGGCCTTTTCTCGTCCGCGCTCTAACGGAATCATCGCCATTAACATCAATGAGGGCGATATGCTACTGGAAGCAAAACTGACTAATGGAAATAATCAGATCATCTTAGCGAACAGAAGCGGGTATGCTATACGTTTTGATGAAGAGAAGGTACGTGCCATGGGGCGTACCGCTGCTGGGGTAAAGGGGATGTCCCTTTCGGCAAAAGGTGATCTGGTGGTTGGAATGATCATCGTTGATCCCGAAGACAAGGAAACGGCTTTACTGGTGATTTCTGAAAACGGATACGGCAAACGGTCTGAAGTCGCGGAGTATCGGGTGACTAACCGTGGGGGTAAAGGAGTCCGCACCTTAACGATTACGAAAAAGACGGGAGCCTTGATTGCGATAAAAGCAGTCCGCGAAGAGGATGATCTGATGATTACCAACAAATCCGGAGTTATGATCCGCACCCACGTTAGCGATATTCGCATCATGGGAAGAGCTACACAGGGTGTAAAAATAATGCGCTTGGATGCCGGTGATGCCATTGCTGATGTTGGGGTCGTACGCCAGAGCGATGATGATGATGGCGAAGTTGAAGACATAGACTTTACAGAAGAGGAGTAGTTTTAACACTCCTTAATGATTTACTTTAATTATTTAAACTTTTATTAATAGACTACCGAGGCGATTTTTCGTCTTAATAATGAACAAAACAAATAAATTTGATTATGAAAAAGCTGATTTTCGGTTTTATAGCCATTTTTCTACTCACTGGTTTCCAGGAGGCAAGTGCCCAGGATTGGAACGACCTTTATAAAGACGGTAGAAAAGCCTTTACCAGATATAGTGCATCAACGGATGATGCAGAAAAAAAAGAATATCTCGCCTCTGCGCTTAGTGATTTAGATAAAGCGCTGGAAATGGAGATTCCTGATGATGAAAAGTCAGATATTTATTTATTGCGGGGCGACGTTTACGGAGACATTGCAGAGCAAATTAATACTGCTAAAACACTGCAGGTCGCAACGGCTGCCTACATCCCCGAAGAGGTAACCTATCCGGCCGTAAGAGCTATGCAAGACTATGCAGAGGCGCTTAAGTATGCCGATAAGGGTCGTCACGAAAGAGCGGCTACGGATGGCCTGCGCGAAATGCAGAATTACATGAGCTTCCGTGGTATTGAATACTTCCAGTCCTCAGATTTTGGTGGTGCCATGGCCGCCTTTGAAGGAATGTTGGATGCGCACAAGTTGTTAAATGAAGCAGGTGAAGACTCTGCTCTGGCTAGTGACGAGGACATTAACAATCAGAAATATTTAGCTGCTATTGCTACCTTCAATGCTGGTGCCATGCCTAAAGCAAAAGTTTACCTGATGGAGCTTTACGACGATGGTACCAAAGAGCCTGCGGTGTACGATTACCTGTATAAGATTAAGTCTGAAGAGACCAGTCCAGAAGAAGCTTACACGTTTCTGGAAGAAGGACGGAAAGAATTTCCTGAAGATGTACAGCTACTTTTCTCGGAAATTAACCATTTCCTGAAGCTGGGTAAATCAAATGAGTTAATTACTAAATTGGAAGAAGCCATTGCGGCAGAGCCTGAAAATATTTCCCTTTACAACGTATTGGGTAATACTTACGATAACCTCTATAAGAATGCCATTGAAGAAGAAGGCAATCAGGAGAAGGCCAACGAATACTTTGCAAAAGCTTTCTTGCAATTTAAGAAAGCGCATGAAATTGATCCGGAAAGTGCCATCCCCATATATAGTATGGGACAGTTATTCTATAACAAAGCAGCCCTGAAAACGCAGGATCTACAAGAATACGCTTCCGATTATTCTTCGGAAGGTATGAAGAAGTACGAAGCTGCCCGCGAAGAAGTATTTAAGCAATTCGACAATGCATTGCCCTTTTTCCAGATGTCAGAAGCACTGGATCCTAACGATGCCAATACTTTGATCGCTCTTAAAGAGATCTTTGCTAAGAAAGATGATATCGAGACTTCTAATATTTTTAAAGAAAGATTGGACAAAGTCCAGGCAGGTGAGACCATTGACTCTCCTCATTATGATGCGGGTGAAATTGATCTGCAGGCGGCTATTTCTGATGTAGAAATGCAAATGGAGTAATTTTCTGAAAAGAAGATACCCGTCTAGAAAACAGGCGAGCCGGAAACCGGCTCGCCTGTTTTGTTTTTAAACAACTTTTAGGACAAGAACTGAGTGATGTCTTCGGCTAGTCGGCTGGAGGCCCCTTTATTACCTAATTTATTCCTCAATTCCGTGTAACCTCTTATTATACGTTCGCGATCCGGACCACCCATGATTTTTCTCAATTCTCTATTCAGTGCTTTGCTATGAAGCTCCTGTTGAATCAATTCTTTGACCAACGGCCGATCCAGGATTAAGTTCACCAGCGAAATGTACTTGATCTTTACGAGTCGTCGTGCAATCCAGTAGGATATTTTGCTGCCTTTATAGCAAACAACCTCGGGGGTGTTGAACAGGGCGGTTTCCAGGGTGGCTGTCCCCGACGTAACCAGGGCAGCATGGGCCGTTTTCATCAGGGCATAAGTTTCTCCACGAACTATCTTTACCTGCTCGTTTGGCTTTCGGGAGCGTATACTTTCGTAAAAATCATCGGTGATGGAAGGAGCAGCACCAATAACAAACTGATAATTCGGAAACCTCGGAACTATACTTAGCATAATGGGGAGCATCGTACTGATCTCCTGCTTGCGACTACCCGGTAATAGTGCAATGACCGGTTTATCACTTTTTAGCGAAAGCGGGCTTACCTGCTGTTCGTTTGATATCACATCCAATAAGGGGTGGCCGACGAAGGTAACTTCATAATCGTATTTTTGGTAAAAATCGGCCTCAAAGGGTAATATCGTATAGAGGCGGTCTACATCCCTTTTGATTTTGTGCACCCGATTGGCTTTCCAGGCCCAGACCTGCGGCGAGATATAATATAAGACTTTAATGCCTTTTCCCTTTGCCCAATTGGCTATTCGAAGGTTAAAACCGGGGTAGTCAATGAGAATTAAAGCATCGGGCTGGTAGCGACCAATATCTTTCTTACAAAACTTTATGTTATTGAGAATGGTACGTAGGTTACTCACGACTTCAATAAAACCCATGAAGGCTAAATCTCTGTAGTGTTTGACCGGCTCGCCACCAATTTCGGCCATCAAATCTCCTCCCCAGAATCGAAATGCCGCCTCCGAATCTTTTTGCCGTAAGGCCCGCATTAAATTTGATCCGTGTAAGTCTCCGGAAGCTTCGCCGGCAATGATATAATACTTCATAGACTGTTTTAAAAGCTACTACCAAAGAGATATAACCAGACCAGGGCATAAATGAGCGTTGCACCCAGCACACCGCGCATACTCCGGTTGAGCCGTCGTCGCTGATAAAAGGTAAAGGGAATCAGGTTTAGGCAAACTCCAAAGAGAAATAAGCTGTTACGGTCAAAAATCGGTTTGTCACTGCTGGCACCAAGATTACCACTTTCAAAAATATATTCGTTAATGGTCAGAAAAAAAGCAAAACCAACAAAGGGAATAAGAGCTCCTAATAGCAAACCGACCCAAAGCTTATTCTTCAATAAAAACTCAAACATGACTTATACATTTTGTGGAAGTTCCTCGAGTGGTTTCATTTCTTCAACGGCGTGGTAATTGGTCAAATCGTGCATGGACGGAACCACGGATATGTAATTGTTTTGAAGCGCCCAGATGTCTGTATCTTCACTTTCTTCATCATCGTTAACAAAGCTCCCCGTCATCCAATAGTAGGGGACGCCACGGGGATCTTTGGACTCCATAAATTCCTCCACCCAACGGGCATCCGCCTGCCGACACACCTTGATCCCTTTGATTTCAGCTTCTGCTACAGCTGGTATATTGACGTTAAGCAGGCTGCCCACTTCAATACCATTTTTCAAAACATAAGTCATGATTCGTTTCACAAAAGGCAAACCCTCCGTAAAATTAGCCTCAAAGGAATAATCCAATAGAGAAAAACCAATGGAGGGTATTTTTTCCAGAGAAGCCTCCATGGCGGCCGACAGGGTTCCGGAGTAAATAATATTGATGGAAGCATTCGAACCGTGATTGATACCCGAAACACACAGATCAATCTCTCGCTCTTTAAGCAGTACGTTTTTCGCCAATTTTACACAATCGACGGGCGTACCAGAGCACTCGTAAGCAATGATTCCTTCGAAGACATCGACTTTTTTCAAACGAAGTGGTTTGGAGATTGTGATGGCGTGTCCCATACCGGATTGTGGAGAATCCGGTGCGACGACGACGACCTCTCCAAGTTGTTTAGCCACGAGAACGAGATTGCGGATACCCGGCGCATTAATTCCATCGTCATTAGTCACCAGAATAAGTGGACGTTTCATATCTTATTTTTGGTTTATTGTTTGGTTTAAAAATACTTGCTGCCAAAAGTAAATAATTATTGACACTTAAATTACCCCTGTTTTAAACCAAGTCTGTAAAATTGCGGTTCTAAATGCTCATAACTTAGAAAGATCATATAATAAACTTGTCATTGACTGACAAACACATAAACAACAAATAAACATGGATTTTGGAAAGAAAGGAGTTCTGCTGGTGAATTTAGGGACACCGGACTCACCTGCTGTTTCGGACGTACGCCGCTACCTGAAAGAGTTTTTACTCGATTGGCGGGTAATCGACTACCCCTGGCTACCCCGTAATTTACTCGTCAGAGGGATTATTGCGCCCTTCCGCTCTTTCAGCTCTGCTAAATTATATAAACGCTTGTGGACACCGGAAGGTTCTCCTTTAAAAGTATATGGAGAGGCGGTTGCCGAAGGTGTGCAAAAAGAATTGGGTGAGGACTACGTGGTGGAACTGGCCATGCGGTATCAGAATCCATCCGTTCCTTACGCCATTAAAAAATTGATGGATCAGCAAGTTAGTGAAATCATTATCTTTCCGATGTTCCCGCAGTACGCCTCTGCCACGACGGGATCCGTACACGATGAAGTAATGCGTAATTTCCGGAATCAACAGGCCATACCCAAAGTGACGATGATCAATTCCTATCACGATAATGAAAAGATGATCGATATTTTTGTGGACAATGCACGTAAATTTGATCTGGATAGCTACGACCACATCATCTTCAGCTACCATGGTCTACCGCAGCGCCAGCTACGCAAAGGAGACCACTGTGGTAATCATTGCCTTAAGGTAGAGAATTGTTGTAGTACCATCTCCAAGGCTAATCAATTCTGTTATTCGGCCCAATGTTTTGGTACGACCCAGGCTTTAGTGGACAAACTGGGACTGGAAGATGGGCGGTATTCTACTTCCTTTCAGTCGCGTTTGGGACCGGAGAAGTGGGCCTCACCCTATACCATTGATATCATTGAAGAGCAAGCCGAAAAAGGTGCTAAGCGCCTCTTAGTCTTTAGTCCGGCCTTCGTTTCGGATTGTCTGGAAACTACTATTGAAATTGGTTATGAATATCAGGAAGAGTTTGAAGAAATGGGAGGGGAGCATATCGATTTAGTACCTAGCCTAAATGATGATCCACGTTGGATCCGTACGGTGGCAGAACTAGTAAAAACGGCATAAGTCCTCTTTGTTAGGATAGAAAAAATATCCAGCTTTAGCATAAAAGGTCAGTATGTCTTATATTGAAAGGTGAAACATCTATTGTTCACCTTAATTTCATATTATGTTTGATTGGTATTTGAAAGTGCTTCGTAGCTATTCTGACTTTTCTGGTAGGGCTCGCCGCAGTGAGTTTTGGTATTTCGTATTGTTTAATTTCTTAATCTCCCTGGGTCTGGGAGCTATTGATGCCATACTAGGTCTGGAAATGGGCGGAAATGTGGGGATTCTCGGTTTGCTCTATTCCCTGTTTGTACTGATTCCTTCTCTTGCCGTGGCCGTGCGCCGTTTGCACGATACAGATCGTACTGGCTGGTGGATTTTGATCGGTTTGATTCCTATTATAGGCTTTATCGTGCTTATTGTATTTTACGTACAGGAGGGGACTCCAGGCGAAAATGAATACGGACTTAATCCAAAAGAGATGGGGGATGACATTACTTCGCATCTTGTGGAATAAGCAAAAAAAGGCGCTTCGGACTTTTCCGAAGCGCCTTTTTGATTTCATAGCTTTATTTACTTGGTAACCAGGATTTGTGCATTCCTGCGTAGTCTGCGCAAGCTGCGTTCCTTAATTTGGCGAACGCGCTCTCTACTTACCCCGATTTGATCACTAATATCTTCCAAAGACATTGCTTTCTTACCATTGATACCGAAATACATGGAGATGATTTCGGCCTGTCTAGGTTTCAGGGTTTGTAATAGCTGTTCCACTTCTTTTTTCTGGGATTCGTGTACCGCCATATTATGATCCGGTGAAGGGATATTTTTGTCGGTCAATACACCACTTAGGGCAGTATCGGAGTCTTCGGCCAGGGGAGCGTCCAGAGAACTGCAGCGCAGATTGTACTCTAAACATTTTTTCACCATAGACACTTTAAATTCCGTAACCTTAGCCAGTTCTTCCACAGATGGCTCCCGTTCGTTTTTCTGGATAAACTCTTCCCGCTTGCTGACTACTTCCAAAATATTAGCCCTTAAATTCAGGGGAATACGGATTTTATCCGTTTTCTCATTTACGGCTTGCAGGATAGACTGGCGAATCCACCAAACGGCGTAAGAAATGAATTTAAATCCCTTGGTCTCATCGAAGCGTTTTGCAGCTTTGATCAGTCCGATATTACCTTCGTTGATCAAATCTGTCAAAGACATTCCCGTATGTTGGTATTGCTTCGAAACAGAAACAACAAAACGCAAATTGTGACGGACGATAATGTCAAGGGCTTGCTCATCGCCACTGCGCAAACGCTTAAACAGCTCTAATTCTTCTTCAGGGGTTAGTACATCGTATTTTGAAATATCGTTCAGATATTTCTCCAGAGATAGTTCGTCTCTGGGCGTAATGGAATTGGATATTTTTAAAGCACGCATGGAATATAATTATTATAAATATTAATCAAAATAAGAGACACACTATATTAGACGTGGCTTTCGCCAAAAGTATCAGTTTTTTCTGTAATACCGGACCATTTTATCAACGCAAATCTGTTCAAAAGATGGTCTCACCCTTTATCTCATTTATCCCGTAATTAAGTAGAGAAATTGAGGTTTGAATACCCTTCCGGGTAAAACTAGATCAATTCAATTTGATGGTGTATAAGGGCAAATTGCTGATCAAATTAATTTCAGTATAGTAACGATGTCGCCTTGTATATAGTTCCGTCGCTCAGAAAAAATTAGGCAAAAAAGGTAGTTTTTTTTCTCTGATTATCTTAATTTAGCGAATTGCCTGCAAAATAAAAATGTTTTTGGCGAAAAAATAAAAAAAATGCCGGGTGGTCAAATCACCCGGCATTTTTTATAGTGTAAGTCTAAATTATTCTTCGTCAAAGAGTTGTATGTCGGCATCCCTGACAATGGCTCTAATCTGAGTTAGGAAAACGGATTTAAAGCTGGCAAATTCTTTTTCGAATTGACTAATGCGCAAGACCGCCTGTTCAAAGGCATTTTTCTGATTTTGGGTCATGGGGACCAGGGGGTCTTGTAATTGAGAAGACACTTGTCTGATCATAGAAGACACGGTAGTTGGGTCCCGATAGATGCCCTGTACCTCCGGACCGTTGACCTGCTCCCGAAAATCTTGCAACTGCGCCTGATAGTTGGCCACTGCTGCTTCCCAGTCTTCCGTATTCTCTCTGGTTTTCAACTCCTCGGCCAGGTATTTCAAATCTCTTTCGTAAGAACGGATATCATCCATAACTGCCGTCACCCGTTTATATTCCTGCATATAATCGCTAATCCATTGATCTTTTTCCTGCATTTCTTCTTCGGAAATTTCCACCAATGGGTCCTTGCGAACTTCAATGGGGGTGCTACTAACCTGGCCCTGGTAGTGAATTTCTGCCGTATAAATACCGGGGGCTACTTTTTTACCCCGACCCGGTTTTTGTGGCTTTGTCGGTTTAGGGCGATTATAACCTCTCACATCGTCTCTGCTTAAAGACCACCGCAGGCGATTAATGCCTGCCTTGGGGTTCTGATACAAGGTGCGCCGAACTTCACCATTTTTATCTTTAATCAGGATTTTGACCTCATCCGCAAAGGGACCTTCGGCCTGGTCACTAAGTTTTTCCTTTAGATAATAGCTGATTATAGCACCGTAGGGACGATTTTCACCATTGTAATAGGCGTCTCCCACCTTTCCGGCCCGGTAACCAATCGACTCCCCGATATTCAATAAATAGGCTGGCGGAGCCTCAAAAGCGACCAGCGTTTCGTCTAAAATCGATGCACCTTGAGCCGCGATTTGCCGTAATGGCCGAATATCGTCTAATATCCAAATGGAACGGCCAAAGGTACCGATCACCAGATCGTGATCTCTGGAATGAATAACCAGGTCGGTCACGGGTACCGTAGGAAAGTCTTTGGTCCATTTATGCCAGTCGGATCCTTTATTCAGGCTGTAGTAAAAGCCAAATTCTGTTCCACAAAATAGTAAATTAGGTTCTACCGGATCCTGTACAATACAGTAGGCAAAGCCACGCACATCTTTGCTGTCAACCAGTCTCTTCCAGGATTTTCCGTAATCACTGGTGTGAAAAACGTAGGGCTCCCAGTTATCGCGTCGATGATCCTCAAAGACTACAAAAGCTTCGGCGGCATTGTGCTCAGAGGCCTGGATTTGAGAAACCCAGTTGCCAGCCGGTACACCGGGGAAGTTCCTGGTCAGATCCGTCCAGCTTTCACCTTCGTTGCGGGTCAGCTGAACTTTTCCGTCGTCGGTTCCCACCCAGATGAGGCCTTCCTCGAGTGGGCTGGGAGCAATACTGATAATCGTGGTATGATTTTCTGCACCGGTAGCATCATAAGTCAGTCCCCCGGAGCGTAAGAAGTTTTGTTTACTCGTGTCATTGGTTGTCAAATCGGGGGAGATGATTTCCCAGCTATCTCCATAATCGGGACTTTTCAACAGGTATTGACTACCATAATAAATGGTTTGCTCATCAAAAGGATTGATGGCAATACCGGCGTTCCAGTTAAATCTCAGGTATTCTCCCCGGGGGTGGATGGGTTTAATCAGCTTCAACTGACCACTCGGACGATGATATCTATACAGCGTACCGGCCTGTCCCATGCTGTAGCCATATTCCGGATTCTTAGGATCGGGAACCACGTCAAATCCGTCACCTACGCTGACGCGCTGCCAGTAAAAATTACGGATACCTCCTTTAAAACGCACTTGGCTGGGACCTACCCAGGATCCATTGTCCTGCAGGCCACCCATAACATTATAGGGGATTTCATTATCCACGCGAATATGGTAAAATTGAGCAAGGGGTAAATTATCGGCAAACCACCAGTTCTTACCACGGTCGTGGGTAATATTGAGACCACCGTCGTGGCCGACCATCAGGAATTCGTTATCTTCGGGATGTGCCCACCAGGCGTGGTGATCCGTATGTATTTTGTTACCGGGGGCGAAGACGCTCCAGCTAGCGCCACCGTCTTCGCTGACGGTAACCTCACTGGCAATACTGTAGATGCGGTTCTCATTTTGACTGTCCACGTATATATCTGCGTAATAAAACGGGCGTCCACCGATATCATCATCGCCAGCGCGGGATCGTTTTTCCCAGCTCATACCTCCATCTTGCGATCGATAGATGGCATTTGACTTAGATTCTACATAAGCATAAACCGTAGTGGGTTTACCAGGTGCAAAAGCCAGTCCTATTCTTCCTAATTCTCCCTGTGGGAGGCCCTGGGTGATTTTTTTCCAGGATGTACCTCCATCTACGGTGAGGTAAAGGCCGGAGCCGGAGCCTCCCGATTTGAAAAACCAGGGCCAGCGGCGGTGTTCCCACATGGCGGCCAGCATTCGGTTGGGGTTGGAGGGATCTACAACCAGATCAGCAACCCCCGTTCTATCATTAATATACAGGACTTTTTCCCAGGAGGCGCCGCCATCGGTAGTGCGGTATACGCCGCGGTGTTCACTTGGGCCCCAGGTAGCACCTGAGGCGCCAATGACTACCTGGTCTGGGTTTTGGGGATGAATAATCACCCGATGGATTTGTCGGGTTTTCTCGAGTCCTAAATGAGACCAGCTGCGCCCGCCATCAATAGACTTGAACATGCCCCAGCCACTATTTTGGCTATTGCGCGGATTACCCTCTCCACTGCCTACATAAATAATGTCGGGATTAGCCTGATAAAGGCTGATGTCTCCGATAGAGGCAGCCAGTTGATCATCAAAAATAGGCGTCCAGGTGTGACCTGCATTATTTGATTTCCATATACCACCCGCAGCGGAGCCAAGGAGAATATTATCGGTATCGGTAAGCTGTACCTCAATACTGGTAACGCGACCGCTCATGCCGGCCGGTCCAATATTACGAGGGGCTATACCATGGGTTTCTGGCAGGCCGAGGGATTGGCTGCACAAGGAGCCCGTAAGTAGTAAGCTAAAGATAAAAATGCTAATCCTTTTCACGTGTTACGTATTTTGTCTGCTGACCAAAATACATAATCATTACTCATCATCAAAAAACCAGATGTCTTCTTTGAATTGCTCGATGTTCCTTCTTTCTTTTTTGGTGGGCCGGCCGGCGCCCTTTTCTCGTCTTTCGGTCAGCCCTTTACCAACGTACCAATCCTTGTATTTATTCAACTCTTCTTCTGTCGTAAGGTCTTCGTAGCAGGTTTGTGCAATGGGGGCACCCACCCGCTTTTGGATCAGCTCAATCACCTTGAATTGAAAATTGAAACCGTTTTTTTTGACTTCCACCAGGTCTTGACATTCGATAGTAGTAGAAGGTTTAACAACCTTGTCATTAACCTTTATCTTACCCGTTTTGCAGGCATTGGAAGCAATGGTCCTTGATTTGAAAATGCGGACACTCCACAACCATTTATCGACGCGCACTTTTTTCAGCTTTCCCATTTAGGTAGCGATTTTGAATTTAAGATAGTTTATTTGAATAATAATTAAAAAGGATACAAGGCGCAAAAGTTTCCCGTTTAGTTGAATGCTGGATTTTCCTGCTTAATGCTGTCTTTTAAGATGAAAAAGCGGGCGCTTTTAGGATTGATGGTCACATTTCGCACGGGGTCAGGCTTTTTGATAAGCCGGACGGGAACCTGATTATTATTTTTGTTGTTGATATTCACCCCTGAAAAATCGGCAATAATGGTAAAATCATTGGCGAAAACACGGTTAAAGTCACTAAGTCCAACGATGTAATTAACTGAAACGTTTTTAGGGAAGATACGCAGTATGCTATCCGGTGCATTTCTTATTTGCAGCGGTACAAACAGGGTGTTCTCCGTATACTGTTCTACCGTAACGGAAAGGTTGACGTTTGGTGGGTTGATTTGTACTGATGGGCGACCTGGCAATAGTGCAATCTGCTTTGAGATGTCGATGCTGATCCCTGATAAGAATACAGAATCCGTCTTCCAATATGAAAAGGAATCAAGCAAAGAAGCAGGACCGGACAAACTCACGGAATCTGGCTCGAGTGATGCTGAAATTTTGGGCTGATAACCGGGGGCATATTCTAAATCAGCTTGTAGACGGATAGGTACTTTTTTACTCACTTTATCATCGAGATTGAAGGTCACGCCGTCGTAGTTAAGAGAGCGTATATCCAGTCCCTTAGAGTACAATTGGTTGCGAATATCACTTAATAATTGATTCCTGGACCTACTCAGACTTGTTTGCTCGCTTAGATCGTACTCTAATTCCACCGCGGAGGATAAAAAGAAGTCGTAAAGCAAATCCCAACCGGAACCCCGCATTTCAATTTTCATATCCTTGGGAGGGAGCTCCACCAGGGTTTTATCTTCGGGAATCGCCACCTGGAATTGAATGGTTTTTGAAGCAGAATAATCCTGTGATAATTTGATGAAAATCCAGAACAATAGTGCTATACCCATACAAATGAGGAGTATAACACGATCTTCTGGATTATCCAGGTTACTTCTTTTGATCAGACTTTTCCACTGCATAAACGGCGTCTGTCAATTCTTTAGAAATAGCATTCTTGGTAATGCGGATGTTTACTTTCTGATCGATCTCGAGGGTAACCACCTCATCTTCAATTTTAACGATTTTCCCGAGTATCCCGCTTCCGGTTACTACTTTATCCCCTTTGTTCAGATCATTCATAAAGTTGCTCTGTGCTTTTTGCTTCTTCGTTTGGGGACGAATGATGAACAACCAAAAAATAGCAAACATAAGCAGGATGAATCCCATATTGATTAATCCTGTCTGGTTTCCTCCTGCCTGTAAAAAAATAAGTCCTGTTAGCATGTTTCGTTTATAGTTAGTTTAAAATAGATGAAGTTTCTTATTGTACGGTGGCTTCTACAAAACCCTGTAGATATACTTTATTAGTAGCCGGATAGGTATTGGCCGTAATCGTAATGGGCTTGACCTGATCCTTTGACTTGTTCTCGGTATTAAATCGCACATTGATTTGCCCCCCCTTTCCGGGCATAATGGGTTCCCGGGGCCATTCCGGCACGGTACATCCACAGGTGGAGCGGGCATTACTGATGAGCAAAGGTTTTTTACCCGTATTAGTAAAGTTAAAGGTATGTTCAACAAGGGTCCCTTCCCGGACGGAGCCAAAATCGAAGGTTATTTCCTCAAAGCTCATCTTAGCGACATTAACGGTATCGGCGGGAGCTTGGGCACTAACCGGACTTCTGATAATTTCAGAGTTGGAAATTCCCGGTGCCGCCATGATTTCCTGAACACTTTTTTCTTCTTCCAGTTCTGTATTGGAATTACTGCAAGCTCCAAGCGCAAAGCTTAAACCGTACAGCAACAGAAATGTAAATTTATTTTTGTGCATAAATCAACTCTTAGCTTAGATATCTTTTTAAATAACTTGTGTTACTAGCATAACACAGATATGAATAGAAAGATTAAAACCGCGGCTTGTGAATTTTAAACAATCACTTTACCTTGCCGAGCAAAGGTAAATAAAATTGGATAGAAAGCGGGTTTTGAGGAATTGGCTTTTTGCAATCATCTTTAAACAAATGAAAAATATTTATTTATTAGGTTTTATGGGCAGTGGAAAGACGACCGTTGGCCAAAAACTGGCTACTGAACTCAATTACTCCTGGGAAGATCTGGATAAAATAATTGCACGACGTAATGAAATGTCGGTACGCGATATCTTCCGGACTTACGGCGAAGCTTTTTTCCGTAAGGAAGAGGCTAATGTACTCCGTAATACAGCTCTGGAGGAAAAAAGGGTGATTTCCTGTGGTGGAGGTACACCCTGCTTCCACAATAATATGCGATGGATAAATGAGCACGGCATTAGTGTCTTTCTGGATGTCGATACAGAAGTCTTATTCCAGCGTTTGCAGAAAGGGCAGGAGGCCAGGCCACTGCTTCAGGGGAAATCCCCAGAGATGTTGAGGCAATTTATAAGCAATAAACTGGCAGAACGCCGTGCTTTTTACGATCAGGCCGGCATCATTATCCATCAGTCGGAGGAGGATATTGATGTTACCCAACAAATTGTGGAGCGAATAAAAAAAGAACAATAGCTATGGATACCTGGGTAGGAGTGGATTATGGAAGTAAGCAGGCGGGTACAACGGTATTGGCTTTCGCCAAAAAGGGCAAAATCCATTTTCTGCAAAGTAAAAAGAAAGCAGATGCGGATGCCGCTTTGCACCAGTGGATAAAAAAACTAATGCCCGGGCAGGTTTTTATAGATGCTCCCTTATCCTTGCCCCTGGTATACCGGGAAGCGAGTAAAGATGCGGATTTTTTTTACCGCCGGGCCGATCGGGAGTTAAAAGCTATGTCGCCGATGTTTTTGGGCGGACTTACCGCTCGCGCCATGCGTCTGGTAGCCAGGGTAGAAGCAGACCTGCCGGTTGTTTTTCGGGAAACCTATCCCGGATATTTAGCTAAATTATTGGACTTGCCAAAGATGCGCTATAAAAAGGAAAAAGTACATCTACCGGAACTGACCAATACCTTATGCTCCTCGTATCAATTACAATTAGAAAAACCACCGGCCAATTGGCATCAGTTCGATGCACTATTGGCTTATCTAAGTGGACTTCGGTATCGGGAAGGAGCACATCAAACCTTTGGTGATCCGGAGGAAGGGCAAATTATCGTTTGATGCTCCTGCTCACTATACAAGTATTTCAGAATAAACTTTATCTTGTGGAATGGCCTTTAAGATTACCATACCGTTTTATGCTTTTCGCTTACATTTCAATCCTGGCTTGAGTTTCCTGAATCCGCTGCGGGACAAAAACGTTCTTCGCACCTCCATGGAACTCCAGAAGATGGCTAGTGATTATGAGAAAATCATACAGGAAAAAGTATTGAATAAGGGTAATGTGGCCAGGTTACTCGATGAATGGAGTACAGAAGATTTTATAAAAGACGAGGTCTCGGTCAGTTTTCCCTCGGCCAAAGACGGAATTACGTATCCTGCCTTTGATCTCAGCTTCGATATGTACTTTCAGGAGTTAAATAGTGGTTTTTGGGGAATCATCCCGACCCTGGGGCTGGAAGCTTTTGCCGTAGATTACGATTCTCTAAAGCAACATTTTGTAGAGACCGTTAAAATAGAATATGCCCGTCACGATTATCTCAGCTCCGTCCAAAATATTATCACTACTATCTGGTTTAGGAGTACCGAGCTACTCACCGAAGAGCTAAAGCTTCAGGCACCTGATCCCGGGGAAGACCTTACAGCGCAGCGTAAAGAAAAAGAGCGGACCCATCTTAAAAAGGTAGCACGCGAACTGAAAATCAAAAAACAACAGATTTATGGTCGTGATGTAGAACTGGATCAGTTTGATCAGGCCTTAAAAAGTAATTTTTCCCGTAACGTACTATTAGTCGGACCTCCGGGAGTCGGGAAAACGGCCCTGGTATGGGAGTTGTCCAGACAGACGAAAAAAAGAAAACTCAAAGCGACTATTTGGGAAACGACCGCTTCTAATCTGATTAAAGAACTGACCGGAGATACGGGGTGGGAGTACAATATTGGCGAGTTGTGTCGGGAAATGAAACAACTGGATCAGGATTATCTCTTCGTCCGCAACTTGATGGATCTGTTCGAAGTGGGCAAATACGAAGGTAATAGCGTCAGTATGGCGGAATATCTGTTGCCCTATATCAGTCGTGGGGAAGTCCGTTTGATTACCGAGTGTACCGAGGAGGAGTTGGCTCGCATTGAGCTCCAAAGTCCTACCTATAAATCCCAATTTCAGGTAATAAATTTGCAGGAACCCAAAGAAGATCTCGATGGGATTATCTTACGAAAAATAAAGGATATTGCTGCGGATACCAGGGTGGGTATTGATGCTTCGGCCGTAAAGGCTGCCGTTAGACTTACCCGACGCTTTATGCCTTATTCGGGAATGCCGGGTCGGCCGATTCGTTTTTTGGAAAGCATTATTCTCAATAAGGCTCAGGACCAGGAACGCAAGAAGAAGAAAATACGGGAAAAGGAAGTCATCGAACATTTTTGCCTCGATACGGGGATGCCGCTGTTTATGGTGGACCCCTCCATTCGGGTTAATCCCATGGAATTAAAGGCCCAGTTCAATAATCAGGTATTTGGTCAGGAGGTAGCGGTGAATAATCTGATTGATATGTTATCGACGGTCAAAGCAGATTTAAGCAGGAGTGGTAAACCCATTGCTTCCTTCCTCTTTGTGGGGCCTACCGGCGTGGGTAAAACCGAATTAGCCAAAGTATTGGCGGATTACATGTTTGGTGACCGGGATCGGCTACTGCGTTTCGATATGAGTGAGTACAGTAATCCATATTCGGTGATGCGACTCATTGGTCAAAGTAGCTTTGCGGAAGGTCAGCTGACGGGGGCGGTACGTCGCGCGCCCTTTTCCGTGATTCTGTTCGACGAAATAGAAAAGGCGGATTCCTCTTTTTTTGACCTGTTGTTACAGGTATTGGGGGAGGGGCGTCTAACGGATAATCGGGGTCGCCTGGCCAATTTTTGTAGCACCATTATTATTATGACCTCAAACATAGGGGCAAGCCAGCGAAGTCGGCCCGCTATCAGTATTACCAGGCCAGAAACGGAGCAGGATGTGGCGGCTTATTTTGAGAATGCCGTACAAAAGCACTTTCGCCCCGAGCTGTATAATCGGATTGATAAGGTAATCCCCTTTGTTCCGCTGGATAGAGATACGGTAAGGTTTGTGGTAGATCGTGAAATTGGCTTGTTCCGTAATTTAGAAGGCATAAAGTTCAGGAAGCTGGATTTAGAAATAGAGGAGGAGGTGTACGATTTTCTCGCAAAAGAAGGGTATAGTGCCCGTTATGGCGCCCGCTTTCTACAGCGCAAGATTCGGGAGTTGTTATTAGTGCCTTTAGCTAAAAAGCTCAATGAAGTAGAATACGATGATCAGTTACTCCTCAAGCTGAGTGTCGAAGAAGAAAGTCTCCGGGTCACGGCTCATTCCGACCCGCTGGGACTGGAACTGTTACTGGAGGAGCTCAATAAACTACACAATGCAGATTATGCTTCCAACTGCCGACGATCTACCCAGCGGTTTTATGAGGCTTATCACTATACGATGTTACTCCAGGAGATCGATCAGCTAGAAGATCTAAAAAAGAAACACAAAGAAAACTTCTGGAAGAATCCGGTTAATGCGGAACGCTTCGCCAACTTGACGGAACTCAAAAGCAGAATGGATCGACTAATGGTCGATATCGAAGAAAAGGAAATGGCCATCTCGCTCATGGCTTTGGGACAAAAGACCTATAAAACACATTTGATCAGCGAACTGGATGAATGGGATGATGCCATGTTTTCTTTGAAGACCGACATCTACAGTACATTGTTTCCGGTTAATAACCAATGCAATTTTGGTGTTTTTGGGAGAGGGGCGGATCAGTTGTATCAACTTTATTTCGACTTGTTTCAGGCAAAAGGCTTTGATCAGGATGTACGGACCATTTGGATGCCGACCGAAGCTACGAAGGGTAATTCGGCGCAATATCGCAGCGCAAAGTTAAATGTTGATCGATATGAGAAAGACCGGGAGTTAACCCCACCCGTATCCGGCTACGAGCTGGTTGGTATGGCAGGCTTAATCAAAGGAAAGTTAGTACTACCGTTCTTATCCGGAGAATCGGGAATACACCAGATGGCCATTGGCCATCTGCGAAAGCCACAGAAATTTCAGCTTATTGCGGGCCAGGACCCGATAGAACAACCGAAGATGCTGCACCGGAAAGATTTTTTAAAACGATCCTCTCCAATGCGAAAGTACGATGGTCAGCATTTTAAAGATACACAGTTGGACATTAGTCGGGAGCTGGCCGCCAATCAACTATTCGAATTTATCCAGGAAAGCTTGGAGGATCGCTTCCGTGGCATCATGTTGATGGAAATTGCTTAGCTTGGATCGTTTGATAATACTGCCTTATTTTTGGATACTACGATTTGCTCGCCATATTTTGGGAGAAAAATTTCTGCCATCATACAACGGGCACTACCGCCGCCGTATTTTTCAATGGTAGGTATGGGGCTATGGAGAATATTGGTATGGGATTGAATCTTTTGGATTTGATCAGGTCGTAAGCTTTCGTAGGCCTGGGAAGACATGACCAGGAAAGATTCCCCCCGCTGGTTTCTAACCTGAAGCATATTTCCGGCAAAGGATTTCATTTGTTCCATACTGAGTTCTATGACATCTTTATTGGTACGATCAAAGCTGGATAATAGCTCTTCGCGCTCTAAGGGACTGCGGATGGTATCTAAAACGATAACGACAAAAGTCTCCCCCAGTGCCATCATTACGTTGGTGTGATAGATCGGGAAATTATCTTCATCCGTGGCATTAAACATATGCGGCTCGTAGCCTGTGATTTCTATGAAGTCGTCGAGAACGGTCTCATCCGTTCGGGCACTCCGGCAGGCGTAGACCAACTGATTGGGGCGATCCATAATCATACTCCCTGTACCTTCCAGAAATAGTCCTCTTCGCTCCAGATGCTCTAATCGGATATGTTTACGGACATTAAAGTTTTCAATGAGCAGATCAATAATGTCGGGCCGTCTTTCGGTGCGGCGGTTAGATGGACAGAGTGGATAAGTGATGATACTGCCATTTTCGTGGGTGGTAAACCAGTTGTTAGGAAAAACCGCATCTAGTTTTTTGGGTTGATCGGTATCTTCCACTACAATGATTTGAATATCCACCTGACGCAAGCAATCTACAAATTGATCGAACTCTTGTCGCGCTTTTTCTTCAATTTCGAGAGTACTTAGCGATCGGTCATTGACCTGGAAAGCATTATTGGAGGCCGTCTCTGGATCGTACCCAAAATGACGCGGGCGCACCATTAAAATAGTATCCGTTATTTGTTTCATCTGGTGGTAGTTTGGTTAGGGTGAAAGCACAGGGGCCAATTTAGTAGTCCATTTGGTAATCACCGGTCCACTAAATCGGGGCTTGTACGCTTTGGCGAAACTAGATAAAAAGAACCAAAGGATAAAGGATAAAACGCGAATTATTTTCTGTTGCCGGAGCTCCTTAATTCCAGCGAGCCGCCTTGGTTTTCATTTCTTCCGCTGCTTCGTGTCCGAGATAGGCGTCGATTTGGTAATGGGCAAAATAAATGACGGGCGTAAGGATAATAGCCATTAAAAATTTGTAGGAATATTGCACGGTACCTACGGCCAATAATTGTGGCCAGGTCATCGGCTCCACGTTTTTGACGAGTTCGGGACCAAATTTAAAAGCCACGGCTAACACAACAAAACTATCGATGAATTGGGAGACTACCGTGGAACCAGTGGCCCGCAGCCAAACCCTTTTTTCTCCCGTTATTTTTTTAATGCGGTGAAATACCAGTACGTCAATCAGCTGTGCAGCTAAAAAAGCCAGTATAGAACCTATGATAATCAAAAGCCCCTGACCGAAGACCACACTGAAAGCCCTTTGCATATTGGGAACGCCCTTACTTACATTTTGTCCCAACCACCAGTCAGCAGGGGCCAAACCAATAGCCGCAAAGATCATCAAAAAGGCATATATGATTAATCCTACGGCCAGGAAAGACAAAAGTCGAATCCCACGTTTACCGTAATATTCGTTAATGACGTCAGTCATAATAAATACGACCGGCCATAATAGCACACCAGCCGAGAACTGTAGTGCTCCTTGCTGGCCAAAGAGGTTGAAGTTCCAGGGCTGGACGCCCAGCGTATCTTCTAATGCAAAAATCTTCACCCCAATAAATTCGGCAACTAGCGCATTGGCCACAAAGAAGCCCCCCAGGAGGATGAAAAGGCGAGTCGGTTTGTGCTGAATAATATCCAGTATTTTTATCTTACTTTGAGTAGAAGTAGACGGTGTCGTTGGATCTGCCTCGGGCTGGTTCATTAGTGGTCTATAATTAATTCTCTATGGTAACATCAACTTTCTATTCTGGTTTATTATTTCGGGACATCAGAGGGATTATTTGTTTAGTTTTCTTATGCTGCACCTGCGTTTTTCATCTAGAAGCCCAGGAATTCAGTAAGGATCTGGACTTTGACGATCCCTCTCAGATACAGGTGCTGGAAACCCGGCGGGGCGATCACTTCATTGGCAAAGTACAAAGTCTTGAAGACCAAAGGCTTAGTTTCCTGATTCGGGAAGAAAACCTGCTTATTTTCACAATTAGTGAAATTGAACGGCTGTATCCCTTTAAGACAGAAGGGGAATGGGAAGATTTTCGCCCTGCCTACCTGAGTGTATTTCCCACGGCTTATAATTTGCCGAAAGGCGCCTGGGAATATCAGAACAACAGTGTTTTATGGAATACCTTATATTATGGTGTAAGTGACCATTTTTCGATTGGGGGTGGTTTTATCATTCCGGCCTTTTTTACCCTGCGGTTGAAATACACGACGGAATTGTCAGAGAAGTTTGCCCTGGGGCTGCAAAATCAGAATTTGATGGGATTGATTTCAGACGAAGGAAACAGCCTGTCTACTTTTACACTAACCGGAACCTTGGGTAAACCAGCAAATTTCCTGAATTTTGGTGTGGGCTTACTAGTTCCCTGGGAAGGAGCTGAGGACACCGTTCCGGTATTTTCCTTGGGGCATGGCCGACGCCTGGGACGACGAGTAGGAATACATATGGTGTTGAATGCAATTGTAGTGGATGGAGAACCGGCTTTCTTTCCGACCGGGGCATTTAATTACTTTGGAAAGAACAATCGCCTCTCTTTGGGTGTAAGTATGGAAACGACTAATGATTTTTTGGGTATTTTTGCAATCCCCGTATTATCTTATAATCAACGATTCTAAAATAATGGGAAAAAAGAATAAGAAAAGACGAGTAGGTACGGTGTATTCTACTAATCCTGACTATGACTACGAGTACGCTTCCGAAGAAGAACAAGAGGAACTACCCTCGTCGGAGCAACGACTGCGGGTTTTAATTGACCGAAAGAAGCGTAAAGGAAAAGAAGTCACTCTGGTTACTGGCTTTGTAGGGCCCCAGGACCGTCTTAAGGAAATCGGAAAATTATTAAAGACGAAATGTGGAGCTGGCGGCTCGGCCAAAGACGGAGAAATACTCATCCAGGGAGATGTTCGGGATAGGATAGTAGACCTCTTAAAGGAAGAAGGTTTTACCGACACCCGGAAAAGTGGGGGATAGGCCTTACTTTAATGTGATTTTTTTCTGGTCAAACGGATTTAGAGCAGTGCCCTTTACCTTCGCTTCTGCCACTACCTGATAGGTAGAGTTTACTTTGCTTACGTATTTGGCGGCGCTAACAATACCTTTTAACAGGATATTGCGGTCTCCCCATTCGTCAATATCGGATTTAACCACCTGGAAGGGAAGTTGGAAATCTATTTCAATCTGCTCCTCGGCGGGGATCGTTAGGTTGAGCTCTATTTGGGTATCACCGATTTCGTAATCGTCGATTTTGCGTTCCTCCCCACGACCGCGAGCGTATCGCTCTACCATCGCTAATTTAATGTAGCTGACTTCCTGAGTGTTCATGGATTGAAACCGAACCTTGCCTTCGACCAGCCCTTCGCTGGCTCGTACGCTTTCGGGAATGATGAGTTCTAATTTCACCCCCTCGATGCCAAAGAATTTTTTCAATTTTCCGATCATGGATACTATGATTATCAGTTGTTTAAGTTCCTGTGGTTTAGATTGTAATGCTAACGGAATTTAAGAACGGAAGGTAACACTTTTATACCAAACTTGAAGCGGTATCGACGGAGTGCTTCTCGGGCTTGTAAAAGGACAAACCGCAGAAGCTATGTTAATTTTAAGTTAAATTTAACGTATTGCTAAGAGATTTGGCCACCATAATCGGATTTTCTCATCGGTAGAACTTTATTTTTCTTCTGTGTAGAAGAACCATTTTAGTCAAATACACTTTTTTTAGGCTTTGTACTAGTTTTATATTCTAAATGAGAAATTATCTATTGCCTTATTCCGTACATATTAGTCGATTATTCTGCTTATGTGTCTTAGGTTGTTTTTATATTTCTTTAAAACCGGATTGGCGGGTTTTTTATTCTATGATGTTGCCTATTTAAGGATTTAATTTCAATAATTTGTTAAGTTTTATCTGCTTAACATTCCATTTACATTAGCTTAATGTAAGGTTTACTTTACACAACTAGTTTTGCAGTGATTTAATTGTTTTAATTAAATACACACAAACTAGTTTTATGAAGATGATTAATTTAAATCGAATCCTGATGCTTGTCGTTCTGGCCATGTTGGTTCAGGTAAGTACATTTGCTCAGGGGGTTACTACTTCTTCTATGTCCGGTCGGATTACTGATACGGATGGTGAAGCATTAATTGGAGCTAACGTATTGGCGATCCATACGCCTTCGGGTACTTCTTACGGTGTGGCTTCTAATGTAGAGGGCTATTATCGAATTCCTAACATGCGAGTGGGTGGACCTTACACCGTAACCGTTTCTTACACAGGTTATAGCGAGGTTACTTTAGAAGGGGTTAACCTTCGATTGGGAGAGCCTTTTCGCAGAAATTTTGAACTGGAAGAGGGAAGTGTAATCCTGGAAGCTATGCAAGTAACGGCCCAACGAGCTACCATGGGTACTACTTCGGGCGCCAGTACACAGATTTCTACTGAGGATATCGAAAATGTTCCTACCCTAAACCGGGATTTGGACGATTACATTCGGCTTACGCCACAAGCGAGTGGATTTTCTTTCGCTGGTGTGAATAATCGCTACAATTCTATTTATGTGGATGGTGCGGTAAATAACGATGTATTTGGTTTGGCTTCTTCTGGTACAAACGGAGGTCAGACGGGGATCGCTCCGTTTTCCATTGACATCATCGATCAGCTACAGGTGGTACTTTCTCCTTATGATGTTACCTACGGTGGTTTTGCTGGTGGTGGTGTGAACGCTGTAACTAAGTCTGGTACCAACGAATTTAAGGGTACGGCTTACTACTTCTTACAGAACGAAAATATGGTAGGTAAGACCAATAAGAGTCTAACTGACCGTACCGGTAGTGATCGGGAAGGTGTGGATGCTTTCTCCGATAGATTATACGGGGCTTCACTGGGTGGTCCGATTATAAAGGATAAAGTCTTTTTCTTTGCGAATGCGGAGCTTCGTGGGCAGGAGAGTCCTTCACCTTTTGACTTTGGGCAATACGATGGTGATGCTAGCCAGCAAGACCTTACTAATCTTCGTCAGTTCCTCATCAATGAGTACGACTATGATCCGGGTACCTTTGGGGATGTTACAGATAACTTAGACGGGGTATCCCTTTTTGGTAAGTTGGATTTCAATTTAAATGATAACAATCGTCTGACCCTGCGTCACAGTTATACTAAAGCAGAGAGCCTAAACCGGAATGCCGGTAACGCTCGTAATATCAACTTCTCTAACAATGGCGTATTCTTCCCAAGTGTAACCAATTCTTCTGCACTGGAATTGAACTCTACCTTTGGAGAAAACAAGTTCAGTAATAACTTAATCATTGGTTATACATCCGTTCGTGATGACCGTGACCCAATTGGTGGTGATTTCCCCTATTTGCTGATTGCAGATGGTAACAGTACCATCCGTATTGGATCTGAGCAGTTCTCTACGGCGAATGCACTGGATCAGGACATTTTCACGATCACGGATAACTTTAAGATCTACAATAATGATCACACGATTACCATTGGTACGCACAACGAATTTTACAGCATCTACAACCTGTTTATTCGTCAGAACTATGGTGTATATGAGTACGACAGCATCGATGATTTCTTAAACGATGCGGGGGCAGCGGAGTATGACCGCTCTTACTCTTTGGTAGATAATATTACGGGAGATGGTTCTGCCGCCGCAGCATCTTTCAACGCTATGCAGTTGGGCTTATATGTACAGGACGAATGGGCGATTACGCCTCAGTTCACACTGACTGGTGGCCTGCGCTTTGATCTGCCAATCATTACTTCAGATCCTGCTATCCACCCTACCTTCAACTCTGAGACTTTGCCAGATCTGCGGGCAGCTTATGACGTAGCTGACAACATCACAGGTGGTCAGGCTCCAGATGGGCAGTTGATGATTTCTCCTCGTTTAGGTTTTACTTATGATCTGGATGATAATAAGTCAACACTGCGTGGTGGTCTCGGTATCTTTACCAGTCGTATTCCATTTGTATGGCCAGGTGCAATGTTTAACAACAATGGTGTATCCCTTGGTGGTGTGGATGCTGGTGACATCGATGGTCCTATCAGGTTCATCCCTAATATTCAGGATCAATACGTAAATGAAGCCTTCAGTGTACCATCTGGTCAGGTAGATCTCTTTACCGAAGACTTCAAATACCCACAAGTACTACGTGGGAACCTGGCACTGGATACGGAATTACCTGGTGGTTTCTTAGCTACTTTCGAAGGGGTATATACCAAGACCCTGAACAACGTACTATACACCAATGTCAATAATGACCCAACGGTTGATTTTAACTGGACCAATACTGGTGCGGATGATCGTCCGGTATTCGTACGCGAAGACGTTGATCCTCGTTATTCTGCTATCTATGTAGCTTCCAATACCAATGAAGGTTACACTTATACTCTGACGGCATCTTTGGCCAAGCAGTTTGATTTTGGTTTAACCGCTAACCTATCTTATACCTACGGTGATGCACAAGCTGTCAATGAAGGTACTTCTTCTCAGAACTCTTCTCAGTGGCGTGGACAGGTACACATTGATGGACGTAACAATCCAGTGCTGGGTCGCTCTGACTTTGCCCTGGGGCACCGTGTATTAGGTACGCTGAACTATACTTTTGATTGGAACGATGAAGGCAATACCAAAACTTCTGTTACCCTGCTATATGAAGGCTTGAAGGGTAGTCCTTTCTCTTACGTCATCGGTGGAAGAAGTGCACGTAACATCAATAATGAGACCGGTAGTACTAGTAGAAACCGGAGCTTGATCTATATTCCAGCCAGCCAGAATGAGATCACTTTGGTAGAAACCAATGGTTTATCTCCACAGGAGCAGTGGAATCGTCTGAATGCTTTCATCGAAGATGATCCATACCTAAGCGAAAACCGTGGTGGCTATGCGGAGAAGAACAGCAACTTCTTGCCATTTACCAGCTTCTTGGACCTTTCTGTTCGTCAGGATTTCGGACTTAATCTTGGCGGCAAGAATCACCGTATGCAGTTGAGCTGGGATGTGATCAATCTGGCTAACCTGATTAACCCAAGCTGGGGCGTGCGTTACCAGGTACCAGGTGACTTCAATAACTACGAATTGTACAGCTTTGAAGGCTATGCTGATGATGGTACGACGCCAACTTTCTCTTATACAGAAGAGGGGCTGAATACCGATGCACTGAACATCAGCAACTTTGGCTCTCGCTGGCGTATGCGTTTGGGTCTGCGCTATATCTTTAACTAATCTGATTTAGCCGTAAGGCAGATCATCGATTATATTGGGCAAAGCTGGGATTCTGGCTTTGCCCATTTTTTTAATCATATCCCTATTATGAAAGCTTTTATCCAGGCTGAGCGTAGTATTCCCTGCGCTCAAAATATCCTTGCCCACACAGGCTCAAATCTATCAATTATGAAAAGCGTTTTATCTCTATGCTCAATGCTCTTGCTCTTCGCTTGTGATAATATTAATGCCAGTAAAGTAAATAGTCACGGTGAAGCGAGCGTAGGAACCGATGTGCTTTCAAAGGAAAGACCTGCGACCTACCTAAATATTGCCGAGGGTGAGTTACCTGCTCTCATGCAACCGGGCACTCGCCTGATGCCACTCATCAGTGCGCACCGCGGCGGCCGCGATATCCCAGGGTACCCCGAAAATTCGCTGGAAGTGTTTCAATACGTCGTCGATAGTATACCGGCAATGCTGGAGTGTGATATCAATATGACCAGCGATGGCGTCCTGATCCTGATGCACGATAATTCGCTGGATCGGACCACTACCGGTAACGGCGCGGTCAGGGATAAGACCTGGGAGCAGATGAGTGAGCTGAAGCTGGTAGATGATTTCGGAAAGCGTACCGGCTTTTCAGTTCCTACGCTGGAGCAGACCCTACAGTGGGCCAGGGGAAAAGCCATCTTATCCCTGGATGTCAAACGTGGGGTTCCTTTCAAAAATGTGATCGATTTGGTTGAAGAATATGAGATGGAAGACTACGTGGTAGTCATTACCTATAATGTCAACGACGCCCTGAGCGTACATCGTCTGAACAAAGATTTGATGATCTCGGTGAGTATTCGCAATCAGGAGGAATGGTTGCGCATGAAGAATTCAGGTATTCCCTACGACCGGATGGTGGCCTTTACGGGTACACGGCTTTCGCCAAAAAGCCTGTTCGAGACCCTGCACGAGGAAAACATTCCGGCTATACTCGGGACTTTAGGGAACCTGGACCAACAGGCTGCTGCTCAGGGAGATAGCCGGACCTATGGAAAGTTTCTGGATCTCGGGGCGGACATCCTGGCCACCGATCGACCCTTGGAAGCAGGCAAGATTACCGAGGCGTATAGAAAGTAGAGACAAGGTAAATCTTGTCTCTAACTCTTCCAGGCCTTGCGCCAGGCGTGGACCAGCATAATCACCCGTTTATAATTGAGTAAGCCTTCGTGGATGCCCTGGGCTTTCAGATAGGCATTGTACATTTGGGGCTGGAGGTGAGGCACAAAGTCTGGATACTTGTCCATTTCTTGATTCACCCGGTCTAAATCCGCAATAATGCCTAAGGGCAGGGTCTGTCGAAAGGTCCGGTAGGCCTCCGGTTCGTACCTTTGGTACTGGATGGCCAGACTACGCCAGTAACTCAGGTGCCCGGCGTAGGCCACCGCTGGATGAGGCGAAGCCGTACAGCTCAAATAAGCCCAAAAATTGCAGGTGCCTTCGTCGGCAAAACCAAAGCCGTGTGCCATTTCGTGGGTCATGACGTAGGGCCACTGAATGGGGTGCAGTCCGGCATCGATATTGCCTTCCCCTACGAAGGGAAAATAGAGCCCCGCAGAACTGAACCGCAGAAATATTCCTTTGGGGTAGAGTAGGCGACCCCGGATTTGTCCTTCACCTGGATATTTGTATTGGGTCAGCGTCTTGGAAAGATTTTCACGTAAGTGGACTTCCAGGTCTTCCGGAAAATGTTGGCGCTCGAGAGCAGAACTATCGGACACGTTCACAATCAGTGAACGCAGGGCAATTAATTCTTTGGTTTCCAGCTCCAGCTCTGATTTGAGTCCGCGAATACTGAGGGGTTGTACTTCCAGTCCCATGTGATCTTCCACTTCCACCCGGTTGTAATTAAAGCCCCAGAGCAGGAAAAAAAGAAATACCAATCCGCCAATAAAGGCGACGGTTTTGCGTAAGCTGCGCGAAAAGCTCCATTCTTTTTTGCGAATGCTAAGGATCAATTTGCGTACCTCAAAACCTGTTATCAAGGCCAAAATGGCAAAAAACAGATAAATGGCCGGAAAGGGAAAGACACTAAAGGAATAATCAAATACACTGCGAATCCATTGGTAAAACCCCAGGGAATAGTATTTTTCTATCCAGACAGGGTGGGCGGTCGTAACGGATTTGACCCCAACGGCCACCAGCCCCAGTAGAATCCAAATATAGGCGCGATAAAATTTTATTTTCAATGTTTGTAGTAATTGCGTTCTAAAAGTTGATTACAAACTGCGAATTTGGAAAATCAACGTCCTTGCCAGGACAATAGAATTAATGAAATGATTATTTTTGCAACTCAAAATAGATTGCTTATGTTATTAAAACAAATGTTCGCAATCCTGGATTGTTTCGCAACATGAAAATTATTCCTATTTTATAACAAAATTGACACAAAATGAAAGCAACTGAATTAACCGATAGCAACTTTGGAGAGCTGGTGGAAAATGCCGATGGTGTCGCTTTGGTCGACTTTTGGGCAGAGTGGTGTGGTCCTTGTAAGATTATCGGCCCTCACATTGAAGCACTGGCTGGTGAGTACGACGGCAAAGCGCTGGTCGGAAAATTAGACGTAGACAGCAACCCGGAAGTATCCATGAAATACGGTGTCCGTTCTATACCGACGGTATTGGTATTCAAAAATGGAGAGTTGGTCGATAAGCAAGTTGGCGCTGCTCCAAAATCTGTTTACGCCAATAAGATCGAATCGCAATTAGCTGAGGCATAATGTCCTTTTTTCGCTGATATGCTTTATATTAAGCCCTTATTGCACAACCGCAATAAGGGCTTTCCCGTTCTAAGAAGGTAAAAACGCAATTCATGAAGATACTCGATAATCAGCAGGTCCGCGACTTAGGTAATTTGGAATTACTGGCCCGACAGGTGGTGGAAGGATTTATTATTGGTTTACACAAAAGTCCTTTTCACGGTTTTTCGGTAGAGTTTGCGGAGCACCGCCTCTATAATCAGGGGGAATCTACCCGCAATATCGACTGGAAGGTGTACGCCCGGACGGATAAGATGTTTACCAAACGCTACGAAGAGGAAACCAATCTACGCTGTCAGATCGTAATCGACAGCTCTTCCTCTATGTATTTTCCGGAAGTAAGCAAAGACTCAAAAAACTATACCAATAAATTGCGTTTTTCGGCCCTGGCCGCGGCGGCACTAATGAACTTGCTGCAAAAACAACGGGATGCCTTTGG
>DATFKA010000149.1:0-54103 GCA_035268885.1 Saprospiraceae bacterium
TCGGGTAGCTATGTGGCCAAATGGCCATGTGACTACATAGCCAAATGGATAAGGTAAGCACGGCAAAAAATTGTGAAATTTCAGTTTTTTTTGAATTCGCATAACTAACTATAAAACAAGACTTTACTAAAATTATATACACATGAAATGTCCATGCGCCTCAGGCGCACCAGAACGCGGATGAATATAGGGGATTTGCTCTGGGCAAAAGGATAAAGTAAAAAGGGTAAAGGTTAAAATGTGACATGACTTTAACCTTGGGACTTTAACCTTTAACCTTCGAATTCAACCTAAGCTTAAGCACTACATAACTACCTATAAAACAACACTTTACTAAAATCATATACAGATGAAATCATTTAGAACCCAAAAATAGGGTTTAGCGCAAGCTGCACTAAACCCTATTTTTATTTTTTTCGCGAAAGCGGAATCAATCCACCCGGGCGATCTCACCGGATTTCACTCTTGCCCGATAAGAATCGTAGGCTTTGCGTACGTTACCCATCAGGAAGTAAAGCCCAAGTACGTTGGGGAAGGCCATCGCAAAGATCATGGCATCTCCGAAGTCAAATACACTTTTTGCAGAAATGGCCGAACCGATCACCACAAAAACACAGAAGATAGCCTTGTAGACGTATTCCATCGTTTTGCTCTCACCAAACAGGTAAGTCCAGGCTTTCAGTCCGTAATAAGACCAGGAAACCATGGTCGAAAGGGCAAACAGAATAACCGCTCCGGATAAAACGACCGGGAACCAGGAAATAGACTGTTGAAAAGAGGAAGAAGTCAGGGCAATAGCCGCATCGTTCCCTCCGCCTTGTGAGAAAGATTCGAAAGCTTGTTGCTGACCGATATCACCATATCCAGAGATTATGACCACTAATGCCGTCATTGTACAGATGACCACCGTATCAATGAAAGGCTCTAGTAAGGCTACAATACCCTCCGAAATGGGTTCATCCGTTTTCACCGCAGAGTGAGCGATAGATGCCGAACCAATACCCGCCTCGTTAGAGAAAGCTGCCCGACGAAAACCCTGAATTAATACGCCGATGAAACCACCGTACATGGCTTGAGAATTGAAGGCACCATTGAAGATACGTCCAAAGGCTCCGGGAATTTCTGCGGCATTAAAGATGAGTACATAGAGAGCAGCACCTACGTAAACGGCTACCATCAGCGGAACGATTTTATCCGTCACTTTTGCAATAGACTTAATACCACCGATAATGATGACACCTACAATAACCGCCATAGTGACCCCAAAAATCCAACCATTGGACGTAAAGATACTGGAATCACCACCGGTTACGGCAGCCAACTGTTGGGTGGCCTGGTTAATTTGTACCATATTACCACCACCAAAAGAACCACCGATACAGGCAATGGCAAAAAGCCCTGCCAGAATCTTACCGAAGGTCCCCATATTTTTTTCTTTGAGCCCTTTGTCCAGGTAGTACATCGGCCCACCGGATACCGAACCATCAGGACGGACGTTCCGGTACATTACCCCCAGGGTACATTCCACAAACTTTGAAGACATACCAAAGAGACCAGCCAGAATCATCCAGAAGGTAGCACCCGGGCCCCCTAAGGATACCGCGATGGCCACCCCGGCAATATTACCAACCCCAACGGTACCGGACAAAGCCGCCGTTAAGGCCTGGAAGTGGGATACCTCGCCACTGTCATTCGGATTATCGTATTTTCCCCGGACGACATTGATGGCGTGCCAAAAGGATCGGACATTCACAAAGCGCATGTATACTGTGAAAATAATTGCACCCACCACTAACCAAATCAATACAAAGGGGATGGTATAGCCTCCAATAGTCACCGTAAAAAACACAATAGACTCAATCACTTGAGTCACGGGAGCAAAAACGGAGTTGATGGCCTGGTCGATAGAACTCTGCGCCATCGCCAAATGAGGGAGCGTACATATAGCAGTTATTAATGCTAATAGTCTTTTCATATATAAGGTTGTTAGTGAACTAAGATGATTATTTAGTTTGGGTTATATCTGTGTGTAAGTAGTTTTGTCTTTTGCACGCCAGGGGTAATCTTCGTGCGACGCGTTAAGGTATTTGTTTATTTTTATATGCCCAAAATAATGACCTATTAATTTTGTAGTTATCTGGGAGGATAAGTATTTTGGGACTCTTCGTCTGCCCATCTTAAAACTGTACAACTTGAGCCAGGCACATAACGATACAGCTATTAAAGAAAAGCTCAGTACTGATCCTGATCTGGCCATCGAATGGCTTTTCAAGGCTTATTTCCCCTACTTATGCACCACTATTTATCAATTTATACCCAATGGTCCCATTGCAGAAGACCTGGCCCAGGACGTTTTTTTTGACCTGTGGAGGAGAAGAGAAAAGATCAATATTACGGGATCCCTAAAAGCCTATTTGCGCAAAGCAGCCATCAATAAAGCCCTCAATAAAATCAGGGATTTAAAAAGCCAGAGTGAGGCCGACCTGCCTCCTTCGAACGATCAGTTCACCCCTCGCCCCCTGGAAGTCGAGGAATTGAGCCGACAGATTGACTGGGCGATTGATCAACTCCCGGAGCGCTGTCGGTTGGTTTTTCTACTTAGTCGGTACGAAGATCTCACCTACAAGGAAATTGCTCAAAAACTGGATATTTCTGAAAAAACGGTAGAAAATCAAATCGTCAAAGCCTTGAAGCTACTTCGGCAGTATTTAGGCCCTTATTTGTCAAGTATTTTACTTATTTTCATAAAAATATACTTTACCTCGTAGTGGGAAATCCGTTATTTCGTGTCCAGGGTGTAACTATCGTCCGCAACCTAATTGAAAACCACAGCAATGGATAATCGTATCAAAAAAGTTATTTCACAAATAAAAAGCGAGGAAGCAAGCGAGCAGGAGGCTGCCCGAGCAGCCCAACAATTGGCAAAGCTGTGGGCCCTGAGTGATCAGTATAAACAAGACCAGCAGCCCCGGTTTGATACGGAAAAAAACTTGGCCCAGCTAAAGCAGAAAATGCAGCAAGCCAAGGCGGCTACTCGGCCCCGTCGACTCGTCTGGCTACGTATCGCTGCCACCCTCCTCTTTTTGTTGCTTGGAGCCTGGGTAGCCCGGACTTATCTTTTCTCCGAAAACCAGCTACAAACCTTTTACAATCAAAGTGAAAGCCCCCAGACCCTCTCGCTATCCGATGGTAGCAGCGTAGAAATATATCCCGGGGCTCAGCTCATTTACCCCAGCCGCTTTCCCCAAAAGGCAGAAAGAGATGTTCAGCTTAGTGGTACCGCTTATTTCAAGGTGCAGGCCGATGTGGATCACCCCTTTAGGATACAGACCGAAAACACCCAGGTGAAGGTCGTGGGCACCTCCTTTTTACTAAAAGCAGAATCAGGGGCCTCCGAAACCAGTATTGAAGTACAAGAAGGTAGGGTCTATTTCCTGGACAAGGTCACCAAAGAGGAAATCTTAGTTCCCGCCCGACAAATTGGAATTTGTCAGCAGGGAGGCATTCTCTTCCAGGAGCCCATACATGTAGAGGGTCCACTAGAAATCGATATGCGCAACCAACCCCTGGTGCGCCTTTTCGCACAAATGGAACGCCACCACCCATGGGAATTTGAAGTTCAGGAAAGTATAAAACAATGTCGGCTGACCGGAACCTTTAATATTTCAAATCCGGAAAAAGTCTTGCGTCAGATCAACGGTTTCTCTACTTTCGACGTCTCTAAGATAGAAGAAGGGGCATACCGTATATCCGGTACCTGCCAATAGTTGACTTCCAACAAAGGTAGAGCAACATGAAGAAAATAATACTACTCGGCTGGTTCCTGAGCATAAGCGCCTGCCTCTGTGCTCAAAACATGGACCAAAGGGTGAGTATTGTTTTTCGTAACCTTAACCTGAGCGAGGCCCTAACCCAACTGATTGATCAAAAAGATATTCCACTGGTTTTTAATAATGCCGCCATTCCTCCCAAAAAAATCAATACTACCTTCCGTAATTATAAACTGGCGGCGATCCTCGATTACCTCCTCCTCAACACGCCACTAGGGTATCAGGTCAAGGAAGGCGCCATTATCATTGAAGCTACCCAGCAGGACCTCCGCAAAAAGCATTACATTACCGGCACCATCGTTGCCCGTGCATCCGGAGAGAATCTGGTAGGAGCCAGTGTGTACCTACCTGCACTGGCTACGGGAACCTATACCAACGAATACGGCCAATTTAGTCTGGAACTTCCCGAGGGGGACTGGCAGCTTTATTTTTCCCATATCGGTCATGCCGAAAAAATGGCCACCCTCTCGCTCAACCGGGACACCGCTTTTGTGCTTCCCCTCGAAGATAATCTCACCATTAACCCCATCACCCTTTGGGACACCAGCAATGCCCTGGACCGACTACCCATAGACTGGAATTTAGAGAAAATTGATCTCCGGTCGCAGGACCTTCTTCCCCGTTTTGGTGGCGAGACCGATGTTTTTCAAACTATGCATTTGTTACCGGGTGTACAGACGGGTGCCGATGGTATCGGGGGGATTTACGTTCGGGGGGGGAATACTGGCCACAACCTCATCACCGTAGATGGGGTACCGGTTTACAACAGTACCCATGCGGTTGGACTGCTTTCAATCTTTAATCCCGACGTGATAAAAACGGCTAAATTTCTAAAGGGTGCCTATCCCGCCCGTTACGAAGGGCGGCTGGCTTCCGTACTCGACATCCGTACCCGTGATGGCAATTATAATAAATTAAGTGGCTCCACCCATTTGGGATTGATCTCCGCACGGGCTTCGCTAGAAGGGCCCCTATTTAACAATCAAGACCAGAAATCATCTTTTCTGGTCGCCGGGCGCTGGTCAATTCTGGATCAATTCCTGGAGCCCCGGGTCCGATCTTATAAGCTGGGACAGGGAGAAGAAGGCTCCAGCACCTATGATTTTTATGACTTCAATGCCAAATTGAACTACCACTTTTCTCCTCGCAGTAAGCTATACTTAAGTTTTTACAAGGGCAAAGATGACTTTAATAATTTTGGCCAGGTACAGCAACGGTTTCGTTTAATTAACCCCAATACAAACGAATTACTGGGATTCCGGGCTAATCAGGAATATGACGAATACGTCAACTGGGGAAATGACATCTTCTCCCTGCGCTGGAATAAAGAAGTACACCCGCAGTTATTTGCCAGTACAACTCTTACCTACAGTTTCCTCAAGTTAAATTTTGGCTACCAAACTCAGGATAGCTTACTGGGCTTTACCCCGGAACAGTTGCTGCAATATGAGCTCCTCGCCGGACTGTATCAATCGAGTATTCGCGACGTTGCCATGAAAGTAGACTTCGACTGGTATGCCGGTCTGAAGCACTATGTAAGGTTTGGCGTCCGTAGTGGATTCCTTGATTTTAGCCCTGGTATCCTGCAATATAATGCAACCAATCTGGAAAGTGGTCTTGGAGGAACGCAACAAAATAGAAACATTCAGGGTAGGGAGCTGGCGCTATACGCCGAAAACAGTCAACAAGTACTCCCTAAATTACGCATTAATTACGGAATACACCTCAGTAGCTTTTTCGTTGATCAGCGTAATTACTGGTTATTTCAACCCCGTTTTTCCTTTGATTACCAGTGGCATCCCCGGGTATCGCTATTTGGCTCCGCCCGCAAAACCAGTCAGTTTTTGCACCTCTTGACCAGTAGTACCATTGGTCTCCCCACGGATATGTGGGTGCCCTCTACCGGAGATATTCATCCGGAAAGCGCCGTGCAGTATGCCCTGGGCAGCGAATGGCGACTCAATCGCCAGTGGTCCTTAGAACTAGAAGCCTACTACAAAGGAATGGATAATTTACTCAGTTTATCCGAGGGGATTAGCTTTATCGATGACTGGGAGAGCAATATTACCGCCGGACGGGGAACGGCCTACGGGATCGATCTAAAATTGGAAAAACAATCCGGAAAAACAAGTGGGTGGATCAGCTACAGCTATGGGTTTACTAACCGGAATTTTGAAAGGATCAATTTCGGGGAGACTTACCCCTTTAAGTACGACCGGCGGCACGATCTAAAAATGGCCCTCATCCATCAAATCAACGATCACTGGAGCATTAGCGGCAATTTCTTGTTTGGCAGCGGTCTGGCCTACAGTTTGCCCAGCCAGAGTATATCCTTCCAGTTTCCGGGTAGTAACTTCCCAGTCTCCGTTCTTGACTTTGGCAGTAAAAACCAGTATCGCCTGCCCTACTTCCACCGACTTGACCTGGGCCTCAACTACCAATTTACGAAGTGGAAGCTTCGCCACCACCTCTACCTGGGAGTGACCAACCTATATAATCGCAGCAACCCATTATATTACCGCATTCGTACCAGTATTCGCCCCTCGAATGGAAACCTGAGTGAATTTCGCCAGTTTGTAGGGGTACAAAGCCTTCCATTACTTCCTTCCATTAACATTTCCAGTAAATTTTAGTTATTTTTACTAAGAACAGGCAAAACAACTATGCGAAGCTTGATTTTTTTAATTCTTGGCGCATTTCTTTTTATGGCGGTTACTTGCGAAAGACCGGTAGAGATCGCCTTTCCTGAACAGGAACCAGAGCTGGTGCTCATTAGTACGTTTACGCCAGGTGAAGAATTACAAGCTCAGGTATCGCTCACCCGTGGTATTAATGATCCGCTGGGGGCGGATTACCCCACCAATGCCCGGATTAGATTATTTGAAGGAGAAAAATTCGAACAGCAGTTAGTCTTTGTTCAACCGGCGGGCGGCCCTCCTTTTTTTTCCACGCAAAATTTTGAGGCAGAAATAGAGAAAACTTACTTTCTGCAGGTGGATGTCCCAGCTTTCGATCGCCTAATAGCCAGCACGACACTGCCCAGAAGCACGGACCTGCAGAGCTTAAGAATTTCGGAAAGCCGTGCCACAACGCTACCGGACAACATCAAACAGTATGACTTCAATTTGAGCCTGGACTTTGATGACCCTCCTGGAATACGGAATTACTATCACCTTAAAATATTCCAGCAAATAGAAAAGTTTACCATACTCCGAAACGACACCATCATCTCTGGGGTCTCCTCCCGGGAGTTACGCTTTCCCACTCAAGAGAATAATAACTTCCAGGTTGTACACTACGAAGGGGGCCTATTATTAGAAGATACCCCTTTCGACGGAGAGACAAAAAGCCTTAGCTTACCCATATCGGTACAGGTAGCCACCGACGAAGAGCTGCCCGGTAAGATTATTGCCGAATTAAGAAGCGTTTCCGAACCTTATTATCTATTCTACAGTAGCGTCAGTCGACAGCGACTGGCCCCCACTTCCCCCGTGGCAGAGCCCATTATCATCTACAACCCCATAGAAAACGGGAATGGTGTTTTTGCCGCTTATTCTAAAGAGGTCGATTCCGTGGCTATCCGGAACTACTAGACAAGCGCTATGTAAGATTATTGTCAATCGACAATAAATTCCAAAAATAATTTGGGTTCGCGTAGTGGGGTAAGCTATTTTCTGTGTCTATAGGTGTGTATTTAAGAATCTTCAACACCCAAAAATAGCCAAACATGAATAAAGCATTGAAATTAAACTCGATTGAGCAATTCCCTTTGTTGTCTGTGCTACGTCGGGAAGAAAAGGAGCAATTGTGTGCGTATATGACCCACCGCAAGATGCCCCGCTACAGTAAAATATACCAGGCTGGAGAAGCCTCTGAGCATTTATTTTTCCTTATTAAAGGAACAGTAAAAATTGCCAAGACCTCCGATGACAATAAAGAGGTGATCAAAACCCTCATTCATCCTTTTACCATTTTTGGCGAAAAAGGCCTGGTCGGTGAGCAGTATCGCAGTGATTTTGCCCAGACCCTGAAAGGAGAAGTACAACTCTTTGCCGTCAAAGTAGAGGATTTCCGCCGCTTGATGTTCCGCAATTTTGAGCTGACCAACGAGGTAATGTCGCTGTTCGGCAACCGGCTGATGAAGGCCGAAAGTAAACTGGAAGCACTGGTTTGCAAAGATGCCCGTACGCGGATTATTGAATTCATCAAAAATGCCATCTCCGAGCGGGGCCAACGCATCGGTTACGAAATGTTGCTTAAGCACTCTCTGACCCATCAGGATATTGCCAATATCACCTACACCTCGCGCCAGACGGTAACCCTGGTATTGAATGAGCTAAAGAAAAACAATCTCATCTATTTCAATCGGGGAAGAATTTTAGTGCGGGACCTGGCTAAATTAGCCTAATTTTTTCTCGCTTTGTTCCCTCAGTCGTTGTATCTTCGAGGTGTTATTAAATTTGTTCAGATCAACGACTGACATACAATGGAATTGCTAAAAAATCTAAGTGCTGACGAACAGCAGCAAATGAAAGACGCCATCGCGTATATCACTATTCTGGTGGCTGGAGCCGATGGAAATATTGACAAAAACGAAATAAGCGCCTCTGAAAAACTAACGAAAATCAGAAGTTTTAGCTTTCAGGATGAGCTAATGCCCTATTATCAGGAAGTCGGTAAAGACTTTTCTGAACGCTTAGATCATTTTCTGGAAGAACTGCCAGAAAATGTAGAGGAACGCCAGGAAATCGTGAGCAACGAACTCAAAAAACTGAATCCTATCCTTGCCAAACTGAGTACACACTACAGTCATATCTTCTACGATAGCTTTGTCAGCTTTGCCAGGCACGTCGCCAAATCATCAGGAGGCATCATTGGCTTCTTTCGGGTAGGTCCGGAGGAGAAACAGGTAATGGATCTGCCTATGCTCAATCCCACTGTAGATTAATCCGCTAAAGGGCTGCTTTTCAAGCCCCCTCTATTTTTTCTTTTGGTATGGCCCACCCGGGTAGCCACGGATGGCTAGATTTGGTTTACCAAATTCTTGTAGGGCATCCCTGGCAATCCAGTGGGCCGATTTAGCCTGCTACACAATAGCCGAGCCTCGTATATGCCCGTATCCTCAGGGCCAGGTCTAGTCCTATTGTTTTTACCAATCTTGCCCGCCAGTTGCTTTTAAGTCCTTCTGATAAATTCCTAAAGATCGCTCGGCTCTGATGTTATACTTCAAAGCTTTACGATCTACTACCGCCGTATCAGCCAATTGATGTAATGCGCTGAGAATAGTCTCTAAACCCTTCATATCCTAACCTAACTAGACCAGTCGGTTTTACTGTTTTAATATTAACCCATTGCCTTCCCAGCTGATTTCCTGGTTCAGATCCAGCAGGAAACCATTGACTACGGCGTATTCAACTTTACCGGCTTTAGCGAGCAGGAAGGTGGTGGGTATGACCCCGTCCCGAGGCTTTTCCATTTTAAATTCCGGAGAAACCACCATCACGGGATACCGTATCTCATTACCAGCATTCTGGGTGGAAACCACTCTGAAATGGGTATAGCCCTGGCGCAATAAAAAGGAAAAATCCAGTCTGGAAAGGGCCGACAAGTCGGGCAGTACCCTGGGATATACCTGGCCATCCTGAAGCGTATAGTCTGTGCAGTCGAGCGTGGTATACCCAAAGTAAGTAGATAGATCTCCCTGATCGACGACCCGACTACGAAAATAAAAATCATCGTGTCCCGGCAAATCGATCTCATTGTGGTGAATCCCTACATCCAGGCGGTAAGTATTGCCCCTTAGTGGATAATTTAGGTTTTCCAGCTTCAGATCAAAGAGTTTGCGATCGTTCCAGGGAATGCGGTTGTACTCCGCCAGGCCTGCATCTGCAAAAGAACCATCGGCAATGGCAAAAATCGCCGAAAGGATAGATACATAATTGAGTTTACGAATCTCTTGCTTTTCGCGATCATTGGGATAGCCACCCGACTCAATCAGGATCGTACTGGTTCCCCATTTTTGCAAATTGTCGCCAAAGGCCCTTGGCTCGAACGCATCACTGTAGCGACCGACCTGTCCGGGGGCGTATTTTTGTATGATGCGATTCATCATGACGATAACTTTCATAGCATTAGCCCGCACGGTATTCACCGACTTTGCATAATCGTAGGCGGGTGCCAGGTAAGAAATGGTCGCCGTCTTATCGGTACGAAGGGCATTGTAGTACCGACTCTGATCGTGCAGATTAAAGCCAAAATCGGCCTCCAGGCTGTCGCGGACTGCCTTTAAGGTGCGTCCCTCGGGAGATTGTAATCGAAGGGCGTCCCGATTAACATCGATCCCCAGGGCATTGCGGCGCTGAAACAATTCTGCGCCATCGGGGTTCAGCATAGGTAAGAAATGTAGACGGACTCGACTCAGCAGCCCCTGTTTTTGCACCTCGAAATCCTTACTGGTCAGGAAATTAAGAATATCAAAAATGGCCATAGTTGCCGTTGGCTCATCGCCATGCATTTGGGACCAAAGGAAGACGTCGACCTCCCCTACTCCCACGCTGACCAGGCTTAGGCTACGTCCCTGAATAGAGGTCCCTACCTGTCGTACTTCAAAGCCTGGTTCGGTCTTCAGCTTTTGTAAAAGTGGCTGAATATCATCGTGCTTAACGCGCCGTTTGGTGAGACTGGGTTCTCGGTACCGTTCGTAGGTTTCGTAGAGTTGTTCGGTGATTGGGTTTTGACTAAAACCTGACTGGGAGGTTAGCAACAAAACCATTATGAAGGGAAGTAAACATCGATGCATAGCTTTTTTTCAGAAAAATAGCTAAAAAGATTAGCTCTGGCAAATAGGGTTTAAACCTGTGTAACAGAGGTTACACTTTTTGTTGGGGGACTTGTTTTTCTTTAGAACAAAAATGAGATTTTACGCCTCTATTCTACTTCCTCTTCTAATGAGTCTATCTCTGTACGCACAGGCACAAAGTATCGTGCATCATCCAGCCTACCTAACAGAAGGGCATCCCATTCCCCATTTCCGGGCAGCGATTATTATTGGCCACACCATCATTCCAGCACTGGAAAGTAATGATTACGCTGCTATTCCGTCCTGGGGCATAGATTTAGAATACTGGACAAACGAAAAATTTGGCATTGGGCTACATAATGATCTGGAGATCGCTAATTTTATTGTTGAACAAGACCATAAGGAATTTCTGGAACGAGAATATCCATTGGTGCTTACGCTGGATGCGCTGTATAAGCCATGGAGAGGATTGGTCCTACAAGCCGGCCCAGGAATGGAAATTGAAGCAAACGAAAGCTTTTTACTCTTTCGATTAGGTTTGGAATACGAATTTCAACTAAACCACCATTGGGATATCTTTCCTACTTTCTTCTACGATGCCCGAGAAGATGCTTACCATACCTGGTCAGTCGGCCTGGGTGTCGGGAAAAGATTTTAATGTAAGTTCGAAGTAGACACTTCGAACTTACATAATAAATTTTGGGGCGAAGCTTTCACTTCACCCCAAAACATACTCACTAAGCCAGCGCCGGATTTTTCGCGCGCTTGCGCTCGTGTTCTTTCAGTAAAACCTTACGAATCCGCAGTGATTCTGGTGTCACCTCAACGTACTCGTCGCCCTGGATATATTCCAGTGCTTCTTCGAGTGTAAACAATCGAGGAGGAACCAGTTTGAGCTTATCATCCGCTCCGGCAGAGCGCACATTACTCATTTTCTTGGCTTTGGTCAGATTGACCACCATGTCGCCTGGGCGGGCATTCTCCCCGACCACCTGTCCTTCGTAGATATCCTGGTTGGGTTCTACAAAGAAAATACCGCGATCCTGCAGGTTATTGATAGAGTAAGGAATCGCCTTTCCGTTCTCCATAGAAATCATAGAACCATTCTGGCGTCCGGGGATCTCACCTTTAAATGGTTGGTACTCTTTGAAGCGGTGCGACATAATCGCCTCACCTGCCGTAGCGGTCAGCATAGTATTCCGCAGCCCCATAATGCCACGGGAAGGAATCTCAAAGGTCAAATAAACCCGGTCGTTACGGTTTTCCATGGATAGCATGACGCCTTTACGACGGGTCACCCAGTCAATGGCGGTACCCGAATACTGCTCGGGCAAGTCAATCGACAGCTCTTCGATCGGCTCGTGTTTACGACCGTCGATCTCTTTGGTTAACACCTGTGGCTGACCGATCTGCAATTCGTAACCTTCGCGACGCATGGTCTCGATCAGTACGGATAAGTGCAGCACCCCGCGACCGTATACTTTAAAGGAATCAGCGGTGGCACCCGGCTCGACGCGCAGGGCCAGGTTTTTCTCCAGTTCTTTTTCCAGCCGCTCTTTGATGTGTCGAGAAGTTACGTATTTCCCTTCTTTACCAAAGAATGGCGAATCGTTGATGGTAAACTGCATCGACATGGTAGGCTCGTCGATAGCAATGGGCTCCAGGGCTTCCGGATTATCAATATCTGCAATGGTATCACCGATTTCAAAACCTTCGACTCCGACAATACCACAGATATCGCCCGCTTCTACCTTGTCGGTTTTCTTTTTCTCAAAACCCTCGAAGGTAAACAAGCCGCGAATACGGCTCTTTTGGATGCTTCCGTCTTTTTTACAGAGGCTAACCTGCTGGCCGTCTTTTAGTTCTCCGCGCTGCAAGCGACCGATGGCGATCCGTCCAATGTAGTTGGAGAAATCCAGGGAGGTGATCAATAGCTGGGGCGTACCTTCTTCCACCTTTGGCTCGGGTACATAATCAACGATGGTTTCCAGCAGGGGGACGATATTATCCGTTGGTTCTTTCCAGTCTTCGCTCATCCAGCCATTTTTGGCCGAACCAAAGATCGTGGGGAATTCCAGTTGTTGTTCGGTGGCATCCAGACCCAGCATGAGGTCGAATACGGCCTCCTGCGCCAGATCAGGCGTACAATTTTCCTTATCTACTTTATTGACAACCACGATGGGGTTCAAGCCCAGTTCTATCGCTTTTTGTAAGACAAAGCGCGTTTGTGGCATGGGACCTTCAAAAGCATCGACCAATAAAAGTACACCGTCGGCCATATTGAGCACCCGCTCTACTTCCCCTCCGAAATCGGAGTGACCAGGGGTGTCGATAATATTAATTTTAATATCCTTGTAGCGGATAGAAACGTTCTTCGCCAGAATCGTGATTCCACGCTCGCGTTCCAACTCGTTACTATCCATAATGAGTTCACCGGGCTTCTCGTGATCGGCGAAGAGTTCACCGGCGTGTATCATCTTATCAACCAGGGTTGTCTTTCCGTGGTCGACGTGGGCGATAATGGCAATATTTCTTAATGACATCTTAGAGTGATTAAAGGAAGATAAGCTTGTCTTGGCCGCTCTTCCTGATGATTATTTTCTGTTACGCTTCCGCAAACCCCATAGAGATGCCTATGGCAAAAGTATGGCGTACCCGTAACAGCGCGCAAAGGTACAGCTTTTTTTAATCCGCTGCATCAAGGGAATGTTAATTCTTGGTTGATTAAGCTGGAGCATTGGCCTAAGGCAAAAAAAGTGGCCAGAAGACAATCACTCAGGATCGGCATCTGGCCACGGTGGGGTTTTCATTGGATATGTACAAAAGATTTTAGTACATGAATTTATGAAACGTGTTCATTTGGGCTTATTGGGAATAAATCGAATCGTATAAAAAACTTTCCTTATCTGAGGTTAAAGCTCTTAATCACCTGGGTTTTGGTCTTGGGGTTTGCGATCAAGTCTACATTTAGAGTGCAACGCTCAAACTGCAGGGCGTAACGCTGCTGCACGTGGTTGGCATTGAGCGATTGCTGACCTAATTTTTGTAAGCCCAGGAAGTTTCCAACTTCTTCGCCGAAATTATTCATCAGGTCTTTTAGGCCTTGCAAAGATTGGTTCGAGTCCCGGTTTTTCATCAGGCCAACGGTAAGGCCCATTTTAATTTTTTTAATATTCATGGTGGATATGATTCACAGGTTATTAATTCGGATGTCAAACGTTTTATTTATAACTCAAATATGCGGAGGATGTTGTAGATTTTTCTTTAAGGTCTTGTTAATTACTGCTTCGGATACGTTAATTACTGTTTGCGTTTCTTAACAGCTTCCTAAAAGTTAATCCAATTAACTCCCGCCTTCATTAGTAAGTGTCTCCAAATGGAAAAATGTAACCACTTTTAAGACGCTTTTTTTAATAAAAGTTACATCCTACTTACGAAGCTACTGGCCGTTTGGATTTTTTGTTGGTTCTTTTTTTTTTAAAGAACTTTGAAAAGGTCAAATACACTCCCTCCAGGAAGACAAATCGTACCTCTTTGAAGTAGGGGTGATTGGTTCTATTTAATAGTTGGAACTTAGACAAGGGGGACCTTTCTGTTCTAAGTTCAGTCTCTTAATTACAATCACTCCTACCTCAAAAAACCAGATCCCACTGACCTTAGATTTGCACCCTTTTCGCAAAAGCATAAAAAAAAAGAGTCCGACAACGGGGCCGGACTCGAAAATAAATACTAGTATTCTCAGTTTAAATGGACTAAAAATTAGTATCAGTAAATACTAGTACACTGCGTAAGCAATTTCTAAGTATTTTGAAACCTTAGGTTTCATAAAGCATATTAACTTTTTACACAGTGTACTAGTCAACATTATCGTGTAAATAAGAATTTTGCTCATTGATGCTTGGTTGCTCGCCTACTTCTCCATTGATCGACCAATGGGAGATTTCCTGCTCATCCGATTCGGGAACATCCTCCAGGTTAACCCCTCTGCGTAGATAAGCGGGCTTATTTTCCAGTTCGATCAATTTTTTAGGGTTACTAAATTTCGGCGGTTCCGCCTGTCCGCGTTTTTTTCCCTGTTGTGCCCAGTATTTTTGGCGCTTATCCTCATCGGAGGCAGCAGACTTACCCGCCTTCTCCTCGGATTCGTCATTGGTCCAGCGAAAATTATTGAGTCGTTCCATTGAGGCGCGCACATCGTCAAATTCGTACGTATTGGGACGCGCTTCTCGCTCTTCTTCTTGGTAACCGATATCTGAGAGGGTCGGGGTATCTTTTTTAGGCTTCTTAGGTATAGCTTCTTCGTCGTCAAGTGAAACCACTTTACGCCGATTCTGCTCCTGACGCAGGCCATCCAGATTCCGGTGCTTAAAGCCCGTGGCGATCACCGTTACGGCAATTTTCTCGCCCAGACTTTCGTCGTAGCAATTCCCCCAGATCAGATCGGTACCATGCCCGGCTTCTTCCTGAACGAATTCGGTAATCTCAAAGATTTCGTCCATGGTCACCTCCTTCTGTCCGGAAGTAATATTTAGCAGGATATGCTGTGCACCCCGGATGTCGTTATCCTCCAGTAGTGGCGAGTGTAAGGCCTCATCGACAGCCTGCTTAGCGCGATCTTCTCCTTCCGCAGAAGCGGTACCCATAATCGCTACCCCACTTTCGCGCATGACCGTATTGACATCCTCGAAGTCTACGTTCACATAACCCGGTACAGTAATGATCTCGGCGATACCTTTGGCCGCGGTCGTCAGTATATTATCCGCTTGCGCAAAAGCATTACTGATGGACAGATTACCAAAGATCTGACGCAGTTTGTCGTTAGAGATGATAATAATGGTATCCACATTATCTTTGAGATCGTTAAGTCCTTCCATTCCCTGAGAGGAGCGACGGCGTCCCTCAAAGGTAAAAGGGAGGGTTACGATGCCCACGGTCAATACGCCCATCTCCCGTGCGGTGCGCGCAATGATGGGCGCAGCTCCGGTCCCCGTACCACCCCCCATACCAGCCGTGATAAAGAGCATTTTACAATTATTATCCAGGTACTGCCGTACCTCTTCGATAGATTCTTCACAAGCCAACTTACCTACGGCCGGTTTGGAGCCCGCTCCACGTCCTTCGGTTAGTTCTGGTCCCAGTTGAATTTTAGTGGGAACGGGGCTTTGTTGCATGGCTTGCGCATCGGTATTACAGATGGCAAAATCAACCCCAACGATGCCCTGATTATACATGTGGGTCACGGCATTACTCCCGCCACCTCCTACGCCCAATACTTTGATGATGGGGCTTTCATTTTTAGGAATATCAAAAATCATGATATATTATTTTAGATTAGTCAATTGATTAAGTAAGGTAAATCCGACCTGTTTACATGTCGGGATCTGGTTCCGTTTCAAACCATTCCTTAGTTTTCTTAAAGATCTGTTCGTACCACTTGTCTCCCATTTCAACGACCACCTCCTCAGGTTCTTCCTGAGTCGACGCCTTTGGTTCCGCTTTCGGTACGCTTGCCACCAGACCGGTGGTTCGATCTTCAATACCTTTCATCAACAGACCAATCGCAGTTGCGTAAATTGGACTACTCAGCGCCTCGTTATATCCATGCGCCAGATGTTCTACCGGAATACCGATCCGGGTATTCATCCCCAAACGATATTCGGTCAGTTTTTCAATATTATTCAGTAAAGCACCACCTCCGGTAAGAACGATTCCACCGATCAGCTTGCGCTCAAAACCAGAGCGCTTGATCTCCCAGGCAGCCCAGTCGAGGATTTCCTCCACTCTGGCCTGAATGATACGGGCCAGATTCTTTTCGGAAATCTCGCGCGCCTCTCTGCCCCGCAGGCCAGGAATAGAAATGATGCGATTATCAAATACTTCTGAAGCCAGGGCTGATCCGTACTTCACTTTCAGTTTTTCGGCCTGTGGTGTCATAACCGTACAGCCTTCCTTGATATCCTTGGTGATCACATTGCCACCAAAAGGAATGACGGCCGTATGGCGAATAATGCCATCCTGAAAGATAGTAATATCCGTAGTTCCCCCCCCGATATCGATCAGGGCCACACCCGCTTCTTTTTCTTCATGGCTAAGTACCGCCATAGCCGAAGCAATGGGTTCCAGGGTCATACTGGCCAGTCTTAACTTACTGCGCTCCACACAACGTTGAATATTATTAGAAGCGGTAATCTGCCCGGTAATGATGTGAAAATTAGCCTCTAGGCGGACTCCTGACATACCAATGGGATCTGTGATACCCTGCTCGTTATCTACGGTGTATTCCTGAGGAATGACGTGAATAATCTTGTCTCCCGGTGGCAGCACCAATTTGTACATATCGGCGATCAATCGCTCGATATCTGAATGGTCGATCTCATTGAGATCATTCTCCCGGGTAAGAATGCCCCGGTGCTGTAAGCTGTTAATGTGCTGGCCAGCGATACCTACGTGTACGGTATCAAATTCGATCCCTGCCGATCGGCTGGCGTAGTCCGTAGCTTCGGAAATGGCATTAACCGTTTTCTCAATGTTGGAGACAACGCCGCGCAGTACACCTTTGGAGTGCACCTTACCGGCTCCCAACACTTCAATACGACCATACTTGTCTTTCCGCCCGGCCACGGCACAGACCTTCGTCGTACCAATGTCCAGCGCTACAATTACGTCTGATTTTTTCGTGTTTTCTTCCATTTTCTCTAATTTTTAGTCCTGAAATATCCGCCTGAGGCGGATTACTGAGTTCTTCTTTAGATGTCTATCTATATCTTATCCTGCTAGGAGCAGATTACTTGTCCTTTAAACTTCAAATTAACGGTCTGGTATTTTTTCCAGCCGTGAACCGGAACCGCCCGGTCGTAAAAGGCCTTCAGGTTCCTGAATTTTTCTTCTACCCGATCCATCTTCCCAAAAATGATCCGCTGATCACCAATCATGGGAACAAAAACAAAATCACCGGAATTACTGACGTAGACCTGTTCGATCATACTCGACCAAAATTCATCCTCCTGAATCTGCCTGGTCAGGGCGAATAAGTCCTTCAGCACGTGTTTCTCTCTTTCGAGAAAATCCGGCACGTGGGGTGGAATATTTCCGGTAGCCACCAGCGTTCTGGTGGTAAAATGCTTGGAGAGGGGCATCTTATAGCCCTCTCCGTCCAGATAGTAATTCAGTCCATTTTTATCAATTACCCGCAGGATGGGTTGTCGCTGCGTGATAGATATTTTAATGATGTTGGCTGCATTGATATACACATCGGCATCCTTAATAAAGGGCTCTTCTTCCAGCACTCGCTCAATACGTTCTACATTCACGTCTTTGATGGGACGCTCGTCAAAGCGGTAACCAAAACTGCGATCCAGGCTGAGCATCACATCTCCCTGCTGGATGAGCAGCGTCGTATCGCCCAGTGGCTCGATAGCAATATCAACCGTTTGGATGGTACTCGTCTGCTTATATTCGATAGCGGATATAACGAGTACGGCCGTCAGCAACAGCATTGCTGTCCAGCCGATTCGCTTCATGGCTCCTGTATATTGCTGTTGGCTCATTGTGTTTTGTTGTTTTGCCCGCCTAAGGCGGGCCTGGTTAATCCGGAGACGCCAGCGTGGCGGCTTTACGTTTTGTTAGATATTGTTTTATTTGGGGTACCAGGGTACTGATATCGCCTGCCCCCAGGGTCAGCAGTACTTCCGGTACTTTTTTCTTTATGGTGTCCAAAGCGTTATCCAATTGTACGCGATGGACGTTTGTATTTTTTATTTTTTGGGCTAACCAATCACTGGTGACTCCTTCAATCGGCAACTCTCTGGCCGGATAAATATCCAGCAACAGTAATTCATCCAGGGTGCTTAGTGCTTCGGCAAAACCATCCGCAAAGTCTCTGGTACGGCTAAAGAGGTGTGGTTGAAAAACCCCCGTTATCTTGCGTTCCGGAAATAGGGCACGCGCTGCATTAATAGCTGCTTTTAGCTCCGTTGGATGGTGAGCATAATCGTCGTAAAAAGCGATTTCCTCGTCGCGATAGACCAATTCAAAGCGCCGTTGTATCCCTTTGAAGTTTTGCAAGCCTTTCCGGATAGCCGTTTCGGAGATTCCCAGTTCCAGGGCAATGGTAATCGCCAGCGTCGCATTCTCAACGTTATGTCGGCCCGGCATGGTAAACCGAAGGTCCTTCATACGGATATTCGGATTCGTATAGTCGAAGCAGAAATAGCCCCCTTCTACTCTTATTTGTTCCGCCCGGTAAGTCCCTGTCTCCAGGCCAAAGGAAGCCACTCTCTCTTGTCCTGAAAAATCAGAAACAAAATCCTGCTGAACCCACAATTTGCCACCCGGCTTCCGCTTTTTAGCGAAAGCCTGAAAACCGGTCTCCAGTAATGATTGTGCATCCCCATAGATATCCAGATGGTCGGCATCCATGGATAGAATGCCCGACAGATCAGGAGAAAGATGCAAGAAGGAACGATCAAATTCATCGGCTTCCACGACGACCCATTCACTCTGCCCGTCGATATAGTTCGATCCATAGTTTTGGGCAATTCCTCCTAAAAAAGCAGTACAATCCAGACCACCTTCCTGTAGTAAATGAGCGGTAATTGAACTGGTGGTCGTCTTACCATGCGTACCGGCAATAGCCACCGTCTTTTTACTACGGCTGATAATACCCAGCACTTCCGCACGTTTTTTTATAGGAAAACCATGAGTTTTGAAGTACTGAAGCTCCCGGTGGGTATTGGGTACGGCGGGCGTGTAGACCACCAAATCGACCTGATCCGGAATGAGCTCCGGTGCCTCCTGATAGTGGATATGCATCCCTTCTGCTTCCAGGGCCACGGTCAGTGGCGTGGAGGTACGGTCATAGCCGTGCACTGCAACGCCCCTTCCATTGAAGTAGCGTGCCAGGGCACTCATGCCGATCCCTCCGATTCCTACGAAGTAGATGGTTTTAATGTCATTTAATTGCATATCAGTATCCGTTAGTCATGTGTCGGGTGTCATGTGTCATGTGTCATGTGTCCCGGTTATTTATTTTTTAACAAGCTTTAGCACCTCCTTTGCGATGGCATCGGCGGCATTGGGTTTAGCGAGTTGCTTTATATTATCGCTTAGTGCTTTCAATTTTTCGGGTTCGGCCAGTAATTCCTGTGCTTTGGCCAAAATATTTTCCTGCGCCTCTGCGTCTTTGACCATTACGGCAGCCTGGCGCTCTACCAGTGCCATGGCATTTTTTGTCTGATGATCCTCGGCTACATTAGGCGAAGGAATCAGGATAGCCGGTTGTCCCAGCAGGCACAATTCCGAGATGGTCAGGGCACCGGCGCGACAAACCACCACATCGGCCACTGCGTAGGCCAGGTCCATCCGGTCTACGAATGGCAAGAGGCGTACTCTTTCGTGCCGGGCCATTTCGGTGTTTTTATATTGTTCATAGTACAGTTTACCTACCTGCCAGATAATCTGAACTCCTGGATCCAGTGACAGGCGATCGGCATTGGCAGCCATCGCTTTATTAATCGAGGCAGCTCCCAGACTCCCTCCAAAGACGAAAATGGTCTTGAGGCCGGGATTTAGACCAAAGTGCCGATAGGCTTCTCTTTTATCCCTTGCTTTCGCAAAATAATCGGTACGTACCGGATTACCGGTTTGGACAATTTTTCCGGCGGGGAAAAATTGCTCCATCCCCTCGTAAGCCACGCATATCCGATCTGCCTTTTTCGCTAATAGCTTATTCGTCATCCCGGCGTAGGAATTTTGCTCCTGAATCAGGCTGGGTACCCCCATACGGGAAGCTACTTCGAGTAAAGGACCACTAGCGTAGCCTCCTACTCCAACCACTACCTGGGGTTTGAAGCTGCGGACAATCATCCAGGAGCGCAACAAGCTCCAGACTAATTTGACCGGGAATAACAGGTTTTTTAGCGAAAACTTACGCTGAAAACCACTGATCCACAGACCTTTTATCGGATAACCCGCATTCGGGACTTTTTCCATTTCTAATTTGCCCCTGGCACCAACGAATAATATCTTTGCCACCGGGGCCTGGGCATGGATCGCATCGGCAATAGCAATTGCCGGGAAAACGTGTCCTCCCGTTCCACCGCCACTGATAATGATATTGATGCGCTTATCCATATACTTAAGATTCGTAGCTTATGCTGTCAATAAATTTACTTACACTCAATATGATCCCTACCGATATACAGGTAAAGAGGATCGAAGTCCCTCCCTTACTGATGATCGGGAGCGTGATCCCCGTCACCGGTACCAGGTGCACGGACACCGCAATATTGATAAATGCGTGTAGCAACAAACTCAATCCCAGACCAATCGCGGCCATAGCCCCAAAAGCCTTAGGTGATTTTGTCACGATCCGGGTTACCCGGAAAAAGAACAATACGTAGAGCCCAATCACGATTCCGCCGCCAATCAGCCCGTATTCTTCACAAATAATAGCGTAAATAAAGTCGGCGTGGGCGTAGGGCAGATAATTCCGCTGAATACTATTCCCGGGGCCTAAACCAAAAATACCACCGTTCGCAATCGCTATTTTTGATTGTTGGGTCTGGTATCCCCCTTCGGGATTATTTCTAAACTCGAGCAATCGGCTCTGCCAGGTATCCGTCCGAATAATATCCGTGAAGTCACCCAGAATAATCAGGATGGAAAAACCCACAATCCCCAGCAAGAGCAGAAGCAAAATAAAAGGAATGGACACCCGTCCGACAAACATCATCATTACCGCCGTCAGAAAAAGGACCAATGCCCCCGATAAATCCGCCGGAGCAATCAAACCACAGACCAGCAATACGGGTACGATAATGGGTAGAAAGGCACTTCTAAAGTCCTTAATGTACTCCTGTTTGGAAGATATTTCACGGGCGATGTATAACACCAGTGCTAATTTCGCAAAATCCGAAGTCTGGAAGGTCAATCCTACAAAGGGGATCTGCACCCAGCGTCGGGCATCGTTCAGTTCTACCCCATAGGCCAGCGTATAAACCAATAAGGGGATGGAAGCCACCATCATAAAGGGCGCCAGCTTCTTGAAGGTCATGTAATCAAAAAGATGGCAGACGTAAGCCAGGAATATTCCACCCAGCAGGATCAGTCCGTGCTTGATGAGATAGACCTCCGTATTACCACCAGCATACTTGTACGCCAGGGTCCCGGTAGAGCTGTAGACCGCCAGGATAGAGAAGACGGATAGCAGCACCAGGATTCCCCAGATGGCTTTGTCGCCTTTCAGTTCGGCATTTAGTTTTGTGATTACTGATGACATAAGTTATGTTATTAAACCCCTTCAGGGCTGTTGAGACAAGGCATGCCTTGTCTTTACTTTATGTTGTTGACGGCGGCTTTGAATTGATTGCCGCGATCAATGTAATTGTTAAACAGGTCAAAGCTGGCGCAGGCGGGTGATAATAGTACCGTACTGCCAGGCTGGGCCGCTTTTTTGGCGAAAGCCAGTGCCTGCTTTATATCCTGTGTTTCAATGATCTTTGTCGGCAGTAGGTTTCCGAAGGCTTCTTTTAGCGGTCGGTTATCTACGCCCAGGCAAATTAGCTGTTGGACTTTCTCCCTGGCTAATACCTGTAATTGACGGTAATCATTTCCCTTGTCCTGTCCGCCCGCGATCCAGATCACGGGTTTGGAGACAGCTTCCAGTGCGTAATAGGCCGCATCCACATTAGTGGCTTTGCTATCGTTGATGTAGCGTACCCCATCTATGGAGGCTACTAATTCCATACGGTGCGGATCGTTTTTAAAACTTTCCAGTCCCGCCTGAATTTGTTCGGCCTTTATCCCTAATTCAAGTGCAACGCGAATCGCAAATTGTGCATTCATCGCGTTATGCCGCCCCAGCAAAGCCGTATTCAGCAGGTTAAAATTGAGGTCACCCATCATTAGGTGACCTTCAACGAAATACTTACTGTTAATGGCTTTTAAGGAAACGGTCAGATCCAATTCCTTCAGCTTAGCGCTGATGTTTTGGTCTTCTTCGTTATACAGCAGCACGTCAGCCGCCGTTTGATTCATCGCAATCCGAAATTTGGCTGCGATGTAATTTTCCATTTTATAATCATACCGATCCAGATGATCCGGAGAGATATTCAAAAGCATGGCAATATTTGGACGAAAGTCCACTATACCGTCCAACTGGAAGCTACTCAGCTCCAGTACCTGCCATTCGAATTCTCGCTCCGCTACATTCCTGGCAAAACTATAGCCCACATTACCGCCAATCCCTACGTCCAGCCCCGCTTCTTTTAGCAGGTGATAGGTCAGGCGAGTGGTGGTGGTCTTGCCATTGGTACCGGTAATTCCTACAATCTTTGATTGGGTATGCCTTGCGGCAAATTCAATTTCAGAGATCACGGGGATACCCTTTTCTTTCAATTGTTGAATCAGCGGGATGCTATCCGGAATACCCGGACTTTTTACGACCTCCGTAGCTTTCGTGATCCGCTCTTCATCGTGCTGGCCTTCCTCGTATGGAATACCTTTATCTTTTAATTCGGCCTGATAAGCGGCCTGTATTTTTCCGTAATCAGAGACAAAAGCCCCGTAGCCCAACTTTTTGGCCAATAAGGCCGCTCCTACCCCACTCTCACCCGCTCCTAAGACTACTATCTGCATGATCTAGCGCACTTTAAGGGTGATCAGGGCAATGACCGCTAATAATATCCCAACGATCCAAAAGCGATTGACAATTTTCACTTCGTGCATACCACCAATCTGATAGTGATGATGCAAGGGGGACATTCTAAATACGCGGCGCCCCTCTCCGTATTTCTTTTTGGTGTATTTGAAATAAGAGACCTGGATAATCACCGATAGACTCTCAATCAGAAATATTCCGCAGATAATCGGTATCAGCAACTCCTTGCGCAGAATCACGGCTAAAGCCCCAATAATACCGCCCAGGGTTAAACTTCCGGTATCGCCCATAAAAACCTGTGCCGGATAAGAATTGTACCAAAGAAATCCGATACAAGCACCAACCAAACTAGCCGAGAAAATCACCAGTTCTCCCGTACCCGGCAGGTGCAGGATATTCAGATAGTTCGCCGTAATGGCGTTACCCGAAAGGTAAGCGAACAAACCCAGCGTTACGGCAACAATCCCCGAGACGCCCGTAGCCAGACCATCCAAACCATCTGTAAGGTTAGCACCGTTCGATACTGCCGTTACGATGAAAATCACCAGTGGGACAAAGATGATCCAGACCCAGTTCCGGGCGACACTGGCCTTGAGCGGTAATAACCAGGCATAATCCAGGTGATTCCCCTTCAGGAAAGGCACGTTGGTCAGGTTCGTTTTATAATCTCCTTTTTCCACCAGTGTACCATTATCCAGTCTCACTTCGATAAACTCGCCAATGCGATCTTCGTCGGACAGGCCAATTTCTTGGGCAGCACCCGTTTCCAGGCGAACGACAATATCTTCGCTAAAGATCATCGTCAGCGCGATAATAAAGCCCAGCCCCACTTGCCCCAGAATTTTGAAAATCCCACGCAGCCCTTTCTTATTTTTACGGAAGACTTTGATGTAATCATCCACAAAACCAATGGCAGCCATCCAGACGGTAGACAAGAGAATAAGAATAATGTATACATTACTCAGGTCCGCAAATAACAGCGATGGAATAAGCGTAGCCATAATGATGATCACGCCACCCATAGTAGGCGTACCCTCCTTCTGTTTTTGGCCGTCGAGCCCCAGATCTCTAACCGATTCTCCGATTTGCAATCTTTTCAAATACTTGATAATCCTACTGCCAAATAACATGGAGATAATGAGCGATACGATGATCGCACTTCCCGCCCGGAAAGAGATATAATCGAACAGGCCGATTCCGGGCTTATCTCCCAATACATTATTTAACCAGTTGACTAATTCAATAAGCATGTGTTAAGTGGTTTTTCTTGTATTAGCAAGGGCTAATTATCAAGTTGAAATTCCTCTTTTAGAATTTCTTTATCGTCAAAGGGATATTTCACCCCTTTTATTTCCTGATACTTCTCATGGCCCTTTCCGGCCACCAGAATGACATCTCCCTCCCGGGCCAGCTGGCAAGCCGTACGGATAGCCTGTCGCCGATCGGTGATACGGAGGGTTTTTCTTTTTAAATCCTCATCCAGCCCCCCTTCCATCTCCTTAATAATGGCATCAGGCTCCTCCGATCGGGGGTTATCAGCCGTCAAGATCACCTGACTACTATTTCTTGCGGCAATCTGTGCCATCTGGGGCCGCTTGGCCCGATCTCGATCTCCTCCACAACCGACTACCGTTACGATCCGACTTTTCGAATCTTTTACCTGTCGGATGGTCTCCAGGACTTTCTCCAGGGCATCTGGTGTGTGGGCATAATCCACGATGCCAATGATCCCCTTTCTAGGTTCCCGAACGTAGTCGAATCTTCCTTCGGCTGCTTTCAGGCTGCTAATCGCCTGTAATACAGCTACTTCTTCCTCTTCCATCAAGCGGGCTACTCCGTAAGCCGCCAGCAGATTGTAAGCGTTAAACCCTCCGATCAGTCGGGTATACACTTCTTGTTCTCCCAGTCGCAGATGCAGCCCCAATAAGCTATTCTCAATGATTTTCCCTCTAAAGTCTGCCATCTTGAGCAGGCTGTAGGTCTGTACGCTAGCTTTAGTATTTTGCACCATTACCCGCCCTCGCTTGTCATCGATATTCACCAGTGCAAAAGCACTTTTGGGCAAATCATCAAAGAAGCGTTTCTTCGCCTGGATATAAGCGGCAAAAGTACCGTGGTAATCCAGGTGGTCGTGGCTCATATTGGTGAAGACCGCCGCCCGGAATTGCAGCCCGGCAATCCGGCGCTGATCCACAGCGTGAGAACTCACTTCCATGAAAGCGTAAGTACATCCCGCTTCCACCATATCTTGTAAAAGTGCATTGATGGCGATTACATCGGGGGTGGTATGCGTCGCAGGGACCGTCACTCCGGCAACCTGATTTTGTACCGTCGAAAGTAAGCCACATTTGTAACCCAGCTTCACGAATAAATCGTAAAGCAAAGTAACCGTCGTGGTTTTGCCATTGGTGCCCGTCACTCCGATGAGTCGTAACTTTTCGGAAGGGTGGTCAAAAAAATGGCTGGCCATCTTCCCCATGGTTTCCGCCGTGGAGCGAACCTGAACGAAGCACACGCCTTGCGGCAAATCCCCTGGCAGGTTTTCACAGACAATGGCCTTAGCGCCCGCAGCGATCGCTTTGGGGATAAACTGATGGCCATCGACCTGAGTACCCTCCCGGGCAAAAAACAAACTCTCCGACTCCACTTTTCGGGAATCGAAATCCAGTTTCTTGATGTCAATATTTATCGATCCCACTACTTTTAGCGGGTCGCATGATTCTAATAAATCACTTAATAGCTTCATCGTAAATAAAGCGTTATCTCCTGCCCACGGATGGAGGTCCCCGGGATTAGTGACTGACGAGCCACTTTTCCAAAACCTTCAATTTTCACCCGTAGGCCTCTATTTTCTAATACGTACAGCGCATCTTTCAGCCCCATACCCGTAACGGCGGGGACTACTTTTTCGGAAAGGGTTTTTTCCTGTAGGAGCAGCGAATCCTGATCATTTCGCAGTACGGCTATCTCCGTTTGCGGATCACCGTAGTGGGGCATCTGGAAATAGGTAAGTAACTTGTCCAGGTCTTCTCCGTAACCAACATCGTAATCGGGTAAGAGGCGACCTCTCATCTGGCTAGCGGCCAGGTAGGGTAATTCTTCGTGCAATTGAATTTCTGCGCCGAAGCATTCGTCCGCAATCTTTTTAAATACCGGGCCGGCTACCTCGCTACCATAATTACCATGCAGGCGTGGATTATTTACCACGACAATACAACTGTAGACCGGATTATCCGCCGGAAAATACCCAACGAAAGAAGCCTGATATCCTCCTACCTGGGTTCCCCCGTCAAAACGCTTGTAATTAATCTGTGCCGTACCCGTTTTACCGGCAAAGCTATATTCTTCAGACTTTAACTTCTTCGCTGTTCCTTCTTCCACGACGCCCTGTAACAACTCCTGCAGGGCCGCGATGGAGGCTTTCTTCGCTATTTGCTTTTTGATGACCGTTGGCTTGAAGGTCTTTTTCACCTCTCCAAAACGTTGTACCTCCGTCACCAAATAAGGCTTCATCATGGTTCCATTATTGGCAATGGCGTTATAAAAAGTCAATAATTGTAGTGGCGTCAACTCCAGCTCGTAGCCAATCGACATCCAGGGCAGCGTGGTTCCACTCCAGTTATCTTCGGCCGAATAGGCTTCCTTGATGTAAGGATTGTCTTCTCCTTTGATCTCAATACCCGTGGGGATATGCAGGTTGAATTGCTTAAGTCGCTTGATAAAGCGTTCTGCGCCTTCTTCCTTATTCATTTTCGTCCGCGAACCGTAGTGTTGGGTCACCATTTTTGAGATACCTACGTTAGAGGATATCTCAAAAGCTTTACGAATGCTTACGGAATCGGATAAAAAGCTCTCCGGTGAGGAATCCACCATGCGTTCATCGTAATACTCCCACTCTCCCCGATTGATAAAGACAGTATCATTCAGATTGATATAACCATCTTCCAATAAAGCCAGTATACTAGCGGCCTTAAAGGTAGAGCCTGGCTCCACGGCGGTACCCACGGCCCGATTGTAGGCTTCCCAGTACCCATTACGCACCTTATCCAGATTCGCGATGGCTTTGATCTGACCGGTTTTTACCTCCATCAATACGGCAGATCCCCAGTCGGCCTGGTGGTATTTCACCGCATCCAACAGGGCTTGCTCCACAATGTCCTGCAGATTAATATCCAGCGTCGTTTTTATATCATCCCCACTTTCGGGGTCAATTTCCATTAGATCGTCTACCGGCACCCATAAGTCGCGGCGTTTATCTACACAAACCATAAATTGTCCGCCGGGATCCCCTTCCAATATATCATTAAAGTAACCCTCCAGGCCTACCGGATTAGCCCCCTCACGGATATAGCCGATGGTTCGCTGTGCCAGCAGTCCAAAAGGCAGGCGGCGATCACTGGCCCGCTCGTCAATCAACCCGCCTTGAAACTGCCCCAGCTTAAATAGCGGGAACTGTTCAATCTGTTGTTTGACCGAATAAGAAACTTTCTTGGCAATCGGACGGTAACGATTTGAGGTATCGGTCCGCCATTCTAATAACTGCTCGCGGTATCCACCCACGGTATAACTCTGATCCACAAAGGTGGCCAGACAATAGGCAAGGGTATCCAGGTTTTCATTAAAATCTTCATCGGAAGCGGCAAGTGGATCAAAATACAGATCGTAATAAGGAATACTGGTAGCCAGTACACTACCATCTGCGGCAATGATATTTCCGCGCTCCGCTTCTATTTCCTTATACTTCAGGAATACTTCTTCTCCCTTGGCTTTCCACTTATCTCCATTCAGGACACCAATTACCAGGGTGCGCCCAAAGAGGACACCCGCTATCACCATGACGATGATCAGCAAGGCATAAACCCGGTACAGTACTTCGTTCTTAATGTCCATCCTGCTATTCCTTGATAATGATTTTCTGTGGCTTATCTTCGGCCACCTCCAGGCCAAGGCCCTTTACATTTTTCGCAATTTCAGAGCGGCGACTTTTATACATATTCTCCGCTTCCAAAGTCATATAGTACCAGCGAATCTCTTTGAGTTCGCGCCGTAATTCCTGTATTTCCCGCACATTGCGCTCGGCGTAATGGGCATTAGCAATGTAGATCATAGCCAGGAAGCCTAAAAACAGTGCAAAAAGCACGTTTTTGAGGATCAGATCTGAGGTCAGAAAGCTCAGCTCGAAAAATTGTCCTACTCCTTTATTCCTGGCCATGGTTTGGCGGTTTTTCTCTTTTTAGTTTCTTTGGAGACGCCAGCTTGGCGTCTTTACTGTTTCTTTCGCTCTCCGGCACGTAGCTTTGCGCTGCGGGCACGGGAGTTTTCCCGTATTTCTTCCTCCGTGGGGAGGATGGCTTTTTTCGTTAGCACCTTGAAGGGGCGGTATATATTTCCATAAAAGTCCTTATCGTATTTCCCCTCTGCATTGCCTGCTTTCAGGTAATTCTTAACCAGGCGATCTTCCAGCGAATGATAGGTAATCACCGATAGCCGACCTTCTTCTTTTAGCACTTCAATGCTTTGGGCTAAAAAATCCTGCAGCGCCCCCATCTCGTCATTCACTTCAATGCGCAATGCCTGGAAGACCTGTGATAGATAACGCAAGCGCTGACCCCGAATCACCGGGTCCATTACGGATAATAAATCCTGGATGGTTCGAATCGGGCGTACTTTACGTTCTTTTACCAGGTGTTGTGCCAGGGTTCGTGCATTTCGCACTTCGCCGTATTCGCCCAAAACCCTTTGCAGTTCCTCAGCGGAGTATGCTGCCAGTACATCCTGAGCACTGACTTCTTGCTCCTGATTCATCCGCATATCCAATTCCGCATCAAAGCGATAAGAGAAGCCGCGTTCGGCTACGTCCAACTGATGGGAGGATACACCCAGATCCGCCAGGACACCATCTACCTGCTCTACCTTGTATAAGCGCAAAAAACGCTTGAGGTAACGAAAGTTGCTCGGCACAAACTGAAAACGAGGATCATCCAATGCATTGGCTTTCGCGTCGGCATCCTGATCAAATCCAAACAACTTCCCTTCTGGTCCAAGCTGCTCTAATATCAATTTGCTGTGCCCACCGCCGCCGTAGGTAACATCCACGTAGACCCCATCGGGTTGGATATTCAAAATATCCACGGAGGCTTGCGCTAAAACAGGTTGGTGGTAAGTGGTCATATTTCCATTTCATTTAAACCATTACCGCCCAACACCTCCTGTGCCAGATCGGAAAAATCTTCCGGTTCGCTTTCGAGCATTAGATCATACTGCTCTTTTGCCCATACTTCAATGCGGTCGTTAACCGCGGCCAGAATGACTTCTTTCTCAATTCCGGCGTATTCACAAAGCCTTTTGTTGACCAGTACCCGATCCGCGCTGTCCAGTGATAACTTTTGGGCGCCCCGGTAAAAATAGCGTTGAAACTCCCGCTGCTTACGGTTGTACTGATTCAACTGACTGACCTGCTCAGAAATCACATCCCAAACTTCCTCCGGATAAAGCACCAGACACTTTTCAAATCCGCGGTTAATGACGAAAGTATGTACCTCGGCTTCTCCAAGCTGACTAATCAGTCCACTTGGCAGCCGCATGCGCCCTTTGGCGTCTAATTTGCAATCATATTCTCCTAAAAGTTGCTGCATAGGTATACTTTCCCCATTTAAGGATAATCAAATATAACAAGTATTTTCCACAAATTCCCACATTTTACCACAAAAAATCACTTTGCCTGATACTTCTTACCACTTTTTAAAAAAATTGGTTCCTAAAAGGGCCCATTTTTTGGGTAAACCCCATAAAAAAGCCCCAATCGGGGCGATAATGGCCGATTGGAGCTTTTAATTTTCCCACTTCAATCGTGGGAAAGGGTGGGAAGATTTAATTATTTTTAGGTATTAAGTAGGTTGCCCAATTAAATCAAGCAATAATCTGCGTCAGTATGGGGTCTATTCGATCAGATCGCGAACGGACTGCCCGCCGAGGCCAAGGTGCTCAACCTGCTCCATGAGAGAGGCGACGGTCGATTTATCTTTGCCCTTAAGTTGCTCGCTGAGGCGCAGTAGTAATCCAGCCAGGGTCAGATCCTTAATGGTATCAGCCGTAAAGCCCGCCCGCAGTGCAATCTCCTTAACCTGGTTGATCAATCCCTTACTGCTGCCATTACCAATGAGCGCCTGCTTGACATCCTGCAAGTGACTACTGTTGCCAATCAGGCTATCGATCTTTTTGCCACGGTTGACGGCATCGAGGATGCCATTGACAAACTGCATTTCGCCGCCGACGATATCGATATTGGCATTACGCAGCGCCTCGGAGAGTACCATGGCCTGTGATTCGGCCACGTCTTTCTGTACGTTGATCTGCGCCAGCTCGATCGCTTTCTCTTTCTCCAGACGTAGCTTGAATTCTTCGTGCTCTTTGCCCACGCCATCCAGCTTTTGCATAGCCAGGGCCTTCTGTTCGACGCCCTTGGCTTCGGCGTTGAGTTTTTCCTCCAGTACTTTGGCTTCGACCAGTCCTTTTTGCTCTTCGACCTCGGCTTCCATGACCCCCTGCTTTTTGAGGGCTTCGGCACGTAGTTCGATCGCTTTGGCTTCGGCACCGGCTTTCTTTTCCATGACATTAGCTTCGAGAGTGCCTTCCAGTTCCATGGCTTGTGCCTTGGCTTCAATGACTTGTGCCTCGGAGAGCCCGATGGTCGCTTCTTCAGCGGCTTTGGCTTCGGCACTGATCTTACGGGCTTCGGCTTCCCGGCTAGCCGCTTCTTTTTCCGCTTCGGCCTCGATCAGCTTAGTTTCGGCAGCAATGGCAGCGGCCTGCTTATCGGCTTCGGCTTTGCGCTGCAGCTCGATGATAGTCGCATCCCCTTTAGCCTCGGATTCGATGATGGTTTTGTCTTTTAGTCGTTGGGCTTCCGCCAAAACGCGCGTATCTTTGATGCGCTCTTCTTCTTCGACGACTTTTTTCTCGACCATAATACGTTCGCGGATCACATCCTGGATATTCTTGCGCTCTTCTTCGATGGCACGCTCTTTCTCAATATCAGCCAGGGCGACGATTTTTTCCCGCTCGGTCTGTTCGAGCATACGGTCTTTCTCGACGCGCTCATTTTCGACCGCTTCGGTACGTTCCCGGTTTTTGAGGGCGACGATCACCTGGCGCTGCATATTCTCCTCCGCAATCTGCAGTTCTTCTTCCGTTTTGATCCGAACGCTTTCGGAGCGCAGGCGCTCTTCCTCGTTGATCTTGGCGATCTCCGCGTTTTCGCGAGCCTTGATATTCGCGATTTCCCGTCTTTGGCGCTCTTCCTTTTCGGCCAGCTGCCGCTCGTACTCCAGGATAGCTTCGCGGGCTTCCACGTTTTGCTCCTTGAGGGTTTTCTCTTCTTCGCGACGGATGAAATTGGCCTTCACCTTTTGCTGAGCCGTCAGGTCGGTAATCTTCCTAATACCTTCGGCATCGAGGATATTATCTTCCTTCAGGTAGGCCAGATCGGTTTGCTCCAGATAGTCGATCGAGCAATCGTCAAGTTTGTACCCATTTAGGTATTCACCAATGGTATTTTGGATTTCCTGGTTAAATTTTTCGCGGTTGTCGTAGAGCTCCACAAAGTCAAAGCGCTTACCGACGGTCTTAATCGCTTCTGAGAACTTTGCTTCGAAGAGCTCGCGTAGAATTTGCGGATCGGAGGCGCGTTCACAGCCGATGGCCTGGGCGACCTTTTTGATATCATCCGCATCTTTATTAATCCGCACAAAGAAGACGACTTTGATATCCGCCCGGATATTGTCCTTACAAATTAACCCTTCTTCTTTCATCCGGACGATTTCGATGGTTTTCACCGAAAGGTCCATGGTCTCGAAAATCTCGATAACCGGAATGACCAGCAGGCCGTTCTCAAAAGCCACTCTGGTTTTGCGCAAACCGGTGGCAATAATCGCTTTGCCCTGGGGTACCTTTTTGTACCAGCGGGCAAGTAGCAGCAGCATACCAAAGAGGACACCAATAAAGATGATCACCCCAATTTGGACCGCACTCATAAAAGCTTGTAGTAGGATCATGGTTTTTTATGTTTTGAAGGTTTTTATGTTTTAATCACTCTTGATCAGATCATCATTTCGCGTTGTACCAGGAAGTAGCGCTGATCTTTGGTTTTGCCAATGATACGGGCCGTGTCCCCACGGGCCAGGGGCACATCGTCACTTTCTGTTTTTACTTCGATCAGCAATACATCCCCATCGATAGCCACTTCGGCCTGCCCAAATTTGGAGGCGGAAGCGCCCATGCGCAATTTGCACAAGCGGCCGATATAATCAACCGATTCAGCTGCCGTATTCATTTTTGCGAAAAGCGGTACAAAGGGTGTACTCAATAGCTTACCAATAATCAGGCTCACAAACAGGATTGGAATGATCATGGCTACCGGAAACCACCAGGCTCCTGGATTGAAGTATTCGTTCAGGCCAATCGAGGCGATCCAGGCCGGTACCACCACAAAGCTCAGCAGTACCATAAATGGTAGCTTACCAAAGTTGAAGAAGTGCAGGGCGCCGGCCATCCAGCCGGCAGAAGTACCTACTTCACTATCTACGTCCAGCTCGGCATCTACGTCCAGGTCTACCTCGGCGTCGACGTCAAAGTCCAGGTCCAGGGCACCCAGATCGATGGCACCGAGGAATACCGATAACCAGTACAAGAGGACGACCCCTAAGAGTATTGTGTATACCACGTTCTCCGGGGAGAACGCCGCTTGCCAAAGTGCTTCCATGGTCTTAAATATTTGTACGTGATGAAATTAGCGATAGCTGGAACGAATCCGTTTGGAGCGACCGAATATCAGATAAATGACGGGCCCGATAAAGGGTATCGCAAGTAAGAACAGTAATGGCAAAAACCATAAGAAAAAAGCTTGCGGATGGTTGGCTAAATAAATCATGTGTGCGTAATTTAAATAGGGCGTTTTCCAATAATAGATGGGGAACGCAATCGTTTTATAATCAACTGTATCTAATAATATTATTTTTAGTCGAAGCCATCCATTTTTCTCGGCTAATGCCAGAAAAAATCCGATAAATGTTAAATTCTGTTAAATTAGTGGTGTCTTTACACTTTTAGCTCCGAATTTTTCTAAAATCCAAGCGATGAGCCCACATCAACCACTATTTTTCAAGCGCATCTTACAACGCTACGAAGCCTACCTGGGCGAGTTTGTCTACGGCGGGATTGATGGTAGTGTAACCACCTTTGCGGTAGTCGCCGGCTCCGTGGGGGCGGGTCTGGATAGCGCCATCATTATCATATTGGGTTTTGCCAATCTGCTGGCTGACGGTTTTTCCATGTCGGTTGGGGCCTACTTATCGACCCGGTCGGAAGCCGCCAACCGGGAAAAAGTGCGCCTGCGAAAGGCTATTTTTATAGAGAACAAGCCGGGTGAAGCCAGACAACAATTAAAAAAAGTCTATCTGGAAAAAGGCCTCTCCGAAGAGCAAAGTGATCAATTAGCCAACTTAGTTACGGAAAATCAATCGCTATCGGAAGAAATACTACTAGCCGAGGAAGGTGTTTTCCGGCAACACAAATCTCCGATTGCCGTGGGGCTGGCGACCTACGTATCCTTTATTATCATTGGCCTGATCCCCCTACTGGTTTATCTGTGGGATTACCTGGGTGATTTTGCAGGGGATATCTTCCTTTGGGCAAGTATTTTGACGGGTTTGGGTTTTATTCTCATTGGCTCCTTAAAAAGCTACGTCACGGAATCTTCTTTACTCCGGGGGGTACTGGAGACCCTGGCACTGGGGGCGATTGCGGCCCTGGTGGCCTACTTCGTAGGGGATATTTTGGAGAAGTTGGTACTGGGTTAGTCGAATAAATTGGCTTTTGGTCGATATTTTCGTTACTTTCATTACTTATATCGTCCTAATAATACCTTATTTTCCAGAGACTTAATATCCTTTTTTAGAGATGCCACTACGCTTCTTCATACTCGTATTCCTCATCTACTGCTGTCGGCCCTGCGCGGCACAGCTGAGGGTAGATGGTGTACTGGATGCAGAAAAGCGTTTTTGTAATCCTGGTATTATGGGAAAATCCCGAAGCCGGGGTGTAGAAATTCGATATACCCGCCTGCCGGGTGCCCCCCTGCAGTACAAGAGTGGAGAGGGATACACCCCCAAAGCCATCGAAGGGGTAGAGCAGCTCAGCTTCAAATTGAAGCTGCCGCTGGTGAATCGTCCCGACTGGAAAGTACTACTTGGCTTTAGCCACCAACCGGAGACTATCTTTTTTGACGCTTCCCAGGAAACCGCCACCCAATCCATCTTTAACGACATGCACGACGCGCGCTTAAAAAGAAGCGGGATTGGCCTTTACGTCGTCAAGGTGGTTGATGAAAATGAATATTTAGGCTTTACCGCCAAATTAAACCAAAGTGGAGATTTTGATCAACTGATCAATTTTGGCCGGGAATACCGGGCCGTGAATATCAATATAGCCCGTGCTTTTAAAGAAAGCGAAGACTTTGAATGGGGCTACGGTATTGCCTTTAGCAGTAATTTCCGTCGGACCCTGGCCTTACCTTTTATTATTTACAATCGCAACTTCAACGAAGATTGGGGTATAGAATCCATTTTCCCCGGCTACGTCAATGTACGCAGAAATATTACTTCAAAAACTATTCTGCTGGGCGGCTATCAATTTAACAGCCGCAATTACGCCATCAATCACGATCGGCAGCCAACAAACGGACCCGTAGATTATCATTTGAATCACTCCGAAATTCAATTTGGCTTTACCCTGGAACAGCAGATTGTCCCCTGGGTATGGTTCGATGTGCAAGCTGGCTACCAGTATAATTTTGCCACCCGGCTCGAAGCCCAGACCGAAGAATTCAGTTCTTTCCAGGTACGCCCGGGGCATACACCCTATTTTGGGCTAAGTTTCTTTTTGTCCCCACCTAGATAAGTGTCGTGTGTCGTGTTTGTTTATTATATTGGAGCCGAAAGACCTTCAACTACGAAATACTTTTCTGATGGATTTAGCTTCCACTATGCGCGACCTGATTCAGGAGGTGCCTGGCTTTCCCAAGCCCGGTATACTATTCAAAGATATTACGCCTATCTTCTCTGAGCCCGAGGTCTGCGCGGCGATTAGTCAACACATTGCCCGTCGATTCCCAGACATTGATGCCATTGCCGGCATTGAATCGCGGGGCTTTTTCTGGGGTATGCTGGTTGCGCAGGAGCTACAAATTCCTTTTGTCCCCATCCGTAAGGCGGGTAAATTACCACGCGCAACGCGTCGGCAGTCCTACAACCTGGAGTACGGCGAGGCAGCTTTAGAAATCCACGAAGATGCTATTCTACCCAATTGGCAAGTTTTAATCCACGACGACCTATTGGCGACGGGTGGTACCGCACGGGCAGCGGCTCATCTGGTTAATCAGTTGGGGCAGTGCGTGGGATTTAGTTTCTTAGTGGAGCTGAGCTTTTTGCAGGGCCGTGAGCAGCTGTCACACCTTGGGCTGGAGATAGACACGCTACTTGAGTATTAAAAACGAGCTCTAACTCGATCCCCCTTTTGTGTATCTGGCGGTTTAGTATTTGCGTAAGCACCTACCCCAGGAGGGATTAGTTGTATCAGGAGGAGAAGCGCTTAATTAATTTACCATAATCCCTGATACTTTTAACGACCTTTAGCATCTCGGGTACTGGCATGGGCGCCACACCCTTTTGGGCATTACGAAAGCTGATCTCCTGCACCAGTTTCCAATGGCGAATAATGGTGCGCAGCGCTTCGAAGTAAGATATCTTAGTCGAATCGTAGATGTGGGTAGGTTCGGCAAAGACGCCGTTCAATTCGATAATCTTAAAGTTTTTCCCTTGCCGCAGGTCGTCCAGACTCTGACACTTGATGTCGAAGCGGCCGTAGTAAAAGCCATCAACGTGGCGGGCCAAACGATCGAACTCTTCGGTTAGGGCGGCGTCAATCTGATCATTGCCATTGATAAAGAGCGTACCTTTGGAGTGGTTTCCGACCACACCCAGGTTGACTTTTTCGCCGGGAGCGGGAACCGAAACCAGAAGATCGGCATACATTTCTTGTAGCCTTTCCATCTGTAAGAGTGCCCGGGGGTTATTCTCCACCAGCTCGGCAACGGTCGATTGACCGTCTCCGACCACGTGTAAAAACTCTTTTAGTGTCAGCGAAATAATCTTCCCTTTCTCCTCGTCGGGCATGCGGGAGTAGAAGACCCCCACTTCTTCCGGATACTGTAAAAATTCCTGAATTAAAAAGTCGATAGGATATTGATGAATATAGCTACTGAGCTGCTCAAAATTGTCTACTTTCTTAACGAGCAGGCCCCGAAATCCGACGTTTGGTTTAACGATCATGGGGAAAGTCAGGCTAGTCTGATCGAGGGCTTTTTCAATGTCCTGAGTCGGCGTACCATTGGGTACAAAAACGGACTCCGGACAGAGTGCCTCCGGAAACATCTCCAGGGTGTGGAACTTAGACTCCATACACATTCCCCCACCTTCGAGACCGGGGTTGGCAGGGGTGAAAAAGCAAATATGCTTGGGCCGAATCGCCAGGTAGGGACCATAAAAAAACATTGGCCAGTAAAAGGCCAGGGAGGGCCAGTATTCCCACTGGGTCAGTTTAATAAAACCCGGTTTCTGTTTAATTTGATTCCACCACTTCACCTTCTAATGTTATTTTAGCTTGCTTAAAATTATCGTTGACCAGATCGTAATAGTCCATTCGGATCTCCGAATAGTCATTAATAATCTGAGTGATACTTACCGTTTGTACAAATCCGCCACGGTTCATCACCACATCGTTCCAGGCGTCTCCTTCGCCCGCATTCCTATGGAAATCCATAATTTGCGGGGGCCCGGCTTGCACCACCTGGTTTTGCCAGGCTTTGAACCATTGCTTGCGTTTCTGAATAACCTTGGGCGAATAAAGCGTAGCCGATGCCCAAAGATGTTTTTCCTGTGGGTCGAGTACCTTCACATGCCTGCGAGTGCCATCCCAACGCAGCTCCGTGAGTGCCATTTGCTCACATAAAATTAAGGTAAATGGCTCAATCTTACAAAAATCATAATTTTTGGCGAAATCTGCTAATGCCTGGTACTCAAAAGCTTCCAACAAAATCAGCCCCCGGCTCTTCCGGTAGGGCGGGTCGTGTCGGTGGTAGCGAAAGGCACCATTGAGCAAACAGACCACCCGGTTTTTATCAGAAGTGGCAATCCAGGTGCCACCTGCCTCCGTATCGCGGGGAAACAACGTACCTTGCCCGTACATATTTTTTTCCGTGATCTCCCGGGGGGACCGATGTGGGGCTTCGTCGCGATTAGAAGTCAGAATAAAGCCCTTTTTTTGTGGTACGTAAGTAACGGTACACATGATCAGTTATTGAATGGTTGAATTTTGAATGCTGATTTACCGAATTACTACGCCCGGCTAGTCGTAGAAAACAGCGACCTCTTCCAGTGCTTTTCGCTGTAATACGGGCACCTGGGCATCCTCGGCGGGGTAGCCCACGGGCAATAGTAAATAAGGCCGCTCATTAGTGGGTCGATTAAGTATCTTTTGCAGAAAATTCATGGGGCTGGGGGTATGAGTAAGGGTAACCAGCCCGGCGTTATGAATGGCCGAAATAAGAAAGCCACAGGCGATACCCACCGACTCGTTCACGTAATAGTTCTTATGTTTTTCTCCATCGGCTCCGATTTCGTAAGCTTTCTTGAAAACTACGATCAGGTAGGGCGCAATCTCCAGAAAGGGCTTATGCCAATCGGTGTCAAATTTGGCCAGGTCGTTCAGCCACTCTTCCGACATTCGCCCGTGATAATTTTCGTATTCCTCGGCTTCCGCGGCTTCGCGAATCTCTTCTTGTAGCTTTGGGTTGGCAATAACACAGAAGGTCCAGGGCTGTTTGTGGGCACCGGAGGGTGCGGAGCTGGCCGTCAGCAGGATATGCTCGATCACTTCCCGGGGTACAGCTTTGTCTGAAAATTCACGCACGGAGCGTCGTTGATCCATGAATTCATAATAGTCCCGGCTACGCTCAATAGCTGTTTTTGTATCATAATTCAGGCCGGGATAAGGTCGAAACACTTTTTGAGTCTCTGACATAGACGTTATGGATTAGATTGGCTGACCGGAATGATCTTGCCATTAAACAATCGCTGCGCCGTAGTGGCAAACTGCGCTACAAAGGTACCCATTTCCTCGCTATTTGTGGGCGCGGAATAACCCGGAAAGGCCGATTCCAGCATTTCGGTCTGTACTGCCCCCAGTGCCAGGCAGTTGACGGCCACTTTTTGCTCTCGTAATTCTACCGCCAAACTTTCGGTAAGGGTAGCCAGTGCCCCTTTACTGGCGGAGTAGGCCGCGAGTCCCAGAAATTTTTGGCTCCCCGGATAGCCTCCCATACTGCCGATATTCAGGATATGAGCTTGTGGGCTTTTCGCCAAAAAAGGCAGACAAAGGCGGATTAATTCCACCACGGCAAAGACATTCACCTGAAAAGAATTTTGCCAGTCTTCCGAACTTAAGTCCAGAAAAGGCTTATTGACCAAAAGCCCCGCATTATTGATCAGGATATCCAGTCCCCCTATTTTCTCAATCGCCCCGGTAAGGCGGGCCTGATCCAGCTTTACCAGGTCCTGAGGAAGTGGAAAAATATTACCGGCAGCCTGCTCAGCCAGGGCCTCCAATCGCTCGGCATTGCGTGCCAACGCGAGTACCCGATGGCCTGCTTGTGCTAATTGTAATGCGGTATCGTATCCTATGCCACGGCTGGCGCCGGTGATGAGTATTTTCATGTGTCGTATGTCGTGTGTCGGGTAATGGTTTAAAGATCCCCCTGGGGCGGTCTGAGTGTGAGCTCTTCGATGAGGGCGGTATCGGGTAATTTCCAGGTATCAACGACGGCCTGAGCCACGTCTTCTGGCTGCATAATTCGCTTCGGGTCGATATTGGCACCCTCCCAGGAGCGGGTATAAGTAGCTCCGGGGAGTACGGAGGTTACTTTGACACCTTGCTCTTTCCACTCTTCGCGCAGGGCGCGGCTATAGCCCAAAAGGGCATATTTCGTTACGCTGTAAGACCCACTACCCGGAAAATACTTCTGACTGGCGACCGAGCAGATATTAAACACGTGCGCTTTTTCTGCCTTAAACAACAAGGGTGCGAGATAGCGGGTAAGTCGTACCGGACCAAAGAGGTTGACGGCCATCATTTTTTCCAGATTATCTTCGTCTTCCTCCATCATATCTCCCGTATAGAAGAGGCCGGCATTGTTGACCAGTACCTCTACGCTGTCCCAGGTCTCCTTTATTTTTTGGGCGAAAGCCTCCACATCATTGGCCTTGCCCAGATCGGCCGGCACCGTGATGATTTGACTTTTGGGAAAGTTTTTGGCGATGATTTCTTTGGTTTTGATCAGGTCCGCGGCGGTCCGGGCGGTTAAGGCCAGATGGGCTCCTTCGGCAGCGAAGGCCTCTGCCAGCGCGTACCCCATTCCCTGAGTAGCACCGGTAATGACTACGTTCATATGCTTGGTTTTATTTGTAAAAAATACAAAAAAGGACGGTTAAAGTTTGCTGGCCGTGCGGAAATGGCGGTTTTTCGGCAAATCGGACAGAATAATTCCGTTTTAGAGCAAACCCATCGGGAAGCCATAATGTTTGTTATCTTTGTGGCGATAAAACAAACCTATGCTAATTACTAAGTTTTTGACAGATCTGGGGCGTTACCTGATCATGTTGGGCTCTGGCTTTCAGCGGCCAGAAAATATCCGCATGTACTACAAGGAAACCATGCGCCAGATGAACGATATCGGGGTGGGCTCTGCACCGATCGTGGTGATGATTGCCTTGTTTATTGGTGCCGTGACGGCGGTTCAGTTTGCCTATCAGCTGGATGGCACTCTGGTTCCGGTTTATTATATCGGTTACATTGTACGGGATAGTACCATTATCGAATTAGCCCCCACAATCACCTGCCTCGTACTGGCGGGTAAAGTCGGCTCCAATATGGCCGCCGAGATCGGTGGTATGCGCCAGAAAGAACACATCGACGCCATGGAAATCATGGGTGTCAATACGGCTTCCTACCTGGTGATGCCCAAAGTGGTAGCCGCCCTATTTGTCATTCCTTTACTGGTCGCCATCGCTGCTTTCGTCAGTGTGATTGGTGGTTACGTGGCTGCGGTATTTCCCGGCTATATGTCATCTGCAGAGTACGTACAGGGCGTTCGCTCTTTCTTTTTGGCTTACAACGTCTTTTTAATGTTTCTAAAGGCCATCGTTTTTGCCTTTTTATTAACTTCCGTGTCTTGTTTTCAGGGCTATTTTGTGACGGGCGGTAGTATTGAGCTGGGAAAGGCGAGTACCAATGCTGTGGTCTTCAGTAATGTATTGATTTTACTGGCCGATTATCTAATCGCCGTAATCTTTACTTAATTTTAATTATGATTCGTACAGAACAGATAAAGAAGTCTTTTGGAGACGTTGAGGTGCTAAAGGGCATTGACACCGAGTTTTACCGGGGTAAAACCAACCTGATCATTGGCCGTAGTGGAGCGGGTAAAACCGTATTACTCAAACTACTGGTTGGGCTCTTCGAACCCACCTCGGGAGAGATTTACTACGACGATGTCCGTTTTGGGAGTCTATCCAAAAAAGAGCTCCGCAAATTGCGGATGGACGTCGGCATGCTTTTCCAGGGCTCTGCCCTTTTTGACTCCATGTCGGTCGAGGAAAATATTCGTTTTCCGCTGGACATGTTTACTAAGCTAACCGCCAAAGAAAAATCAAAACAAGTAGATTCCTGTCTGGAGCGGGTAAATCTGGAAGGTGTTAATGACCGCTATCCTTCCGAAGTTAGTGGGGGTATGCAGAAGCGCGTGGGTATCGCCCGGGCCATTGTGCTGGACCCCAAGTACCTTTTCTGCGACGAACCCAACTCGGGACTCGACCCTAAAACAGCCATTGTGATTGATGAACTAATTCATCAGATTACCATTGATAATAACATCACCACGGTGATCAATACCCACGATATGAACTCCGTGATGGAGATCGGGGAAAACATCGTTTTGCTCTCCCAGGGCAAACTAGCCTGGCGAGGGAACAAAGAGGAAGTTCTAAAGAGTGATAATGAATTATTACAGGACTTTATATTCGCCTCTCCGTTTTTGCAGCGCTTACGCAAATCGGCGCTAGAAAAGTCGGAGAAATAAAGTCCCGGGGGGTTGAAATATCGTTGAAAAGCCGGTATATTTGCCGAGCTTCTAAAAAGTACCCTGCCCGGGTGCTGGAATTGGTAGACAGGCATGGTTGAGGGCCATGTGTCCTTTTGGGCGTGCGGGTTCGACTCCCGCTCCGGGCACTTTCAAGTATCATGTGGTCGTGTTTCACTTGATCATCTGTTCTATAAAGCTCTCTTAGTGTTTGCGCTTTTGCTTTTCTTTTCTCCTGATTATTTCTTGCTGAATCATTTTACCCACCATATCCAGGTGTCCCTTGCCGGGAAACAGCCAGCGCATAAGAAACATTCCTACAAAAAAGGAGACCAGGGAAAAAGGAAAGAAAAACAAGAAAACCAGGCCCAGAATGGGCAATCCTATCAAATCCAATACCAACCAGATGCAGAGCCAGGCGGGAGCCAGAGCGGCCATCCGAATCCAGGCCTTATGCAAGCGGTGAAAATAGTGATTCTTCACTTCCCACTGACCTTTTAACCGGATCAGTTGAGCCGTCGTAAAATATTCCGCGCCGGTAGAAAGCAGAAAGGACAGTTCATCCTCTGCCTTAGACTCCATTTCGGTCAGCGTCTTATTTAAGTTATGCTCTTCCATGAAAAGTATGAATTCAAGAATTAATGTACAATAAATATCAATATTTAGCTCGATATCAGTGACTTAATTTCATCGGGAGCTCAAAAATGAGACACCAATGACTTTGCGTCGGGCGAAATGCGCCCGTTACTTCTAAAAAAATACCCGTTTCGTCTGATTCAGCAGCAAGTTTGCACAGATATATATACTTTTGAAACGTTCTTTAAGAATTCACATTTTGAAAGCCTTTATCCTACATGTCTAAGCTAACACAAGTAAAAGAACACTACCAGCAATTGCTCTACGCGCTATACACCTATCCGCAGGCAACGCTGTTCATTATCCGTCACAAACTCTGGGATGGCTTCTGGAAGTACAGCTGGGTGGGTCGCCTACTCTTATTAGCGGCGATCCTGGTGGGGCTCAAGTTTATCCATTCGATCACCGACTGGTTTCAGTCAGCACAAGTAGAAGATCCACTCGCGGCGATGAGTGCCGCCGGCACAATGTTTGTCAAAGTACTCAGCGACGAATACGAGTACCTGTCAAATGGCTCTATGCGCTATCTGATGATGATTCTGCTGGAGATTGTCATCTTCCACATGTGCCGTCGTACGATCAGTATACTTACCGGGCAGGATTCCGACGCCAGTATGAAGGCCTTTATTGTTGCCCAGGTCCGAATGATCAAGGTCGTTATCTTTTGTTATGTTATGGAGATGATCTTCGGGATAGGAATTAAAGTATTCTTCGGAATTTTTGGATTTATTGACTTCTTAAAGCCCGTCTTTTTATTTTTAATCAGCCTCTTCTTTTTAGGGTACGCCATCATGGATAACTACCTGGAGCAATTCAATTTCACGATCAAAGAGAGCATGAAATTCAGCAAACAATTCATTGGTATTGCGCTAGGTGTGGGGCTAATCATCCAGGTTTTGTTTTTGTTGCCGGTGGTGGGAACCATCCTCGGTCCGATGCTAGCGGCCGTAACGGTGTCGATTGCCCTGTACGAACTGACGGATTTACACCTCAACAGGCCCGAACCGACAATAATCGAGGAGGACTTAGTGTGAGGAAGTTCTACACTTTTTGTATGTTTGTCTAAGAAGCTGAACGCAGGATTTGCGATCAGTACTTTATTACTATCTCAAGACAAACCAATATGAGTACCGTCTTACACCATAGCCTATTTTCCGAATTCGATATTTATCTTTTTAAGTCAGGCAAGCACTACCGTATACAGGACAAGCTGGGTAGCCACCTCATCGAGGTCGATGGGGTCAAGGGGGTCTATTTTGCGGTCTGGGCACCCAACGCGAAGTTTGTCTCCGTCATCGGTAATTTTAATTACTGGAGTAAGGGCGAGCATCCCTTGGCAGCCCGCTGGGATGGTTCCGGTATCTGGGAAGGTTTCATTCCCAATATTGGCAATGGAGAACTGTACAAATACCATATCGAAAGCCCATCGGGCGAACACCTGGAAAAAGGAGACCCCTATGCCCGCTTCTGGGAAGTCCCCCCGAGTACCGCTTCCATTGTTTGGGAGGCGCCCTACGAATGGAAGGATAAAAAATGGCTCGAGAAACGAAAAGCAAAGGCGGGTCAGCCGCAGCCCTATTCCGTCTACGAAGTCCACCTGGGTAGCTGGCGCAAAAAGGAAGGTGGCGCCGAATCTTTGAGTTACCGCGAGTTGGCCGATGACCTGGTCACTTACGTAAAAGAAATGGGCTTTACGCATATTGAATTTCTACCCGTTATGGAACACCCCTTCTTTCCTTCCTGGGGTTATCAGCTAACGGGTTATTTTGCACCGACCTCTCGCTTTGGTACGCCCGAAGATTTTAAGTACTTGGTTGATGCCTGCCATCAGGCCGGTATCGGTGTCCTGGTAGACTGGGTACCTTCCCATTTTCCAACCGACGCCCACGGCCTGTCCATGTTTGATGGTACTCATCTTTATGAACACGAAGATCCCAAGCAGGGCTTTCATCCCGACTGGAAAAGCTCTATCTTTAACTACGGCCGCAATGAGGTACGCAATTTCCTGATTTCCAATGCCCTGTTCTGGTTAGAAGAATACCATATTGATGGCCTGCGGGTCGACGCCGTCGCCTCCATGCTCTATCTGGACTATTCCCGCGAAGAGGGCGAATGGGTCCCCAATGAGCACGGCGGTAACGAGAACCTCGAAGCCATCGCCTTTCTCCGTGAATTTAACGAAAACATCTATAAAGAAGTCCCCGACGCTATTACCATTGCCGAGGAATCAACGGCCTGGTCGGGTGTATCCCGTCCCACCTTTACGGGGGGCTTAGGCTTTGGCCAAAAATGGATGATGGGCTGGATGCACGATACCCTCAATTATTTCAAGCGGGATCCGATCTACCGGAAATACCACCACGGAGAAATCACCTTCAGTCTGATCTACGCTTTTACCGAAAACTTTATGCTGCCCCTGTCGCACGACGAAGTGGTACACGGAAAAGGGGCCCTGATCGGGCGTATGCCGGGCGACGACTGGCAGCGTTTTGCCAACTTGCGTCTGCTATTTGGTTACATGTTTACCCACCCGGGGACCAAGTTACTCTTTATGGGTGGCGAATTTGGGCAGACCAGCGAATGGAATATCGAAAAAGGCCTGGAATGGTGGTTATTGGATCACGCCCCCCACCAGGGGGTCCGCGACTGGGTAAAAGCCCTCAACGACTATTACCGCAGCTCCAAACCACTCTACGAAAAACAATTTGAAAACGAAGGCTTTGAGTGGATTGACCACGGTGACGCCGAGAATAGCTTCCTTTCTTTTCTCCGTAAGGGAGAAGATAGCGAGATCGTTATCGCCTGCAACTTCACCCCGACGCCCAAGTGGCCCTACCGACTGGGGGTACCATCCGGTGGCGTCTGGAAAGAGGTCATGAACAGTGATGCCAAAATCTACGGAGGCACCGGCGACCACATGAACAGTAAACATAAAGCGACCGAAGGCGAGTGGGCCGGACGATCGCATTATATCGAAATCGCCATGGCACCACTCGCCATCATGGTCTTTGAAAAAGTAAAATAAATATTTTCGACCAATTATTACTTCTTCTCCGCCGTCAGCGGCATTTTCATATCGCGGGCGGAGCGTACCATTTTCAGGAATTCGATGCGGTAACCCTCCTGGTCTTTGCCTTTGGCACTACGCGCCAGGGCCAATACCTCATCGAAGGTGGTCGTTCCTTTAAATTCCGAATCGCGCAGTAGCATACCAAATCCGGCAACGGCCGCTGACCAGCGGAAGTTATCCGAGCTCTTATCCAGGGCAATGGGTTTGGCTGCCTGGACGTGCTCCAATTTGGTACTCTTATTACCATCCGGCTGCTTGTAGCGCAACTTAACGGTCATCAACTCTCCGTTTTTCCAAGCACTATTCGTCGTCTGCTCCTGATACTTCAGAGCATCAACGGACTTCAGCACCTCGCTTTTGCTACCCGCCGGAATAATTTCGTAGAGTGCGGTCACCGTATGTCCCGCCCCCAGCTCGCCGGCATCTTTTTTATCGTCGTTGAAATCTTCATTATTCAACAAGCGGTTTTCGTAACCGATCAGGCGGTAGCCCTGTACGTAAGCGGGATTAAATTCTAGCTGTAGTTTGACGTCTTTGGCGATGGTAAACATGGTTCCCCCAAATTCGGTGACCAGTACTTTACGAGCTTCCTCGATATTATCGATGTAAGCGTGGTTGCCATTACCGTGCTTAGCCAGTTTCTGCATCTTATTGTCCTTATAGTTGCCCATTCCAAAACCAAGAACGGTCAGGAAAACGCCACTTTCGCGTTCTTCTTCGATCATCCGAACCAGTTCCGCATCGCTGGACTGCCCGACGTTGAAGTCCCCATCAGTCGCTAAAATAACGCGGTTATTTCCACCCTTCACAAAGTGCTTACGAGCAATCTGGTAGGCCTTTTTAATACCCGCACCACCGGCGGTAGACCCGCCGGCTTCCAGCCGTTGCAGAGCACTCATGATGTCTTGCTTTTTGTCGCCAGACGTAGCATCCAGCACCACCCCGGAAGAACCGGCGTACACGACGATGGCTACCTTATCCTGCGGACGCATTTGATCCGTCAATAATTTAAAGGAAGATTTCAGTAAGGGGAGCTTATTGGCCGCGTTCATACTGCCGGAGACATCCAGGAGAAATACCAGATTCGAAGCAGGCAGATCGTCGGTGGGGATCTCTTTACCCTGCAGACCGATGTGCAACAACTGATGATCCGCATTCCAGGGGCAATCCGAGAGTTCGGTGGTCACCGAAAAAGGATGCTCTGCCCGGGGCGCTTCGTAATCGTAATTAAAATAATTGATCATCTCTTCGATGCGCACAGCATCCCTGGGGGGCAAACTTCCATTATTGACGAAGCGTCGCAGGTTACTGTAGGAAGCCGCATCCACGTCGATTGAGAAAGTAGAAAGAGGCTCGTCTTTAACGGCCAGGAAAGTGTTTTCCTGGATGAGGTCGTAGTCTTCGGTATTATGAACCACCCCGGCATCCGAGTAACCAGCGGGAGTGTAACTGGGTGCGGCCATCAAGGCTCCGCCGTTCATCCGGTTGGAGCGGAAGTTGGCAACAGCTCTCTTTTTCTGAACACTATAGCCCGTCACTACGACTTCATCCATGACGACCTCACTAGCCTTCAGTTGGAAGCGAAAAGCTTTTTGTTGGTAACAAACCTTTTCCTGCATGATGGGCTCGAATCCAGTATACGTAATATTGATACGGGCACAAGAGTCGGGTATCATCAAGGTGAAAGTACCGTCGATGTTGGTCACGGCACCCTGGGTAGTGCGATCGATGAGTATAGAGGCACCCATCAGGGACTGCCCCTGCTCGTCGATCACTTTCCCTTTGATCTGGTATTGGGCATGGGATAAGTTGGGTAGCGAGAAACTCGCCAGTACGCTAAGGCAAAAAATCAATAAGCAATTTTTCATGATGAACTGGTTTTTGCCCTATGGATGCCAGTCGTCTAAAAATTGCATAAAAGTTTTTGATTTTTTTTCAAAAGGACCGTTTAGGCGAAGCAGGAGCTTCGACCCCAAAAACACACTTGATCAGCCCCCTAAAACTAGGCTAAATAATACGCCTCCAGAATCTGCAAGAGTTCAGCCGGTGAATGCGCCAGATGATTGGGCCCCGCTTCGGCCAGCACTTCGGCGCTATTGAAGCCCCAACTGACGGAGACGATGGGCATACCGATGCGCCGGCAGGCCACGATATCCCGAACCTCATCTCCTACGTATACGGCTTCCTTTGCCTCTAGTTGATGCTTTCGCAACAGGCGTTGCAGTTTGCGGTGTTTTTTAAACAGGGAAGTCCCCGCGTAGACGCCCTCGAACAGATCTAATTTATACTGCTCAATGACGAAATCTACCGCCGGTCGGATATTGGAGGTCAGGACATAGAGTTGTGCTTTTTGGTACAGTGCGCGAAGCATCTCATCGATGCCTTCGTTTAGCTCCAGCTTGCTCATGTGGGGAATGAGTTGCTTTTTGAGTGCCCGCAGGTAAATAGGAAACTGGTACCAGCGCAGACCCAGATCTTCTTTTATTAATTGTTTGACGCCCCGGGCGCGAATGTATTCCGTATCTTCAAAGGCGGGGTAAGAAAAGCGGTCCGCCAACTGGTTGACGCCTTCGAGGCCTAGCAGCAGAGAATCAACCAGCGTACCGTCAAAATCAAAGATGATTGCTTTCATGGATGCATTTCGGGTCATTGGGTTGAAATTAACAATTATCTGGATATAAATTGCTTACCTTAGTCGGTGAACTTAAGCATTGACCCGTTTTTATGCGTTTCAGGCCCAAAAAAGAGAAATCAGATGCGGAACTGCTCGCCCTATATCTAAAAAAAGACGATATGGAGGTGCTGGGGCAGCTGTACGAACGCTACCTGGAGATGGTCTACGGTCTATGCCTAAAATACCTCTCTTCTCCGGAAAACGCCGAAGATGCTGCCATGGCAATCTTTGAGCAGCTCCCTGCTAAGGTAAACAAGCAAGAGATTCAGGACTTTCGTCCCTGGCTATACGTCGTGGCTAAAAATCACTGCCTGATGCAGCTGCGCAAAAAGAAAAACAAACAAGTAATCGTGGCCGATCGTATGCAATCGGAAGACTTCGTGCATCCTTTTAGCGAAAGCGATAAAGAAAAACAGGAACAGCAATTCGAAAAACTCGAACACTGCCTGGAGACCCTGAATCGCCAACAAAAGACCTGTGTAGAACTGTTCTACCTACAGGAACGTACTTATAAAGAAATTGCGGAGCAGCTCAGCTGGACGGTCGGCAAGGTGCGATCCCACATTCAAAACGGACGAAGAAATTTAAAAAATTGTATAGAAGCATTAATTGCCAAAAAAGATGAAAAGTAGTGCCTACCTCAAATGGTTAAAGCAATGGATCGATGGGAGCCTGACTGCGCGCGATGAGCAGCAACTGGAGCAGGCTACCCGTGAAGATGCTTTTCTACGAGACGCACTCGAAGGACTGCAATCCGCACCGGAGGAGGACCACGAGAAACGCCTGGCCCGCTTACGCAAAAAAATCCAGCAGCCGGAAGCAAAGCAACGACGGGGGCGCATCATCCCCCTGGCCCTACGGCGTATTGCCGCTACCCTCTTACTGGTCATTGGTCTGGGTACCATCTGGTGGCTCAACCAGACACCGGACAATCAGGGGATCAGTATGGAAGAAGTCCGTCCCCCTACGCAAACCGAAGCCGCCGCCGAGCCCGAAGCGGAAACGGGTCAACAAGAGCTTACGGAAGCCCTGCCCGAGCCCCCCACCGAGGAGCCAGCCGCCGTGGAGGAAAAATCAGCACCGCCCCCCGCACCCGAACCAACAACCCGCGACTATGAGTTGGATGAGGTGCTTACTGACGAAGGAATAGCCGAGGAAGCACCACCTGCCATAACCGCTGCCCCCAGAATGGTGCAGCCGCGTACTTCCCCTGCGCTACCCCAGGCCAGTGAGGCCTTCCCCCTGGAATCACTCCAGGGACAGATCATTGACATGGAGGGCCGTCCCGTAGCCGGTGCGGTCATTCTTAACCAGAGTGGAGAGCAGGAAGCCATCAGCGATGCGGCCGGAAACTTCAAATTGTCCGCCTTAGCATCAGCCCCGGATAGCACCTACACGGTACAGCACTTCAACTACCAGGATACCAGTCTGCGGCTGAAGGACAGCCCCGCCGAACCGTTGGTCGTAGCCATGCAAAGAGAAAGCCCATCCCAACTAAGGAAAACCTATAAGCGGAGCAAAGTCAGCCAGCCGGTCCCCGTCGGCGGTTTTGATTATTTCCGCAGTGATAACCAAGCTTACCGAGCCTTTTTTACCAATTCCCGCCTCAAAAGAAACCCCATCACCATTGCCTTTACGGTCTACCCCTTCGGAGAAATCGGAAACTTCGAAGTATTGAGCCTGGCCTCCGACACCCAAATCGAGCAGGTAAGCGAATTCCTCCAAAATGGGCCCCAATGGATCCTGCCCAGTGGCGTGGATAGCCTGCGTACGCAGATCACCATTCCGGTGCAAGAGTAAATAAGGGTAAAGTGGAAACGCCAGGCTGACATTTTAGCCAGCAAGAAAAACTACCGCAGGGCGGGTAATTTACAAGAAGTCAGGTATTTCCAATTGACGAAGTGGGCAAAAGCAATGGAGAAGCCACCGATGGCGGTCAGAATATAATGCGAGGACCCGTGGTGTAGGAATAAGCTACCGATCAAAAAAGCAATGCCAACCAGCAGCCAGAGCAAGGGATAAACGTTACGGTGCTCCCGAAAGTAAGATTTACCAATGGAATAAGAGGCAATGATAATACTGCCAATGATCAGGAAGCGCTCAATGGCTTCGTTCTCTAACCACTCTGCGCCACCCAGGAAACCGAGTGACAACAGGACGGGCAGGGCCATGCAATGCACCGCGCAGGCAAAAGAAGCAGAAAACCCGAGGAAGTCAATATGCCATCCAAAAAACCGCATATATTGTATTTGTTTCTACAAAGATACAACTACAAATGCATCATTGTTGCAATTTTTTATTTTTTTCTAAAATAAAGCCTATGCGTACCCCTATTTTATGCCTTTTCTTAGCCGGATGCCTACTTGTTGGCTGCCAGCGAGCGAATATCCGACAAGAAGCACTCGCCTCGGAAGCCAAAGCGTATTACCAGCAAGCGGCTGATCTCCAAAGGAAGGTAATGGTTGCCATGGAGCACCTGGAGCAGGAGCGCAACCAAATTAATGTGCAGGGCCGAGCCCTGGCGGCGGCGGAGCGGCAACGCGTAGCCGATATTGAAGATCTATTAACCCAATACGCACGCTTTGAGGATGGCTTTGAGCCCGTGGCTACGAACCGTATTTCCCAAAAGGAAGTCGAGCGGCAACGGACCAGCCTGGAGCGGATTCGGGCTGTATGGGAGAGGGTTCAGGCATTAGAGTAAGTGGGATCGAAGCAGAAGCTTCGACCGGGCAAAAGGCTGAAGCGCATCCGCTGAGGCGAAGCTTCTGCTTCGCCTAAACCCTTTGCAACGTTGGCACCCGTCCCATTTCCACCTTCAATTGTTTACGGTACTGCTCCGAAAGCGGGACCAGCGGGGTCCGCACCTGGCTAGTACAAAGCCCATTAATCTCCATGGCCGATTTGACGCCCACCGGATTTCCTTCTACGTAGAGATAAGGATGCAGGTCCAGCAGATCAAGGTTGAGCCGTGCAGCGGTGGTGAAATCCCCCCGCAGGGCGGCGTTGGTCATGCTGGAGAAGTGCTCCGGATAGAGATTAGCGATGACGGAAATCACGCCATCGCCGCCGTTGGCCATCAGGCTGAGTGCCGTGGGGTCATCGCCCGAAAGCACGGCCAGGTGATCGGGGCGATCCTTGATAATCTTCATCCCCTGAGTCAGATCGCCGGAAGCTTCTTTCACCGCGATGAATTTTTCGCTGGCGTGGGCCAGGCGAAGGATGGTATCCGGTTCCACATTAGAGCCCGTGCGGCCGGGCACATTATAGATAATGATGGGTAGCAGCGAGGCTTCCGCCAGGGCCATATAGTGGCGAAAGATACCTTCCTGGGGTGGCTTATTATAGGCCGGACTACTCGACATAATGGCATCGAAACCATCGAAGTCGTACTCCTGTACTGCCTGTACCAGCTTATGGGTGTAGTTACTACCGAAGAGGCCCGCTACCAGGGGGCAACGGCCATTGACTTTTTCGATGGTATAATCGAATACTTCCCGGCATTCTTTTTGCGAAAGCGTAACCGCCTCGCCGGTGGTGCCCAGAGAAACAATATAATCCACACCGCCTTCGATAACGTGGTCAATCAGACGGCCCAAAGTAGGGTAATCAATGCTGTAATCCTGATGAAAAGGAGTGACCAGAGCGACTCCGGTTCCGCTAAACTTATGCTGCTTCATGCTCTTGATTCGTCTTCTGCAGAACGAGCTGCAGTTGTTTTATGAAATCTGTGAGAGTTGCCTTGTTTTTCACGTCGAGCATCAGATCATAACAATCTAGTTCTGAGCTGATGGGGCCGACTTTAAGGCTGGCTTTGGTCAGTGCAGCAATGTACTCTGAATAATGTGAGCTTATTGGATTGAGAAATACAAAGATATCGAAATTCTGCTGTAAAAAAAAGTCTATCTCTTTAGACCGGGGGATAAAGTACCAGTCGAGGTGCTTTTTATCAAAGAAAGGGAAGGCGTGAGAGGCGTCCTTACTTTGTTTCACATCAAAATAGCCCAGCAGCTTCACCTTTTTACGTTGCTTTTTTAGCTGGTCGGCGTACTGTAGAGCCGCCTGACGGGTATCCAGTCGGGTAGCATCAAAGAGAATACCGATATTTTTTGCCGAGTTGATATTCACCCGTTTCTTCAAAAAGCTGGATTGCTTTTCTAGTTGTTTTTTAATGCGGCGAGCACGGAAATACGCTCGCGCATTTTGTAGTAAACTCATAAGTCATATTTTACTGCACATCAGCAGGTCCTCTTTTATCGGCCTTGGGGGGTATGCAGTTTATTGTTTTAGCTCTTTTCTTCTTCTGTAACGACTTCGTACTGCCCAATATTGGCATATTTTTCAATTCGGGCTTCCACTCTGTCTTCCGGACTCATTTCCTGTAGTTCAGTCAGGGCCTTTTTAATGTGCCGTTTCAGTACTTTCGCCATTTCCTCCGGATTGGAATGGGCACCGCCCACCGGCTCCTTAATGATGCCGTCGATGATTCCGAATTCGAACATATCGTCGGCCGTCAGGCGCAGGGCTTCGGCCGCTTGCTCTTTGTAATCCCAACTTCTCCACAGGATGGAGGAGCAAGATTCCGGCGAAATCACCGAGTACCAGGTGTTCTCCAGCATAAATACCCGGTCGCCCAGGCCGATACCAATAGCACCACCCGAAGCGCCCTCTCCGATCACGACGGATACGATGGGGACCTTTAGTTGTGCCATTTCCATTAAATTACGCGCAATGGCTTCGGCCTGACCCCGCTCTTCGGCTTCCAGTCCCGGATAAGCGCCCGGCGTATCGATCAGGGTAACCACCGGAAAGTTAAATCGTTCCGCCATTTTCATAAGTCGCAGGGCCTTGCGGTAACCTTCGGGGTTGGCCATACCAAAGTTGCGGTACTGCCGTAATTTGGTATTCACCCCTTTTTGTTGTCCCAGGATCACCACCGTTTGTCCATCCAGCGAACCGATCCCCCCGACGATGGCTTTATCATCGGCGTAGTAGCGGTCGCCGTGCAGCTCCGTGAATTTGCGACACATCTCGTTGATGTAGAAGAGCGTGTAGGGCCGCTCGGGGTGGCGGGAGAGTTGCACCTTTTGCCAGCCGCTGAGGTTACTGTAAATTTCTTTTCTTTTATTGCGAATTTTATTTTCCAGGGTTCTCACCATTTCGGTCACATCGATTCCCTCTTCTCCGTCGTCGCCGATTTCTTTCAGCTTATTTAGCTTTTCATATAATTCCTCCAGTGGTTTTTCAAACTCCAGAAACACCATATTGTCTGCTTTTTTTAAGTTAAATGGATCTAATACCGGCGATTATAACACCGGACAAGACCACACCAATATAAGGCAAGATAGCCTAAAGGTTACAAATCCCCATGAAAACCACGGCAGATTGTGCGCTAAAGCGGCACAAAGTTAGCAATAAGCACTGGCCAGACCCAGACTTTAAATTTTTTTTTACTTTTTTTTACAAAGCTCTTGCATGGAAAATAAAAGCACTTTATATTTGCACTCGCTACAACGGAAAACGATCCGTAAAGCACCCCAGAAACAGGGATTCATCCCAAAAACAGGGGCCTGGTTATTTGGCTTATGGTCTATAAAAAAGTTCTTTTCTCAGCGTGCCAAAGCGTCTAGTTTAGAACTAATAACACATGACCACCCCACCACATGACCACATCACTACACGAAACGGTCTGGTAGTTTCCGCCTTAGGCGGATTAGAATACCTGCCAAAGATATAAAGATATAAATACCAATGGTCTGGTAGTTCAGTTGGTTAGAATACCTGCCTGTCACGCAGGGGGTCGCGGGTTCGAGTCCCGTCCAGACCGCTAAAACAAAATTTTTGTTTTAAGATTAAAGCTCTTGATTTTCAAGGGCTTTTTTTTCGTTTATAGCCTACCGTTAGACCTTTTTTATTAAAACAATTTGTTTTATACTTACCGCCTTTGTTTCTTGTTGCTTCTTTTCGACTGTTTTTTTCTGACAGTTTTCTAACAACAAAATATTTTTCTAACATGAAAGTAAAGGCACTACTCTGGACTGCTCGGAAGAGCAAAGACGGCACCTCCCAGGTGATGATCTACGTATACGCTAAGGGCAAAAAGAAATACTACGGTACCGGCGTAAAAGTTCTCCCTAAAAATTGGTCAGCTCATAAAGAGAAAGTAACTGGACTGCCGAAGTACGTCAAAGA
>DATFKA010000150.1:0-14501 GCA_035268885.1 Saprospiraceae bacterium
TTTATGATTTATGACGGCATCTTTTTCACCTACTCTGCGTTAAAAACTGCTACTGGTGTTAACCACACGCAGTTTTTGCCTTGATTAGGCAAAAAATCTGCTCGGTCAAAATCTAAACTTCAATATTGTGAACTACTTATGTAAGTAATATTGAATCATTACTGGCATCAAAATAAACAACCAAAGTGGTAACAATGTCATAACAATGCAAAAGGCGAACCGTTTACAAAACGGCTCGCCTTTCTCAAATTAGTTGCTATCAGGTTAAATTACTTCTGTACATATATTTGTTGGAAAGGTATAACGACCTCACTGCGTTCCATTTGATTCAATGCCCTTAGGCGTTTTACGGTAGTACCATAACGCGCAGCAATTGATTCCAGGGTTTCTCCGTCTTTGACCATATGCATTTTTTTCACACCGGTAATGATGACCTTATCTTCGCCGGTGGGTAGTCCTTTGCTATACATTCCCGAAGTGTTACTATAGTTACTGGGCACACCACCGTAGGGCTGCGTACGGGAATTATTTTGCGGCGGAACCGCTCCCTTCGTTTGTTGATTAGGGCGAATGTAGTTTTGATAATTGGTGGGGTCATTATTATTTTGTGGCTCCCGCAGGGGTTCGTTGTTATTGTACCGACCTGGGATGGGACCGTAATTTGAAGGCGAATAGAAATTGTCATTCGGCGTGCCTACTGGGACCGTAGATTCGGGTGAGCGAGGCGTAGCACCGGGTGGCAACCCATAACTCTGTGGTTGTTGCGATTGGGTTTCACCACTTTTGGTTTGAAATTCGTCGGGATAATTCATGTCAAAATCCACGTATTCGTCGGTGTAGACAGGATTTTGATCATTAGTGTACTCGTATCTTTGATTAAGCGGAGTCGTATAGTTAGAGTTTTCGGGCATAGTGCTGTAGGAACTAACTCCTTTGGTCTGCATACTCGACCTTGGATTAACCGCCTGTGTGCTTTGTGTATCCAGGCAATCCGTTGTCAATAAGATATCTCCCGCTTGCACCCGTTCGGTTGGCCCCAATTCGTTAAAGAAGCGAAAGCGCTCTTCGGTAAAGCCATACACCTGGGCAATAGACAAAACCGTTTCTCCCGTTTGTACCACGTGGCGTCCACTAGTCTGGCTCCAGGCAGGTTGACCATTGACCTGGGGGGTATTAAAAAGATCACTGGTACCGTAGCTTTGCGGCTGACTTACGCCCTTCGCGGTGAAGTCTTCATTGTATTGTCGCATTTGTGTTTGTACGGGAGGGCTAACGACTAATTCGTCGCCTACGTAGATTACACTGGTGGCCAGTTCATTCCATACTTTGATGTCGGCTACTTCAACGCCGTATTCACGAGCGATGCCGAAAAGCGTTTCTCCTTTTTTCACGACGTGGCTTACTTCCGGCGTGATTTCTGGCTGCTGGGTTGTTCCGCTTTTCGCAAAAAGACCACTATCGTTGTAGCTGGCGGGACCATTGTTGTTATTACTTCTCGCGGCTACCGTTTTATCGGCCCTTGCGCCACAGACTCGATAGAGGTAGTCGGCAAAGGGTGTATTATTAATTTTTTTCAATCGGTAAGAAGTGTTGGACAAACTACTTTGCTCTTCTACTACACCGATCTCAGGAACGACATAAATATCCAGGTAGTTATTATCCCGACCGTAAGTTTGGCGTAGATTGATGACCTGGCAAGGCCCCAAAGGTAGTGTCTCCATAAAAAACACACTCCCTCTGGCGTCTCCATTGGACAGGTCTCCACTTCTTCCGGATTGCAGTAAATAATCAAATCTATACTGTTGCGTACTGCCGGTTACGGCTTCACCATCAAAATGATAGTAGGCGGCACTACTTACGGTAGCAATGCGGTATTGTCCATTCAAATTAACGGGCGTGACGATGTAGAATTGATCAATATTATTATTGATTTTTGTAGCCAGCGAGCCGTCAAAAACCTGGCGGGCTTCTTCACAATTGGTCAATACCTGGGTGTCCAGGGTCTTGACAGGGGCTCTGGATTCCAGGCCAACTTCCATCAAAATCTTTTCACCACTGCTCAGGGTAACGGAGTAAACAATGAACTCGTTGCCAGGACGAGTTTCTTCATAACTATACTCCAATCGGTCCATACAATCATTATTATAGACCAGATAATAGTTTTTTCCTGGAAGAACAAAAGCCATGAAGAGAAAGGCAAGGCTTGCTAGCCAGGAAATGCCATTTTTGTATTGCATAATCAAAAAATTTAAATTTTCGAGGGTGCTAAGGGTACCAATTATTCTTTAGGAAATACGGTGAATGAAAAACTAGGTTGCAAAATTGCTAGTAAAACTACCTGTAAGGTACAAGAAATCAGTGATTTAAGCAATCAAATAATCAAAAATGTTAAGCCCTACAGAGGGAAAACGTCAATTCTGGCTTCCGAATTGTGTAGGCTGCGCTGTAGCGAAGAGTTTAAGTTATTTGTGTAAACCATTTGGTCTTGCTGCGAAAATCATTCCAGGGGTACCCAACCGTGTTGTACGGCGTACCTGACGAGTTGAGAAGCCGATTTTAAATTCAGTTTTTTCATGATCTTTTTCCGGTGTGTATAAATCGTGTGGGTGCTCAGGTTAAGCAGTGCGGCTATTTCTTTGGCAACCAATCCTTTAGCAATGAGTTGGACCACTTCGATTTCACGTTTACTGAGTGGGCTAGGAGCGGGGTCTTTTTCTTTGGGCCCAAAGGATTCTTCGAGTAAATAATCGAGTACCCTGGTGCAAAAAAACTTGTCTTTATTTAGAGAGGCTTTAATAGCATCTTTGATTTCTTCCTCGTCACAGGACTTGGTCAGAAATCCGTTTACGCCCCATTCCAGGGATTGCAGGATGTTCTTTTTATTTTCATCAGCACTTATAATAATGAGACTAGTTTCGGGGCAGGCGGAACGTACTTTACGAATAGAATCGAGCTGGAAGCCTTCTTCAAAATAATCGATGATGATAATATCCGGAAGAGGAGATGATTCCAAAAGGGTTAAGAGGTCTTGCTCCGATTCAACTTCTCCCATTAAATCCAGATGTAGCTCTTTTTCTACAATCTGTTTTAGCGCAAAGCGAATCAAATATTGACTATCCGCAATGACAATTGAGGCCCTTTCGCCATCCATACCTTTGTTTTTGATTAAATTAATAAACCTCGACCACACGACCAATTATTTAGTTGGCTTGTCTAATTGTCCAGATCAGAAAATTCGTCTTTGATGACCAGGTCGGGGTCTAGATTATTATTACCAGATTGGAAAGATATCCGTAATTTATAGTTGGGATTAAAGGCCGCAACCGTTGGACCCATCATCACTTCCATTACTTTCTGCGCGTGGGCCTTTGCTTTATCAAAGCCATCTTCGCGGCGTGCTTCCCGCACGAATTCTTCCCGCAGGGCTTCGAAGGCCAGGTTGAGATCAGATTCCGACACTTCGCGCATCCATCCAATATCCAATTTATCCGCGTTGGGGTAAACGGAATGGGATAAAATTTCCGGTTGAGGGAGGCTAATGGTGACCACCTGGTTTTTAGGGTTGAGATCTACCTGAAAAAACTTCTTGAGGTCAAAACCGATTTTCATAACACTAATGGCCGATATTTCGAGATTGGTGGTGGATACGTTTAGCCCAAAAAGTTTGGTTTTTAATTGTTTACTCAGCCCTTTTTTACTCTGTAATTCATAAGTGGCCAGCTCGATCACTTCCCGCTCGATTCGTTCTTCAAGCATGTTTTTTGAACGGCTAAAATCCTGAATGGCGGCGCTTTCCTGAAACTTCTTAAACATCGGGTTTAGTGCTTCCTGAATGGCAATACCACAGGGGGTTTCCACTTTTTTACCTTTGCCATAAAAGGAACCACCCTCCGTTTCCAGGACGGTAGCCATAATCTGGTTGACCAAAAAACAAGTGTATTTAGAAGCTACTTCGTGCAAAACCTCAATGGCGGAGCCGGCCTCTTTGCTATACCAACGCTGGGCAAGCATCGAAGTGCTGTCGCGCAGAGAGACGAAATCCTGGTAATACATATTCCGTAAATAAGCATGGCTTTTTTCGTACTCCTGTCTAATCTGTTGGCGAGTATCTTCCTCCAGATTCATACGGTTGGAAACGTGGTCCAGAATAGCTAGATTAATATTGCGGACCAGGTCATTGAACTCTCGTTTGTAGCGCAGCGGATTAGTGATGATCGCAATGGCATCTTCTTCGTCGATTTCAAAACGAAAACTGGCGGGTAGATACTTTACCTGGATTTCTTTAGGGATATTGGTATTGATACCTATATTGTCCCGGGTACCAGTTAGGGAACTGTTGCCATTACTTCCGGAGCGGGGCCAGAACTTAAGGGCAACGACCAGTACTATGCTGACAATCAAGACAAAAATGATTACCCGACCGATGGCTATATTTGGGGAACTGCTCATGATTTTGTTTTTTTATTATGACGGCATACCGCTTAATGGTCACCAATGACGGCTGCCAGGTTTGCCGAAATATATTCAGTTTTTTCAAATTTAAGGCTATGGTCTTATTGATAAAACAATTCTTTACCTTTACGTTCATTAAAAACTGCCTTAATCTTTTTCTATGTTACATCCTCAGGCTTCTATTAACTGTCGAGGTCAACTGATTGATCTTTCTTCCCCTAAGATTATGGGAATCCTTAACGTGACTCCTGATTCTTTTTACGATGGAGGACAATTCAATGCGGCGGACGCCGCACTGGCGCAAACGGAAAAGATGTTAGAAGCCGGTGCTACCTTTATTGATGTAGGAGGCATGTCTTCCCGTCCTGGCGCCGAACTCATCTCCCCGGAAGAAGAATTAGCGCGGGTTGGGCCCGTGGTGGAGGCGATTCGAAAACGCTTTCCAGCTTGTCTTTTATCTATTGATACGGTTTATGGCAAGACCATTCGTCAACTGTCCGATTTAGGGGTAGACCTAATCAATGATATTTCTGCGGGCTCCATCGATTCGGATATCCAACGGGCAGCTGCTGATCTGGGGATTCCTTATATATTGATGCACATGGCGGGCAAGCCCGAAAATATGCAGCAGCAGACCGATTACGAGGATGTAGTGGAAGAAATTTTAGATTTTTTTATAGAGCAAGTGGGAAGTTTAAGGGCCAAAGGTTGCAAAGACATTATTCTGGATCCCGGTTTTGGTTTTGGTAAAAAGCTGGAACATAACTACCAATTACTGAATAATTTACACGTGTTTAAGGTGCTTGGGCTGCCAATGATGACGGGGCTTTCCAGAAAATCTATGGTCTGGAAGCTACTGGGTACCAGCCCTGAGGAGGCTTTGAATGGCAGCAGTATTCTGCATTTTATCGCTTTGCAACAAGGTAGTCGTTTGCTACGCGTGCACGACGTGGCTCCGGCAATGGAAGTAATTAAGATATGGCAGCAAATAGAAATCCGGTAAATACCACTCAAATTAGCGATAAGCAATTAGCGCGGATGGCTTTGGGGTATCTAAAGTTGCACTATAAGTATCGGAAACGCAAAGGGGAAAGTATTACCCAGCTGGATGCTAAAACGGAATCCGGCTTAATTGCGGATGGATACCTGCATTTCGCCGTAGATGCGGATACCGATTTTGTCGCCACGGTAGAAGCCACTGATTATTGGCATCGGGATGAACTCTGGTATCGGCATACCATAGACTTACTCTTAATGGATAGTTTGGCCACCGCTATGGTGCTAATGGTGACCGGAATGGGTATTCTCTACTTCAATGACGCTATTTCTGTTTTTACCTTTGGTTGGCTCAGTAGTATTCTTGTTCTGCTATTATTGATGCTGGTGCTTACCACTATTACTTTTAGCCTCTTGTGGTCGCTTCCCAGGTATCGCTACATTTATGCCATTGAACAATTCAAAGAGTATTACGCGGATGAGCAGTGGGTGATTTTCTCCTTTGATGTTTTTCCAAATTATGAGAATCGATACTATAAAGAACTCAGAAGGCAATGTATCCGCTATGGGTTTGGCCTTCTGGAAGTAGATGCTAAGCGCAATGTCAAGGTACTGCTGGCTCCCGCCCGGGAGGATGCCGTTAAAAACAATCGGAAGGTAATGGCCTTTAAGGGCATTACCCAGTCGGTCGGTTTGGCCAATTTGCCATCCCTGCGTCGTAGCGGAAAACCTTATTTTACCTGGAGAACAGATCTGCTGCGCTTTCGGCGAACCTATTATAACCAACTAGCCATTATTGCCACCTGTTTGTTCTTGATCGGAGGCTTGATTTACGAAGAATCCCAAAAGGCGCCCATCACTTACGTAGATGAAGAGGAATACGTAGAACGACAGCAGGAACTGAAAAAAGACCTGGAAGCACAGAAGGCTTCCGAGGGGATATTTTATTTTAAGATTGACTCGGGGATTTTTGTCCGGCGGTCGAAGTATTATATGGCTCCTTCCATTGTCTATGACCTGGATCAGGAACCCATTACCTTAGCCAGTTCTGACCAGAGCATCATTTCGGTCTATAGCGGAGGCACATTTGATGATGTTCCCTGCGAGGATTATTTGCGGCAGAGCAACAATCGCTATTTAATCTTTTTTGCCAGTTATTACCAGCTTGATGAGGCTAAGCGAGCGGCCATTCAGCTTCGCAATACTGGTATTCCGGCCAACGTTGGCTGGGCGAATTGTTTTTTCCAGGATCGTCCCTTCTATTTGGTATTTTATGAATACTTTTTTATCAATTCTGATCGCGCAGAAGAACGAATACGTTCACTAGCCGGCGAGCTTCGCCGGAATCAGCTCGTTTATGAAATGGGCTATTCCAGAATGACCCGATAAATTGAACAACTTCTCTATTAAAAACACGTTAAAGCAGAGGTAAAACAATACTTTTGCGCTTGCAATTTGTTCTTTTGACATGAACTTACCATCTACTGACGAAAATAAGGATAACAAGGAAGAAAAGCAGCTGGACAGCCGCCGCCTGGGACGGAAGCTGCTGCGTATTCTTTTGATTGTTTTCGTTAGTATCAATGCCCTCTTTTTACTGTTCCAAATTCCGGCTATCCAGACCTGGACCGTCGGGCAAATCACCCGGGGGCTTTCCCAAAAATTAGGGACACAGGTGGAGATTGGATACTTTCGGCTAAGTATTATCAATAAATTTCGGCTGAAGGATGTCTACGTTGAAGATCTCAAGGGGGATACCTTGCTGTTTTCCAAGGGAGTAGACGCCCGGATTAATCTTTCGCCCTTTGTGCTCCTGCGCAAGGGCCTGATTGTAGACCAGGTACACATTGAGGACAGCCAGCTGTTTATACAAAGGGATTCGAACAGCTTTGATACCAATTTACAACTACTATTGGCCCGGCTGAAGCGAAAAGAACGCAAAGAAAAAAGGAATCGACAGCTGATCAACATTGAGCTAAGTCACCTGAGTAGTGGGCGTCTGAAGATGAAAAAAAACGATGCCCTAAAGAACCAGCTTTTAGAAATGAGTATTGCCGGAGCTGATATTCAGGTCAAATCGATTGACTTACTCCAAAATCAATTCGAACTTAGTAGGGTTGAAATATTGGGCCCTGACGTAGGTATTGATGATTACGAGCGCGGGGCCTTATGGCAGGAATTTTTGAATCAACCCATCGCGGAGAAAGACAGTAGCGATTTAGTCTTTACCGCCGAATCTATCCTGGTGCTAGACGGTGACTTTGCGCTCCACAATTATCGGAAAGCGCCCGTTAAATTGACGCCGGATAGCATTCTGGATTATAAGCACATGGCGGCTTATGATATCAAGATGGATTTTACCGATTTTCAGTATCAGCGGGACACCTTTTCGGCTCGGGTCAATTGTTTCAATTTTGCAGACAGCAGTGGTTTTTATCTCAACGATTGGTCGGCCGATTACGCCATGGTTTCTTCAACGGCAGTCTCCCTGTATGGCATGAATCTGACAACTCCCAGAACGGTGCTCAGAGATACCCTTGAGTTGCGCTACGAAAAATATGAAGATTTTATTGAATTTCCGGAGGAGGTGGAAATCATTGCCAAACTAGAGGATTCCCGGATAGCGATGGAAGATATTATTACTTTTGCCCCCGGGCTGAATGGTAATCCCTTTTTTGAGCGCAATCGAAATCAAATCGTTCGAATTGATGGTCTGATTCGGGGGGAGGTCAACAACCTGGATGGACGTAATCTGCAATTGGCCTTAGAAGATGGTAGCCGGATCGATTGTCGATTTAATTCTGCTAACCTCACCCGCCCCCAAGACATGTACATTGATATTAATATCCGTCAGATGCGGGCCAATATACCGACCTTGCGGCGTTGGCTACCCAATTTTGATGTACCCGATAATTTCGAGACTCTAGGGCGCCTCGGCTTCCAAGGCAGAATTACGGTGCTACTGGATAATTTAATCACGGAAGGTAGCCTGGAAACGGCTTTGGGAAAGGCCGATTTGAATATTCAGATTATCGATATGCCGAAGGGTAAAGACCTGACCCGCTACAATGGAAAAATAAACCTGGATCAATTTGATCTGGGGACCTTCATTGGAAATCAGGATTACGGCTTAATCAGTTTGAATTCCCGGGTAGATAATGGGATGGGTTTAACCAAGGCCTCGGCCTTTGCGGATTTCTCAGCAGACATTTCCTCTTTTACCTATAAGGGATATTTGTACGAGAATGCGGAAATAAGAGGACGCATGGATGCCAACCGCTTTAACGGATTGTTTAATATCAAAGATGATAACATTGATTTTGGATTCCAGGGAGAGATTGATTTATCCGGTGAAACGCCCGTTTTCGACTTCCAGGCGGATGTAAACAAAGTTGACCTTTACGCCCTGAATATCAGCAAAAAGCCTTTGACCCTGGGGGGGCAGGTGAAGCTTAATCTCCGCAATGAGACCCTGGATGAACTGGAAGGGACGGTCAACTTGGAGGATGTCACCATCATTAAAGACCGGCAAGCCGCCCAGATTGAATACTTTGATCTGACGGCGGAGAATTTTGAGTTTGGCACCAAAGCCATTCGGCTGCGCTCGGACTTGCTGGATGCTCAGATTAACGGCGTTTTCAGTGTAGATAAGATTCCCGGCTATTTTGCGCGCTATTTAGAAGAGGAGTTTCCGCTTTTCTCCCATCAACTACAGATCACCAGTGCGGATACGACGGATGTGCCCCATGAGTTTCGTTACAAGATTGAAATTAAGGATACCAAAGGCCTGCAGACCCTATTTGTCGAGCAGCTTTCAGATATTCAGGATGCCCTCATCGAAGGTGAATTTAGTAACTTAGATTCCATCGTGACGGCGAGGATTCGGATTCCGGATTTCAGGTTGGGTAATTTGCACGCCCGTGACCTGGGGGCGTTTTTGGAATTAGAAGGAGATGAAGGGGATTTGAATCTTCAGTCCGCCGGTTTTTCCCCGGCCAAAAACATCCAGGATGCCCCCATTACCTTATTGTCTACCTTCAACCAGGATACGGTATATTTTGGCCTGACCTACGATGACCCCACGGCCCGTAATATGCTGAATCGTCTCTATTTCGATGGTCGCCTCGTGGCTCTGGATAGCACCAGCACTCTGATGGAAATGGAGGATTCCCGCCTGGAATTCTGGGAAGATCCCTGGCTGATTAATAATGGGAATAGCATACTGTTTAAGCAGGATTCAATCATCATCAAAGATTTTGTCGCCTTGCAAGATGATCGAACGGCTGCGCTGGAGAGTTTCTCAAAAAGGGGAATTGCCCTGAATATGGTCAACCTGGACTTTGACGGCTTAAACCCTCAGCTCCGTTACGAACCGCTACAATTTGACGGAGACTTTAATCTGGCGGCTCGCACGGCCGATATTTTAGCCCTGACGGACATACACTTTGAAGTGGACGCCGATTCTTTATTGATTAACGGAGACGATTGGGGGAGTCTGGATTTGATTGGGCAAATGGATGATGCCAAACAGCCGGTGGTTGCCTTTGCCAGTCTGACCAAAGATACCACGCAGCTTTTATTAGATGCATTTTATAATGTTGCCGATGTAGGGCCCCGAGCCGAAGAGCAGAAAGGCTTTTTTGACGCCAACCTTAGTATTCAGTCTTTTCCCATGTGGTTTGCAGAATATTTTATTGGCGGAACTATCTCTGATGCTACCGGTGGTTTTAACGCCAAGTTGCGAATTTCCGGCCAGACCGAGGACCCTAATATTTACGGTGCGATTCAGCTAAAACCGGGCGCGATCACCTTAAATTATCTGAAAACGCGCTATTCTTTTGGAGCCGAAGAGATCCTGGTCGATAATTATTTCTTTGATGCGAGTGGTACAGAACTGTACGACGTTTATGGTAATGTCGCCTATATGGAGGGCGGAATTCGGCATAATCACTTAAAAAACTTTGGTTTTGATGCCCGGCTGACGACCGAGCGCTTCCAGGGGCTAAATACCCAAAAAGGCGATAATAAGCTCTTTTACGGCTTGGGAATCGGCTCGGCGGATGTGCAATTCCTGGGGTCCTTTGCCCAACCGGATATTTATGTAAATGCCACCACCGCTCCCGGTACCACGATCTCCATTCCCATCAGTTCTGAAAAGCAAGCTTCCGAATTTGGCTTTATTCAGTTCGTAGATAAATCCAAAGAAGCGCGTAGACGTAATTCGGCCGATAGTTCTTCCTACGATTTAAAAGGGGTGAGTCTGGACATGGACCTCAATGTCAATAATGCGGCCCTGCTGCGCATCATCTTTGATGAGCAGACTGGCGATATCATCGAGGGCCGCGGTCGAGGAGCCCTACAAATTTCTGTGCCGAGGGATGGTGATTTCAAAATGTACGGCGACTATACCATCAACTCCGGGGATTATCTTTTTACGCTTTATAATCTGATTAATAAAAAATTCAGTATTCGCAGGGGTGGTACGATTTCCTGGACCGGAGATCCCTACACCGCAGAGGTGGATCTGATCGCCGAATACAACAAAGTGAACACCTCCGTGGCGAATTTTATTCAGGAGTATTTACTGGATGCCAGTGCTGATCTGCAGAACCAGGCCAGTGAGGTGACGGACGTCAATCTGCGGATGAACCTCACGGGCGATCTCCTAAAGCCCAATATCAATTTTGATATTGATTTTCCCTCTCTAAAGGGGCAATTACAGACCTATACCGATAGTAAACTGCGTCTGCTGGAGCTGGATCAAAACGAACTGAATAAACAGGTGTTCGGTCTGATTGTGGCGGGCCAATTTCTGCCGGCCGACTTCAATCTGCAGGGGACGGAGATTATTTACAATACGGTAGGGGAGTTCCTCTCCAATCAATTATCCCTACTCCTGACCGAATTACTCTCCGAGGTCATCGGGGAAGGCAAGGTGCTCTCGGGCATTGATTTTGGCCTGGCCTACAGTCAATATCAAAATGCCAACATCAACGACGGCCAGAATATCAATCGGGGCAATGAGTTGGAGGTCAGTATTACCCAAAACTTCTTCAACGATCGTTTTTCCGTAAAAATAGGCGGAAACGTCGACCTCGACGGCCGTACCCAGGCTTCGGCCGGTATGAATAATGCCTTCGTGGGGAATGACCTGATCTTCGAAGCCATCATCAACGAAGAGCGAACGGTGACTATGCGGGTTTACCAAAAATCCGCCCCCGACATCGGTGGCCGCAAACTAGAAATCGGCGCCGGGGTGAGTTACCGCAAAGAGTTTGATTCCTTTGGAGAATTTCTGAGGTCTTTTAAGCAGGAGCAGTAGGGGGGATCACGTCCCTATTATATTCGACGTTTATTTTAGAAGTTGTTTAAAACGCCTCACGGAGCCCTTGGCAACACATTGACTTCCAAGCCGTTACCAATCATCTCACCAGGAATTCTTAAACAACTTCTGAACTAAATAATTATACAACGCCGATGAGTTACTTATGTTTTTTCAGTAGTTCGTAAAATTAAGGTTCAGAAGCGATTTAAACTTTTTCAGTTCGCTGAGTCTTAAAGTCTTATAGAACCTGGACGGCAGCTAATTTTCGATCCGTAACTTTGGCTACGCATCTCAAATTGAGCTTTGCCAGATCCTACAAGTTTTTTAACGGCTTCTTCCTTGCGACTTCGCTAAAATGGCTGAGACGCGGGAATATTCAGGTGGTCGGTTTATGTGGCCAAATGGATAAGGCAAGAGCGGCACATGATTTGGCAGAATTCCACTTTTTTTTTAAAAACAGCATAAATAACTGTAAAATAGGCTTTTAATAAAATTATATATAATCATAGTTGCTTTGAGTTAAAATTAAATGGAGCTGGTTCAGTAGGGGCAGGTTTGGGTAGTCTCAGCTAAGGGTTGAATTTATAAACTTTTTGTGTTATATTTAAAGTTCAGCTCTAAAATAGCAAATAGCACCCTGCAACAAGTTAGTGTATGAAAAACAAGCAAGTGGAAAGTGAATCTTTCCAACAGGTTATTTGTGTGCGTGCTATTGAGCATCGGGGCGCGGCGCGTTGGGCACTTGAGTTTGATTTTGATTGGTCATTGATTGATCAGGTAAAGGCTTTGTCTGGTGTGCGGTGGAGTCAGTCAAAAAAGGTCTGGCATATACCCAGGACGGAAAGTGCCCGTGCGGCTTTCGTCAAAAAATTCCCGGATGCACTTTTTCCGGAAGGAGAAATCAATAAACGCCGTACCGGATTATCCTCCGAAGAAAATTCCGATAAAACGGCCATTCACTCAACTGCAACTACGGTGGAAGGAGGTTCATCATCAGAGGTTGCCATAAGCCGGGAAGCGGTTACGATCCGTTTGCGGGCTGGAAAATTATTGGTTGCACTACCTTACCGGGTGGCAGAAGTGACATTCCTGAAAACATTAGCGGGTGCTTTTTGGCACTCCCAGGAGTGTTGTTGGGTGCTACGGGCTAATCAAAGCAACTTGGAGGCCTTGCGGGAGCGATATGCCCGTCCTGAGCCAGTTGTTTATGAAGAGATGATACAACTTCTACAATCCGAGGCTGATTATCGTCAATCGAAGCAGGTATACATTCAGGATTACGCGGCGGATGATGAATTTTTGAAGGTGGTCTTCCCTTTTCAGACGGAGACCATACGTCTGGTGAAATCGATATCCAGGCGTCGGTATGCGAAGGGGGAGCGTTGTTGGTTGATACCGAATGAGGGGGCTTGTCTGGAACAATTGGTACTGGGTTTTGAGCAACTGGGCTATACGGTGATCCAGGCAGGGAAGCAACTGAGGCCCCAGGAGCAACAACTCAACCCGGGACAGCGTCAAAGGCATCTGCTGAAGAAGGAACAAGGCCCGATGGCCGACTTACTGCAGCGCTACACGGATCAATTGATCGGGATGCGATACAGCTGGTCGACAGTGAAGACTTATACTTCTTTTTTTAAGCGTTTTGTGGAAGCGATTGGAATAGTCGTGTTACCACACCTGGACCGATCGGCGGTGCAGGATTATTGTAATGAAATGGCGAAGCAGTCGATTGCCCTCTCGACGCTGAATCAGCATATTAACGCGATTAAATTCTACTATGAGAAGGTGGAGCGGCGTCCGCGGATGGTACTGAATGTGGAGCGTCCCAGAAAAGAACAGCGGCTCCCGGTGGTTTTGTCACAGGGGGAGGTACGAGGTTTGTTTGCACAATTAAAGAATCGCAAACATCAATTGATGTTATATCTGGCCTACAGTGCGGGCTTGCGGCTCAGTGAGGTCTGTCATTTACAATTGAAAGATATCGATACCCAGCGGGAGATGATTCACATCCGGAACAGTAAGAACAACAAGGACCGGATGGTACCCTTGAGTCGTAGTATAGCTGTATTGCTAGGTAAATACGTAGAAGAGTACCAGATAGGCCACTGGCTATTCGAGGGGCAATGGAAGGGGGAGCCCTATTCGGGGAGTAGTTTGTCGGCGGTTTTTCGACGTGCACGGTCGGCGGCGGGTATTCGCAAGTCAGCGACGTTTCATTCATTGCGGCACTCGTACGCGACTCATTTGTTGGAGGCGGGTACGGATTTGCGTTTGATCCAGGAGTTGTTGGGACATAGCGATATCAAAACAACGCTGCGTTACACACACGTCAGTCAAAGGATGCTCCGGCGGGTAGAGAGTCCATTAGATCGACTATTGGGTGAAAAATTCGACAAAAAGGGTTAATTTGTTAGCATATATCTAAGTTGGGTAGTGATTAGATGAGTTTTGTGAATATTCCTGTCCAGGCGAATGAGTCGGTTACCTTCGAATCTATAACTACTGAGCTCGGTGAATTAAAATAGCTCTTCAGACCAAACGGCCAACGAGCGTTCAAGGTAAAAAACGCGGGCCCGGTTAAAAGTGTAGATCAAGATGAAGGTTCCCTACTGGCGAATATATCTGCTGCCTTCGAGCGGTAAATTATCAGGCCTGGTCAAAGGATGATATCAAGTTGAGAATTGATTTTCTGAACAGTTAAGATTACCTTGAAGAATAGCAACCACTA
>DATFKA010000151.1:0-8129 GCA_035268885.1 Saprospiraceae bacterium
TTTAGATTTTGACCGAGCAGATTTTTTGCCTAATCAAGGCAAAAACTGCGTGTGGTTAACACCAGTAGCAGTTTTTAACGCAGAGTAGGTGAAAAAGATGCCGTCATAAATCATAAAGGTTAATTTTGTGGACTACTTAAAAGCAAAAGCCTGAATTAATCTTAGATTAATCCAGGCTTTATTGTTGGTTTTTCGATTAGCTCGGTATTGCCGAACTTTGGAGGAAAGAAGTTTCTTAATGCTTTTTCAAATTAGTTTTTCTCTATTTCCTTTCGTTACTTAGAATCGTCTACCAGGCTTGGTTGAAAAAGAATTTCCCGCGACGATTACCCCTCCTCCAATAGCAAATGCGGCTAATGCAATGTACAGTACTAGCATAACAAATGATTTTGTATTGATTATAAAAATAATTACAAAGTCTGTGCCAACCTGAGTTAGCTGCTTAATTTGGATTTGCTATGGGATGGGATCAAAACTGCTTTGAGAGTAAGCGAGCTTAATTTAATGGGATACGCCAAATTAAAAGAATTTTGACGACAACTCTAATATCGGGAAAGATTTGGTAAAGTGGAAAAAATAAGCGGATAATTTAAAAAAAAAAGCACCCAGTAATTTAGATGGGTGCATTAACGTACAGATCACTAACCGTTGGTTTTTTACTCCCCCCCTTAGGTTCGAGGGTAATATTGAGACTTTCGGCATGGGCGATATAATCAATCTTCTGTAAATCCTGAGTTTGGTAATCCAATAATCCAATGGAAATCATTTCCCCTTCAACGTCAGCCCAAATTTGGTATTGCTTGTTGGAGGGAGGCTCGGGTAAAGCACTGGCAAAGAAATATGCTTGTTGACTGTCTTCGTTCCAATAAACAATAGCACTGGCATCGGTATGCGCCGACGTTCCTTTTAGTGTAATGGGTTTAGTTTCTACATTACTAATAAAAGCATAAATGCGCTTATTATCCTTTAAAGCTGTGTTTTGATTTTCGCAGGACCGCAAGGCAACGGAAGTGTTCCGTAGTTCTTGCTGGCTTTGTTGGTAGCGATTGCTCTGGTACAGGTAACCAATAGTAAGTGCAATGAGTGCGGCGTAAGACAACCACTTACTCCAGGTAAACCCCAAAGAATTCGCAGAGCCTCTGCCAGCACGGGGTCTTGGTGCAGCATCTCCTACCTCCTGGATAATATTTGTTTTTACGCCATCAGGTGGAGCGATCGCATATTGCTTGGCATAGCTCTCTAAAGCCTCCTGCATTGCGTAGAGCTCATCCCTCAATTCCGGGAATCGTTCCATGTGTTGTTCTACAACGGCACTTTCTTCGGCATCCGTTAATCCGAGTGCGTATTGCTCTAGTAAGCCTGTATTTAAAAATTGTTCTTTGTTCATGCTGCTATATCAAATATAAACTGAGTAGAATAACTAAAGGAGTCTTATCACTCAAAAACTTTTTTCTCAATTCTCTGAGGGCAATCCGAACCCTGGATTTTACCGTGCCCAGGGGAATATTAAGCTGCTCTACCACTTCTCTCTGGGTAAATCCCCGAAAATAGATCAAGTCAATTACGGTTCGGTACTTTTCCTCTAAATTATTTACTTCTTCATCTAGTCCTATGTGATCCGTTTTCTGCTCGTAGGCAAAATTGCGGTGATCATTAATATTATCATCCACTACGTGGACCTTCTTTTTGTGCCGAAAGTGAGCCGATCGGGTTTTATCGATGGCGGTATTACGACATATATTGAGCATCCAGGTGAATAGAGTGCCTTGCGTGGCGTCGTACCTTCCGGCGTTTTTCCAGATTTTCACATAGGACTCCTGAATGACATCTTGTGCTAAATCTTCCTGCCCGACAATGCGCAAAACAATACCATATAAGGTATCACCATATCTATCATACAAAGTACTGATCACGGAGTGATCTCCGGATTGTAGTCTTTGTACTAAATGTTGGTTGTTGCTACTCATTGCCCGTTTAGCATATTAATTTTGTTAGTCTGAATACCAGACTAATCAAATTGTAAGCCAAACACGGTCTTGGAGGAAAAGTTCAGCGATTTTTGGTGATTATCATTCCTTCACCTTTGTATACGGCTGGAACCCCATTCTTGTTTTCATACTTCCTGCTTTTTTAAAATAAACCGGGTTTGCATGATCCACTTGTCCATTGGCCTCGTATGTATGGCGTCTGTTGCACAAACAGCAACAGAATTCGTAAGAAATCACCAATTTTTTAAATTATTTAAACTGTTATTATGAAGATTTTCAATGTGCTCGTTTTCGCACTACTATCGACTTTTGCCATTAATAATGTAGCTCTTGCTCAATACGACGAAGCGGCTGAGAAAACAATCGTTGACATTGCGGTAGGTTCCGATGATCATACTACCCTGGTAGCTGCCCTTAAAGCAGCCGGTCTGGTAAGCGCCCTGCAGGCAGATGGTCCATTTACGGTATTTGCACCTAATAATGCCGCTTTTGAAGCCTTGCCGGAAGGTACCGTACCCGCTCTCCTCAAACCAGAGAATAAAGATCAATTGACCGATATTCTGACTTATCACGTCGTATCTGGTTCGTTTGATGCGGCTGCCGTCGTAAAAGCCATTAAGGATAACGATGGAATGGTAGCCCTGACGGCGCTGAATGGTGACGAATTAACTGCCTACCTGAAAAATGGTAGTGTCTATTTGAAGGATGCCAAAGGCGGTACGTCAAAAGTTATTGCTACGGACCTGAAAGGTAGCAATGGCGTAATTCACGTTATCGAATCTGTTATTATGCCCGAAGGTAAGTAATCACCCAAAGTAATTACCCGATTTACTGGAATAGAGCTGTGACCCCGTCGCAGCTCTATTTTTTTTCGCTTACCTTTGTCGCCTGGCTTTAGTAATGGGTAAATTTAGAATTCATCAACTCAATCATCGCATTTATGTCACTGCCATTGGACCAGCTCAAATACCAGGATACCAACCATTTTTTTCTGATCGCCGGCCCCTGTGCCATCGAGGGCGAAGATATTGCGCTGCGTATTGCCGAAAGAGTCGTAAGCATTACGGATCGTCTTAAAATTCCTTATATTTTCAAAGGTTCTTACCGTAAGGCGAATCGTTCCCGCCTGGATAGTTTCACCGGCATTGGCGATGAAAAAGCCCTCAGGATTTTACGCAAAGTAGGAGAAACTTTTGGTGTCCCCGTCACCACCGACATCCACGCGATTCCCGAAGCAGCAATGGCTGCGGAATACGTCGATGTGCTACAAATACCGGCTTTCCTTTGTCGGCAGACGGATCTGCTAGTAGCTGCCGCCAAAACGGGGAAAATGGTCAATATTAAGAAGGGTCAATTTATGGGAGCGGCACCGATGCATTACGCCGTAGACAAAGTAAGCGAATCGGGAAATGATCGCGTAATGCTGACCGAGCGTGGCACTACTTTTGGTTACCAGGATCTGGTGGTCGATTATCGGGGTATTCCGGTGATGCAGCAGTATGCCCCGGTGGTTCTGGACTGCACGCACTCTTTGCAGCAACCAAATCAACCAGGCGGAGTGACCGGTGGTAAGCCGGCATTAATTGAAACCGTCGCCCGCGCCGGAGTTGCGGTTGGTGTGGATGGCCTGTTTATGGAAACCCATCCCGATCCTTCGGCGGCAAAATCAGACGGTGCCAATATGCTGGCACTCGATAAACTTGAGCCCTTGCTCGAACGTTTAATCCGTATCAAAGAAGCCCTGCAATAAAATATATGCGAGAAATAGAACTTACTTTACTACCGGCAGAAGCACTGGATCCAGCCGTCATTGAGCAAAAGGTGCGGCAGAAGACCAAATGGTCGCCCGCAGAGGTGGGAGAGATTATTCCCCTTCGCCGATCTATCGATGCCCGGGGACGCCGTCCGCTGGTGCGCATGCGGGTGGCAGCCTACCACCGAAAGGAGCAGTACAAGCCGGAGCCCCGCTTTATCGATCAGCTCCAAATGGTACACGAGCGGGAGGAAGTCATTATTGTGGGGGCCGGACCAGCAGGTTATTTTGCGGCATTAGAGCTTATCGAACTGGGCTATAAACCCATCATTTTAGATCGGGGCAAAGATGTACGCGCCCGTCGTCGCGATCTACGGGCCATTCAACAATTTGGTGAAGTTAATCCTCACTCCAATTACTGTTTTGGAGAGGGAGGGGCCGGTACCTATTCCGATGGTAAATTATATACCCGCTCCCACAAGCGCGGTTCTATTGAAAAGGCCCTGCGGCTGCTGGTCGAACACGATGCCAAACCGGATATTCTGGTTGATGCCCACCCCCACATCGGCTCGAATAAACTACCCAAAATCGTAGCCAATATTCGAGAGACGATTTTGCATTACGGCGGAGAAATTCATTTTAATGCACACGTTAATGATTTTATCCTAGAGGAAGGACGCATGGTAGGCGTCGTCTATAATGAAGGCATCCGGCGCGTAGCGAAATCCGTTGTACTGGCGACGGGTCATTCGGCAAGAGACATCTACGAGCTACTCCTTAAACGAAATATACGCGTCGAGGCAAAACCCTTTGCCCTGGGAGTACGAATTGAACATCCACAGGCGCTGATTGATGAAGTTCAGTATGGACAGCGACCGCGCGAAGAAGCTTTACCCGCAGCCAGTTATAAACTGGTCACCCAGGTAGAAGATCGAGGGGTCTTTTCTTTTTGTATGTGTCCCGGAGGATTGATTGTTCCGGCGGCCACGGCACCTGGAGAAATTGTAGTGAACGGTATGTCCATGTCGCGTCGGGATTCCGCTTACGCTAATTCGGGAACGGTGGTAGCCGTAGAACTAGAGGATCTGGCGCACTTGCGTGAAAAACACGGTGTACTGGCGGGCCTGGCGCTACAGAAACAGGTAGAGCAGGCCATGTTCCGCTTTGGAGATGGTAGTCAAAAAGGCCCCGCACAGCGGATGGTTGATTTTGTCGAGGGGAAAATATCGACTCAGGTGGGGGAATCTTCTTATATTCCCGGTCTGACTTCCGCTCCGCTACACGACCTACTGCCCGATTTTATCTATCGCAGGTTGCAGCAGGGAATTCGGGATTTTTCAAAGAAAATGAAAGGGTACTGGACGAAAGACGCTATGGTAGTCGGTACCGAAAGTCGTACCAGTGCTCCGGTAAGAATCCCCAGGGATAGAAAAACGTATATGCACGAAGATGTGGAAGGTTTATTTCCGGCGGGAGAAGGCGCGGGATACGCCGGGGGGATCATTTCCGCAGCCATGGACGGACAAAACGTAGCCAAAGCGGTGGCGCAGTACCTGGATAAATAGAATAGAAACAGATGAAACATTTGCTCGATTTGTTGGGGCGTTTTTTTATAGCGCTTATTTTTCTCTTCGAAGCACTGGATTCGGCCTGGTACTTTCAGGATACGAAAGATAAAATGACCAGCTATGGACTTACCTGGAATCAGGACCTCTTACTCTATGGGGCCATTATTCTACTGACTTTAGGGAGTATCCTGGTACTGCTTGGGTACCGGGCAAAATTCGGGGCGCTGTTATTGCTGGCGTACTGGTTACCGGTGACTTTGATTGTCCATTCCTTCTGGAATGATCCGGAAGACATACGCCGCATACAGTCCATCTTTTTTATGCGCAACCTGGGTATCGTGGGTGGTCTGCTCTTTATCATGGTCAACGGCACGGGTAAATATAGCATCCGCCGGATCTTTGCAACTTCCCGGGTGCCGGGTGCTTAATGACAGCTGTTAAGCGGAAGCCTCTCGGCATTCGGCAGACTTCACCTTTGTCTCAAGTCAGATAGCACGGCAAAAGCATCGTTCAAATCCTGATTAGTGACGATGATGGTAAACTCATTGGAGGTAGAGATGAGCTCTATCAGGTTGATTCCTTTCCAGGCCAATTCTCGCAAGATATAGTAATACACACCGTAGAGCTGGCGGTTTTCGCGTGGCAGCATCAGAGTGATGGCCGAAAGCTGTTCCCGTTTGGAGAGTAGGTTCTCCTGCTCGAAGAGAGACGCCATTTTTGCCTTGAGCTTATTGGTGACGATGACGGTTGTCTCGGATACCCCCTGCGAGACCGAATAAAAAGAATTGGCATAATGACTCCGAATGACGGGTATGAGTTTGCTGAGTCCTTCGTAGAGCGTCCCCGAGTTTTGAAAAGTATAATCCACCAGATTGGAGCGTACACCGATATCATCCAATTTCCGAAAAAAATCTTTTAAGCCCTTTTCCAGATAGGCTAGTTCGCCAAAGGGCATTCGATTGATGGCCATGATAATCCCACTTTGCTTGACGGACTTTCCCAGCCGCCTTTCCACCTCTGGTTGTAAACGGCGTGCCAGGGCAGATACATTAATTAGGCCTTCCTGTAGGGCTTCCGCCAAAAAAGGGGAGGACTCGATTTCTTCCTGGACAACGGTTGATATTTTTATCAAAATGTGAAATTTTTAACAAAATAGTGCAAAAAAGAACAATATGCCAAACTTGTTTTCACAAAAGTCTTTAAGCATCTACTTTTGTCATTATAAGCAATCAAGGTTTGCCGAAAGGCGCAACTACAAAAAAACATCATGCAGGTCTTAAAATTCGGAGGTACATCAGTAGGTAGTCCAGAGCGCATGCACCACGTCGCTGATCTGATCCAGCGGGAGCCGGGGCAGAAGATCATCGTACTATCGGCGGTATCAGGTACTACCAATAAGCTGGTCGCCATTGCAGCTGCCCTCGCGAATAAAAATCAGGAAGAAGCCCGCACTCGCTTGCAGGAATTAGAGCAAGAATACGCTGCCTTTATCGAGGAGCTGCTACCGGCAGCACAACTCGGAGTGGCAGAAAAAATACTAGGCGAAGTTTTTGCGGCCATCCGTGATCAAATGAGTCAGGGGTACGGGCCAGATAGTGAAAAGGTCATCCTGGCGCAGGGCGAGTTGATCTCCACTCAGCTTTTTCAATTGTACTTAAAAAGCACCGATGTTGATGCGGTCTTGCTACCGGCACTGGCGTTTATGCGTACCCAGGCCAACGGCGAACCGGATTTGGCTTATATCCGCCAGCACATTGATGAATTATTGGATACTTACGAATCGAATCAGCTGTTCATCACGCAGGGGTACATCTGTCGCAACGCAGAAGGGGCGATAGATAATCTCCAGCGTGGTGGCAGCGATTACACCGCTACCCTGATTGGTGCTGCGGTACAGGCCGACGAAATTCAGATATGGACGGATATTGATGGCCTGCATAATAACGATCCACGGGTGGTGAAGGAGACGCATCCGGTACGTCGGGTTTCCTATCGGGAGGCGGCTGAGTTGGCCTATTTTGGGGCGAAGATTCTGCATCCTACCTGTGTGATTCCGGCGGAAACGGAGAACGTTCCGATTCGGCTGAAGAGCACTTTTCTACCGGAAGCGACCGGCACCCTGATCTCTGAGCAAGCTTCTGGACAAAACCTGACCGCAATTGCCGCCAAGGACGGTATCTGTGCGCTGAAAATTCGCTCCGGCCGGATGTTGAATGCCTACGGCTTTCTGCGTAAAGTATTTGAGGTGTTTGAGTCCTATCGTACGCCGATTGATATGATCACCACTTCGGAGGTTTCCGTTTCGCTAACGATCGATGATCGCTCCCGTCTCCCACAGATTCTGGCGGAACTCCGTGCCTTTGGCGAGGTCTCGGTCGACGAAGACCATAGCATCATTTGCATCGTCGGCGATGCCCTGAACGAGCAGCGCGGTTCCACCAAGAAGATTTTTACCGCCCTGGAAGATATTCCGATCCGGATGGTTTCCTACGGAGGCAGTAATAATAATATTTCGGTGCTGATTGCTACCGCATACAAGCAACGGGCGCTACAGTGCCTGCACCAGGAATTATTTGCCCCCGTCTTGGTGGGCGCCTAAGTAGTATCTAAACCCTACAAGAGTATTAATTTGGTTAGAGCACAATTAAGGATTGAGATTTGAAAGTTCGCCTCCGGGCGGGCTTTTTTTATGGTGCGCCAGGCATGGCGCACGTCTAGCGGGTGCGAGTCCCGTGTTCGCCCGATAAGGGGAAGAATTAGCCGAGCGGCAAGGTAGCTATTGTGAAATAGTCGCTGAAGGAAGCCGAAGGCAAAGCATAA
>DATFKA010000152.1:0-9486 GCA_035268885.1 Saprospiraceae bacterium
GAAACCCCGACACCTCCCGCCCCGCCGGCACCTCCTACTCCGCCTGCGCCGGGATTAGTACCTGCCCCACCAGCGCCTCCCGCCCCACCAGCTGTGCGGTATTATGGTCTGGACAGTATTCCCAACCTGGACAGCGAACGCTTACAGAAACTAGAACGCGCCTTGCAGGAGCGTATGCGGGCTATGGAAGTTAAAACTCGTGCTTTCGAAAAGCAAATGCAGTTGCTGGAGCAGGAAATGCAACGGAATATGAATAAAGAAGAGCGTGCCCTCCGGGAAACTATGGAACAGCTAGAGCAGACAATGCGGAAACTATCCAAAAACGGCGAAACCGCACAGCTCGATGAGGAGCTGCAGCAGGAACTCCGTCAAAAGACTCAGCAAATAGCCGAGACCATGCAGCTGCGAGCAGAGGAAGTACAACGTAAGATTGAAAAACTAATGAAAGAAAAAGAATTATTCGAGCGTCAAGAACTCGAAGAGATGCAACGTATGCTAAGGAAGGTACAGTAATGAGATTCTAGATTCTCAGACCTACCTATCTATCCAGGTTTTAAAATGAGCTACCCGGTCGCGACTGACGATTACGTCGGTCGGCGGCGTGGGGGTTACGGAGAGTTTGAGGCGACCGTTGAAATAGGTGAATATACGCTCAATAGCCTTCAGCCCCACAATGAACTTGCGGCTGACGCGAAAAAAGACAGCCGGGTCAAGGACGTCCTCCAATTGTTCCAGCGTATAATCAATGTGAAATTTGCGGCGGTCTTTAAGTTGCGTGTACACCAGGCCCTGCTCAGAATAGAAATACTGAATATCGTCCACCTGAATAAAGCGAATTTCCTCGCCCGACCGGATCAGGAAGCGCTCCTTGTAGGAGGGCTTCCTGATTTCATTTAATAGCTGTTGCCATTGTTGAGGTCCTGGTATTAACCGCTGATCGTAGGCTTGATATTGCTCTAGTGCCCGTTGTAAGTCGCGCTCGTCGATTGGCTTCAGTAAATAGTCAATGCTGTTTACCTTGAATGCCTGCAAGGCATACTGATCATAAGCCGTCGTGAAAATAATTGGGCACTTCAGGGGCACCTGCTCAAAAATGAAAAAACTCTGTCCGTCGGCCAGTTGAATATCTAAAAATAACAAATCGGGTGGGTGAGACGCCCGCAGAAAATCTACCGAGGCAGCGACCGAATCCAAAACGGGTAGCAGCTGCGCCTCCGGCAGCAGCTTGCGCAGCATATTCTCCAACCGGCGGGCCGCCGGAATCTCGTCTTCTACAATTAGAATCGTCATAGTGTGGAACAACATGGTTGGGCTTATCCAAGATACAAATTATTGGCGGACATGCCGTCCGCTACAGAAATTCTGTGGCACATCTTGGGCAAAAAAAACGTGGTAGTCACCCACCAAAAGAGAATTATCTTGCATCTATGACTAAAAAACACGTTATTTAACTAAAAATAACGCCATATGAAGAAGCTAACCCGTGCCGAAGAAGAGATTATGCAAATTATCTGGGAAATTGCACCCTGTACCGTGGCTGATATCCGCGATTACATTGAGCGTGAGCTGGGGCAGAAGCGGCCACCCCACAGCACCATCTCGACGCTGGTGCGCATCCTGGACGATAAGAAGGACTTCCTGGAGCACCGGGCCTATGGGCGCACCTTTGAGTATCGCCCTAAGGTGAGTAAAGCCGACTACAGTAAAAACCGCCTACACAAGCTGGTAGGCGATTACTTCGACGGTTCCATAAACCGGCTAGTGTCTTTTCTGGTAAAGGAAGACGACCTGAGTAAAGAGGAGCTGAACGAGCTATTGGATCACCTCGACAATGAGCAAGAATGATGACCTACCTGATTAAAATGACCCTGATCTGGGGTGTACTATATGTGCTCTACTATGTTGGGCTGCGCCGGCTCACTTTTTTTTGGGCCAACCGCTTTTACTTACTGGCTGCACTGCTGCTGGGGTTGTGGTTACCCACGCTCGATTTGCCTTTGCCGGTGTCTGCTATCGGAGATCAGGCGCCTTTCTACCTGCCAACCGTGCTGATTCATTGGGCGCATATTGACCAAGCGGTGCCCCTTACCTTTCCATTGATTACGATAGGGGGCTCAGCGAATACTTCGGCAACTACCTTGCTGCCTGAGTTGCATTGGTGGGAGTGGTTGTATGTCGTGGGCGCAGCCCTGGCGCTGAGTCGTTTTCTGTGGGGGCTGATCGGACTGATTCGCCTTTACGACAAAAGTGAACGCACTACCATGGAGGGCATTACCATCTTACAGCACTCGGGAATAAAAACGCCCTTTTCCTTTTTTAACTGGGTCTTCTGGAAAACCGGGCTCGATATCAAGTCTGAAGCCGGGCAACGTATTTGGCAGCACGAGCGGGCCCACGTCAGACAGGGCCATTCACTGGACATTGTGCTACTCGAAATTCTGCAGATCATTTTCTGGTTTCACCCGCTGGTCTATCTGTACCGGCGGTCGATCCAACAAGTACACGAATACCTGGCAGATGCGGCTGTACTGCGCGAAACGGCCGTTCGCACTTACGGACGCACGCTGCTGTGGCAAGCTCAGGGGACCGGCCATCCCGTGGCGCTGGCTAATCATTTTTCACAATCACAACTTAAAAATCGAATTCTTATGATGACGCGAACACGTAGTCGATACACAAATATGTGGCGATATATGCTCGGTATACCGCTAATGTTGGGCCTAATGGTTCTATTTTTGCCACAGGGCACAGGGCAAACAGCTACCTCCCTGAAAGAAGATGCTGTTTTCAAGGTGGACAACATGCCGCTCTTTTCGGGTGCCGAAACACAGGAAGAAAGCCTGAACGCCCTGATGAATTTCCTGGGCAAAGAGATACGTTATCCGCAAGTTGCGCACGAGCGAGGTATTGAAGGCACCACTGTGGTTCAGTTTGTAGTCAATAAAGATGGTTCCGTTTCCGACATCAAATTGTTGCGTGAAGTGGGCAGCGGTTTGGGCGAGGAATCCGTGCGGGTGATTGGTCGCATGCCCAATTGGACCCCTGGCAGTCATGAGGGGGAACTGCGCCGGGTAGCCCTGCGTGTACCTATCAAATTCCGCCTCAGCGAGGAGGCAAAAGAGCAAGCTGCTGAAGCTAAAAAGGAAGCTGCCGATGACGTCTTTATGAAAGTCGACCAAATGCCCCTATTTGCTGGTACGGAAAATCAGGACGAAAGTCTCAAGGCAGTTATGTCTTTTGTCAAAGAAAACCTGCGCTACCCGGCGGTAGCTAAAAGGCAGAGGATTGAAGGAACCACAGTGGTGCAATTTGTCATTTCTACGGACGGAGCGGTAACTGATGTCGTGCTGCTGCGCGACGTGGGTGGTGGCCTGGGTGGGGAGTCGGTCCGGGTGATCAAATCTATGCCCGACTGGGTGCCGGGCCGGCAAGAAGGCGAACTGCGCAAGGTGATGCTGCGCCTACCTATTTCTTTCAAACTGCCGGCCGATAAGCCCGCTGCGGGGCAGAGCGATGCCCCTGACCTGGCGATCAATACCCTGCCGCAGGATGCTTTTGGCGTAAGCCCCAACCCCGCCAAAAACCGGGTGGAGCTGACCTTTAAAGAGCCCCTGCAGGCCACCGATGTCATCCGGTTGTTTAACCAAAACGGGCAGCTGATGAACTCCGTGGGAGTAGACACACAAGTCGGGGCGACCACGCGGGCGATTACCTTTGCCCAACCGGGTGTATACTATGTACAATTGGTGCGTGCGGAAGGAAAGATGCTCACCAAAAGGGTAGTCGTTCAATAAACGACGCCACCCTACTAGATAGCGGGCAGGTACCACTGGTGTATCTGCCCGTTTTCTATTGGGCTTTCGCCAAAACAGTGCGGTATGCTTTGGCTTCAATCACCCCTTGCAGCCAGGCTTGAAAGCAAATGGCATGAAACTGCTGGGCGAGTTGGTCACCGGGGGTATCTTCTATTTTCTTTAGGAGCTCTTTGGCCTGACCAGGAGCTTTGTGCTTGTCGGTCAGCAGGCATTGGAAAAGGTGTAGGATATCACTGAAAAGGATACTGTGCTCGCGTGGATGATCGCGCTCGTACTGCTGACGCATTTTGCCAAGTTTGCGTTTGGCTTTTGGCAGATCGTCTTGTTCGTAAAAAATTACCCATTCGAGGATATTTACGACTTCGCAAAAATGGGACCGGCTGTTTCGGTCGAGCGCGGAAAGCATTTGCAAATAATCCAGGGCTTCATTGTATCGATGCATAACGGTACAAAAACTGGCGAGCAGAAAATAAAGCTTGGCCAAGTCGATATCTTCGGGCAAATTATAGTTGCGGATCAAATCAGATGCTCTCTGCTCCAGTTTTGGTAGTGTTCGATAGCTACCGCCGGTAAGGATAGCCATCTGTAGTTCAGACTTTACAACAAATACCTGATAGGATTGGTACTGTTGGTCATTACCAAGAAATTGGTTCAATTGATTTAATTGTTCGCTCGCGCAGGCTATTTCCCGCATATGAATAGCCAGGGTAATCGATCGGCGAAGGCCAAGTAGATAATAAAAAGCAAAATGTTGCTTTAGTTTTTTGTCTTTAGCGAAGAGTTCAACACTCTCTTTAAAGTACGTTTTAGCTTGCTGAGTATCGCCCAGGACCAGCGTGATGTTACCCAGAATCTGCAAAATGGTGAAATTAGACCGAATGGGGGCTTCTGGATATTTCTTTTGTAGCAGGGGGTGATCGCGATATTCGCGGGCTAATCGTTGATTTTTTAAATCAATATCCGGCCATTTTTTGGCGAGTTTACCAACTTGCCTGGCCAAATCGGTAAGTTGATTAAGTTCCAGTAGCGTTTCCAGTATTCTACGGTGCTCCTCGAAGGAAGGCTCTGGGATGTTGGTGTTCAGATTTGTTTGTGCATACTTCAGCCTGAATTTTTTGGCGGTTATTTCCAATAAGTAAGGGAATTCTTCATACTTATAGCACAATTGGCGCGTTTTCTCCAACTGCTTGATGGCCATATCAATCAGGTTGCGTTCTGCTAAAATGTCGGCTTGTTCAAGTCCGAGGCGAATCTTGTTACCCACCGTAGAAAAGTACCCGGAGGAGATCAGGCTTTGGAGAACCTGTTGCTGTAATTGAAATTTATAGACCTTGAAGTTGGCAGCGGCTTTGGCAGATAACGACTGTTTAATGCTCGACTCATCATATATATTCTGAGCATTAATGGCGTCAAATATATCCGTTAATACATTACTCTCTGAGCCATAGTGCCTTTTAAAGTATCGCTTTTCGGCCGGACTCATCGACTTTATTAGTCTAAATAATTTGTCGGAAGCTGTTTTCATGAGGCTACAATTTACCAAAACTGCTCTATGAGCTTGTACCCAAAGCGCACCACTGCATCTTGCAGCATCAATTGGCAGAGGCTCTCATAGTAGTTTTCCGGTTAATTTACCTCCCCAAAATAGGCGCGAAAAAATTAAATTTCAATGACTTTTATTGAAAAACCAGGTGAGCACTGATACCGTAAGGGGTACTGCCCGGCAGGAAGAAGGGCTACCTTGCCTGGTCAAATGGTCATAAAATGATTGACCCCATAGGCTAGACGCAAAATTAAGAATACGATTAAAAACAGAGCCGCCAGCATCCAGAAGAAGGTGGACTTGCGCTGACTGGCATCCAGTTCGCGTAAGAAGGAAATATCTTCTTCGTCCGGGTCATGGTATAGGTTAGCCACTTCTACCTGTCGGTTGCGATTCATTTCGGCGAGTATCCGGCAGGCAGCGGGCAAATCTTTTTCTAAGACCTGCAAGCGAATGGCACCGCTACCCAGAGGCAGGGTAGTGGCAATAATAGAGTGGGTAATGGTCGATAAAATATCTTCTTCTCGTAGCCTGGCCACCGCTAACCGGGCCTCTGACTCAAAGTCGAAAAAACCAGCTACCACCAAATGTGCATCCTGATCGATGGGGCCCCTATGGTCTAATATGTGGTCATTCATTTGCTTTACTTTATCACGTGCAAAGATGCCGGATGTGTCTGCATAGCTTCTTCAAGATACGGTAATTTTTTAAGGTATCCGTAGAAGAGGCTGAACGAGGTTTGTTTTGTGGTGTTTAGCAGGTATTATGAATATTATCGACGAATACAATTTATCTGATCGCGACGTGGACCGCATTATTGGCATGGCCTGGGAAGACCGTACCCCCTTTGAGGCCATTGAATTTCAATTTGGCCTGACAGAAAAGGAGGTCATTAAATTGATGAAGCAGGAAATGAAGCTGCGAAATTGGAAAAAGTGGCGTGCCCGGGTACAGGGGCGCAAAACTAAACATGCCAAATTGCGAAAAAAAGACATAGGTCGTTTTAAGTCCGACGCACAGCGCTTTATCTCCAAGAATCATATTTCCAAGAAAAAATATTAAAGGGCGGTCACTAAAAATTAATTTGACCGGCTTGTTGGCCAAGTAAAAAAGCAAGGCCAAAAGCGATAACGGCAGTGATGAGCCCGTACATGAAGATGCCGTAGCAAATGCGTAAGTAGCGGTATTTCTTGGCCAGCACCACGCCCAGATAATACAAGTCGCGGGTCATGGAGCTGTACAGAAAATCGCTGTCCTTGATCATTTCGGTCATTCCCCAATGGAAATCCTCAAGATCCATGTTATAGAAGTTGCCGAAAAAGAGTAGGTTAGACTTTTTCCGCCGGATATCTTCGCGGGAAAACTTTCCTTCCGTAACCTTGGGGCGGGTGGATAAAATGGCAAATACCAAAGCGGCCAGACAAGTGGCCAGCAAGATGGTGGTAGGTATGATCAGCCAGAAGTTCTGGTCAAATTTGGGTACCAGATTGGATACCACAATAGATATAATAATCGCATTGATACTCAACATGATATTTGCCTTATTATCGGCAATAGAACTCAGGTTGACGTGGGTGCGGTACGTGGTGCGATACATGGTTTCCACGCCACGCCCCAGGTTCAGCTGTTTTAGTTCGAGGTCTTTTCCTTTCTTTTTCTTTTTTTTCTTCTTGCTGGTTCCGTCAGGTGCATTATTCTCACCGGCCTGTACCCGTTTCAGGTACTTTTTGAGGCGTTTGATGTTTTTCTGTTTGGTCGATTCATACAGCCCCCGGGCAATCAGCGTGTGGTACTGGTGGCGGGTAACAAAATCGAGCTCATAGACCGCCCATTCCATTTCTGTCTTAAAGTCCTGTTGGGTCATCAAAAGCTCTTGCCTTAGCCGGCTACAGCGATCCCAGTATTGTTCACTGCCAAGATGACTGAAATCTGCATCGCGCAGGATTTCTTCCGCAAAAGAATCCGGGGCTGCTTTTAAAGACGTGGCGAGAATAATTTGCTCAACCTTCTGAATATCTTCGGCGGGAATATTTTGATCGGTTAAAAACTGGCGAGCCAGGTTAGCCGAACGTTGTTCATGCTCTCTGGGACCCTGACTGTAACCGGTGTCGTGAAACCAGGCAGCAACTTCCAGTAAATAAATTTCTTTCGGGGAGAGGCGTTCTGACTTTTCAGCCATTAGACGCGCAGCTGCGACTACATCCTGCGTATGGGCAAAATTGTGGAACAAGAATTGCTCTGAAATATTGTTTTGGTAATACTCCTCTACGAACGCGCGCACGTCATTTACCAGTGATTGCTGTATCTCCATAATGTTTTAGATGCCGACATAAATCCGGGAGGGGCATACCTCTCCGTGACCTATCACCGAAAGTATCATTTTTTTCGACAAAATGAGCATTTATGAACGGAGGAGTTCATTGGGGCTCACGATTACTACTCTTCAAAAGCAATAGTGACCTCCAGGTCCCAGTTGGCACGTAGGCGTTCAATGGGGTGGTCAAGAATTACCTCGGGCTGTCGCTTTTGATCGTATGATCCGGTATCCCAGCGGCCATTGCGATTGCGGTCTACAATAAGCCGGACCATATAGTCGCCTGGCTTTTGTTGGGGGAACTCAGCCTGGTAAATGGCCTGCTCGTCGATGATTCGCTCGGCTATAATAGATTCGCCCCGCATTAATCGCAAAATGTACTGACGGGTAGAGTCAAGTGCATCGACCGTCAGTTGTATGTTGCCAAAGTCCTCGGTGGAAGCGGTCCGTAAAGAATAAGTAACACTGTCGTTGCTTATACCATGCCAATCCTGCACGGCACCGGGGAATAAGGCGACGTTGTATTTTTCCTCTGCCTGCCAGGAGGAAGAGAGGGTGAGCTTTCGCAAATCCGTACTGTCGATGGCCACGGAGAACGGCAGGTTGATGGCTTGTGTATCGGGTTGTACCTGCATGCGACTGGTATCAATGCGTCCGATCGGGCGGGAAAAACGCCAACTGATTTGGCCTCGTGGATGGATGCTACCGGAAGGTGATGCCTCGACCTTCAGTAGGGCCGGTTCGGTTATATCAGTAAGGTTGCCGGCGGCTATTTCTATGGTGTCGATGATCATGGTGTCTTGCTCTATTTGCAGGGACCAGGTTTCTTCAGAGGGTTGGTCATAATAGACAAGTAAGGTATCCTCTTTTGGCGTAAGCCATAATGAGTCGGGTGCATTAGCCAGAGAGTTGACCTGCACCCCATACGGTGGTTGGTTAAAGGCCAGTTTAATGACTCCAAAGACGTCGTCAATTTGTCGGGTTACTTGCAGGGGTGGTGCTTCCGCAAAAAGCCGTAGGACCACGTCGGGCTCTGCCGAAGGGGTGATGGTAAGGAGGGAGTCGGGAAAGCCGATGCGTTCACTGCTGAGATCGTATCGGTAGTTGAAGTTTTCGTCGGTTAGAGCAAATCCTTTAAACGTACCGGGTTTTAGGTTTTTGATTAAAAACTTCCCTTCGGAATCGGTTTTTCCAAAGTAAAAAGGCCGCTCGGTACGGACGACAGAGTCGGCAGTATTTTCGTAGAGCATAAACAGCGCCCCTTCCACGGGCTCGCGGGTACGGGCATCTAAAATATTTCCCCGCATACGCAGCGAATCGAGTTGCGGGCCGGTAGAAAATATAAATCGCAATTCATCTGCCGGATTTCCTTCGGTCAGGTCGCGAATGGCTTCTCCAAAATTAATGGTATAGGTGGCATTATCACGCAGGACTTCCCGTTCGTCGAAAGCAACAACAACTGTTTTTCGCTTTAGCGAAATATCGAGATCATATTCCAGCGGAGGGGATATTAAGACCTGCTGAAAAACTTCATTAAGCGTGACCCATTCGTCAAAAGTCAGTTCGATAGGTTGTTTTTGGAAGTTGGTCTGTAGGTTGGGGGTGCTGCGGGTAGAATCAATTTGGGGCGGGCGGTTGTCGCGGGGGCCACCATCCGGGGCGGCAGGGGTAGCACAGCTGGTCGCCAGCAGTAGCGCAGAGGATACCAGGTAGGGAAGGAAAGAGAAACTACGTCGGGGCATACCAAAATGTATTTTGCCATCTGATTGGAAGATGCGGCAAAGATAAAAAAGCAAACGCTAAGAGATGGCAGG
>DATFKA010000153.1:0-61058 GCA_035268885.1 Saprospiraceae bacterium
TTTATCGGTTCTGGATCAGGTATCCACTGGGAAGACCTGGACGAAGACATCTCCGTGATGGGCCTACTCAAAGGACGGCATCGTTCTGACCAAAAACAGGGATAAGCTGCTTACCCAATGAACACCGTTGAATCCAGGGAGTAAGTTGAAGCAGGAAAGCGGTGTTCGTCACACTTCACTCGCTGCACAGACCACGCCATCCGCCTGAGTAGGACTTTTGCATCAGATTTAGGCTAAAAGTGGCCAAAAGTTCTTTGACAAATTAGAATAACCATCCTCAAGAACAGATTAAGAGTTATCTTAAGTAAAACTCTTGTCTATGAACCTGCTTGTAGATTTTCCAAGTATTGTTAAAAAATACGCTGTCCACTTTGAAGACTGTTTCAGTAAAGAAGGATTAGTTCACTTCAAGAAAGCCATTTCAGGTTTTATCGTTAGTGAGAATAAAACGCTATCGGCCATCAATCGGCTTGTGGTCCATCATCAGGTTAATCAGAGCAGTTTTAATCGTTTTTTCAATAATCAGCAATTTGATTTAGAAAAGATCAATACGAGTCGTTTGGCTATGCTGCAAGTTCAGGAAGCTACTCGTTTTAAAGCGGCTACACATGAGAGTGGAGCCTGCCTGGCTATCGATAATACACTACTTACTCACTGGGGTGAGTGTTTCGATCATATCTGTAACCTGCGGGACTATGTGAATGGAGGCTATAAATGGTCTCATGATTTAGTCACTTTGTATTATAGTGATCACCAAACGGACTATCCGGTGTACTTCCAATTATGGGAGCCTCCTAACTGGGAAGCGGTAGCCGAGTATCTGCGTCAAAAAGATTTTCCCATTCGGGAAGACAAGTGGCAAAATCGGCATACCGAAGTTCAGAAGTGGAAGAATTACATCCGTAGCCGTTATCGATTGGGGCGTAAAAAACACCCTGGGGTAGTTCAACTATATCAAACCAAAATACACATTGCTGAGCGATTACTACGCAAGTTTGTAGCTACATATCCAGAGTTGGACTATCCCGTCACCCTGGATAGTGGTTTTACCTCAAGTGAATTGTGTCAGACCATCGATGAGGATCTCCAGCGCACCTATGTGGGCGCTTTGAGAGAGGATCAGAAATTGATTTTAGCCGGTAATAAAAAACGAAGTTTAAAAGACTTCACTACTCAACTAGTAGCAGAACACTTAGCACAAGATACTAAACCCGTTTTTCGGAAAGTTGGCTATCGACTAAATGGTCAACTCAAACATCTGTATGCTTATACCGCTAATCACCGAATCAATCAGTTTAAAAAGAAACAGAGACTGGTCATTGCTTTTGCTAAGCCTGATTTGACCGGTACTCCATATTATGCGATCACCAATCAGCTGAATTGGGGTCCCAGTAACATACTACGCTTACATCGCCAAAGGTGGGACGTCGAGACGTATCACCAGGAGAGCAAAGCTGAAGGATTGGACCAGTATCAGGTGCGAAATTCGCGGGCTATACAATCGTATATTGCCTTTGTTGTCGTTACCTACTCGATGCTAAAATGTGCAATCCACGACGATGAACTCCTGTCAACAATCCGACAGCGACTCCAAACGGAGACGAGGTTTACACTGCCTTTTTTACGTCGATTAATGCAAAGTGAAGCTTTGATGGTCCTAGTGGAGTTTATCTTTTTGAAAGTTCAAAAAGGGCAATCACTGGACCAAATACTTCAGCCATTGATCGAAGCTGCTACTTATTAACTTAAAATAAGAACAGTCCAGCATCTGGCGGAACGTAGATTACTTTGCGACTGTACTTACCAATGTAGGGGTAAGTAGGCTGGAATTGGTTATCCTAATAGGTCAAAGAACTCACTGGCAAAAGGCCGGTATTTAAAGCATTTTAAAACATTTTAAGCCTTTTTGGGCCTTTTTGCTCCTCGTTTGGGGCAATGCAAAAGTCCTACTGAGGCGGATTAAGAAATGGCTAATCTTAGCGGGGAGTTTTGGCTTCTTTTTGCGGTCAAAAAGAAGATGCACTAAAGGGCAAAACTATGATCACTAAGCATCTTCCCTATATTCATCCGCGTTCTGGTGCGCCTTAGGCGCATGGGTATTTCATCTGTGATGTATTTTGTATTATGTGTCTTGTTTTCGTCTAATCTTTTCCCGACATTTTTTGTTATATTGAGAGGTATTGATTCCTTTCCAGGACCTACTATTCCCAAAAAACCATCTTAAATTAAACTTTTTTTTGAATTTAGGCATTTATGCTGTTGCAACATTAATTGTATAAACATATATTTGCCATGGAAATAGCAGAAGCCTTGAAAATAGAAGATGCCATACAGCAGAAAAGATTTAAGAATGAGTTTCACAAAGCTCAGGTAAATCTCTTATATACCGCCGCCTATATCAATCAACAATCGACTCAGGCCCTGAAGCCCTACAATATTTCTATTCAGCAGTTTAATATTCTGCGTATTCTAAGAGGATTACATCCGGAGCCGGCAACGGTTAAATTACTGACTGAGCGCATGATCGATAAAATGTCTAACGCTTCTCGCCTGGTGGAAAAGCTAAAGAAAAAAGGACTATTAGAGCGGAAAAACTGTATAGAGGATCGACGCCGGGTAAATATTTCAATCACGCAAAAAGGACTGGATCTTTTAGTGGAAGCCTCTGATGCACTGGAAGCGGCTTCTCTGGCGCAGATGGAATACCTCAATGATAAGGAAGCGGAGTTGCTCAACGACTTTCTGGATCGGGTACGGACCGAAGAATAATTTTTTTGTTAAAATAGATGTATATACAATTATTGTTTAAACTTTATCTTTTTACCCGTGTTAAGCAATTGTCTTTTAGAAAGGAACCAGCCCGACGAGAAATCGTTCGGGTATTAATCAAAATTTAATAATCCAATTAATAATCACTTTTAAACCAATCGAAAATGAAAAAATTAACATTTGTTTTGTTCTTAGCTGCCCTGGTAGGTTTGGCATTTACTGATCCGGTAGAGGTAGTATCTTACAAAGTAGACGCCAGCAATTCTCAAGTAGAATGGCTCGCAAAGAAAGTAACCGGTCAGCACAACGGATCCGTTGCACTTGAAGAAGGTAACTTAGAGTACACGGATGGCCGTTTGAGTGGTGGTAAGTTTGTCGTAGACATGACCAGCATCACCGTACTGGACCTGCAAGGTAACATGAAAGGAAAACTGGAAGGCCACTTAAAGTCTCCTGATTTCTTTGCCATAGAAGAATTCCCAACCGCAACTTTCGAAATCACTAAGGTAGTACCCAGAGGTGTTCCAGGTGAATACAAAGTTGAAGGTGACCTGACGGTTAAAGGCATCACCAAAGAAATCACTGTTCCCATTATTAAAATGGAAGAAAGTGAAGATGGTATTAAAACGGTAGAAGCGATCAATCTAACTTTAGATCGTACTGATTTCGATGTGCGTTACGGTTCAGGTACTTTCTTCAGCAACCTGGGAGACAAAACGATCTACGATGATTTTGAACTGACGATCAACGTAGTGGCTAACAAAGCTATGTAATCAGGGAATTACCCAAATATCAACCCTAGCAAATAAACACAAAGATTAGATTTGTTTAGAGGCGCCGGCGATTAGTTGGCGTCTCTATTTTTTTTGCCCGGGTAGGGTCGAATGATCAATCGCAGGGACTGATCATAGGTTAGATAATTCCAGACCCAGTTGATAAATACAAAGAGCTTATTCTTTACACCTAATAGCTGATACAAGTGTACAAATAGCCAAATCAACCAGGCAAAGGCACCCTGGAATTTAACGCGGGGTAGATCGACTACCGCCTTGTTCCTGCCTATAGTAGCCATCGCGCCCAGATCTTTATATTCAAAAGCTTGGTCCGCGCGCTTACGCAAAAAACGGGCCAGATACCTGGCCTGCTGCATAGCGACCTGAGCAACCTGAGGGTGGGCCTGCGGATAAGTTGGCGTCTCCATGGCGGCGATATCACCGATTGCACAGATTCCTTCCGCACCGATCACCTGACAGTGGCGATCTACCCGGATACGGTTTCCATGGGCTATGGACCTTTCTGGCAGACCGGGAATACCATTCCCCATAACACCAGCGGCCCAAATTACTTTGTGCGACTGGATGCGGTCTCCACTTTTTAGGTATACCTGCTCACCGTCGTAGTCTACTACCCGATCACCAAGTATAATCTTTACCCCCAATTTCTTCAAAAAGTCCAGTGCTTTCTTACTGGCTGCTTCCGACATCCCCTTCAACAGACTATCTCCCGATTGTACCAGATAGATATCCATCTCCTTCGCGTTTAGCTCGACGTATTCCTTAGGTAATACATAATTACGCATCTCTGCCAGCGCGCCAGCTACCTCTACCCCCGTCGGACCTCCCCCTACAATTACAATGTCGATATAAGCCTGACGCTCTTCAAAGTCAACGATGGAAAGTGCTTTTTCCAGATCTGATAAAATCCGGTTACGCAGGTACAGTGCTTCGGAGACTGATTTCATAGGAATGGCCAAATCTGCCATCTTAATATTGCCAAAAAAATTAGTATCCGCCCCGGTAGCGATCACCAGGCGATCGTAATTAACAATGCCCAGTGGCGTCTGGATACGCTTTCGGTCCGCCTCAATGGCCTTTACCTCGGTTACCCGAAAAAATACATTCTTACGCTTCCGGAAATATTTTCTAATGGGAAAAACAATCGAGCTGGGCTCCAGTCCCGCCATGGCCACCTGATAAAAAAGCGGCTGGAACTGATGATAGTTATTCTTATCAATTAATACAATCTGGAAATCGGATTTGGACAGTTGGCGGGCCAGTTCCAGCCCGGCAAAACCTGCACCAATGATGACAACACGCTCCTGCCCGGTTTCGGGGATATTTATTTTCATTTGCCGCGGGTTTGAATAATTAATTAGACTAAAGATAGAAAATGCCCCCTTCAATCGGGAAAAGTGTAGTAAACATCTATTGAATTAAAAAAATAGTTGCATCAACTAAAAATTTAGTTTATACTTGTATACATAGATAATAAACATACGATGAAGAAATTAGCCAAACGGGAAGAGCAGATCATGCGCGTGCTTTGGGAGCTGGACCAGGCTTTCGTAAAAGAAATCATTGCTGAACTCCCGGAGCCCAAACCACATTACAATACCGTATCGACCATTATCCGTATCCTGGAAGACAAAGGCTTTGTCGACCACGAATCCTTTGGTAACTCCCACCGCTATTTTCCTAAAGTGAAAAAGGAGGAATATCAACAAAAAGCAATTGGTGATGTGGTGAAAAACTACTTCGACAATTCCGTCTCCAAGATGGTCGCCTATTTTGCCAAAGAAGAGAAGATCAGCCCCGAAGAGCTGGAAGAAATCATCCGACTAATCAAAAAACAATAATCACCCATGCTGCCTTATTTGCTTTATGCCGCCCTATTATTGGCTATTTTTTATGCCTTTTATAAGCTGCTACTCGAAAAGGAAACTTTTTTTCAGCTCAACCGCTGGTTTTTGATCGGTGGTCTTCTGCTCTGCTTTCTTATCCCTACCATCGAAATTCCGGAAGACTGGTCGATTCGTAGCGAAACCCCTCTGGCACAATTCGAACCCACTTCTTCTATTGCCGAAAGGGAAAGTCTCCCCCCTGCCTTTACCGAAGAAGTTGAAACGCCTAAAGAAGAAGCAGTCGCCTTGCCTCTCACCAGCAATAGCTACCAGGATGTTTCCCCGCTGGGTTCTCCGGTAGCATCCACAAATCCCTTCTGGAAAAAACTGGACTGGAAGCAAGTAGTATGGTACAGCTACCTGACCGGACTCTTCATTTTCCTATTTAATTTGCTGATCCAACTGACGATTTTGATACGGCGCATCCTACGCTTCCCCAGGTTAAAAGACGGGAAGTTCTACATCGTAGAAATGGAAGGCGACCATGCGCCCTATTCTTTCTTGAATTACATCTTTATCAATCCGACCAAATACGACTGGGATACTTACCAGCACATTCTGCAGCACGAGAAAATACACATCGCACAGGCTCACTCGATTGATATGATCCTCGCCGAGCTGATGGTAGTGATCCAGTGGTTTAATCCTTTGGCCTGGCAGTATCGCAAAGCCATTGAAAATAATTTAGAATACCTGACTGATAGCGTAATGCTCAATCAGGGGGTAGAACGGCAACCTTACCAAATGAATCTGCTGAAGGTATCGGTGCCCCACCACCCGATGAGCCTCGTTATGAATTACAATCAATCTTTTTTAAAAAAACGTATTAAAATGATGAATGCCAAAAAATCATCCGCCAACACGAGTTGGAAGTACATGGCGATTCTGCCCATCATTGGGCTTTGCCTGATCTGCTTCAATACCGTGAAAGTAGTGGCTAATCAACAAAACAAAGAAACTTTCATTAAGGCCGATAAGAATTGGGATAAGACGCTCGACGAATGGGAAGCATTCGGAGAAGAGTTTGGAGAAGAGTTTGGAGCAAAATTTAGCGAGAAGCTGGAAAAAAAGCTAGCTGATAAATTCAAATTTCGTTCCTTCGGAGAATTCTCATTAGATCTGGAAGGTATCTGGAAAGCCGATATTCGGGGGGACCGCGTCTGTGTTCAGTTCGATAATTCTAATCAGGAGCAGGGCTGGTCCTGGGTCTCTTCGGAATGTTTTGATCGTTCAGCCTTCAGTGCCCTACCCACAAGCAAGGGTGCTTTCACGCTGAAAAGAGCCGCTGGAACGGTAGCATTTACCGGCGAATTTAACGGCAATGAGGGCTCCGGAAGCTACGCCTTTACGGGTAACACCGATTTTGTTAAAACGCTGAACCAACGCGGGATTCGTGGCGAAGCAAAAGAAGAAACCCTATTCCATTTCTTTCTAGCTGATATCAACGAGGCTTATCTCGATGAACTCGAAAAAATGGATTTTGACCGCATGGATATGGATCAGCTGCGTAAGCTGGCGATCCACGATGTGAGCCGGGAATACATCCGTGAAATGGCCGCTCTGGGCTACGATGACTTGGATCCGGCCGATCTCGTAAAAGGAAAAATTCACGACGTAGATCCGGAATATATCAAAGAAATTAGAGCCAGTGGATTTTCCAATTTGAGCTTTGAAGAACTGGTTAAATTCTCTATCCACGATGTGGATGCCGAATTGGTAGAAGATTTAGCCCAGGCCGGATTTACTAATTTGAATGCAGAACAGATTGTCAAAGCCAGTATCCATAATGTAGATCCGGAATACTTAAGAGAACTCGCTGAGGTAGGTTACACCTTTGACCAACTGGAGGATGTCATTAAATTCTCTATTCACGGGGTGGATGCAGGTTTCGTAGAAGAGCTCAATGAAGCCGGCTACACCAATTTGGACGCGGATCAGATTCGCAAAGCGGCTATTCACGGCCTTGACGAGGGCTACATTCGCGACCTGAAGGAGACTGGAATTGAATTACCTAATATCGAAGACCTGATACAATTCTCTATTCATGGCGTACGCCCCGGATATATTGCCGACTTACAAGATTTGGGGTATAAAGACATAAGCGCAGACGAGATCCGAAAAGCGTCCATCCACGGAATACGACCAAGTTACGTTGAAGACCTTAACGAACTGGGCTTCAAAAACATCCCCATGGAGGAGGTGATCAAGTGCAAAATCCACGGGCTATCTGCCAGAGATATTAGACAGGCGCGCGCCGACGGCTATAAAAACCGTAGTCTCGAAGAATACCGGAAAATGAAAATCCGAGGAACGATAAGATAAATCATCCGCTGTTTTAAGGCAATTTACAGAGAGGAGGTGGGCTGGTCCCGTCTCCTTTTTTGTGTATCCTAAAGCGATAAATAATGCACCCCCGTCGGATAGGTCTGTGCAATTAATTCCTTTATGGCTTGATAATGTTGGGGATCGCTTTGAAAATCGGCATCCTCTAACTGTAGAATCAGGATAGGCAGATTTGGCTGTATCCGAAAAAAATCCAGATAAGCCTGCTGAATGGTTTGTAGATAATCGGCTTTAATATCAGTCTCAAAGCTACGCCCCCGTTTTTTGATATTGGCCATTAACTGATCCACCGGACGGTGAAGGTAGACCAGTACATCGGGTTTGGGAAAGTTCGCATTAAGTACTTTAAACAAGCGTTGAAAGAGGCGATATTCTGCTTCGGTAAGGTTATTCCTGGCGAAGAGCAACGTTTTATAAAAATAATAGTCTGCTATTACGCGCTCCTGAAACAGGTCTTTTTGCGAAAGCTCGGCCTGCAGCTGCTTATGACGCTCGGTCATAAAAAACAACTCAACGGTGAAGGCGTATCGCTCCGGATGATCGTAAAACAGGGGCAGAAAAGGGTTATCTGCGAAAGCCTCCAGAATTAGCTTTGCTTTCAAATCCTGAGCCAGCATACGACTTAAAGTCGTTTTTCCTGCGCCAATATTACCTTCAATAGCGATAAAGGGATGTGAAATCGTCAGAGCCATCTATGCTAATTTTCGGCCAAAAATCGGTAAAAGCGCAGGCCCCTCCAAATTAAGTCGGCCTTAATTTACACTACTTAATGGCATGACCTGCAATGAATCTGAAGAATGCTCCAATAAAAACCGAATAGAATGTCCCAGAACCGGGTGGATATGGTCCGGAGCAATTTCTGCCAAAGGAGATAAAACGAAATTACGGTCCTGTAAAAAAGGATGCGGCAGCACAAGCTTTGGGGTTTTTAATACCAGATCGTTATAAAAGAGGATATCGATATCAATCAGACGACTTCCCCACTTTTGTACCCTTTCACGGCCCATTTTACGCTCGACTGCTAATAACTTATTCAATAGAGCGACGGGCGCCAGGGCAGATTCAATTAGGACCACCTGATTGAGGAAGCGGGGCTGATCTTTAATGCCCCAGGGAGCAGTTTCATAAACGGAAGAGGCTGCCAGTAATCGTCCGGCCTCAATTTGGATCAGCCGGATGGCTTCCCTTAGATTAACCTCTTTATCTCCCAGGTTGGTCCCCAGCCCCAGGAAGATTTGATTCTCTTTTTGTTGCATCAATTTGAATTGCTTACACCTTAGTTTCTTCTAATATATCGGCTTTCTTAATTTTACTTTGCGGACGAATCAGCAGGCGTAGTGACTGATCGTAAGTAAAGTAATTGATGGCCCAATTGATAAATACTAATAAACGATTTTTCACGCCGACTAGCGCCATCAAATGAATAAACAACCATAATAGCCAGGCCGGAGCTCCCCCCAGACGTATTTTTGCGGGCAAATCGGCTACGGCCAGGTTACGGCCAATGGTGGCCAGGGATCCTTTGTCCACGTAAGTAAAGGGCCGAAGTTCTTTATCCCGCTTTTGACGCACGAGATTGATAAAAAGATTCTTCGCCTGTTGAAGTGCCACCTGCGCTACCTGTGGATGGCCTTTCTTAAAATCTTCCGTTTCCATATAGGCCATATCACCGAGTGCGTAGATATGATCAAGCCCTTTAACCTGATTATAACGGTTAACGATTAAACGTTTATTTTTCCCATAAACCGCATCGGGAAGTCCATTGACGGTATTTGCTTGTATGCCGGCCGCCCAAATCAAGGTATGTGTGGACAGTGATTCGGCATCTTTTAAAGTAACTTTCTGTCCATCGTAATCCTGGACCATGGTATTAGTTAGTACTTCAACCCCGAGTTTTTTCAAGTATCTTTCAGCACGATTGGAAGATTGCTCCGAATAACCCGGTAAAATATCGGGCATCGCTTCCAATAACTGAACCCGCATTTTGGAGAAATCCAACTCCGGATAGTCTTTCGGCAAGATGAAACGCTTCATTTCAGCCAGCGCACCGGCCAGCTCTACCCCCGTTGGGCCCGCACCGACAATCACCACATTCATTAAAGCAGAAGCACGCTCGGGATCCTTTTCATTCAGCGCTAATTCGTAATTATACAGTATATTATTTCGCAGGGCAATGGCCTCGTTAAGCGACTTCATAGGTACCGCATGGCGACGGATGCGCTCGTTTCCAAAATAGTTGGTATCTGCTCCCAGGGCCATAACCAGATGATCGTAATTAAGGTAACCTATGTTGGTTAGGACCAACTGCCGCTCCGGGTCAACTTCCTGTACTTCCGCAATTCTGATGTGTACGTGATTTTGCTTCTGAAAGATTTTTCTCAGAGGAAAGGCGATAGCGGCTGGTTCCAGGCCTGAAGTCGCCACCTGGTAAAAGAGCGGTTGAAAAGAATGGAAGTTATTACGATCCAGGAGAACCACCTGGAAGTTTTTCTTGCTGAGCTTACGTGCCAAATGCAGACCTGCGAATCCTCCTCCTAGAACAACTACTCTCTCTTTATCCGTTTCCGGAATATTGGCTATTGCGTGCATATTTGTTGGGTTAGTGACCAAAATCAATTTATTAACAAAGCTGAACCGGAGCTTGTTCCATACCAATGGAAAATACAGCGCGCTTAGCCAAAGACAAGGAAGGCTGTCGGTACCTAAATGAGAGACACCGACAGCCCAAAGGATTTTATATATCGTCTTTATTATTCTTCAAAGCCGTTCACCCCATTTACGGTAGTATATTTAAAACTAATCTTGCGATCCGGGAATACCCGCTTGAAGGCAGACTGGCACATTAAGGTAGCTTCGTGAAAGCCACAGAGTATCAATTTCAGCTTTCCGGGATAGGTATTAATGTCCCCGACGGCATAAATGCCGGGAATATTTGTACTGTAGTCGAACGTATCTACCACAATGGCATTTTTTTCAATCTCTAATCCCCAATTAGCCATTGGACCTAATTTTGGCGAAAGCCCAAAGAGCGGAATAAAGTGATCCGTAGGTTGCTTAAACTCTCCCTTTTCTTTATGCTTAATCACGACATCGGTTAGTACGCCATTACCCTGCAGGGCTACTGCCTGTGAATCGGTATGTAGCGAAATCTTACCCGTCTGAGCCAATTCCATTACTTTCTCCACTGAATCTGGTGCGCCCCGGAATTGCTTACGTCGGTGAATGAGCATGACCTCTTTAGCAACGTCGGCCAAAAAGATGGTCCAATCGAGTGCAGAGTCTCCACCGCCGGCAACCACCACTCTTTTATCTCTATATTTTTCAGGATCCCGGATGATGTAGTCAACGCCTTTATCTTCAAAAGTTGTCAAATTCTCAAGGGGCGGTTTACGAGGCTCAAAGGAACCCAGTCCACCGGCAATGGCAACGACCGGAGCCTGTATTTCTGTCCCCCGATTGGTGGTCAGGTGAAAATGCCCATTTTCCAGTTTTTCGATAGATTCCGCCCGTTCTCCCAGGGTAAACCCAGGCTTAAAGGGCTCAATCTGCTCCATCAAACTATCTACTAATTCCCCCGCCAGAATAGAAGGATAACCAGGGATATCGTAAATAGGTTTCTTCGGGTAAATTTCAGCCAGTTGTCCTCCCGGTTGTGGCAGGGCATCGACCAGGTGGCATCTCATTTTTAACAACCCTGCTTCGAAGACAGTAAACAAGCCCACGGGCCCCGCTCCCACAATGATAATATCTGTTTGGATCATTTCTCTTGTAATAAATCTAATTTAATATAACAAAATTAAGCAATCTGTTGAAAATCTAATGATGGGAAAAGATGATTTAACTCAATACCCCTCAGGCGAACCCTTATATTTTACAATGGAAGTTGTCTAAAGTTTTCTTACTGGGCTATCAAAAACGTATTTCAACCGATTTTCTTTAAAACAACTCATATTCAAATAGGTTGATCATTCAGGGTACTGCCCTCTTTCTTTGGGGATTCATCAGGTCCATAGTTTTTGTGTAAATAATTCTAATCATTAGACTTTATTCTCAGAAGTTGTTTAAAAACGCCTCACTGAGCCCTTGGCAACACATTGAAAGCCAATACGGCAGCCCTTTTTTCCCTTCGCCCGCCTGAGGCGGATGGCTACGAGAAAAAAAGTAGCCTTGTCTTGACTTCCAAGCCGTTACCAATCATCTCACCAGGAATTCTTAAACAACTTCTCAAATAGAAAAGGCCTTTCCAACAAAACATTGGAAAGGCCTTTTAGCAAACTTGTGCGATTGATACCTATCCAAGGTCATTTATGCCTTTGAAACAACAACACAACTCCATGGATAGCGGATAATTCATACAAGTAGCACTTAAAATTTATACAAAATTATTTTCAATTCTGGATAAAGGCAACTTTTCTGTCACTTTTTTAATTACATTACATACTTACATAGATTCATATCTTCCTGATTTACACGCAAAAAAGGAATAAAATAACGAGAGCCAGGGAAGCTTATTCCTTTTTAAGAATTTTGATGACTTCCGTAGTTTCGTTACTCATTTTGATCCGTACAAAATACAGTCCACCTGGCAATTGCGAGAAATCCATTCCTTGCTGTACTGTATTGGCCTCCCAGGTCATGGTCCGCAAGATGGTACCTTCCGTACTCACTAATTCCACCTGGATGGGTTCAGTCTGCTGCTCGGCAAACTCTACCATTAGTTCATTTTGTACCGGATTGGGGTAGATCATCACCCGGGTACCAGGTTCGAAGAGCATCAGCTCTATGGCATTAGACATACTGGACACCCCTTCCGTTTCTGCACGCATCTGGACGCGGTAGAAATTGCGGCCCACTTTGGGTGCAACATCGGTGAAGGAATAATACTTATAACCGCCTTTGGTCATATCCGCAGTGTTGACTTCCGCAATTTTGGTATAAGCAGCTCCATTTCCAGATTGCTCCACATCAAAGGTATAGTTAACCCCATCGTTGAGAACTCTCCAGTCCAGACGTACCTCTCGGGTTTCGGCTTCCGCTTCGGCTGTCACCGCAAAGTTAGTACCGTCGCAGTAGGTTGCCGTATTAGTCGCTGTAATCTGAGCAAAAGACGTCACTTCACAGCCATTTTCTCTTACTCTTACCTGAATGGTATAGGTGCCAAAGCTATTAAAGCGAAGATCAATGGTACGGTCATCTCGTTGAGCATCACTATAAGTCAGTCCTCCGGGGAGCGTCCAAAGAATATCGGGGTTTTCGGTTACCGTCTCTACTTCGAGTGTAGTGACCCCCTGAAAACAAACAATTGGATCGGCGATAATATCTGCTTTTGCATCATTTTTAACCGTTATGGTTACGACATTAGTCTCCAGAAAGTCTTCGCAACCTAAGAGACGCGTACAGCGTACAAAGTAGGTCGTCCGGTTCAGAGGACCTGGATCGTAAGTTCGGTCCGTTGCTCCGGGAATAGCCGTGAAACTACCTGGTGAAAATTCATCGGTTGTTTCAGATTTCATCCACAGGTATTCAATTACACCATCTGGTCCACGGGGAGCGGCCCGTTCTACAATAGGCTCTGGATCGTAACCAGGTGCACACAGCATCTGATCATATCCAATTAGACCAGCATCGTCCAGGTTTATACAAGGTAAAATGAAGCCAGCATCGAAGCTTAGGTTTTCTTCTGCGCCACCAATGGTAAACACCCCGGTCATCAACATATCGGGATCAATATCGCTATCTCGTTCATCGTTGGTTCCTGCGTTTTGAGTAGTAACAATATGATCACCCGTAGGCTTACTGAAGGTCAATTTATAATCGCCTGGTTGTACTTCAAAGCAGTACATACCCGCATCATCCGTCACGGTAACATCTACATCGGTGAAACCTCCGGAGCCATCTGGAGAAGACAACCGTACAGTCACACCCGGAATTCCTGGCTCACCAGCATCCTGAATCCCGTCTTCGTTGAGGTCCTCCCAGACAAAATCTCCAATTTTCGCCGGACAGTTTTCGGTAGTCACGATTAGGGTAAGTGGCAAGACTGCGATACATTCTTCGTCATTGTTTGGCGAAAGCGTCACCACCAATTCATAAGTACCTGCCCCCAGACCAGCCGGATCAATCTGACTGACGGTCACTCCATCTATGGACAGGGAGAAATCACCCGAAACCGTCGCACTCAGATTAGGAATAAAGGGATCGTCGTTTAGACAAACGAGCAGAGTATCTCCAACACTTTCGGGAACTGAAATATCTGGATAACTACACGTTTTGCTAAAGTCGAGGGTATCAATACCATTAGACACACTCAATTGATAAGTCTCCCCGTCAACGTGCTTAAAGACTAATTCATAGATTCCGGCACTCGTTTCTGTCAGGCTGGTACCAAGCGACAGGGCCAGCGGAGCCGCAGGTGGTGCGGCACTAGCATTAGCATAAGCATTCGTGGCCTGAATAACTTCCCAGGTATCTCCTGCTAATCCCTGAATCACAATAGTTTCTTCAAATTGACCGTTATCGGCGGTGGTGGCATTATCCAGGCAATTACAAGACGGTAGACCACTGGCGGTAGGTGCCAGGACCAGTCCGGCATCAAAGGTCAGCGAATCTACTCCTCCCGGAATAAAGAATATTTCCGTCATCGTGGTTTCCCGATTGACATCACTATCCGTTGCTTCGGTAGCACCACTGGCATCGGGGGTGGTGAATCGGTAATCTTCGGGAGCCAGGAAGGTAAGCTTATAAGATCCTTCCGCTACATTAAATAAATAAAAACCGTTTTCATCCGTAAACATGGTATCCTGATCCACCCTTCCATCTCCAACATCGATGGGAGTAAGGATAACCACAACGTCCTCTACCCCGACTTCTCCAGGATCCTGGATGCCATCGCGGTCTGCATCAAACCAGACAAAGTCTCCCACAGATGATGCGCAACCTTCGGTGGTAATAATAACTTCCGTCTGATAAATCCCAGTACACTCTAATGGATCAAAAGGCAAGAGTTCAATCACTAATTCATAAGTACCCACCGATAGCTGAGCAGGATCAATTTCTGTCACTTGCACTCCGTCCAGGTAAATATTGACGATTCCCTGTACGTCTGAAATAACCGCCGGAATAAAAGGTTCGGCATTTTTACAGAGTAATAAACTATCATCCGGGATATTCAGTACCGTGATTTCCGGATAGGCACAGGTATTACTAAAAGATAAGGTATCGAAGCCATTAGATACTTGTACCTGGTAGCCAACTTCATCAATATGACGGAAAGTAAAGCTAGCACTACCGTTATCTACCACAAAGGCCGTACCGATAGGTACCGCATCTGGTGCTGCCGGGGGTGCCGGACTACTCGTCAAAAACATCCCGGTCTGTGCTATTATTTCCCAATTATCGCCAACAATGACATTGTCAATGGTTAATTCTTCTTCGAATTGTCCGTCACTTTGGTTAGAAGCATTATTTAGACATACACAGGCGTTCGTGGCAGTAATGACAGGAGCAGGCACCAAACCGGCATCCCAGGTAAAATCTGTCTGCCCAGCCATCACCATGATCGTATCCGTCATCGTCATATCTCGCGAGAAATCACTATCCAAAGAATCCGAACCTACATTAGGAGTCGTTAAACGTAAAGAATCCGGCAAGAGAATCGTTAGTTTATATTTTCCAGGAGGTAATGGCTCCATATATAATCCATTATCATCTGTATAAACCGTATCCGGCAGGACAAATCCGCCAGTATCAATCGGTGTAATAATAATAGGCACACCAGGCACACCCTCCTCTCCGGGATCCTGTATACCATCCCCGTCTTCGTCAATCCAAACGTAATCACCAATCAGGCCATTTTCAACGAACTCACCCAGATCAAGGCTACAAGTGGTCTGACAACCTAAAGCGTCGGTAACGGTAAGACTATATAATTGTGCCCCCAGTCCACTAATGGTGCTGGAGGTATCTCCGTTACTCCAGGCATAGGTGTACGGGCCTGTACCCCCAATGACCAGGGCACTCAGCTCTCCATCCATGGCATTGGGATCGCTGACATTATTGATCACAGTCACATTACAAATCGGAGCACCGGGGTTAACGATTTCAACCGAGTCAACGGCCATACATTCATTAGCATCCGTCACCGTAACGGTGTACACTCCTTGCTGAACACCAGTAATGGTATCCGTTTCTGCACCGTTACTCCAGTTATAACTATAGGGTGGCACTCCTCCACTTACGATAACACTAGCCCTGCTGGTCGTTTGATCGCCACATTCGATATCTTCTTTATCCATTACCAGGTCCAGAGCATTTGGCTCGATCACTTCAAAACTGGCCATACTAGAACACTGGTTTGTATCAATGACTTCCACATTATAAGTACCAGCGGGAATATCAATAAGGAAAGAATCCGTCGAACCATTCTCCCAATTGTATATATATTCACCCGCACCTCCAGAAACGGAAAGATAAATGGCGCCGGTCGAATCACCGGCACAATTGGCAGGAATAATTTCTGCATCCACGATAATAGAATCAATAATCGCAATCCGTCCACTGGCTTCTGCCGAACAACCATTCGCATCCGTGACCGTCACTAGGTAATTACCTGTCCCTAACTCATCTAGTCTGGCCGTAGAATCGCCCGTCGACCAAGTGTAGGTAAAGGGCTCCGTTCCTCCGGTAACATCCACGATAGCTTCCCCGGCTTGTCGACCGCCGCAAACCACTTCAGTAACCCGCAAAGCAGCACTAATGGCAGGAAATTCGTCGATACTGGCAGAGTCCACACTGGTACAACCAAAGGCATCCGTCAGCGTAACGGTATAAGTGCCAGCTGTCAAATTCTGGATAGTCTGTGTAGAATCTCCTGTACTCCAGACGAAAGTAAAGGGTTCCGTACCGCCCAGGGCGATAGCGGAGGCTAAGCCATCTTGTGTACCTTCGCAAATATTAGGTGTGGCATCCACGCCTACTGCTACGGCGGGGGGCTCCGTAATCGTGAAAGTATCTATCACCATACATTCGTTGGCGTCGGTAGCCGTTACGAAATAAGTACCCGCGGAAAGATTTCCAATGGAATCCATTGTTGCGCCCGTACTCCAATCAAAAGTAATCGGCGCTACGCCTTCATCGACGGTGGCTTTCGCCGTTCCGTCGCCAGCACCACAGGTGGTCACATCGGTTGTTGCCACCGTTATTTCCAGAGCGGGAGCCTCGGGTACAATTTCAAAACCAATGCGCTCACAACCGACATCGTCGGTCACCGTCACGCGATACACGCCGGGTTCCAATCCAGTAATGGTATCCGTAGTCGACCCATTACTCCATAAATAAGAATAAGGAGCTACGCCGTTAGAGGCCTCCACAGAAGCAATACCGTCGTTTTCATCTGGACATGATTCACCTATACTATTGGTGCTAATTTGTATTTCTGACACCGGACTTAAAGTTGCCGTATCCTGAATAGCACAACCATTAGCATCGGTGATGGTGACCATATAAGTACCTGAACCCAGGTTATTGATCATGGCGGTGGTATCTCCGGTATTCCATAAATAAGTATAATCGGGAGTACCGCCGTTCACCACTACCGTGATTGCTCCGGTCGTATCATCCACACAAGTAGGGTCTGTAACCCCTAAAAGGGAAACCAGATCGGGTGGAGATTCAACCGTAGCGGAGCCGGTAGTGGTACAATTATTCGCGTCCGTCAGGGTGACTGTATAAGTCCCCGCAGACAGACTATCTGCCGTTGCCGTTGTATCGCCGTTGCTCCACAAATAAGCAAAGGGAGCAGTCCCTCCAATGGGCATGGCTGTCACCGAACCGTCATTCCCATCCGGGCAAATGACATCTTCGGTAAGCAGACCTACATTAAGTGGCGTTGCCTCTACATCAATGCACGCAATCCGACCGCAAGAATTACCATCCACTACGGTCACACAATACAATCCACTTTCTGTAACAGAAATAGAAGATGTACTTTCACCAGTCGTCCATTTGTAAGTATATGGACCACCCGCACCGGCACTTCCGATGGCCGTAATGATGATAGGCACCTCACAGGTCTCCGCCGTGATCGTCACCTCAATTTCATCAGGTTCCGTCAATTGTACACTGGCCGAAGCCGTATCACTATTCATATCGGTCACCGTTACCGTATAAGTTCCCGCCTTGATATTGCTAATTGTCTGGGTGGTTTGCCCCGAATCCCAAAGATAGGTGTATCCTCCTGCACCACCGGTCACCTCAGCCGTAATGATGCCCGTTGGTAAGCCTTTACAGCTTGGCTCCTGAGTGGTGAAAGAAATGGAAATCTGCGCAAATGAAAGATTGGCAAGAAAGAAGAATAAGAGTAATAAATACCCCTTTTTACTTCTTCCATGTATGCTCATGGTGGGAAATAATGCGCTCCCGCAATTCATTGTTGTACACATGTGGATTATATATTATGTTAGTATCAAAAATCATTTCAGAATAACTCGCCGGAATTGAATAGCAAGCTATTAATCTGTATAATGAAATAGAAGAGCAACCAAGTGAAGGGTTGTAGAATGAAGAGTACCAAGAAGTGTAGAAAAGAATTATTTCGCGCAAAGCAAGGCTTTCACCTTACTACTACAAAAGAACAAAAATTTTGGGAGAAATCCAACGAGAGGCATCAATATAATTGCTCTAAACTAAAAAAGTCGTGTGCAACAAAGCACACGACCGACTACTAACAATATAATCCCATGAATATTTCTTTTCCTGAGTAGTTCCCTACGGCCGCCCATCGAGGACTCCAAACCAGCAACTACACCTACTTAACCACAAAAATCAAGTTTTTATTATGTGACCGGGACATAAAAAAAACGAGTCGCACTTTGTAGAAGTACGACTCGTTAGTTAATTATAATCCCATGAACATTTACGAACCTATATATAATCTTTATTTTTTATCTTTTTGTGGCCAAACGAAAAGTTGCATGTAGTAAGTCAGTTTTTTCTAAATAAACTGACTTACTACTTTGCAAACCAAAAATCCCATGTACATATCCAAATTAAAGTATTGCTGAACTCGATCAGCAATGTTCGTTTGACATTACAAACATCTCACTTTACCTGTAGGAATTCAAATACAAAAATAAGGGATTGTGAAAAATAAAAATTTAATTTGACTAGACTAAAGCATTAAAAATCAATACCCTACACTAACCTTAAGTGAAATAAAAAATAAACAAACCATCTATTTTTTATTCAAAAGGATTGGAAAATTCCGGATTTTTAATAAAAGAAGTATCGGTGAGCATCTGCATAAATGCAATCAGGTCTTGTTTATCCTGTTCGGTCAGGGCGAAAGGCAGGATATTCGTATCTTCATTGGACACCCCATGCCCACCCCGGCTGTAGCTATCCAGCACCTCTTCCAGCGTATTAAACCGGCCATCGTGCATATAAGGTGCCGTTAGCGCAACGTTACGCAGCGTAGGTACTCGAAATTTACCATTGTCGTATATATTGCCATTTACGCCGCCCAGACCTTTATCTTCAAAGTCTTCTAAATTCGCTACGCTATCCAGGCCATTATTACGGAACTGATTATCGGTGAACAGTGGATTAAAGTGACAATGCGAACAGCCTGGATGCTCTACCGATTGATTATCCTCAATAAAGAACAGGGCAATTCCGCGCTGCTCTTCATCGGTTGGAAAACCATCACTTTCCCAAATTACTTTATCGTACCTGGACTGCGCCGAAATCAGAGTACGTTCGAACTGCGCAAAGGCTTTAACCGCCAGATCACGGTTGAGTTCTGATTTGCGTTCTATACCAAAAGCAGACCGAAACAATCGGGGATACTCCTCGTGTCTGCGCAATTTCTCTTCAACGTTCTCCCAGGTGTCTGCCATTTCGGCGTGGTCTTCAATGGGTATCAGTGCCTGTTCTTCTAATGATCGTACGCGCCCATCCCAAAAGAAACCCCGGGTATTATAGGCCAAATTCACCAACGACATGGCACTTCGTTTGCCTTCAATCCCCAGAATTCCGGTACTCAATGCCTTACCATCCGTAAATGCTAATTTAGGATCGTGGCATCCGGCACAAGACAAGGAACTGTCGGCTGAAAAAATAGGATCATAAAAGAGCATACGGCCTAAAGCCACCCCTTCTTCTGTCATCGGATTCTCTGCCGGCACCACGGGCGTAGGCATGTAATCCGGCACATCAAAAGTATAATCCGTCGGATCATAAGTCCCGGAAATCATCTCATCAGTTTCCGAGCCACCAGGCATCATTTTCTCTTTTTTGCAGGCCAAAGTAAGTAGCAAAAGACTCAGTAAGACTATATTTTGGTACTGTCGCATTTAAAATGGATTTGAAAAAGCTTCCTTGGTTATAAATGTAGAATCGGTCAGGGTGTTTAAAAAGGCCAACAAGTCGACTTTATCCTCCTCGCTCAGCGCCAGCGGACGCACATTCGGACTTACCGTTAAGCCATCATGCCCTCCTGAATTATAATGGTCCAGCACCTCCTCCAGGCTCTTAAGTCGACCATCGTGCATGTAGGGAGCTGTCAGAGTAATATTACGTAAAGTGGGCACCCTGAACTTACCCCGGTCGCTGGTTCTTCCCGTCACTACTTCACGACCATTATCGGCGTATTCCCCATTTCCTTTCAATTGCTGAAGCCCGTTATTTTCATATTGTAAGGTACTGAACAGCGGATCTACGTGGCAATGGTTACATTCTGCCATCGGCAGCTCGGGATTGGCATCAAAAAAAATATTCCAGCCGCGCAATTCCGAAACCGTAAAGGCCGCCTCTCCCCGCTGTACCCGATCAAATTTACTATCAAAACTCAATAAACTGCGTTCAAATTGTGCCAGCGCCTTCCCCACGTGTTCCGGACGGATATCCACTGCCCGCTCCAGACCGAAGGCCGCTTTAAATCGGGCGGGGTAATCTGCATTTTTGCGCAAGCGGGATAAAATCCCCGGCCATTCGCCCGCTAATTCTTTAGGGTCGGTAATCGGGTGTAGCGACTGTGCTTCCAAACTTTGCACTCGCCCATCCCAAAACAAGCCATTGTAATACAAACCGACGTTAGCCAGGCTCATCGCACTGCGATTGCCTGTTGGTCCGAGCGCTCCCGTACTTTTTGCCTGAGCATCCGTAAAAGCTAAATCCTGAAAATGACAATCGGCACAGGCCTGACTGCTATCGGCCGACAAAATCGGATCGTAGAACAGGTAGCGGCCTAATTCCAGGCCCGCTGCCGTAGTCGGATTATCAGCCGGAATAGCCATATCGGGTACCGAGGTCGGTAGTTCGAATAAAATTTCCCGGTCCGCTGCCGGTTGACAGGCCACTAAGGAAGCTAAAATGCTTACAATAAGGATTGACCTAATCATAGCGACACGTCTCTACTGTTGAGGGAAATTAATAGCTTCCTGCAGATTATCTGAAATCATATTGGCTACTTCGGGATCATTGGTATGATCCTGAGTAACCTCCCGGAAATTCAGATAAGTACCCGTATTATTTTTTAGCACGTTGGCTAAATCGACTTCCAGAGTGATTTTACCCCCTGCGCTCACTTCAATGGCTTGATTGATCACCAGCTCACGGTAATATTCGTTTTCACCAATGTGAAAGGTCAGTTTCTGTTCAAAGGTACCGTCACCATCCAGGTCTGCATTTCCTTCTACTTTCGTAAAAACGTAACCCCGGGCCCAGGACCAGTAGTGGTTGTCTAGAGGATGCGGTGGGGCATAATCTCCCGGCTGGGTAGCATTCAGATCAGCACTTACCCCCAGACCCATTTTGATACCGGAATAATTTCCGGCTGGGACATCTTCAAAAGAAAGGGTGATTCCTTCTGCAGCCTCATCAGGCGTCTGAATATCTGCAAAACTGACCAGTTCAATCTCCGCCAGCTGCACCGTTGATTCAGCATTGTTCTCCGAACGAATAAGGGAGAGATCAGAAACGTAAAATTGAAAGAGCTGGAAACGCAGATCCATGCCATCTTCGTAAGCGTAAGTCTGCTCGTACATCCGCAGCGGACTGTTGTCAAAAACGCCGTTAAACTGAACGGAAAAATCTACCAGGCCGATATCTGGATCCTTTTCTCCGCAGGCGCTTAAGAAAAAGAGCGCCGCAATAAAAAACAGTAATTTCTTCATGGGTTATGTTTTAAACAGTTTTAAGTAAGTGGTCAATATTATCTATACCCTATTTCAGGCCCTTTTGGGCTTCCACGTCGTTAGAAAGCCTCACCGACGCGCTGCGTCGGCTACGTTTTCTGCCTTGTTGAACCCCAAAATTGCACTGAACTAAACTTATACATAATATCGACCACTTATTTATTTATTAAACGGCTAAGAACTGAAATTGATGGACAGAATCCGAAAAGAATTTGCCAGATTAGCGACAATCTTATTCTTAATGGTCTCCTGATCATCATTCTGAAAGTCCACATCGGCAAACCAACGCAGATAATCTACCTCCAGGCGAATCAGTGTACTGAAGCCGCTGGGCGCAGTAACGTCCAGGGGTAAAGTTACCGTAACCTGCTGTTCTTCGTCAGTGATTTGTATCACTTGTCCCGGTGTATCGGGCAGCGTATCCCGACGCAGGCTTATCCTATTGTGTAAGTACCGGTCTGTATCTTGATCATACATAGCCGGATCCCGCTCGGCTAGTGGATGATCCTCATCAAACAGATTAGGACTGGAGGCCTGAATAAATTCCGGAATGCCTACCGTAAACTGTAATGCCGTCAACTCACCACTATAGATCAGCGTGCCAATATTCAACGTACTGAATACCTCTGGTTTTACCAGGGCGAAATTATCGACCGTTTCGACGAAAGTCGTATCCCCTCCATCCAGAAAAGGAATGTCAATGCGATCCTCGACTTCAATGGGATCACCGAAACGATCCAGCAACTTGACTTCCGACAGGTAGTAAGTGATTTGTCCAATGGCAAAGTACTGCCCCAGATTATTCGGATAAGGCTGCTGGTATTCCAGGTTAAGGGTGTCGTCGGGCAAGTAAATTTTATGCGTAAAATTCAAACCCAGATCAGGATAGGTACAACAGTCCGAGCAATTGGTATCGGCGGTTACATCGAAATTGCGGGCACTGGCATCCAGGCAAGCCTCTTCTCCCTCGAAGCAGGCAGTGGTGCTCAGCGCAAGCAAAACCAGAAAAGCAAAGACGATCCAATTGGGCTTATCTCTATAGGTCATGCTCTTTCATCAATTGTCGAATGATCTGTTTGACCTCGATCGAGAATTCTTTGTTTAATATCCAGGAGCCATAGTTTTTGTCACTTTTGAGGACTTCTACCACCGGCTGTCCCGCGTATTTCCCAAAGCTAAAAGCTGGTTGCCCATCGGGTCCGATTTTAATGCGGTGGGTAGCATCCAGAAATCGATCGTCGTTGAAGAAGCTGTGAATCGCCTGCATGTCGTTTTTGACTGGCTGCTCGGTTACATTCCCATCCTCATCTTCGTAGTCTACCTCCTGGTATTTTTCCAGCTGTCCCTTAAAGACGTCAATGGTCGCTCGTACGTCGGCCAGGGCATCGTGGGCATTCTCCATTCTTTTACCGGTGTAGTATTTCAGGGCAGCCCGTAGGGTACGCGGTTCCATTTTGTAGAAAATGCGCTGCATATCCAGCTTACGACGACGCGACATATCCAGCTCCAGGCCTACCCTAGCGAACTCTTCCATCAGCATCGGAATATCAAAACGATTGGAATTATAGCCCGCCAGATCAGCATTGCCAATAAAATCGTATATCTCCTGAGCTACTTGCTGGAAAGTCGGCTTATTGGCCACATCCTTCGGCGTAATACCGTGTACCGCCATAGCTTCGGCACTAATGGGAACACCCGGATTGATCAACATACTTAACTCCTCCGGCTCCTTACCCTTCTTAAAGTATTTAATCAGGGCAATCTGTACAATCCGATCACGAACAACGTTCAGGCCGGTCGCTTCGATATCAAAAAAAATAAGGTCTCTATCCAGGTTGAATTCCATATTATTTGTTGTGTTTTTCTGTGTTTGCCCAATTCAGGCCTACCTTGTCTCTACTGTTTATCCGCCGGCGTAGACAAATGATCCAGCCCCGTGGAAAAATGGGTTTGCATCGTACCATCTGCTTCGCCGACAATAAAATAGGCCTCGATGTCTTCCAGGCTTTCTGCTTTGGCTTTCGCCTTTTCAAAGCCCATCACCATAAAGGCGGTCGCAAAAGCATCGGCCGTTGCGCAATCCTTAGCAAAAACGGAGGCACTTAGTAAATTATTCTTTTCCGGGAAACCGGTATACGGATTAATCGTATGCCCGTACTTCTCACCCTCCACCTCGTAGTAGTTTCGATAATTACCCGAAGTGGCCACGGCCCCGTCCTCCAGGCTTGCAACTTCGGCGTATTCGCCCAAACTGGCTCCCGAACGGGGCACACTAATGCCCACCCGCCAGGCATCCCCCCGCGGACTAAGGCCATACCCCAGCGCTTCACCACCAATCTCAACGAAATAATTTTCGATCCCACGCGCTTCCAGCAGCTGTCCAATCAGGTCTACCCCAAAACCCTTGGCGATCGCACTAAAATCCAGCTGTACGCCAGACCTGGACTTCAGCAGTGAGTCTTCTCCAAGCTGAATCAAGTCCAGCCCCACAAAATTCATCAGGGAATCCACCCGAAAGCTATCGACCTGCGTCACGGCCCTTTTTTCGGTATAACCGAAGCCCCAGTAATTGATCAGGGGCATGAGCGTGGGCTGAAAAGCACCATCGGTCGCCTGGACAATTGCACGGCTCTGCTCCAGATTATCCAAAAACAGTTGATAATGGGGGAAACGAGTCAGGGCAATACCTCGTTCCGATTGGTTAAATTCAGAAATGACCGCATCGGGAATATAGGTCGACACCTCCTGATTAAAGGCCAAAAGCAGCGAATCAATCGCACCTTTATAATCCTCCTCCCCCTGGTAAATGACCGAATAGGTGGTCCCCATAGTTTCTCCGGCTATCTTAGCGTAATCCGCTACTTCCTGTCCGGAGCGACAGGAGAAGAGCGTTAAAAGCAGAAGAATAGGAAATAGTTTTCGCATAGTCGACTATGATTTTTTACCTGCAATTAGGGCATCCAGCGAGTATTTTCCAGGTCCCGCCAGGAATAAAGCGATATAAGTCAAAAAGTACATAAATGGTTTTTCCATTTTTCCGAAAGGGTCATCGCCATGCGCAATAAAGGTAGCTACAAACATGGTAATAATCAGCGGGATCAGTGCCCATCTGGTCAGTAAGCCCAGCGCTACCAGCACCGCACAGACCACCTCAGCAAAGGTGGCTAATGCTAAAGAAGCTACCGGTCCCAGACCAAAGGGATCCGCAAAGCGAATCGGTTCGTCACCAAATAGGCGGAATATCTTGCCCCAACCGTGCCCGTAAATCATAAAAATACCGAAGGTCAAACGCAAGATTAATAAAGCCAAATCATGGTACTTAGGAAATTTCATACAATAGTTTATGTTTGATTTAAGATTGTTTTTTCCAACTTTGCAAAAATAGACATTATTTCACCTTTATGAAGTCGATCACCGAAAAGTCTGTCTGGCAAGTCACTTTCCTGCTCCTCGCAGTGGGCTATTTGCTCAACCTGGGCGTACAGCCGCTCTACCTGGAAGAGCCTCGTCGGGCCTTCATCACTATCGAGCTACTCGCCAATGATAACTGGATCGTGCCTACGCTCTGGGGACTACCCTACTACAACAAGCCCCCCTTCTTTAACTGGATTCTGATCGTCAGCACCCAGATCTTCGGCGAGATGAATGAATGGACGCTTCGCCTGCCTACCGTACTCTTTACCTGGGCCCTGGCGGGCTTATTGTACGGCATACTTCGGCGACCTTTCGGCAAAAAGACGGCCATCTACGGCAGCCTGTTCTGGCTTTGCTCCAGCGGGATCCTCTTTTATTTCTCCATGCTGGCGGAGATTGACCTGTTCTTTTCGCTGGTGGTCTTTAGCGGTATTTACGCCATCTATTTCTTCCATCAACGCGGACAGCTCTGGTATCTATTCGGCAGTATTTACGCCCTGACGGCCGTGGCTTTTTTAAGCAAAGGCATCCCCTCGGTGGTCTTCACCGGCCTGTCTTTGCTGGCCTTTTTCATCTGGAAACGGCAGTTTTGGAAGCTTTTTCACCCGGCGCACTTCGCCGGTTTTGGCCTCTTCCTGCTACTAGTGGGGGGCTATTATTACGCTTACGCAAAATACGCAGATCCGTGGCCTTTTCTGGAGAATCTCTGGTCAGAATCCAGCGACCGGGCGGTCTGGTCGAATGCCGCATGGAGCTTCATTAGCCACTTACTGCTCTTCCCACTGGATTTACTCAAGGAATGGATTCCAGCACTCTTTGTATTGCCTTTTCTCTTCCGTAAGGATATCGGGAAGCAGATTCGCCAACACGACTTACTATTTTTCAGCCTACTGATGCTACTGACGAACCTCCTCCCCTATTGGCTTTCGCCCGGCACCCGAATGCGCTATATCTACATGCTGTTGCCTTTTGGCATTATTTTATTGACCGCCTTATGGCAACAAAATCGGGAAACGGCCCCAGCCTGGCAGAAAAAAACCAGTAACATCCTGTGCGGCATTCCCGTATTTGCCTTACCACTGGGCGTGCTGGCCCTGCCCTTTATTCCCGACCTGGCTTTCCTGAACTACCTGATCCCATTGACGGTGATGAGTTTCCTCTTGCTGGGTGGGGTGGCCTATACTTTCGTAAAAAAACCGGGCTTGCGAGTGGCTTTACTCCTGCTCAGTCTGGCGCTGGCCCGCATTATTTTTGACCTCACCATTCTACCCCAACGCGCGGATAGCTCTGGCGCTCAGGGCAATAAAGTACTGGCCACCGAGGTCTTCGAAATTGTCGGCGATGCACCATTGGCCATTATTAATGATGAAAAAATCTTTAGCTACACCGCTACCTATTATTTGAATCAACTACGGGAACAACCACTCATCGCCACCTACTATCCCAGCTACGCGACCGGCTGCTTCTACATGTCCTGCGCAGATAAGCTCCCCGAGAATGCTATCATCCATAAGACCTGGGACTACGAAGGCTCGGTGATTGCTTTGGCGGAGGTGACAAGGATAAAGGATAAAGTGGAAAAGATAAAGTAGCGGCTATACTTTACCATTTAACCTTGGAAACTTTGCCGCAGGCATAACCTTTACAACACCCCTTCCTCCTTAGCTTCCTCCGCGTAACCGTGCAGTTGCACCGGCTTCGATTTTCTGTGCTTACGCAAACGCATATTCAGGAATTCCACGAAGAGCGAAAAGGCAATGGCGAAGTAGAGATAACCTTTGGGAACGGTCCCCACTTCTGATTCACCGATCTTGAGGTGGGCTAGGTGGGCCCCTTCGGCAATCAACATAAAACCGATCAGAATCAGGAAAGCCAGGCCCAGCATCTGGATAGTAGGGTGCTCATTAACAAAGCGCCCCACCGGACCGGCAAAGAGCATCATAATCAGAATGGAGACCACCACCGCCACCACCATGATGAACAGGCTATCCGTCAGACCCACGGCCGTCAGGATGGAATCAAAAGAAAAAACGATATTGATTAGGGTGATTTGTAAGATGGCATTGCCCAGCGTAGAATTTGCTTTTTTGGTGTTACCTACTGCTGCGTGATGCTCGGGGCCTTCTAACTTATGGTGGATCTCACTGGTCGCTTTGTAGAGTAGAAACACCCCACCCGCCATCAGGATCAGGCTCTGCCCGGAGAAGCCCGCTTCTATCCAGCCGGCGTCGATCTCGATCCAGGGCGCCTGCATGGCGATCAGATAAGAAATACCAAAGAGCAGCAAGACCCGGAGTACCATCGCCAGGACCAGACCAATATTCCGGGCTTTGGGCTGCTCTGCTTTATCCAACTTATTCGCAGCAATGGTAATAAAGATGATATTATCCACCCCCAAGACGATTTCCAGGAAGGTAAGCGTCAGGAGGCTAACCCAGATTTCGGGGCTACTAAAGTCAGGAAGGGTCATGGCAGCGGCTAGGAGCATAGTTATTGAATTGTTGGGTTACAAATTGCAATTTTACGGAATTTTGGGGATAAGACAAATCTTGATCTAATTCCCCTTTCGCTGCAAATCCAAATTTGACTCCCTTTGTCGCCTAATCGTCGGACTTAGGTCGCGAATAATGGGCGTTTTGATTTGAGTGTCGCGGACGATGGGCTGAAAATCACGAATCATCGGCTTGATCTTTTGACTTTGCTTGCGCTCGGGCACCACGCGCAGGTACTTCTCCAGGATCTTAGCGGCGCTGGTATCCCTTTTTTGTCGGACGGTTTCCAGGATCTTATCTTCGTTGGCCACGATTTTTTCCTTGGCCGCCTGGGTATGCGATGTATTTTGGAATTTATCCGCATAATCCAGATAATCAATGGGGTCTTTAGTACGTTCGGCCAGTTTCCAGGTTGCTTCTTCCTGGAAGCGGCTTTTCGGATGCTCTTCGATGTATTCGCGCAGGGCCTCGGGCGAATCTTTCACGATGGCACGCTTATAGTAAGCGACTTCCAGCTTCTCGCTGGTAGGAAGTTTTTGCTCATACTTTCGAATAAAGCTGGTATAGCTTTGCTCCGTCTGCCGTACATTATTGGTAAGGGCCCAGTCTACCTGCTGGGAGATACCCGGCACCGTGGCGTAAACCACTGAGCCTACCGCCAGGATTGCGACCAGGGAAAAGGCCATTTTCCGCAGGCCACTGGTCTTTGCCGTGGGCATGGGTTCTGGAGCGGGCTGGGGTGCCGTAGGTTGAGACTGTCCTTTACTTCTGGTACGCTCTTGTCCAGTGATACGAGGCGACGGCGGTGGTGTAAAGGGCAGGGCTTCATCGGCGGGAGCGCTTTCGGCATCGGCCAGGAAAGTCTCGTCCAGTTCTTTGAATACTGCGGGGGCATCGGCGACGGCTTCGGCGACGATCACTATGCTTTCTTCCAGCGTCTTTTCGCGGACTACCTCGCGGTCGTTGATTTGGAGGATGACGTTGATTTTTAGCTCCAGGGTATGCTTACCGGCTTTAAGTGGCTTCACGTAAAAGCGCCATTCGGTAAAGGTATCCTGATCAATGAATTGTATCGGCTCACTGGTACTACGGATAACGAAGACCGGCTCGGCCGAGGGATCGATGATTTCCACCTTCATATAATCCGAGATGCGCACGTCGGCGCGGAACTCCGTATTTTCGTCCAGATCAATATCTTCGACCAGCATGACCTTATCAAAGGCAATGCGTACCAGGCAGCGGGTATCTTCGTTGAGCTGCATGGTCTCGGGCACCTGGTAAAGTACGTGTCCCTTTTTGATCTCCCGGTTCTCCTCAAAATTACTACCACCGGCATCGGAGGTGAAATCTTTGGGCTCCAGACTATTGACCAGGTCGATCAGGCGGCGGCGGATGCGCGCATTAGCCTGCTCGATCTCCTCGTGCCCCAGCAGGCCCTCCAGCATCTTCATCTTGACGGAGCGGTATTCACTCTCGATCTGGATCACCACATCGTACTTGGGCACATCCGCCGGCAGAATACCCTTGAGGTACTTCAGCACGTAGGTGATGCCTTTTTTACCTAAGCCTTCTTTGAGTCTTTTTTTCTCTTCTTCGAGGTTTTCCATGGTGTTGTGATGTTAAGCCATTAGGAGGCTGGTCGTAATAGCACGGAAATAAATATAATAAAAAACAAAGGATTAGCACTTTGTAAAACCGCTAATGCTGCATCAGATATTAGTAGTCGCTTTTTTGAAGATTAATTTTTTCTCCGCGTGAATACTGTTTGCGACACGTTGTCGCTCCTGCCCTTCTTATCCTAAATCCACGGAACGACCAGTAAGATCTTCCAGGCCTTGCTTGATGCCAACGTAATCAAACAGATCAATGTCATTAGGCTGTTCAAAGCGAACCAGCAAATCTATATCACTGGTTTCATGCTGCTCGCCGCGCGCGAAAGCACCAAACATCCAGGCTTTCTCAATGGGGAGCCCGATAAGATACCCGCCAATTTTTGTATATAAATCTTCCATCCTACTTTTTTTGCGAAAGCAAGCAAATAAACTTAAATATACCCAAAAAATCTTTTCTTTGCCCAGCCAAACAAACCCTATCTTCGTTTCCTATTAATTTTGAATTGTTGATTTTTGAATGGTCAAATTCAATTATTCATTCAACTAATAACTATGAAATATCGCAAACTCCACAAAGACGAACTCGAAGAACTCGAACCAGAATTCATCCGCTTCCTGGCGGCGAATACCGTCACCGGAGAAGATTGGGAAAAACTCAAGGAAGAGGACCCCAAAAAAGCGGAAGGGTTAATCGAAATATTCAGCGATTTGGTCTTTGATAAAATCATCGACGGCATCGAGTATATGGAGGTCAAAACGCCCAAAGACTATAAGACCTTCCATTGCCAAAAGGATAAAATATACCTGCTGGGGCTAAAAGTAGAAGGCCAAACCACCTTCGATTTCACTAAAAACGAAGATCCAAACGAGATGATGGCTCGCATTCAGAACTCCGGGGCCAAGCTACAATTGTATAGCGCAGAAAAAAGCTATAAACCCAATCGCGAGCAGGAACTTTTCCGCATGCTGGAAAGTGGCGCCCGTATCTCCAAGGGCGGAGAGATGTATAAAATGCTCCAGGAACTCAAGTAGATCTACCTCGCTCCTGACCGAAAAATCGGGTAGGCACTTGCATTAGTAAAAATTAACTCCTAACTTGTAAGTAATTACTCACTCATGACTCAAAAAAAGGGAAATATCATCCAAGTTGCGCTGCGGCTTTTTTCCAATGATGGCTTCAATGCGGTTTCTACCGCGCAAATTGCCAAGGAAGCCGGTGTATCGGAAGGACTGATTTTCCGGCATTTTGAAAGTAAAAAAGGGCTTTTGGACCATCTCTACGAAGAAATGGAAAAAAAAGTAAGCCTGATTTACGCCCCTATTCTGGCTACCGGGGATGCAAAAAAAGCGATCCGCTTAAGTATTGAATTTCCCTTTACCCAACTGGTGGAAAAGGACCAGGACTATTGGCGGCTCATGTTTCGCCTCAAATGGCAGGAAGGTTACGATACCAGCGATAAAATGCGTCCCTGGCGGGAACGACTCGCTCGGGCCTTTCGAGAACTGAATTACGCGCAACCTGAGCTGGAGACACAGCTACTGGAGCGAACGATTGAGGGTATTGCCACCACGATTATGCAGACGACCGTAGAAAGCCAGTGGCCCTTACGCGATTTTTTATTACAGAAATACGAATTATAGTATGATCCATTACTTCATAAACCTTACACGCAATGAGAAGTAAGCAAAAAGTTTTGCTCTTAACGGCTGGTCTGATCGGCAGTATGATCCTCCTGTTTGGGTACGCATCACCACCTAATACCCCTACGCTGCCCGCGGAAGAAGAGAGCCTGCAAACGGGCTTGGAGGCCTTCGATAAAATGATGGCTGTTCTGACCCATAAGCGCTGCGTCAATTGCCACCCCAGCGGGGACCGTCCGCGACAGGGGGAAGACAGCCATCTACACAATTTTGGTGTAGAGCGAGGCCCGGATAACCACGGTGTAGCCGCCCTGCGCTGTGAATCCTGTCACCAGGCGGAAAACAACAATTTCTCCGGTGTTCCGGGTGCTCCGGAGTGGAGTCTAGCGCCACTAAAAATGGCCTGGGAAGGACTCTCCCGGATAGAGATTGCCAGATCCATGCTCAACCCCGCCAATAACGGGGGGCGAAATCTCGAAGAAACGGTCAAGCATCTGACCGAACACGAATTGGTACTCTGGGCCTGGAATCCCGGAGTGGACTCCGAAGGTAATCCCCGCGAGAAGCCCCCGGTACCTAAGGACGAATACATCAAAGCCGTTAAGGAATGGGCCGCGGCCGGTGCGCCCATCCCCGAAGAATAAGATCCCTTTCAAAACTTTCAACCTTTTATCATGATGAAAATTTCATTCACTATTAATAAAAAACCGACTACCGTGGAGGTGGATGGCAACACGCCTTTGCTTTGGGTCGTCAGAGATGTACTAGACCTAAAAGGCACTAAATTTGGCTGTGGGAAAGCAGCTTGTGGTGCCTGCACCCTACACGTTGACGGCGAAGCCATTCGCTCCTGTTCGTACGCCGTCAAATTCGTGGAAGGCAAAGAGGTCACTACCATTGAGGGCCTGGGTAATGCCGACAATTTACATCCCGTACAGCAAGCCTGGATCGAAGAGATCGTACCCCAGTGTGGCTATTGCCAGATTGGCTTTATGATGGCTACGGCCGCAATGCTGGAAAAGATTCCCCAGCCAACGGATGAGGATATTGATAACAATATTGTCAATATTTGTCGCTGTGGTACCCATTACCGTATGCGTAAAGCCATCCACCGCGCCGCTGAAATCAAAAACCAGTCACCCCAAAATCAAACATCATGAGCAAGGATAAAAAGAAAAAAAGCTTTTCGCGTAGAAAATTCCTGGTGCGTTCTGCCGTGGGCGTAGGCGTACTTTTCGGAGCTGGTTACCTCAGTAAGCCACTCTGGCAGAGAGCACTCGCGGGCCTGGCGAATACCCTGGAGCCTCCCTATTCTGGCACCGGTATTACGCCCCCCCTTTGGTTTGAAGTCAGAGCGGATAACCAAATTATCCTGTACAGTCCTAAAGTAGAGATGGGTCAGGGGACGTTTACCGGGCTGGCACAAATTGCCGCCGACGAGCTGGAAGTGACAACGGATCAAATAAAGGTGGTACACGCCCCTTCAGATTCTGGTAACGTCGATGCGCTATCTACCGGCGGAAGCCTTTCCATTGCTACCCTGTGGACTCCTTTACGCGAGCTAGCCGCTACCATGCGTGAAATGCTGAAATTGGAAGGAGCTAAACTACTGGCGACGACACCCGACAAAGTGGAGGTAGCCAATGCCAGCATTAGCAGCAACGGAAAATCACTGACCTACGGTGAAATTGCGGCACAGGTCAGCGGGTGGGAAATTCCCGATACGCCAGAACTTAAGCCCCCGACCGAACGTAAAGAAGTCGGCAAGGGGGTGCCCCGGGTCGATCTGCGAGAAAAGGTGCTGGGGGCCCCCATCTTTGGGATGGACGCGACTATGCCCGATATGCTCTACGGAGCCGTCGTACGCCCCGATCGCATCGGCGCTACGTTCAAAGGAGCCGACGTCAGTAAGGCGGAGAATATGCCCGGCGTGGTGAAAATTGTCCAGGAACCGGATTTTGTCGGTGTTATCGCCCAGTCCCGAATGGAAGCAGAAAATGCCAAGAATGCGATACAGGCCGAATGGGAAACAGATCGCAACTGGACCTCCGCAGAGATTAAAGAGATGATCAAAGTAGGTGAGGGATCGCCCACAACGATCCAGAAAAAAGGTCGTGCGTCTCGTATCCTGAACAACGAAGAAGATGTCATTAGTGCCGAATTTGAAAGTCCGATTGGTGCCCACGCCCAGCTAGAGCCCAACGGATCCGTCGCTTCCGTAGAAGGAAACCAGGCAACTCTGATGATCTCAACTCAGGTGGTAAAGATCACCCGGGAGGAGGTGGCCAAACGCCTGGGCTTCAAACCCGAGCAGGTCAATATCATCCCCACTTATTTGGGTGGTGGCTTTGGACGCAGACTGCACACCCCCAATGCGGTGCAGGCCGCCGTACTATCCAAAGCCGTCGGCAAACCGGTCAAATGCTTTTTTAATCGTAAGGAAGAATTCCAGAACGATACTTTTCGTCCGCCTACCCACCATATTATGAAGGCCAAGCTTACCGAAGCCGGAAAGATCAAAGCGATCGAGCATAACCTATCCAGCGGCGATGTTATGTTCGGTTCACCCATGTTTCCGGCAGTCGCTCAGTCCCTGCTGGGAGCTGACGTGGGGGCCTGGCGGGGTGGTATGATTCAATACGGTGCGATTCCCAACTACAAGGCCGTATCCTGGCGGGTCAAACTGCCCTTTGCCACCAGTTGGTGGCGGAGTCTGGGTTTGCTCGCCAATACTTTTGCCATTGAGACCTTTATAGACGAACTGGCCCTCAAGGCGGGCAAAGATCCAGTACAGTTTCGCCTGGAGCATATCCAGGACGATGAGCGCGGCTTTCGCCTAAAAGAAGTGATTAAGGCGGCGTCAGAAAAAGCCGGCTACAAAGATGAAGTTGTCAACGGTCGGGCGATGGGCTTTGCCTGCTCCACCGATGCCAATACCCCCTGCGCACAGGTGGTAGAAGTATCTATGGAAAACGATCGCATCAAGGTCCATAAAGTCACCTGCGTCATCGACCCCGGCATGGCCGTCAACCCGGACCAGGTGCGTGCCCAGTGTGAGGGCGCCATTATTATGGGCCTTAGTGCGGCTATGTACGAAAAAATGGAAGTAGTGGATGGGAAACTGGCGCCCACCATTTATGGGCCTTATCAAATGGCTCTAATGCGGGATACACCTAAAGATATCGATGTGGTCATCCTGGAAAATGCAGAAGATCCGGGTCCCGTGGGCGAGCCGCCTCTGGGGCCAATTGGAGCAGCCATTGCCAATGCGGCTTTTCGCCTGACGGGTGAACGCTTACGCAAAATGCCTTTTGAAGGGTAAGCCTATTCATCCTCCAATAAATCCGGACGGCGCGCACGGGTACGCTGTAAAGCCTGCTCGTAGCGCCATTCGTCAATTTTGGGAAAGTTTCCCGAAAGGAGGATATCCGGCACCTCGTGCCCTTCGTACTCGGCCGGACGGGTATAAACGGGCGGGGCCAACATATCGTCCTGGAAGGTATCCGTCAGGGCAGAACTCTCGTCGCCCAGCACCCCGGGGATCAATCTTCCGATGCTATCCACCAGTACCGCGGCGGCCAGTTCTCCACCGGAGAGGACGTAATCCCCAATGGAGATTTCCCGGGTAATAAAAAGGTCCCTTACCCGCTGATCTACTCCCTTGTAATGCCCACAAAGCATCATCAGGTTGTTTTTTAGCGAAAGCTCATTGGAAATCGACTGGTTCAGCGTCTCCCCATCGGGCGTGAGATAAATGACCTCGTCGTAGTCTCTTTCCTTCTGTAAATCGCGAATACAATTGGCAATGGGTTCGACCATCATCACCATACCCGCCCCTCCACCGTACTGGTAGTCGTCGAGTTGGGCATGCTTACCCAGACCATACTTTCGCAGATGGTGGACCTGCACATCCAGCAGGCCTTTATCCTGAGCACGCTTCATGATAGAATGGCTAAAAGGCCCTTCGAGCAGTTCGGGCATAACCGAGATGATGTCAATTCGCATACAAAAACGTTAATTCTTTCTTAAGTTCGTCGAAAAAAGTAGGCACGCCAGCAAGAATAGCGTTAAATTAAGAAAGATGCCAACTATTTTTATCTTTTTTGGCACTATATAGATAGGGGTGAACTAGTAAGTACCCCATCTGGTTAATTGGAGACTCGCCTTAAAACAGTTTTGATTATAGCCCCATGAGCAGGAGTCGTCTTGTCATGACCCGCGCTATTTGTATTTGATAATCACCATTTTACTTATAATCAAACATCATCCGACAAATGAAAAAAATCCAAAACCAACCCGCATTGACTATCGTCGTGCTAGGCCTGCTATTAGGGCTCAGTATCGGCAAAATTTACCAGCAAAATTTACAGATCAAACAAATCGAAAAAACAAGCAAGCTTAGTTTACTAAAGCCAGTTCAAAACAAGCTAGCCCCCACCGCCGTCAAATTGAGCGAACACGAATCCAAACTGGAAGCGGAAACGGCACGTATCAAAGAAGAGATGGCACTTCTTCAGGTAGAACTGGAAGCGGTGCGCCGCGCCCACGAAAAGTTGCTGGACAAGCACCTCAGACAATTGGGCCGCGCCCAGTAGTCGTCTTTATTGAAGAACAAATCGCTCTATGCTGCGCTCCTGACCCGCCTTCAGTTCCAGCAGGTATATCCCTGCAGACTGATTGCGTAAATCAAGATAAGTCACTGCATCGTTTGTCGTCAGTCGTTGGACAAGACGACCACTAAGAGTATATACCTGGATCTGAAAAGGGCCTGGCCACTCATCATTAATTTTCACACCCAACCAGTCCGAAGTTGGATTGGGGAAAAGCAGGTGTTGGGTAATCTTACCCGATTCGGCGGGCAGGCCATCGATCCATTCAGCAAGAGCATCAAGATAAGGCTGATCCACCAGGTTGCGACCAATTGGAGGCATACGATTCGACTCCTGGGAGGCATCACGCACCCAGAGTTCGGAGACGGTATGATCACCAGGCTGGACAATTTTGTCCAGCGTCGAAGCGTGACTTTGCGTGGAAACGTTCGTGATGTTCTTTAAAAACAAAGGTTTGCTCAGGCGCAGATCCATCGATAGTTCCGGCAAACCACCGATGCGATGGCAAGGTGCACAATTGGCATCAAAGTAGGAAAGCACCCGGATATCCAGAGCGGCATTCGGATCATCGATGGCGTAAGACCGCTCGTAAGTCTGAGCTGGCCTTACCGTTTGCCGAAAAGCACCAATACGATTCAAATAATCAATTTGATTCATAGTTTCGCCAGACTTTGGATAGTACAGTTCACTATTCAGCTGATGGGTCTTGACCCCCAGGACATAGTCTGCATTGGCATTATGGCAGCTCATACACTGGCCGCGACTGGGGTAATCCCAGGTTTGCTGCAGCAGGCGGCCTTCCTGCGCATTGACGGCAATATTCCGACTATCGCCGCCACCGAGCAGATAAGCCTCCGTGCCCGCATCGTTCCATTTGTAGGTGAGCCCGTAAGCTCCACCCTCTTTGGCGATGACAAAGAAGCGCGTTTCTAATTTGGTGGAAGGTCCATTCGGATCATCGGTCAGCGGCAGATCAAAGTGCTTAATAAACACGGTTCCTTCCGGAAAACGCCAGGCCTCGTCTTTATCGAAGGTTATTTGCTCCTCCGCCCGATCAAACCGGCCATCATTGGGTAAGACCAGCCAACGCTTTTTGGTAGCCCGGTCCGACCACAAGGGGGAATTCACCTGATAAGGAATAATACCGTCGATGGGCACCAGATTCTCCAAATCACTAAAAACGCCCAATTCCGAAAGCCGGGCGGGTGGATCGGGAACCGTGGTACGCTGTACCAGACGATAAATCCTACCTGGCACCCGCTGCTGTCGACTACCAATCACCGTAACGTAAACCTCTCCGTCGGGAGACTCAAAGACTCCAGTGATACCCGGACCTTCTGGGAGATCTATGGGCTGCCCACCTAAATTATCGATCAATACTTCTAATTCTGGCTCGGCCTGACTACCCGTTTTATTGAGTGCCATGATTTTGTTACTGTTAAAATCTGCAAACAGATATTTGCCGCGCAAGGCTGGAAAACGCGTACCGCGATACACGATCCCCCCAATCACACAGGCTCCAAAAGTGCGATCGTACTCAAAAAAGACAGACTTCTCAACACCTAATAGCTGATCGCGTTCTTGCAGGGTTTCATGATCCAGTGCCTCGGTCCCTTCAAAGTAGGGCCACATATGGTTGTCTCCCTTTTCTACCAAATTAATTTCTTCCTTGAAAGCACTACCCACATCGGCCACCCAGATGGCCTCCGTTGCCGGATCGTAAGTCATACCGTATGGACTACGGAGACCGATCGAGTAAAATTCTTCCAGCTGTTCTCCCTCCGGGCTCTGCCAGGGATTATCGTTGGGGATGTAATAGTCTTGCGAATACGTCGGGCCCCAGCCCGACGGCGCTGCTGCATTCGCCAGGGGTTGCCTCCGAATAGGATGGCTACGCTCCGGATTTTTATCTACATCTATCCGGAGTATTCCTCCGAAGAGTCCACCATCCAGGCGTTGATTCGATTCGGCTAGATATTCTTCGTGTCCTTCATCTCCTACGGAGAGGTACAGAAATCCATCCTTACCAAAAAACATAGCGCCACCGTTGTGCCAGGTACTACGGTCGTATTGTTGAAAAAGTACCCGCTCAGTATTCGGATCGAACTGTTGCAGCTGGGCGTTCCACTGAAAGACGGACAATCGATTAAAGCCCTGCTCAGACCAGGCATCCGGTTCTGGTTTGGTTCGGTAATAAAAATACAATAATTGTTTATCGGGAAAAAAGGGATCGCCAAACCTGGGGTGTAAAGCCATGCCAACCGCCCCCGCGTCGCCCAGGCGAAAGGCCCGTTGCTTGATATCAAAGAGGAGCGCTCTGGTCTGCTGGTTGATATTCAGCCGCCAAATCTCTCCACTTTTATTAAGCAGTAACAAGTCTTCGCTATCCGGAAATGGCAGGATCCGAACCGGCATGTCGAAAGTCATATCGGGTAAGGCCTCTTCCAACTGCCAGGCGCCATTGGCACCGGGGGTAGATTCTGGAAATATACCATTTAGGTAAGCCCCCATCGGGCCGGGGGGATCAGGGTCGCCTGGATCACTAAAAGCCACCAGGAAAAAAGCCAGGATGGCAACGAAGGTGCCGAAAGTTGATAAACGTCGATACATGATGAAGGTATTACAAACCACAAATTACTTAATAGCGGCGATACCCACCCTAATTTACGTTTCTGAATAGTGTCACTTTTCAGCAAAAGGGTCTACTATTGATTGCCTGTCTAAGAATCTGCTTCCAGCGTTTCTGGATGAACCTCGCCTGAAAAAGCTTCTTGCTTTCCCCGGACCTTAACCTGTGACAGATAAGCATCAATATTATTTTCCTGAAAAGCCGTAATTAAACGAATGCGTAAATCAGATCGTAACTCCCAGGCCAACTCGGGCGAATCGGCCCAGGCCGCCAGCCAACAGCGTATCGCATCCTTTTGCTGATCAACTACCCACATAGTGGGCGATTCGATATTACTGCGGTGGGGACTTTCTAAAGCCACCGTCTCGGCCAGGTTCTTCAAATGCTTTAGATTAGTATCATAGGATACATAAAACTCAATGTGGGTCCAAATCCATTGATCGTAGAGAGAGAAATTCGTGAACTTCTCATTAATCATTCGGCTATTGGGAATCACGTAACGCTTCCAGTTCCAGAGTTTTATGATGGTATGCGTCGACGAAATATCCTCTATGGTACCGTAAGCATTATCAATCAGGATAGTATCGCCAATATTTAACTTTTTAGAGATGGTAATCGCAATACCGGAAAGAAAATTCTCAATGAAGGGTCGGGCCGCAATACCTACGATAATGGCACTGGACCCCACCAGGACGGAGATCACCGTCTGGGGAATCACATCAAAGTAGGGAAAAAGTAAAACCAGGGTAACCAAGGTAAGGCTGACGACAATGATGGTGCGCCGAAAAATTGAAAAACGCAAAGACAGACTCTTTTTTGCCCTTGCTTTGAATACTTTTAGCGGACGCTTCAAAGGGCTACTCGTCGCTACCGACTCACTACTTTCCAAGCGATCAATATACTGCTTACGTTTTTTAAGATTTGGCCGGAATACATAACGAAAAAAGAGGAAAATGAGAACGGCGGACAGGAGTAAAATCAATAAGGATAGTAGGATGACTGTATTCATACTCGGCTTGATGTAATTAGGACGATTGCATACGTTCTTCTAAGACCTTTCTGGTTTCTTCGTAACCCGTTTTGATCAGTTCTTCAGTTTGACTACTGTCAACGTAATTGAATGCAGAAAGATCGGGTTGAATCAAAATATCCGCATCCTGCGTTTGTTCTTTAGCAGCCGTTTTCATCATGAAATGGAAACTATTCACCAGTACATCCACCATACTACCGGGCCGGTCATAACTTTGGGTGGCATTGAGGTCAATGGCTATGATGGGCGAATATCCAGCTTCTTGCAAGGGAGAAATAGGGACATTTTCTACAACACCGCCATCTACGTACAACTCGCCATCAATTTCTATCGGCTTATAGATACCGGGTAGGCAAGTACTCGCCATTACTGCATCGGCTAAATCACCGCTTTTCAATACTTTCTTTTCTCCAGAAGTAATGTTAGTAGCTACAATAAAAAGTGGTATGCCAATGTCATCGAAGGTAGCTTCTTTACCAATAACATCCGCCAGGAAGTCACGAATCTTATCATTCGAAAACAAACCAAATTTGGAGAGCGAAAAGCCCGATATATCCGTCCAGCTTAAATCAAGAGCAATATCTTCAATTTGTGAAAAATCATTTCCGCAGGAAAACAGCGCACCGATGAACGCCCCAATACTGGTACCAGAAATCGCTTCTACTTCCAGGTCAAATTCTTTAATTGCTCTGATAGCACCTATGTGGGCAGCGCCCAGCACTGCGCCCCCACCCAATGCCAGACCGATGCCTTGTCCTTTTTTTAGTTTTACTTCCGCCATGTCTATCCGTTTATTTTGTGTGTCTTGGCACAAAAATAGCAACCATAGCTTAGCTATGCTTTAATCTGACTCATTTTTCTGAAAAATTTCCTTGATGGCTACCCATATGGATACTAATAGAGCAATAATCATACAGCTCTAAAACGATCTGGTGGCGGACAAGTTCGACAATTATCCAGGGCTATACATTAGTGGCTAGCCAATCGCCCACTTTACTGGTCTTATGGGCCTGACCGTCACCAGCCAAGTCCTCAGTAACGACGCCCTCAGACAGAGAACGGTTTACGACCTCACGAATAGCCTCCGCTTCGTCTTTTAGGCCAAAAGCCGTCTCGAACATCATGGCTGCCGAAAGTACGGTAGCCAGCGGATTGGCTATATCTTTGCCTGCCGCTTGTGGATAAGAACCGTGGATGGGCTCAAACAAAGAGGTCTGATCACCCAGCGAAGCCGATGGCATCAAGCCCATGGAACCTGATATCACAGATGCCTCATCGGTCAGGATGTCTCCGAAAAGGTTCTCCGTAATGAGTACATCATAACTTTTCGGCCACTGAATCAGGCGCATAGCCACGGCATCGACGAATTCGTAGCTGACTTCTACTTCGGGGTATTCCTGCTCCAGCGCCTGTACGGTCTCGCGCCAAAGACGGGAAGATTCCAGTACATTCGCCTTATCGACACAACAAAGTTTTTTACGACGCTGCATGGCCATTTCAAAGCCTCGGCGTGCCAGGCGAGTAATCTCCGCCCGGGTGTAAGTACAAGTATCAAAGGCAGTATTCCCTCCGTCTTTCCGTCCGCGCTCACCAAAATAGATACCGCTGGTCAATTCACGTAGGAAGACCAAATCCGTACCCTCAATGCGGTCTTTACGTAGGGGGGATTTATCGATCAGGGAAGGGAAGGTAAAGGTGGGGCGTACATTCGCATACAGGCCCAATGCTTTACGCATTTTCAGCAGACCTTGTTCAGGTCGAACTTTCGCGGATGGATCATTATCGAAGCGCGGATGCCCGATGGCTCCAAAGAGCACAGCATCCGCATTTACGCAGATCTCGTGGGTTTCATCCGGGTAGGGTTCGCCTACTTCGTCAATGGCAGCAGCACCGGTGAGTGCTTTAGTCCAGGTGATCTCGTGTCCGAATTTAACGGCAATAGCGTTACATACTTTTACGGCTTGATCAATGACTTCTGGTCCGATTCCGTCGCCGGGTAGGAGTGCTATGTTTAGTTTCATGGTTATTCTATTGTTGGCTTACTTGCCTTATTTTGTTTTAACTTTGATAAATAGCCCATCTAATGCTAGTCGAGCTTGCAGCAAAAGCAGCACTAGGATTTGACTTCCAATGCCGACGGCTGATACTGTAAGCTATGCTCGATGATATTTAGCATTTTTTCAGTGGCTTTAATCGCGGATACCGTCTGATCGGAATCAAGTCCGCGGGTAATAAATTCTTTGGTGCCATTATCCCAGGTAATGACCGTTTCACAGAGTGCATCAGAGCTACTTCCTGGCGGAATTCGGACTGCATAATCCACTAAATCAGGGAGTGCCTTCCCCCTTTCTTCATAGATTTTTTTAAGCGCATTCATAAAGGCATCGTACTGGCCATCGCCTTGTGCATGGGCTTCAATCGTTTGTTTATCAATGCTTACTGCAATCGTAGAAGAAGGATTTAGGCCCTTGGCATGGGTTAATACGTAAGACTTAATTTTAACTTTTTTCTCGTATTCACCACTGTGTAGCACATCCGAAATAATGTAGGGCAGGTCGTCTTGGGTGACCACTTCTTTTTTATCCCCTAATTTTATAATCCGCTGGGTGACTTTTTTGATATCCTCTTTGCTAAGGGCCAGGCCTAGTTCTTCCAGATTCTTCTGAATATTTGCCTTACCGGAAGTTTTCCCCAGTGCGTATTTGCGCTTTCGCCCAAAACGCTCGGGCAACAAATCATTGAAGTACAGGTTCTTTTTGGAATCGCCATCGGCGTGGACTCCAGCCGTTTGGGTGAATACATTATCACCCACCACGGGCTTATTAACCGGAATCCGAAAGCCGCTAAAGGTTTCCACCAGTTTGCTGACTTTATAAATAGCACTTTCCTGCAGCTTGATCTTTACCTCCGGAAGGCAATCCCGCAGAACAGCAACGGCGCTGGCCATCGGAGCATTACCTGCCCGTTCCCCCATTCCGTTAATCGTTACGTGCAAGCCATTGACCCCTTCCCGGACACTTTCCATGACATTGGCAATGGCCAAATCATAATCGTTGTGAGCATGAAAGTCAAAATGAAAATCCGGGTACCGCTTCCGCAAAAGACGGATGTACTCCATCGTCTCGCGGGGCGTTAAGATGCCCAGGGTATCGGGTAATAAAATACGGCGAATATCCTGGCCTTGCAAAAAATCCAGATAGTCCAGCACGTACTGCTGAGAGTTGCGCATACCGTTACTCCAGTCCTCCAGGTAGACATTCGTCTGGATCCCCATTGCACTGGCGGCAGCAATAATCTCGCCTACCTCTTTAAAGTGCTCCTTGGGTTTTTTACGCAGTTGATGCGTTAAATGGTTAAGAGAACCCTTGGTCAGTAAGTTTTGCACTTTTGCACCGCTATCCTTCAGCCAAACAATCGACTTGCCCCCATCGACAAAGGTTAAGACCTCTACCCGATCTTCATAACCCGCCTCGGTGGCCCATTCCATAATTTTACGCACGGCCTCAAATTCTCCTTCCGATACGCGGGCGGAGGCGACCTCGATTCGATCCACCTTCAATTCTTCAATCAGCAGGCGGGCAATCGTTAATTTTTCCGACGCTGAAAAGGACACCCCCGAGGTTTGCTCGCCGTCCCGCAGCGTAGTATCCATGATTTCTAACACACTTCCCTCCGTCATACGCTCTTGTCTTAAATTATGAATTGTTGATTTGTTGAATTACTGAATTGCTTACTCAACAACTCCATCATTCAACAATTCGATAATTGTCTTAGAAAGGTCTGGCTTCCGCAAAATCCTGAATTTCATCGGCCATATTGACCAGGTAGTCGATATCGTCAAATCCATTCAACATATTATCCTTTTTGTAATCATTGATCTCAAACGATTCGGAAGCGCCCGTACTTAGGATAGTGACTTTCTGAGCAGGTAAATCCACCACAAATTCCGCTTTGGGATCCTTTTCGATCGCTTCAAAGATTTGGTTGAGAAAATCTGCGCTAACCTGCACCGGCAACACACCGATATTCAGGCAGTTGTTACGAAAGATATCCGCAAAAAAGCTGGAGATGACACAGCGGAAGCCGTAGTCGTAAACGGCCCAGGCAGCGTGTTCGCGTGAAGAGCCCGAACCAAAGTTCTTTCCTCCCACCAATATTTCACCGCTGTAGAGCGGATTGTTCAGGACGAAATCTTCTTTGGGGGTGTCATCAGCCTTGTAGCGCCAGTCCCGAAAAAGATTATCTCCAAAACCCTTTCTTTCGGTTGCCTTCAGGAAACGGGCAGGAATGATCTGATCGGTATCTACGTTTTCAATAGGCAGGGGTACTGCCGTACTTTTCAGCACATTAAATTTATCGTAAGCCATAATTATTTGTTGAATTTTAACGGTTACTGTTGAGACAAGGCATGCCTTGTCTTTACACTACTGGTACTGATTCCTCCTTTAAAAGCGTACGCGGATCAGTAACGACTCCGGATACGGCCGTTGCGGCAGCGACCAGCGGGCTGGCCAGGATCGTTCTTGATCCGGGGCCCTGACGACCTTCGAAGTTACGGTTCGTAGTACTCACGGCTAATTTACCGGCAGGTACCTTATCATCATTCATGGCCAGACAAGCAGAGCAGCCTGGCTCCCGTAATTCGAAGCCGGCTTCCTTCAGAATATCCAGAATACCTTCTTCTTTAATCTTGCGCTCTACACCGTGCGAACCCGGTACTAACCAGGCCGTAACGTTAGGTGCCTTTTTCCGACCTTTAACGACGGAAGCAAAGGCGCGAAAATCTTCAATCCGCCCATTCGTACAACTCCCCAGGAAGACATAATCCACTTGTTTGCCCATGACGGATTCTCCCTGAGAGAAATTCATGTAGTTCAATGACTTCTCGAAAGTAGCGGCATTACTCTGTGCCTCTTCTGCCGTAGGGATACTTTTGGAGATGCCCATTCCCATACCGGGATTAGTCCCGTAGGTAACCATCGGCTCAATATCTGCCGCATCGAAAGTCACCTCCTGATCAAAAACTGCATCTTCGTCGGAATGCAGGCTTTTCCAGTATTCCATAGCCTGATCCCAGTCCTCACCCTGGGGGGCGAACTCTTTGCCTTTAATGTATTCGAAGGCCTTTTCGTCAGGCTGAATCATTCCTCCACGAGCACCCATTTCGATACTTAAGTTACAAACCGTCATGCGGCCCTCCATCGACATATCGCGGAAAGCCTGGCCGGCGTATTCTACAAAGTATCCGGTTGCCCCCGAAGTGGTCAATTTAGAAATGATGTAAAGGGCGACGTCTTTGGGGCTTACACCAAAACCCAGTTCCCCCTCCACGTTGATGCGCATGCGCTTCGGTTTAGGCTGCATGATGCATTGGGAAGTTAAAACCATTTCTACTTCTGAAGTACCAATACCAAAGGCGATGGCGCCAAAAGCACCGTGCGTAGAAGTATGCGAATCGCCACAAACGATGGTTGCGCCGGGTAAGGTAATCCCGTTTTCGGGTCCAATGACGTGTACAATTCCGTTGCGTTCGTGTCCCAGCCCCCAGTGTCGGATATTCCAATCTTTGGCATTCTGTTCCAGCGCTGCCAATTGCTTGGCGGATAGCGCATCTTTCACCGGAAGGTGTTGATCTTTGGTTGGTGTATTGTGATCTGCAGTGGCGAAAGTACGCTCCGGATGCAGTACTTTATTTCCTCGCTTTCTCAGATTCAGGAAGGCAACCGGACTGGTCACCTCATGAATTAAATGACGATCAATAAATAACACATCTGGTCCATTCTCGATGCTACGTACGACGTGCGCATCCCACACTTTGTCAAATAATGTCTTGCCCATATTTTCTAATTTATTCTTTATTTATGGTCTATTTGTTTTAACCCTTTACCCACTTATAAGGTTTGGCCAACAAAAGTAAGGTTTAGTCAACAAACCAGTAAGACCTAATACCAGCTAAAAGAAAATAGATTTTTGGTAATTTACAATGTAAAAACACTTCTTTCCCCCGAATTCAGCCACAATAGGCTTATATTCGCCGTCAAAATTTTGCAATCCTGCTTTATGATTAATGAAATTAAAAGACTCGCAAGAACGGCACAAACCCTCGAACCCAGCCGCAGCCAACGGGCACATTGGAACCAGGCAGTACAAGATCACGCTAGTAACTTCCTCGATGATTTCAACACCCATACGACCTATCAGGTTTCCGAAACGATGGGAAAAGAGCTTTACGATTTACCTTTCACCGAAGGGGGAACTCCCGTTGAGGAAGTACTGGCCTGCCTACGAGACAACGTTGATCGCCCCGGTTTGAACCCAGCCTCCGGTGGCCACTTCGGCTATATTCCGGGCGGAGGCGTTTTTACAACCGCCCTGGGCGATTACCTGGCAGCAGCAACAAATCGCTACGCCGGTATTTTCTTTGGCTGCCCCGGCGGCGTACGTATGGAAAACATGCTCCTGCGCTGGATGTGCCAGATGGTAGGCTATCCGGATACGGCATTGGGCAATCTGACCTCCGGTGGCTCCATCGCCAATATGGCCGCCATTACGACGGCGCGCGACCACCGTGGGATCAAAGCCAGGGACATCGAGCGCTGTGTTTTTTATATGACACCCCAGGTTCATCATTGTGTGCAGAAATCTATTCGCATTATTGGTATGAGCGAGAGCATCATCCGCTATATCCCGATGGACGACCGCTTTCGAATGCGTACCGATATCCTTTCGGAAAAAATAAAGGCAGATAAAGCAGCCGGACTAAGCCCATTTATGGTAGTCGGATCGGCAGGCACTACGGATACCGGGGCCATTGATCCACTGCGCGCCATTGGAGAAATTGCCAAGAAAGAAAATCTCTGGTTCCATATCGACGCTGCTTACGGTGGTTTCTTCATGCTTTCGCAAAAACTGAAACTCGCCTTTGACGGGGTGGAATTATCGGATTCGTTAACCATCGACCCGCATAAGGGTTTATTCCTTGCTTACGGGATTGGTGCCTTGTTAATTAAAAACAAGGAAGCTCTTTTTCATACCCATCACTATACGGCCAACTACATGCAGGATGCCGTGGGGCTGGCCGAAGAACCGTCTCCCGCCGACCTGTCCCCCGAACTCACCAAACACTTCCGGGGCTTACGGATGTGGATTTCTCTACAACTGCACGGTGTGGCGCCTTTTCGGGCGGCCCTGGAAGAAAAGGTGCTGCTCTGCCAGTATTTTTACGAGCAAGTGCAAAAGCAGGGTTTTGAAGTTGGTCCGCAGCCCCAATTATCCATTGCTACTTTCCGTTTTCCGAAGGCCGAAGATAGTAATGACTTCAACCTGGAATTGATTGAGCAGGTCAAGCTAGACGGACGTATATTCCTTTCTTCCACTAAAATTGACGGCCAGGTATGGATCCGATTTGCCGTCCTCTCCTTCCGAACCCACCTCGAACAGATAGATCTTGCGCTGGAGATATTGGAAGCATTGGTGAGCAAGGATGGAAATGTAAAAAAGGATAAAGGATAAAATATAACAACTTTAACCTTTATCCTTTGCCGAAGGCATGCCTGTGGCACATCTTTGGGTACTTTACTACACCATATCTTCCGGGCGTACCCATTCTTCGAACTGCTCTTCGGTGAGTAGTTCCAATTCGATGGCGGCCTGCTTTAGGGTTTTGTCCTCTTTGTAAGCCTTTTTGGCGATGGCAGCGGCATTATCATAGCCGATCTTAGTATTTAGTGCCGTGACCAGCATCAGGGAATTGTTCAGGTGTTCCTTGATTCTGGAATGATTGGCTTCGATACCTTTCGCACAGTTTTCGTTAAAGCTATTACAAGCATCCGCAATCAGTCGGGCAGAGGTCAGGAGGTTGAAGATCATCATGGGCTTGAAGACATTTAGTTCAAAGTGGCCCGTCATACCACCCACGTTTACCGCAACGTCGTTACCCACCACCTGTGCCATAGCCATGGTCAATGCCTCCGCTTGCGTTGGGTTTACTTTACCCGGCATAATCGAGGAGCCGGGCTCGTTGGCCGGAATGATCAACTCTCCGATTCCGGAGCGAGGGCCGGAAGCCAGCATGCGGATATCGTTACCGATTTTCATGAGGGAGCAGGCGACCGTTTTCAAAGCTCCGTGAGCTTCTACGATCGCATCGTGGGCCGCCAGTGCTTCGAATTTATTCTCTGCAGATACAAAAGGCAGCCCCGTCAGCTCCGCAATTTTAGCCGCTACGTTTTCCGCGTAATCTTCCGGGGTATTCAGGCCGGTACCTACTGCCGTTCCCCCCAAAGCCAATTCTGACAAATGCGCCAGAGTATTTTTGATGGCCCGGATACCATGGTCTAATTGAGAGACGTAACCTGATAATTCCTGACCTACCGTGACGGGAGTGGCATCCATAAAATGAGTCCGACCGATCTTTACCACATCCATAAATTCTTCTGATTTGGCCTGCAGGGTGGACTTTAAAGCCTCCAGGGCAGGTATAGTGCGATTGACTAAAAACTGGTAGGCGGCAATGTGCATGGCCGTCGGGAAGGTATCATTAGAAGACTGCGACTTATTGACATCATCGTTAGGGTGTAGCACTTTCTCTTCGTCGGTGAGCTTTCCCCCATTCATCACGTGGCCACGATTGGCAATAACTTCATTGACATTCATATTGGTTTGGGTGCCACTCCCCGTTTGCCAAACGACCAGTGGGAATTGATCATCCAGTTGCCCCCCGAGGATTTCGTCGCAGACCCGGGCGATCAGCGTTGCTTTTCCCTCACTAAGTACGCCGGCTTCCCAGTTAGTCATAGCTGCCGATTTTTTTAGGATAGCGTAGGCCGTGATTACTTCCTGCGGCATGGTGTGGCCCCCAATTTTAAAGTTTTCGGAAGAGCGCTGCGTCTGTGCACCCCAATATTTATCTTCGGGGACATCTACGAATCCAATACTGTCTTTTTCTTTTCTAAAAGCCATGCTTACTTTGTTTTAAATGGTTAATGCTTAAGTTTTTATTAGACAATTTTCAGGTACCTATACCCACCTGTCAGACTAGCTCAAATTTAAGGGTTTCTGTATTTATACAAAACTTTGCCCAACAATAGTTGGAAGCGAGTAAACTTATTAAATGTAAGGACGTTTTATTTTTGTTTAAGCTACCTAGGTAAGTACGCAAGACAAAAATAAGTTTTGATTACTTGGGAAATTTTCATCAAACTATTCATTAAACAAAACGATTTATGGCTTTTCAACTTCCCGCATTACCATATGCAAAAGATGCTTTAGAACCACACATTGATGCCCGTACAATGGGAATCCACCATGATAAACACCATGCTGGCTATACCAAAAAACTCAATGCGGCCATCGAAGGAAGTGATCTTGAAGGAAAAAGCATCGAAGATATCTTAGCGAATGTATCCAAGCATTCCACTGCAGTTCGCAACAACGGCGGCGGTTTTTACAACCATAGTCTTTTCTGGGCAGTCATGTCACCAGATGGTGGTGGTGAACCCGGTGGCGACCTGGGCGAGGCCATCAACAAAACTTTTGGCTCTTACGACGCTTTCAAAGAAAAATTTGCCGCAGCGGCGGGTGGTCAATTCGGTTCTGGATGGGCCTGGCTGGTCGTAGATGCAGACGGTAGACTACACGTTACGTCCACTCCTAATCAGGACAATCCACTGATGGATGTCGCTGAAACAAAAGGAACACCAATCCTGGGACTGGATGTATGGGAGCACGCTTATTACCTAAAATACCAGAATCTCCGTCCCGACTACGTACAGGCATTCTTTAATGTCATCAACTGGGACGAAGTAGCCCTGCGCTACAAAGCTGCGAAATAAGCATTCGCTACAGCAGTAAAGAAAAGAAGGTCATCGGCAAGCGCCGATGGCCTTTTTTTACGATATTGAGCAGACTACTAAATATGTCAATATGCAAAAACCAGATTTCTCCCAAATAGACCTTGATCTCAACTTTCGACCCGATTCCAGCCCCAATACCACGAGCCCCTGGAAAACGGCAGAGCAAATTGAAGTACCTCCCGTCTTCACCCCGGCAGAGAACAAGAACCTGGAGCACCTGGATTTTGTCGCTGGCCTACCGCCCTATCTACGGGGGCCCTACAGCTCAATGTACGCCGGTCGACCCTGGACCATTCGACAGTACGCAGGTTTTTCCACGGCTGAAGAAAGTAACGCCTTCTATCGCCGAAATCTGGAGCAGGGCCAAAAAGGCCTTTCCGTTGCCTTTGATCTGGCTACCCACCGGGGCTACGACTCCGATCACGAGCGCGTCTTTGGCGACGTCGGAAAAGCGGGCGTCGCGATTGATTCCGTAGAAGATATGAAGATCCTGTTTGATCAGATCCCCCTGGATAAGATGTCCGTTTCCATGACCATGAACGGTGCCGTTATCCCCGTTATGGCCTTCTACATCGTCGCCGCCGAAGAACAAGGAGTCGACCCGGCTAAACTCAGCGGGACGATACAAAATGATATCCTCAAGGAATTTATGGTGCGCAATACCTTTATCTATCCGCCCCGCCCCTCCATGCGCATCATTGCCGATATTTTTGCTTACACGGCGGAAAACATGCCACGCTTCAATTCCATCAGCATTAGTGGTTACCATATGCACGAAGCCGGTGCCCCCGCCGATTTGGAACTGGCTTACACCCTGGCCGACGGATTGGAATACATTCGCGCTGGCCTTAAAGCCGGACTTGAGATTGATGACTTTGCACCACGCCTTTCTTTCTTCTGGGCTATCGGGATGAATCACTTTATGGAAATTGCCAAACTACGGGCCGGACGAATGCTCTGGGCCAAAATCGTTAACGAATTCGGGCCTAAAAACCCCAAGTCCACGGCGCTGCGTACGCATTGTCAGACCTCCGGCTGGAGTCTTACCGAGCAGGACCCCTTCAATAACGTGGCCCGAACCACCATCGAGGCCCTGGCGGCTACCCTGGGTGGCACTCAATCTTTACATACCAATTCCCTGGACGAAGCCATTGCTCTACCGACCGATTTTTCGGCTAAAATTGCCCGGGATACCCAATTGTACCTGCAAAAAGAAATCGGCCTGACTAAAGTGGTTGATCCCTGGGGCGGTTCTTATTACGTAGAATACCTGACCAATGAATTGACCCGACGCGCCTGGGCCCTGATCAAAGAGGTTGAAGAGCTTGGAGGGATGGCCAAAGCCATCGAAAACGGCTTACCCAAATTGCGAATTGAAGAAGCCGCAGCCCGCAAGCAGGCGCGTATCGACGCGGGTAAAGACCAAATCGTCGGGGTAAATATTTTCCAGACAAAGGAGCGGTCCGATATAGACATTTTGGAAGTGGATAACTCCGCGGTTCGCGAATCGCAAATCAGCAGGATTAATTCCGTCAAAGCGAATCGCAACGAAAGGGCCGTACAGCAAAGTCTACTAGCCCTAGAGAAAGGCGCCTCCGGTACGGATAACTTATTAGCACTCGCCGTGAGCTGTGCCCGCCACCGGGCTACCCTCGGCGAAATCTCCATGGCAATGGAGAAGGTTTTCTCCAGATACCAGCCTACTACGCGTACCATTAGTGGCGTTTATTCCCGGGAAATCAATAATGAAGATTCGTTTAAGAAAGCCCAGCAAAAGGCCGATGAATTTGCGGTCCAGGAAGGTCGCCGACCCAGGATTATGATTGCCAAATTAGGGCAGGATGGTCACGATCGGGGTGCAAAGGTCATTGCTACCAGTTTCGCAGACCTCGGTTTTGATGTGGATATTGGCCCTTTGTTCCAGACACCGCAAGAAGCGGCCCGTCAGGCCATTGAAAACGACGTACATATTTTGGGTATCTCTTCTTTAGCGGCCGGTCATAAGACACTGGTCCCACAGACCATTAAGGCTTTGGCTGAACTGGGCAGACCTGATATTTTTGTTGTCGTCGGGGGCGTGATCCCCGAGCGGGACTACGATTATCTTTTCGAGCAGGGAGTAGCAGGTGTCTTTGGCCCCGGAACGAATATAGCTAAGGCCGCCGGACAAATCCTGGATGTGCTAATGGCAGATGTGTAGTTTTAATAACCTTTTAATGATTCGTGGGTAACCACTACACCCGAATGCGCTGCTGGACGTTCTGCAAATGGTGGATAATCTCTGGCTTGACCTGGCTACCAAATAGATTGGCACTCTTCTTATCATCTACGACTTCCAGTCGCATCTCCATAGCGAAGCGCTTGGCTAAATCACCCATGGTCTTTGCGTATTCTGCACTCTTGCCCATTCCTAAAAACAGGTCAATAATTCCGGTGCGGATCAATTCGTAACGATCTATCTGTAATAGCATCTGCCGCTGGGTTTTGCCCTTGAGCTCCTTACCAATTTTCTCGAATTCTCGCTTCAGTTTCTCGGGAGAATACCCCAGGATACTAGCGCGATACTTCCACCAGTTGGCCGCTGTACCCCCATTGCGTTGCTCATAAACGGCCAAATGACGTTTCTCACTCGCCTCCTGACAGGACAGACGACTCATGGCCTTCGTCAGATCAAGTACCGTCTCAACCTGCTCTTTGGTCAATTCATCGGCCCGCGATTCATCGCAGGCTGCCTCCAGAAGGATACGGGCGTATTTTTGTTTTAACTTACTTCTGGAATTCAGGGTAATCAACTTTGCCAGCTCAATCGATAGGTAGTAATCCTTAAAAACGGGATTGTCCTTAATCTTACGGCGGGCAAAATCCTGCATCTTAATCGGCTTGCGAATGCCATCGTGAAAGGCGTACACATCGTCTAACCATTTACGGATGTTCATACCATAGTGATGATCGGCCAACTGGAGCACAGCGTGCAAATTACTGGCAGTAACGACTTTGGTTCCTTTTTTGCTGATTAAAATCTGAAGATCCATGCTTACGTTGTTTTTGTTAAAACAAATATACACAAAATGTTTTAATAAAGCAACAAGCAAAACATTTTTTGTTTTAAAAGAACAATTCCATGGCGATACGATCCGCCAATAACTTACCCGTTTTTGTCAGCAAATATGCGCCCTTCAGGCATTCTACCTGCCCTGCTTTCAAGTAAGTTTGAATTTGTTTTAAAAAGTACTCGCGGTAGTCTGTGGGCAGATCCTCGGGTACTACGCCCCAGCGGGTACGCAGGCGGGTAAGTACGTATTCATTATAGCGTTGCTCTTCGGTCAACAGCTCTCGTTCAAAGGGGAGCTGATCTTCGGCTAAGGCCTTCCGGTACCTGGTATTATTGGCCACGTTCCACTGCCGGCTTTCTCCATTGTAGGAGTGCGCACCGGGACCGACCCCCAGATAAGGCTTTCCTAACCAGTAGGCAGAATTATGTACTGCGTAATGTCCCGGCCGGGCAAAGTTAGATATTTCATAATGATCATAACCGGCTTTGTCCAGGGTTTCCATCAGGTAGACAAACTGACGCTCGGCCTGTTCCTCATTTACGGGTTTTGCCTTACCCGTTTTCACAAAATGGTCCAGGGCTGTACTGGGTTCTACCGTGAGGCAGTAGCAGGAAAGGTGAGGTACGCCGTAAGCTAATACCTTTTTTATGTTTTCTGCCCATTGATCATCGCTCATCGTCGGTGTCCCGTAGATTAGGTCTACCGTCAGATTCTCAAAGCCATATTTATGGGCCAGATCAATACAGTGCCCCGCCTCTACGGCATTATGCGCTCGATTCATAAACTGGAGATCTTGCTCCGAAAAGGATTGTATGCCTATACTAAGTCGATTAACTGCGCTGTCGCGCAAATAAGCCAGCCGATCTTCCTGTAGATCATCGGGGTTTGCCTCCAGGGTGATTTCTGCATCCGGATGAATGTCGTGCAGATTCTCTATTGTTCGAAATAGAAGATCGAGTTCTTCAGGCTTTAGTAAGGATGGAGTCCCGCCACCAAAATAAATACTTTCTACCGGTTTGCCCCGCAGGTATGCGCTTTGCAATTCCAACTCGCGGGCAATCGCGGCTACCACCTCTTCGCGGTACTGCATCGAGGTAGAAAAGTGGAAATTGCAATAGTGGCACGCTTGCTTACAAAAAGGGATATGCAGGTAGATTCCGGCCATATTTGATGAATGAATGGTTGATTTGATCGATTGTTGAATTACTCCCCGCCTTAGGCGGTCAGAATTTTGTCGTTTAGGGAATTTACGTAGAATTACATAACAAGCCCAGTACAAATTTAGTTAATTGCTTATGGGAAGTTTTCCACGACCAATACGCTTCGCCCTCTTGCTGGCCGGCGGGCTCTTATTTTCTTTTTTCGGCTACAGCCAAAAAAAGACAGTAGTGCTGTCTGCTGATAGTCTGCAGGCCCGGCAGCGGATCGGCTTCCTTGTGGACAGCCTGCAGAACGAAGGCCATCTCGAAGCATCTATGGATCAGTGGAACTACGACCCCGGGGACTCCACTTACCTGGCCCGACTTCACCTCGGCCCGGTTTACGAATGGCGACAATTAGAGCTGGGCCAACTCCCCGCTGCCATGCAGGTTCTGGCACAGGATCGACTGGCTCCTCGAGCGGGTAAGGCTCTTCGACTAGCCGATTGGCAAGCCCTGCGGGAACGCCTGCTCCGGTACGCCGAAGACCACGGTTATCCATTTGCGCGCATACGGCTCGAGATCAGCTCCATTGAACAGCAAGCCGTACGCGCGAAGGTGATTTTCGACAGTGGAGACCAGATCTTGCTCGATAGTCTGGAGATTATAGGCGATACCCGACTGGACCCTTTCTATGTGCAGTCGTATTTGGGCCTAAAGCCAGGGAATCTATTTAGCCAGCAAGAACTAGAAGCAGCGGATCGTCGTCTGCGCGAGTTGTCCTTTCTAAAAATAGATCAAGGTCCGGACCTACGCTTCAGTGATCAGCGGGTCCAACCCGTCTTTTACCTGAGCGATCAGCGGGCCAGCCGCTTTGACTTTATCATTGGGGTACTGCCCAACAGCCAACAAACGGGTCGCCTACTGGTAACGGCAGATCTGGAGGCCGAACTTCGCAACGCCTTTGGTAAGGGGGAGCGAATCTACGGGCATTTTGAGCAATTGCGTCCCGCCACTCAGGAGTTAGAACTCGCCCTCGATTATCCCTACTTATTCCGCTTACCCTTTGGCACCCGCTTCGATTTTGGGCTCTACAAACGCGATAGTTCTTTCCTGGATCTGGATTGGGAAGTGGGTTTGCAGTATCTGATGCGTGGTGGTAACTATATCCAGTTTTTTTGGCAACAGCAACAATCGAATCTACTGAGTATCGATCGCCGACGGATCGAACAACAGCAGGCCTTACCCAATCGTCTGGATCTTCGTCAGCAGCTTTTTGGTCTGGGCTACGCCTGGCAAAACTTTGACTACCGCTTTAATCCCAGACGGGGCTGGCAGATCGAACTGAGTGTGGCCATTGGCAATAAACGAATTCGTCGCAATGCGTCGATCGAGGAGCTGGGATTTGGCTTTCTGTACGACTCCCTGAATACCAACCAGCTGCAAGGGCGAATGGAACTAAAGCTGGCCCGACACTTTCCCTTATTCCAGAGCAGTAGCCTGCGAATCGCCGCCAACAGTGGTTTTATTTTTTCGGAAGCCAGGATTTATCAGAATGAACAGTTTCGACTGGGAGGTAATCAGCTGCTGCGCGGCTTTGATGAGGAGTTTTTCTTTGCACAGCAATACGCCGTAGGCACCCTGGAATACCGCCTGCTGATCAGCCAGAATTCCTTTTTATTTACTTTTTTTGATGGCGCCTGGTTAAAAGATGCGGAACAGACGCAATACCCCTTTGGTTTTGGTGCGGGTATCAGTCTGGAAACCAGCGGTGGTCTTTTTGGCCTCAGCCTTGCTTACGGTAAAAGTGGAGCAGCAGCCCTTGACCTGACCAGTCCTAAGGTACATTTTGGGTATGTCAGTTTATTCTAAGTACCCGCCGGACGCCCACGATAATTCTTGAGTACTTCCATCTTCAGTTCCCGCAGGGCGATGGCCTGGTCGTAGGCCCCCTCGTAATTATTAGCTTCAATGTATTTACTGAGCTTAAACCCACAGTCTTTGCAGCTGCCTTCGACAATGACATCTCCGATATGATTGAGCCAAATTTCTTTTATGACCAGCGTGGCATTGAATTCCCTTTTACAGCCGTAACAGGCATTTGTATGGATTGCCTTGCGGAAAACTTCGTCAAAACGATCGCCAAGTATTAGTTTTACATCATCGAGACTGATTTCTATTTCAAGATTAAATGCCATGCTAAGAATATTTCTCTTTTTTTCTTTAGTTACACTGGTGGCTTGCGCCAAAAATCCGGAACAGCGCCTCCTGGCCGGACAGGCCACGCTCCGCCAATCGCTTACGCTTAGCGAAGATACCATAATTTGGTCGACCGGGGCCGCAGCCCCCGGACTCACCATCGACAGTGAGGAAGCGGTCACGATTGATTTTGGTGGTGCCTTCGTTCAGTCTTCCACTTTTGGCGAAAGCCCGGAAAAACACCAGGGGCTGGCTATCCTGCTGCTGCGTGCGCCCTCCGTCACTATTCGGAATGCGACCTTTTGTGGCTTCCAAACCGGCATTCTCGCCGAAGCCGTCGGAAAGATACGCCTGGAAAACATCCGATTTGTTGATTTCCACCGTGGTAGCCGTACTTCTTCCGTAGGCTTGCAATTAAAACAGGCAGCGGAGCTCAATGTTGAGCAGTGTCTTTTCCAGCACCTGGACCAGGCTTTCCAGCTGGATGCCCCCGTGGAAATTGACCTTATCCAAACGGACTTCCACTGGCTGAACGGCCCCGTACTGACGGCAACCGTGGAAAGCAGTGGTCGCTTTATACAAAATAACTTTTTCTACATCGGCAACCCAGCAGCAGACGGAACCCCGGCCTTTACCGGTGGAGATTATACCTTTCGGGAAAACAAATGGGCTCATGTACTGGTCAGCGGCCTCCCCGACGACATGCTGTCTGGCGGCGGTAACCTAGCAGCATACCAGCCCGAGCTGGAAGCCGGACAATGGTCGACCGAAGCCATAGAACGGGAACTGCGCGAAATTGGTGTTTCTGCTCCCGGGCTACGGCTGCGAGACAAATGGGGTTGGTACGACTTCTCTTACCCCAAAGCCTGGCTACGCGAACAAACGCCCGAGAAGGATATCTATCTGCTTACGGCACCCAATGGCAATTGGCGTCTGATCGGTGGAGAAGGCTACAACAAAATTGTTCCCAAGACGGGGAGCTTCCCCACTACCCTACAGGCTTTTCGCCCAGCACAGGCTGCGGAGACCTTTTTAACCTTTGAGTATCTTGGTAAAAAATTTCGTAAATACGGCGTACATCCAGCACAAACAACGTCCCTTAAGTTTGGCTTTCCGGTAAGGGAGCAATAGCAGGTAACAATTGGCATATGCAGCAATACAAGATCGTAAAATACCGTGGTGAAGCACATCGGATTCAGGAAGACCAGTTGAGTATCGAAGCGCCGCTGGAGATACAACTGCTGAGGGGTAGTGGGAAAATGCGCCGAAAAAGTCCGCTGGCGATCACCATGCGTACCCCCGGCCAGGATTGGGAACTGAGTTTGGGTTTTTTGTACACGGAGGGTATTATTTCCAGGCGTTCGGAAATTATTGAATGGCGACGGCCTCAACGACTGGGAAAACAAGCAGTTGACAATGTCATTGAGCTTCACCTCGACCCGGAGCTTCAGATAGACCTGGATCGACTCGACCGACATTTTTATACCAGCTCCAGCTGTGGGGTTTGTGGAAAAACGTCGATCGATATGGTCAGCCAGCACATTAGCCATCTCTTGCCGGCCAGGCGCCCTTCATTACGAGCGCAGCTGTTCTATCAAATGCCAGATATTATGCTGCGGCATCAGCAAAAATTCCACCAAACGGGAGGACTACATGGAGTGGGCTTGTTTGATGTCGATGGTAACTGCCTGTTTTGCTTCGAAGATGTAGGTCGGCACAATGCCATGGATAAACTGATTGGTGCGGCACTAGATCAGGGGCTACTGCCGCTGAGTGACCACCTGGTTATGGTTAGTGGCCGGGCCAGTTTTGAATTGGTCCAAAAGGCCCTGATGGCGGGTATCCCCGTCTTAGCGGCCGTCGGTGCTCCTTCCAGCCTTGCGGTTGAGTTAGCCGACGTACACGGTATGACGCTGGTTGGTTTTGTGAAAAAGGACAGCTTTAACGTTTATACCGGAGCGGAGCGATTTAATCTTTAGGTCGCCACCTACTCTCCCCCAGGGCTACTTCCTGTCCGTCCTTGAGCAGGCGCTGCTGCCAGTTACTGTTCTCCAATGGAGCAGCCTGTGCCAAAACATGTTCATCCAGCACACACTCTCTTTTATAAAAAATATCTAATTGCTCCAGTTCATATTTTTGCTGAAAAGCTCCCGGAATGGCATCCAGTAACCACTGCGCGTAATAGATATTATTCAGATGGTTATTGAAGTCCAGTTCGTGATAGCCCACTCGATAATGGCGCTCGCTAGTCGCCTCTGCAAATGGCTGGGGCTTAGAATCTGGTTTGGGTAAGAAATCGTCCAGTTGGTCCAGGATGGCATGGATGCGCGCTTTGATATCATCCGGCACCCGTGCCAGACGGCGACTGCGGGTATCCATCAAAAACCAAAGCGATACGGCCGAGGCCAGCAAATCTCCCTGCTCATTAAAAACACGATAATCCCGATAGGTACGGATGCGTTCAAAATCAGATGGATAGGTGACGATGGTAATGCGCTCTCCCAGCTGGGGTAGCTGATGAATGGTAACGGAAAGGCGGGTCAAGACCCAAGCCAAATGCTGCGGTTCCAGATCCCAAACCGAAAGTTTTAGATTCAGTACGTGTTGCATGGCCGTTTCGTGCATCAAGCGTACCAGATCGGGCACCCGCATATTCTTATCCGCATCCACGGCGTATCCCCTTACGGTAAAAGACTCTTTAAGCTGAGCTTGGATCATGATTGGCCACTTTAGCCCAAAGATAAGAAAGTCAAACCACATTAAGCTTCCGAACCGGTCTTAAGGATCTGCTGAAATATTTCTTGGGTGCTAACACCACTGTCCATATCGTCCTCCTCCAGGTCTTCCACCCCTTCTGCTTCCGGCACCCTTAATTGGGTATTGACGTATTGAAAATCCGACTCATCGTATTCGTAGAGGGACCATTCCCCCCAGCAATACTCAAGCGCCGTAAGGTTTTCAATCCAATCACCGGAATTGAGATAAGTGATACTTCCTTTTTCCATTTCGACCTTTCGAATCTGTGGTTTATGGATATGGCCGCAGACCACAAAATCGTAACCCTGATCGATACCCAGACGAATGGCATGATCTTCAAAGTCCTGAATAAAGCTAACGGCCTTTTTTACACTATCCTTTATTTTCTTGGTAAAAGACATTCGCGATAAGCCTAAAAAACTGCGGAAATTATTGACCAGCCGATTGATGTAGATCAACCAATCGTAGCTGAGCCCCCCCAGCCTGGCCATTAGAGGAGAATACTTAATAAACACATCAAAAATATCGCCGTGAAAGATCCAGTAGGACTTGCCATTGAGCTGAAGCTCCAGTTTATCCCGCAGATGAATATTCCCAGAGCTGAAATCAGAATAACGGCGGAGGGCCTCGTCGTGGTTGCCCGTAATATAGTATACCTTGGTACCACGGGCCGACATCTTGAGAATGCGTTGGATGACTTGTAAGTGTTCTTTGGGGAAATAGCGCTTACGAAACTGCCAGATATCAATAAAGTCACCATTCAGGATGAGGGTTTTTGGCTGGATACTCTTCAAATAATTGTGCAGTTCTTTGGCATGACAACCATAAGTACCCAAATGCACATCTGACAGTATAACAATGTCCAGCTCCCTTTTCATCCCTTACGATTAATTTCGGCTGCAAGTTCTACTTCTACTGTAAAGTATATATTAAGACGAAATTAATTTATAACTAAGGAATCCGGAAATACGTGTTGAATCGACTACGGACGGGTTAACACTCTTAAGCTCCCCTGGTTCTCTTCCGACAGAGGAGTAAGGATCAGGGTGTCCGCACTCAAATAAAGCACTTCGGAAACCTGTTCGATACTGTCGAGTTGGAGGTGAAATTCGGTACCTTTATTCTGCAGCTGCCATTTGCCAGTGGCACTCATATCGGAGATAGCAAAAACCGCTGTACCGGAGGATTCCAACTTTAAGGTCGCTCCTTGCAAACCAATCATAATAGATTGGGTGAAATTGAGCATATTCTGATCTGCTCCCTGCTGTTTTAGCTCTTCTAGCGTAGCGGCCATGTCGTATTTCCAATCTCCAGCAATCATGGATTTTTCCGGGCTATCCTGGCAGGCAATCGCCAAAAATAATAGTAAAAAGGTAAATTTTCGCATACGTATGTATTTAAAGATCGCTATGTCTTATTTTTCAGAGGTCAGCAGCTGGGCATTCTGCTTGCGATACTCACTGGGGCTGATACCATTCAGTCGTTTAAAGTGTTTATTAAAATGAGATAGATTATTAAATCCACTTTCATAAGACACCTCCGCAATACTACGGTGGGTATCAAGTAATAATCTGCGGGCCTCTTCAATCCGCATTTCATTAACAAACTGGGTAAAGGTCTTATCGGTCACTTTTTTAAAGAAACGACAAAAAGCCGGCGTTGTCATATTTACCCGATCCGATATCTCCTGCAAGCTAATTTCCTCCTGAAAGTGCTGTCCCACGTATTGATAGACCTCTTGCATCCGGTCAAAATATTGTGAACTGACCTCCAGCGAAAACTGCTCTACGTTTAACAACTCATATTCATCGGTCTTCGCCAGGGTATTCAAGATTTTCATTAGCCCAACCAATCGCTCGAATGGCTCCAAATAAAAAAGTCGATTTAAGTCGGCCCCAACCTTGTCTTTGGTTGCCCCCCTAAAAGTTAAACCTACGTGCGATCGCTCAAAAAGTTGCTGAATATTGCGTAATTCCGGCTTTTGAAAAAATCCCTCCCCTAAAAAATCTGGCTTCATTTGTAGGACAATCTCCAAATGCGGTTCCTTAACCTGCTCGGTAAAACCAAAATGGGGAAGATGGGGACCCAGAAAAATTAAGTCGCCATCTTCAAAATAGGAAATATGGTTGGCAATGTGTCGCTTACCACTACCATTCGATACGTAAACAATCTCGTACTCCGGGTGAAAGTGCCATTCACTCTGGTTGCGATGGGGGCCTTCAAAACGGCGTAAATTAAAAGAGCTACCATAGCCCGGTTCTATTCTTTCTAATCTTGCTTTCATATTCGTTTGGTGGTTTGATGGTTTAGTTGTTTAGTTTATTTTACCTTAAAGATAACAACGCCGGGACAAAAAAGTTAATATAGCATCAAAAGTAGCGAATATTGCGCTAGTCATTTTTTCTGCAGCAGCTTAATTTTGCAAGCGGTACTTTGCCGAAAAGGCTAATGAACGCTACCACAATCCCAATAAACGGTTTTATTCTTATTTTCTCCGCTTTGAAGACGACGCACAATTGGAGTTGATGCAATAAGTAGGAGCTTCGACCGAACAGGCTGGTACGAAGCTCCTGCTTCGTGCCAAAAACAGTAACAGCAGAACAAACCGAATACATGAAATACCCATGCGCCTCAGGCGCACCA
>DATFKA010000154.1:0-4953 GCA_035268885.1 Saprospiraceae bacterium
CTACCGATTTCCAGGGCACCTTTTTTGAGACCGAGTAAAACACCGCCACCGTAGCCGAGAGAGTAGCGGTCGAAACCGGTAATTTCGTTTTGCAGGTCGGGCGGGGTAATAATCCTATTGTAGGCAATATCTCCGTACATACCCACATTTAGCTGCGCTTTGGATAGCGGGGTAATTAGGCCCGGGGGTGGGGGGGAGGCCGAAGCTCCACCGGTAATCGTGGCCTGCTGGCCTGGCAGGAATGGAATTTTGGCATCTGACCGGTTTAGCGCTACCCGGGGCGGCGCGACCAGATTATCCGGTTTGATTAAGCGAGTGGAGGTTTCTGGTACGGCTTTCTGGCGTTTTACCGGAAGATTAGGGATGACGAGCGGGGAGGAAGGCGCAGTGGTGGGTTCCGGTAGCGATTTTTCAGCTCCGGTCTTAGGTATAGCTGTTTTATGGGGATTGGGTTTACCCGGTTGTGCCGATGGGACGGGAAGTGCCGTCGGATTATATGCTTGCCTGTGCTCTTGCTGGCTGGCAGATTGCCCGGAGCGTTCTCCGCCTCTGGGAATGGTTGTTGATCCGGTAGGAAGCGACAGGCGAGTGACAAGTAAAAGCAGCAGGGATAAAATAACGGCCTCGGCTGTTTTCCAGGAAGCGACGCGGTACGTAGTGGCTGTGCGGGTATTCATACGGTGGCGCAGTAGGTGCCACCCCGAATTAGGCCGCACGGCCTCGTACTGATGTAATTTGTCAAAAACAATTTGATCGATCAGGGTGTCTTCCGGCTGTGGCACACCTGGTTCGCTAGCATCGAGCTTTTGCTCAAAAGCTTCCCAGGCATCTTCCGGCTTTGGTGCCGTAAGCTGTTCCAGCTTTTGCTTAAGTAATTGATCAAATGTATTGTCCTTCATACGTTATTCACCCCGGATAATCAGGAGTTTTTTCAGTTTGATACGCGCCTTGACGAGGTTAGAGCGTGATGTACTTTCCGAAATATTGAGCAGGTTACCGACCTCTTTGTGCGAATAGCCTTCGATAATATACAGATTAAATACGGTGCGGTACGCAGGGGGCAGTTTTTGCACCGCCTCCAGAATTTCTTTTTCCGAACAGCGGCTAATGGCATCTGCTTCCTGCGTGCTTAATGAATGGGCTTGTTCAATATCTTCGGTGCGTCTTCGAATATTTTTGCGATAAAAATCAATGGCCGTATTAATCATAATCCGCCGAATCCAGGCGCTAAGCGAGGTTCCGGTTTGATATTTGCGAATGTTATTGAATACCTTGATGAAGCCTTCGTGCATGATATCCTGCGCGTCTTCCTCATTGTTCGAGTAGCGCAGACATACCCCCAGCATCATGCTGTAGTATTCTTCATAGAGCACTTTCTGAGCCCATCGTTCCTTGCGGATACAAGCCCGGATCAGGTCGTGTTCATTAAATTCTGCTGGCAAAGCAATCTCCATGTCTTGATATTCTGGGCGGTAAAAGATACTGGCAAAAACGGGTTTTGGGTTCCCAAAACTCATCGAGCCGAGTATATACTCGCTAGAAATAGTTGAGCAAAGCCCCCATCCACTTCGTGAGCGGTACAGCTGCCGGAAACACGAAACCACTTGCATAATTTCGTACTTTTCTACTCTTTTCCCTGACAAATTACCAGTTCACCAGCACATTCCCAAGATACACGCCGTTTTCCTTTGCGAATTTGACGGCATAAAGACAACGGAGTGTCCTGGTTTTTTGCTGCCTGCCTTGCGGCAAAAGATGCTTTTTTAGGTGATTTAAAACACAGTGGGTCTTTTTAAAATTTTTTGTTTTTAAAACTTGGTGTGTTTTTGTACTTTTATAGTCCCATAAATAGTCGGATATTTCCGCGCTATTTCGTGGTAGGCAATACCCGCTACACACGCGTCTATGGCGGTACGTCAAATGCAAAATTGAATTATGAGCGATTCCAACGATACGATGACTAACGGTAATGGTCAGGAAAACATCATCAGCTTGAAGGGGATGTACGAAGATTATTTCCTCGATTATGCGTCGTATGTAATTTTGGAGCGGGCTGTGCCCGCTATCAATGACGGCTTGAAGCCGGTGCAGCGCCGTATCCTGCACGCTATGAAAGAAATGGACGACGGCCGCTACCATAAGGTGGCGAACATCATCGGTCAGACGATGCAGTATCACCCACATGGCGATGCTGCTATCGGGGATGCCCTGGTGAATATGGGGCAGCGGGATTTACTGATTGATTGTCAGGGGAACTGGGGGAACCTGTTGACCGGCGATGGCGCCGCAGCTCCCCGTTATATTGAAGCACGCCTGACAAAATTTGCGCTTGAGGTGGCGTTCAATCCGCAAACGACAGAGTGGCAACTGTCTTATGACGGCCGCAAAAAAGAACCCATTGATTTACCGATGAAATTCCCCCTGCTCCTGGCGCAGGGCGGCGAGGGTATTGCGGTAGGGTTATCGACGCGTATTTTACCGCACAACTTTGTGGAGCTGATCAAGGCATCGATCAAAATCTTAGAGGATAAGCGCGTAAAAATCTATCCCGATTTCCCTTCGGGCGGCATGGTCGACGTCTCCGATTACAATGCTGGTAAGCGGGGTGGACGGGTTAAGGTACGCTGCCATATCGAGCAGGTAGATAAATCGACTCTGGCTATCCGCGATTTACCATACGGCGTTACGACGACTTCTCTGATTGATAGCATTCTAAAAGCTAACGATAAGGGTAAGATCAAGATCAAAAAAGTAGTGGACAACACTGCTCAGGAAGTAGAAATCCTGATCGACCTGGGGTCGGGCGTATCGCCGGATGTCACGATCGGTGCCCTCTATGCCTTTACCAATTGTGAAGTATCTATTTCGCCGAATGCCTGCGTAATTATCGAAGATAAGCCGCACTTTATGTCGGTGGAAGATTTGCTGCGAATTTCTACGGAGCGCACCAAAGGGCTGCTGGAACAGGAGTTGCTCATCAAACAAAGCGAGCTGCTGGAGAAATGGCATATGGCCAGTTTGGAAAAGATCTTTATTACCCATCGCATCTATCGGGAAATTGAAGAGTGTGAATCGTTTGCAGAAGTCCTGGAAACGATTGATCGCGAACTGCGCAAATACGTACGTACGCCGTCCATGGAAGCCGGTAAAAAGGATAAACGGCTGCTGCTAAAACGAGAAATTACCGAAGATGATATCATCAAGCTAACCGAAATCCGAATCAAACGGATTTCTAAATACAATGAATTCAAGGCCGACGAAAAGATCGCTAATCTCGAAGAAGAACTGAAAGTGGTCGCACACCACCTGGCTAACCTGACTGATTTCGCGATTGCCTACTTCCAAAACCTGTTGGATAAATACAGCGAAGGACGCGAACGCAAGACAGAAATTACCACCTTTGACACCATTCAGGCTACGCAGGTAGTGGCCAACAATGCCAGGCTATACGCCAATTTTAAAGAAGGGTTCATCGGTACCGGCCTGCGCAAGGATACCTTTATTACGGATTGTTCCGATATTGATGATATTATCGTATTCCGTAAAGACGGCAAGTTTATGGTGACGCGGATCGATGAGAAGGTCTTTGTTGGTAAAGACATCCTACACGCCGCCGTATGGAATAAAGGCGATGAGCGCACCACCTATAATATGGCCTACGTGGATGGAAAAACGGGGATTAGCCGGGCCAAACGTTTTCATGTTAAAGCCATTACCCGCGACCGGGAGTATGACCTTACCAAAGGAACAAAAGGATCGAAAGTACTCTATTTCTCGGCTAACCCTAATGGAGAAGCGGAGGTGATTGAAGTCAAACTCAGTCAGGGATGTAGCGCCCGGAAAAAACTTTTCGACTTTGATTTTGGGGAAATCGACATCAAAGGGCGGGGTTCACAGGGTAATATTTTGACGAAATATCCCGTGCGTTCGGTAAAACAAATAGAAGTGGGTAAATCCACATTGGGTGCCATGGATGCGTGGATGGATGAAGTAAGCGGAGTCCTAAATGTCGACGAACGTGGGATGTACCTCGGTGCCTTCGATACGGGTGACCTGTTATTAGCCATTTATAAAGATGGCACCTACGAGCAAATGGAGTTTGACCTCAACAAGCGATTTAATCCGAAGGAGATCGTTCACCTGGGGAAATTTGCAGAAGATCAGGTGCTGAGTGCCATTTACTACGAAGGGGAGCGTGGAATGACCTTAGTGAAGCGCTTTCAGGTAGAAACGAGCTCGCTTGATCAGCGATTCCCTTTTATCACGGAGCATAAAGACTCTAAACTGTTTTATGCGACGGTAGCCGAAACGCCGGAAGTGACCGTCAAGTATCGCGAGAAAAATGAGACCCATGAAAAGCAATTGGATCTTACGGATTTCATCGATATTAAAGGCTGGAAATCGTTGGGGAACAAGCTTACGGATCAGAAATTGACCAGTGTTAAAGAAAAGCCGGCGCCCAAAGCTCAGCCTAAAGCACAAGAAAATGGGGAAAGTAACGGAAAACTCCGCCCCGGCGATAGCCTGGAGTTGGACCTTTAGCAGGTACGATGATTAACATGACCAATACGACTATGCGTTATCTTACTTTTTTATGTATGTTTTGGTACACATTTGCCCCGGCTCAATCCTTTCCTGCCGATTGGGAGGGTACCTGGGAGGGTAAGCTGAGGATCTTTCAAGCTAACCAGGAAACGCAAAGTATCCACATGACCCTGCAGATTGAGCCGGTCTCTGATTCTGTCTGGACATGGGTGATTCAGTATGGCCCGGAAGAAGCAGGACGCCGCGATTATCAGTTGCTCCTAAAAGACAAAGCCGCTGGACATTACGCTATTGATGAAAAAAATGGAATTGTGCTGGATGCTTTTTATCAGGCTGGCATCTTGTACAATCGCTTTTCTGTTTCGGAAAGTCTGCTGACCTCGCGCCTACAACTGCGGGAAGACTCCC
>DATFKA010000155.1:0-14562 GCA_035268885.1 Saprospiraceae bacterium
AGGTAAAAGAAACACCGACCAGCGAGACTCCGACAGAACAACCCGCAGTCCAGGCCGAAGCTGAAAAGGAGGAAATAACTCTCCCCTCGGCACCAGACCACAGCGGCTGGACCCAATTGCTACAAAAACACGTTAATGCCAAAGGGAATGTCGACTATTCGGGGTTTAAGCGGGACAAAGCAGCCTTAGAAGCCTATTTGGATAAATTGGCCAGTAATCCCGTAGAAAACACCTGGTCCCGTAATGAAAAATTAGCCTACTGGATTAATGTCTATAATGCCTATACCATTAAACTCATTGTAGATAACTATCCGGTAAAAAGTATTACCAATTTGAAAGGAGGGAAACCCTGGGACGTCAAATGGATTAAACTGGGCAATCAGACCTATTCCCTGAATCAGGTTGAAAATGAGATTATTCGGCCCCGGTTTAAAGAACCGCGTATTCACTTTGCCGTCAACTGTGCCGCTGAATCCTGCCCGCCCCTGCTCAACAAAGCCTGGACGGCGGATAAACTCGAAAGCTACTTCGAACAGCAGACCAAAGCCTTTATCAATAATTCCAATTATAATGAAATTTCGGCCAGCCGGGTGCAGGTCTCGAAAATTTTTGATTGGTACGGTGAAGACTTTCCTAATCTGATTGAATTCTTAAACCGCTACAGCGACACGAACATCAAAGCAAATGCCAAAGTCTCCTTCCTGGAGTATGATTGGCGTCTGAATGAGCAATAGATAAAAAAGGCTTGCGTCGGAACGCAAGCCTTTTTTTTACTTAGCCCCTTTGCTTAGCGAAGGGTGAATTCCGTAGTTGCCGTTTCCCCATCTTTACTGATTACGACTTTATAGGTGCCACTATTCAGGTACATCTTCCCATTATCCGCTTCTTCCAGCTCAATCTCCGGGGTACCTTTTCTTCTTTGCTCATTTAGCATATCCTGGTACTCCTCTTTGGCCGAAGCATCAAAGGAATAATCGTAGTCCAGGTAGTTTAATCCCTCTATCAGTTCTACTTCCATAGATTTGAGGACGAGATCCCCCATCTGAATACTCAGGGTGGCTTCCCCGGCGTTTTTGGCGAAAGCCGGAACAGTAGTAGAGGGCTCGTAAGCCTCCGACCAGGAAGCGCGCTGACGTCCCCAAAAACCAGAGGCTCTACCGCCTTCCATCTCGAAAGCGTGAATCGTCATGGCCAGCAGCTCATCATCCAATTGCTGGAGCTCCGTACCCCGACCAATGTATATAGAACGGCCGTGCGTCCCCACTACAATATCTTTTTCTCTGGGGTGAACCACTACATCGTGCACCGGTACGGCCGGCAGACCATTATTCATCAGCATGAAATTTTCACCGCGATCCAGGGATACGTAAAGTCCGTGATCCGTACCGACGTACAAGATATCGGGATTGTCCGGGTCTTCTTTAATGACATTCGCTGGTTCAAGGGGTAAATCCGTACCTATCCGACGCCAATTACGGCCATAATCTTCCGAAACGTAAACGTAGGCGTTAAAATCGTCCCAGCGGTATCCATTCAGCACGGCATAAAGGCGTCCCTTCTCAAAGGAAGAAGCGATGACGCGACTCACCCACATATTGTTGTTCTCTTCCAGGCCGGAGGAAATATTCTCCCAGGAGACTCCTCCGTCTTTACTCACGTGAATCAAACCATCATCCGAACCCACGTAGAGTAGCCCGAACTGCAGAGGCGACTCGTGAATGGTCGTCAAAGTACCATAGGGTACATCGCCCTTAAGACCGCCTTTAGTCAGATCGCCGGAAATCTCCTCAAAGTTTTCGCCCTGATCAAAGGAACGATGTACTTTGTTGGAACCCATGTAGAGGATATCCTGATTGTGGACGGAAAGATGAATTGGCGTCTGCCAGTTCCAGCGTAGTGGTCGATCGCCCAATTCGTTACGCGGGGTAATCGAATTACGCTCTCCGGTACGCGTATTGATCCGGGAGTAGTACCCAAATTGCGATCCGGTATAAACCGTTTCGTTGTCGCGCGTATCGACCATTACTTGCATACCGTCACCTCCGTTGATGCTCCGGTAAGGGTATTGTCCCGAACTTTGCCAGCGCGTGCTAGCCTCGTAAGTACTCGGACCAAACCAGACTCCATTGTCTTGCAGACCACCATATATATTATAGGGCTCCTGCATATCGACGGCGATGTAGTAAAACTGACCCAGGGCTGGCGAATTACATTTATTCCAGTTTTCACCATCGTCGTAGGAAATATTCACCCCACCGTCATTTCCCAGAATTAAATGCCCGGGCCGGTTGGGATTAATCCAGAGCGCATGATGATCGGAGTGCACATTAGGGCCGCCTACCGATTTCCAGGTTGCGCCCCCATCATCGGAGCGAATCACGGGTACGCCCAGAATAAATAATTTATCGGGGTCGTAGGAAGCCGCCCGAATATTACCAAAGTAATAACCGTAAGAGCTGTACACCGCATCGATATAGTCGTCGTGGGTTTTGGTCCAGCTTTTACCATCGTTATCAGAAACGTATACCTCTAGCCCTACTACCGGGGTATCGAACAACAGAGAATTGGCATCTTCGATATATTCCACCAGTGCCTTAGGCTTAATTTCGTCTTTTTCCACCATACCGATTACCGTCTTGGTATCGTATTTTCTGGGAAAGCGATTATCGCGCAGGTATTGGGTGAGCTTATCTTCCTCCAAATCCAGAAAGTCTTCTTTGGACATATCCCGCAGATCATCTTTGGTCAGATCATCACTGGCTTCGCCTTCTTCTTTTGGTCGCCGATTATAATTATCAATCGCCGAATACAGCAGGGTTTTACCATCTTTGACGACGGCGGTCAGTCCAATGCGACCCGCACCACTATCGGCAGGGAAACCAGCTTTTTTTGTAGAGATTCGTTTCCAGGATTTACCATTATTCGTTGATTTATAAATAGCTGAACCCTCTCCCGATTCCAGGAAATCCCAGGCGCGGCGGGTCCGTTCCCAGGTAGCAGCGTAAAGGGTATTCGGATCCTGTGGGTCAAAGACCATATCTACGGCACCGGCATTTTCATTGACGTAGAGTACCTTTTCCCAGGTTTTACCCCCATTCGTTGTTTTGTATACACCGCGTTCCTCGTTGGGGGAATACAAATGCCCCAGCGCCGCTACAAAAACGGTATTAGGATCGTCGGGGTGAATGAGGATACGACCAATATGGTGCGATTCCGGTAATCCCATGTATTCCCAGCTCTCGCCATCATCGGTACTCTTGTAAACGCCAATCCCCGCGTAAGAAGAACGGCTGGAGTTTACCTCCCCCGTACCCAACCAAATGGTATTATTTTCCCAATCGACTGCCACGGCCCCCGTGGTCATGACCATTTCATCATCGAAGAGCGGTTCGAAGGTAATCCCGTTATTGACGGTCTTCCACAAACCAGCGGAAGCATAGGCCACGTAAAAGTGACTGGGATCTTCCTCTGAAACGGCCAGGTCCACTACTCTACCGCTAAAGACGGTAGGACCAACGTTACGGAATTCTATCCCGTTTACGATAGACTGCTCGGCCAGATCCTGACGCTGTTCGAAAGCAGCAATTCGTTGTTCCGCCGGAGTGGCTGGCGGTTGGCCCTGGGCAAACAGGCTACTCGTAATAGATAAGCAAACAAAAAGAACTAAGTTACGCATCTTGATTGTGTTTAGTTAATCGGCAATCAAGATACTTTTAATTGGTAGGAAATTTAAATAAAAGGAAAGTCAATCGCTGACATGCCGCCGAAAACAAGCTTTCGGCGGCAGACAGTCGATAAGCTGTTTAAGCACGGTCGGGTGATTCGTGGGCCTTGTTTTTGTCAGATACCTTCTCCAGGTGTTCGCCCCCTTCAAATTCTATACTTAGGTTTTGGATGTCTTTGAATCGCATTTTGCCCTCCAGGCTAAGCATGGTGAAACCCTCATCTCCATAGATCAAAACCAGTATATCCGTTACCGCACCTTTCTGCTCCCGGATCAGGATATGGATGTCGTCCCCATCATCCCGAATCTGCATCAGGTCTTCGAAGCGGTCTTTTTTTACGGCTTTCTCCAAACGGTTTAAGTCAGATTTTGAGACCAGTTTCCCCTGATCGATATCCAGTACACGAAGTTTGGTTACTTTACGGATGATTTCATCGGCATCCGATTCGTCGGTGAATTTGGCCACCAAATTCAGGATTCCGCCCTTTAATTCAACCCTGGAAATGTCCTCTTGTCCTTTATAGTGATTGTAAAAATCTTCAATAGCTTTGCTTTGTGCAAAGGATGCGATGGGTAAGTATAGTAAAACTATACAAATGATAATTCTAAACATGTTGGATGATTGTTTTAAGTGAATTAAGCTTGAGGAATCTTCTTGGTTTCCTTTTTCTTTTTTTGTTTTTCTAGTTGATCCAGGCGGCGCAACTCCTGAATCAGACGGGTAATATGCTTGATCTTGATGCGCGATTTGGCTTGCAAAAAGACAAACTCATCTCCGTCTTTAATCAGCACCACCAGACGACGAAAGGTCTCTCCCTTAATTTTGCCAGATAAAGTAACCCGGGTGTCCCCTTCCCGAACCTGAATGAGCTGATCATAGCCCGACTGGTCTAGTTGGTGATTAAAGCCGACCAATGCCGCCTCCGGGATAGCCGACCCGTCCTCGCTGTGCATGAATCGTACCCCTTTGAGCTTTTTAGCTAATTTTAAGATGGCTTTAGCCTCCGGATCGTTGACCGAATTGTAGGCCAGTCCGCCGCCTACCCAGACTAACCAGCCCGGAAGACTTAGATTCATCACACCTTCGGTACGCTTAAAATCGCGGTAAAAATTACGCCCTGGGTCCTGGGCAGTCATTTGCTGACTACTCAGAAAAAGAAAGGCGAAAAGAAAAACAGCGGTGAATTTAGGCATCATCAGGTTAGATTTTAGTTATTATCTAGTTCTTTGGCCAAACGCACGATTTTTTCCATATCGAGATTCCCCACGAAGCTGAGCAGAACAAACTCATCTCCTCCGACCAGGAGTAACAGTTCGGCAATTTTCTTGGTTTCCTTATTCTCCTGTACCAAGAATTCTACATTATCGCCGTCGGAAGAGCGCACCGTCATGAGTACTTCGTATTCTTTGGTATTGATCTTAGCTTTGGCTTCCTTGTAGTATTTTTCTGGATTTTTATCGGTAGTCAGGATACGGAGCCCTTTCATCTCTTTGGCGATGTCCATTATCGCTTCCATATCTCCATCATCTTCCATCGACAGGCTTTCCTTATCGATGTCCAATTTTCCGAACATCTCAAACATTTTGCCGCTGATATACACGACCGTAAAGTCTTCGCTATCCACGTATTGCTGGAAATATTTGTCGATGACATTGGCCTGGCTTTGGCTGTAGCCCAAAAGCGGGGCTAGCAGAGCCAGGGTAAAAACCCAAAAGATTAATTTTGTTTTTTTCATGTTAATGGTATTTGTGGGTGATTAAAATTCAATTATTCAAAAAACTGGCCGACCGTTTCGACCCGCTTTACATTTTTAGCAGCCGAATTGGCTCCATTATTCAGTGCTGTACTGAGCTTCAGGATGGCATCCCGATAGACTTTAGCCGCTTCTTCGGGCGTCTCCGGCTCGTACTTTGACCAGTCAATACCAGCCGTAGTCTCTGGTTCTGACAAGCTATTGGTCCACCAGGTAATGGCGATGAGCAATACCGCTACCGCAGCGGCGTAGCGTAGCAAGGGCTTCCAGGTGATTTGTCGAATCCTGGGGGCCGTCTCCGACTCGATCTGTGCCAATATTTCTTTTTCGATATCTGACGGCAAAGTTATTGCCGCCTCTTGTTCCAGTCCCTGAAAAATAGCCTGGTAGGGCAACCACTTTTCGGGCAGGTCTCTGCTTTGTAGGAGCGTACGCAGCTGATTTTCCTCCTCCAGGGAGCTTTCCCCGGCGAAGTAGCGCTCCAGTAGCTGATTTAATTTTTTATCTTCCATGTATATTCGTTTCTTTGGATACAGCCAACAGCAGTTTTCTTATTTTCTGCCGGGCTCTAAATAAATTCGTTTTCACTTGTCCGAGTGGCATATCCAGTATTTCTTCGATTTCCTGATAAGCCATTCCTTCTATATCTCTCAGCTGTAGTACCAGTTTTTGCTTTTCGGGCAGCTGTCCGATCAATTCCCGTAATTGACCTATCGCCTCCCCCTGTTCCAATTGCTCCTGGGCCGAAGGACGATCATCAACGTCGAGTTGATAGGGCTCCAGGGCTTGCGTTTGTCGATTCCGGGACCGCAAACGATCCAGGCAGTGGTTTTTGGTTACCCGCATAGCCCAGGCTTCGATATTATCAATTTTTTTTAAGGCCGTACCCTGTCGCCATATCTTCAGGAAGACTTCCTGAATGGCATCCTGTGCATCGGCGGGCTCCCTCAGCATCCGGAGTGCCAGACGATAAAGCTTATCCTTGACCGGTAAAACCTCTTTTTTAAATTGTTCTGCATTCATTACACCCCGAAGACGACCCATCTGTATAAAGGTTACAGTTTTATTAAGAAAAATTTAAAATCGGTGCAATCGCCGATCGGGACTACACAAAACCAGTCTTTCAGACGTTATTCCGCTAGTAAGCCCTTATATTTGCTTTTTCAAAGAGAAATCGATCAATGATTAAAAAAATCGATCAACTACTTATCCGGAGCTTTATTGCGCCCTTCCTCACCTCCTACTCCGTGGCACTATTTGTGCTGGTAATGCAGGTGTTGTGGCTGTATATTGACGATATCGCGGGTAAGGGCTTGAGTCCCTGGTTGATCATGGAACTGCTCATCTACCGCAGTATGGCTCTGGTACCCATCGCGCTGACCCTGGGTATGCTGATCGCTTCGGTAATGACCATGGGTAACCTGGCCGAGCGGTATGAATTGTCGAGTTTTAAATCAGCGGGCATTTCTCTGTGGCGAATTATGCGCCCGATCATTGTTTTCGGATCTGTTGTTTGCCTGTTCTCCATGTATACCTCCAACACCCTGATTCCCATTTCCAATTTGAAGTTTGGCTCTAGGATGTTTGATATTCAGCAGAAGAAGCCCACCCTACAAATGGAAGCGGGCACTTTCAACTACGACTTCCAGGGTTTCGCCATTCATTTTAAAGATAAATCCAGCGATGGCCGTACCATTAAAGAGGTACTGATTTATGACCATACCTCCAACCTAAGTGGGGAGCTTTCACATATCGTTGCCGAAAGCGGTGAAATGTTTACCGCCATGGATGGGCGTCTGTTCATCATGAGCCTCAACAATGGATACCAATACCTCGACCGGCGACCCCGCTCTGGTCGTCAGCGTGGAAAATACCCCTTTGTGCGTACCAGCTTTGATAAATACGAGGTCGTTTTCGATTTAGGGGAATTTGAACTGGCCCGGACCAACCCGGAGTTATTCAACCGCAACCGCCAGATGATGACCACCACGCAGCTCACCGAAGCCATTGATTCTATTGCCAAGCGGATAGATATGCGCACCAAAGAATTCTCCAACTACACCAGCGGCTTTCTACACTTCGAGCAATTAGATAGTACTTACATGGAGCCCCAGGAAGAAGAGATGCTAGAGGACATACCCACTTCTGCAGACGCTGAAATGGTGGTTAAAGACATGAGTCAGGTCATGGGTGACAGCCTCAAAAAAGCTAAAGTTAAAGCAGATCTGAATGCTGAAAAAACCGGTAAAGCCCTCGTGAAAAATAAAGTATCGATTGGGGAAAGAAAAATTGGAGGGGGTACTCCCAAGGAGCAAATACTGGACAGCCCACCCGAAGCATGGGGTAATCTCATGAGTAGTTTCGCCAAGGACGAACAACGAAATCTCATTTCTAAAGTACGGACGGGATTACGGTCCATTTTGAATCAGGCAGAATCTGCCGAGCGATCCATTGATCGCATGCGGATTTCCCGCATCAAGCATATTTACGATATGCACATGAAGTATAGCATGGCCGTCGTCTGTATCATATTTGTATTTATTGGTGCACCGATGGGTGCCATCATTCGCAAAGGTGGCTTTGGCTATCCTATTCTGGTTTCGATCATTTTCTTTATCATTTTTGTGGTATTAATGATCTTTTGCCGAAAATTTGCGGAAGCCTATTTTATCTCGGCTACCCTGGCCGCCTGGCTGCCCTGTATCATCTTGATGCCGGTCGGCTTGTTCCTGACCTATAAGGCCATGCAGGACTCTAAATTGATGGATATCAGCCTAATATTTAGCCGGATAGGCCGCTTTTTCAGATCGCTTTCGCGAAAAAAGGAATCCCATGCGTAAAGATAGTTTTTATAAGACCTTACGGAAAAATCGGATCTTTACAGTTTTATTTCTCCTTTGGCTTATCACGGTAGTCTTCTTATTAGTCCTTTATCCAAAGGGCCACTGGGTCTTACAATTTAGTCAAAACCGAAGCCCCTTCTGGGATGGATTTTTCTTTTACGGCACAAAATTAGGTGAAGAATGGGCCATTATTGGTGCGGCGGTTCTACTTTGTTTTGTCCGGTTCCGGGCCGCGATCATACTGCCGCTACTGGGTCTGGCCGTCATGATTACTTCCAGTCTGACTAAAAAACTCTTCCACCATCCTCGACCCTTACGGGTGTTTACCGATCAGGGTATGGCCGACTTACTCACTTTTGTGGAAGGCGTGGACGTCCATTCCGGGCCTACCAGCTTTCCCTCAGGGCATACGATGGCGGGCTTTGCCCTGTATACTTTCCTAGCTTTGAACATCAGTCCGAAAAACTGGACCGGAATCCTCTTTTTTCTCTTGGCGATGACGGTGGGTTTATCGCGCGTGTACCTGGTGCAACATTTCCTGGAGGATGTCTACCTGGGCTCGGTCATTGGGGTGGTTCTGGCGCTCTATTTTTATTACCTGCAGGGGCGCCTGGGTACGAAAGCCTGGCTGGATCAAAAAATCATACTTTTTTCGCGGAACTAAATTGATTTCCTCCTCTCTGACCTATTCTAGCTGGTAATCCATATCTTTTAAAATAAGCCTAAAGCATGTTTTAAAACTAGAGCCTCTATTTTTGGGTTCTAAATGATTTCATCTGTATATGATTTTAGTAAAGTATTTTTTTTAGCAGTTTATGCCATTTACAGAAAGTTGAAATCCAGCAAAATCATGTGCCGTGCTTACCTTACTTTTTTTGGCCCACAAAAAAAGTAATCCGCCTAAATAGGAGGCCGGTCATGGAATCCTTAGCTAAAAAGTCAAACGGCCCTGGCGCTCGAATCTCAAGCCGTTTGGACTTTATCCTTTCTATATTCATCCGCGTTCTGGTGCGCCTGAGGCGCATGGGCATTTCATTTGGTCAAAATTTTTGAGGCGGAGGGAGAATTAAAGAAGATAAATTGGAAAAAAAAACAGTCTTATATTTCAATAATAAAAAGGGGGCGACGAAATCAACAGCCTCTAGCGTGTAGAAGTACACACCCGTGGCCCAGGACCAGCGTAGAGATCGAGCGCGAGTTGTTGGTATCCGCCGTCATATTTCAGCAAAAGGATTCGATTATCCGAAAAAAAGCATAACAAAACAGCAGAAGCCTAAAAAAAGTGGCGCTTAATGATAAAAAGGAGGAAAGACTTTAATAAATTTATCTATTGAGGTTGTTTAACAACTTCAATAAATTAAGCACCCTGGAAATTGAAGCATACATATTTTAAAAAAGGACTTCCTGGCTTTATTTTAATCATGCTGCCCCTATTGCTGTGTATGGAGCTAGTGGCCCAGTCGTATGATGTGCAATTCGACTGGAATAAGCAGAGTCATCTGCAGGCCAAATTATGGACTAATGAGGACGGCTTACCGCAGGGCAGCATCAATGGTTTCCTAGAAGACCACCGCGGTTTGATCTGGCTGCAGGTAGGCGGCACCTTATGTACTTTTGACGGTAGCGAGATCGCCCTAAAATCGCAACAAGATAATCTACTGTACGATTCCCGGTATACCATGTTTGCCGAAGACCGGGCGGGTAATATCTGGACGTACCGATTTGATGAGTACGTCCAGGGGGGGCTGCGCCTTCCAAATATCGAGGTCTACGATCAGCAGTTGCAACGCAAAATCCCCCTGACTAGCTATATAGGTGGGGGAAATGCCCAGGAGCTGTCTACGCAAGTCCGGCTATTTTCTCTGGACCAGATCGTGTACATCAGTGATCCGGCACGGGGCCGCTTATGGTCGTATAATGGGGTAAGTCTGGAAGTGATCTTTGAAGCGCCGGAAGCCCTGCGCGGCAAATCATTACGCTATCTGCCAGGCCCGAGCTCCTATTTTTGGGCATTAACCTTAGATTCAAGCGGAAAACATACCCAGATTTACTTGTTAGATGAGCAAGGCAGGGTGCTTTATGAGCATATGCTGGAACATGGTATGGGGCATTTTTTAGACCGGGACCGGGCCATCTGGGTATTCGGGGAGCCTACTAAAGCTACTAACCTGGGTGTTGCGCATCCCTCTACGCTTCCGGTCCCTCTGGATGTACCTGATCTGATTGCCCCAGAAGGAGATGCGGGTCCATGGGAGGGGGTAATCCCGCAGTATTACCCGATTGATAAGCGGGCTTATGCCGCATTTACCAGTACTTCTATACGGGAGGGTGTAGACTACATGGAACTACCATCCATATGGCGGACCCTGGGGATCAGCCGTTTAGCGCAGCGCAGCTATACCTACAGTTGGTTTAGTATAGACCAAATAGTATCAGGTAGTGCGCCGGAGATTGTCCCTCCGGATCTTTTCCAGGTGCTATCAGCGCAGATCCCGGTCTTAGCGAACCGAGGGGGGGCCCGATACTTACTGGGGACGGTATTAAAAGACGGGAGCATTCTGTTTTTGATTGATAATTATATCTTGCAACTTTCCATTAGACCCAAATATTTTAAGACTTATCTGAGCAGCTATCCGGTCAGGGGAATGGCCTCGCTAGGTAGCAACAAGCTGGCGGTGGTTCAGAATCAGCTAATATACAGCCACCTTTGGGAAGTCGATCTGGCCAGCGGAAGCGGAAAAGTAGTCCGAAAAAATAAAAGGGAGAATGCCTATTCTGTTTTCAGGGAAGGGGATTCGATCTGGGTGGGGCTGGCCCACGGAGGCCTGGAGCTATACGATCACCAATGGCAGCTACGGGGGCAGTATCTTTCTCCTCCAGAAGGGCGAACCTATATGGAGACGAAAAGCCTCTATGCCGCTACCGATAGTACGCGGTGCTACGCGACTAATCTGGGTCTGGTAGAAGTCGATCTCAAGACGGGCAGCAGTACTTTTCTTTCCGACCGTACCGTACTGACCCACTGGATCCACCAGGACGCCCAAAAGCAGCACTGGATCGCGACGGACCGGGGGCTGCTACATTGGGAAAGTCAGCAGTTTTATGTAGACAGCCTCCCCGATGGCCGAAACATCCCCGTTTCTCATCTGTACGAGGATGAGCAGGGCGTTTTCTGGTTATCCACCCAGCGGGGACTTATCCGTTGGCGGCCTTTTAGCGAAAGCTACACCCTATACGATCAGGCGGATGGCTTATCCAATAATATTATCCACACGGCTTATCCAGACCGCTACGGTCGGCTCTGGCTCTCTTCCAACTGGGGGATCATGTCCTTTGATACCCTGAACAAAACCGTTAATACTTATCTGGAAATAGATGGCTTACCCGATAATGAACAAAACTTCCAGTCGCATGCGCAGGCCGAAGACGGGCAGCTGTTCTTTGGGGGGATGAAAGGCGTTACGGCCTTTTATCCCGATAGCATTCCGCTGCATCGGGCACCGTACCCTTATAGCCTTTCGGTGGACCGATTAATCCTTTCGGATATGGAGGGAGCGGTATTGGACAGCCTTACCTTTCGGCAAATAGATACAGCGGGGCTTATTCGACTACCGCGCGCCAATCATCAAGTCCGCATGGAGATTCTTTTTCCTTATTACCAGACGCGCCCGGTGGTAATAGAATGGCAATTAAACGGGGGTACCATTTGGAATAATCTCGACGAAGAAAAAGTATTATTTTTTGCGAACCTCCCCTACGGAAAAAGCACGCTCCATTTGCGAGCGAAAGCAAATCATCAGTCTAGCTTATTGGCCGAAAAAACCATCTACCTGTACCGACCCTATCCCATTTTTTACGAGGCCTGGTTTTGGGGATTGATTATACTGGCACTCATCGGCCTATTGGTTTTGTTTGTCAGACTCCGCACGCGCATCAATAAACTGCAAATTATCCATTTAAAAAAGTTAGTTGATGAGCAAACCAAAAGCTTAAGGATGAAAAATCAAAAACTGACCCACTTTGACCAAACTAAAAATCAGCTATTTAAAAATATCAGCCATGAGTTGCGCACACCCTTGAGTCTGATTACGCTGAGTAGCCAAGACCTGCTGCAGAAAAACCTGGAGCCGACTGCGAAAAAAACAGCCCAGCGCATTGTTCATCAGGTGGGTAACCTGAGTGCGATTGTGGAAGACATCCTGACTTTAGGTAAAATAGAACTCGGGATGCAAACGGTAAATAAACAAGCGGTGGAGTGGAATAGCTTTTTGAGCATAACGTTTAACATATTTGAGAGTCTTACGCAAAAAAAGCAGCTCACTTATGAACTACAAATATTGCCGAATGATCCTGCCTATCTCCTACTGGATATTGCCAAAACCGAGCAGATACTCAACAACTTAATCAATAATGCCATCAAATATACGCCTCCGGGTGGACGTATATTAGTCCGTAGCGAGCAGAAGGCAGATTATTTGGAAATAAGTATCAGTGACTCTGGCCCGGGCATTCCAGTCGACGAGCAGGAGGCCATTTTTGATCGGTATTACCAGGCGCAGCATTCAGCGGAGCACCCCAATCCGGGATTTGGCATTGGCTTAGCCATTTGTAAAGAGTACGTCTTCCTGTTGGATGGCAAGATTTGGGTAGAAAGTAAAGAAGGCGAGGGCAGTACTTTCTTTGTACAATTTCCTTTGGAATTAGCTCCGGAAGCCACGCTATTGCAGTCGATGGCTGCGGAGGCGAAAGCAGAAAAGACAGAGGCCCGTACCCTTGCTCATTTTTTATCGAAAGATAAGACCCAGGGAAAAATATTACTGGTAGAAGACCATAAAGCCTTACAGGAACAAGTCAAACAGTTGCTGGCGGAGCAATACGAGGTACAGACCGCTGATAATGGTCAGGAGGCTTACGATTACTTACAGGAACATCCTGACTTATTTGACCTGGTGATTTCTGATGTCATGATGCCGGTGGTGGATGGATACAGCCTACTCCAAAAATCCAGGGCGCATCCTGAGCTTGCGCTGATGCCCTTTTTATTTATAACCGCGCTGGCCGATGAAGAGGATAAACTTAAGGCACTGCGCCTGGGGGTAGATGCCTTTATTACCAAACCATTTTCCAGTGCTGAGCTGCTTGTACAGGTAAAGAACCTCGTAAAGAACCAACGGACTCGAAAAAACCAGGTAAAGCCAGCCGTAAAGCAGAAAGAAGCCATGGCTACCCTGCCCGAATCCGACGAAAAGACCGAGAGTTTTGAAAACGTCTGGCTGCGAAAGGTAGAAGAAGTCATTCGATCCCGATTTCAGGATACTGGCTTTAAGGTTACGGATATTGCCTTTCAATTAAACATATCAGAACGCACCCTGCGCAATCGACTGAAAGCGTATACGGGTCTGACGCCGAATACTTACTTGAAGCAGATTCGCCTGCAGTACGCGCTACTTTATTTGAAGAACAAAAAATATAAAACGATTAGTGAGGTGGCTTACGCGGTAGGCTTTAAGGATCCGGGCTATTTTTCAAAAATCTTTCGCGAGGCATTTGGCCAACCTCCTTCTGATTATTTTTAGCCCCTATTTCCGCCAATAGCCTTCCAATTCCAGAAGATTTCCCAATCTGACCATGCATCTCTTCGTGTAGTATCTCCTTTTTTCAGAAGAGGAGTTGACGTCTCGCACGACTCCTAATCTTTTTACAAAGTTGTTTAAAGGCTCCATTACTTTTTAAGGCTGGCCCGGGGTGCCCCTCTTTTTAAGTGAGCTGAAATGGCCATGCGACTACATAGCCACATGGATAAGGCAAAAGCGGCAATGGGTAAGCTGCTTGATCAGCGGAGACTTTAGCTAAATTACTCTTCTTTTTAGTGGCTCCGGTATTGAAGCCTTAGCGTGAAGAAAAGCCAAATAGCGGGTGGCCAAAAGGGAAGATCACGAGTGAGCCCGAAGCACTGAAGCATACGCGAAAATCTTAAGCCCGAACGACTTGAGATTCGAGCGGGCCAGCAGTTTGAATTTTTAGCGAATGCTTCCACGACCGGTCCGCCTCAGGCGGACTACTTTTTTTCTGCAAAAAAGTAAGGGTAAGAGCGGCAAAAAATTGTGAAATTTCAGTTTTTCTTCAAACTGCATAACTATCTATAAAACAGACTTTTACTAAAATTATATACACATGAAATGCCCACGAGCTAGCGCACACCAGAACGCGGATGAATATGGGGAAGATGCTTAGTGATCAT
>DATFKA010000156.1:0-4549 GCA_035268885.1 Saprospiraceae bacterium
GTCGTTTGAAGAGGCAGCGATAAGCGGCCTGCAATCTGGGCGACCGTTATTCGGTGATGGTGGCATTCTCAAGACATTAGTCAAGCATTTGGTAGAAGCCTCCTTAGAAGGCGAGTTGGACTACCATCTTTGGGAACAAAGAGCGTCGGAAATAGCCAATAAGCGCAATGGTAAAGGTCGCAAGAAGAAGATTCGAACCAGTGTTGGAGAAATAGAAATACAGACTAGTCGAGATCGTCGTGGAGACTTTACGCCTCAAACAGTAAGTAAATGGAACCGGGAAATTGGCAGTGGTTTTGAATCACAGATTTTAGAGCTCTACGCGATGGGCAATAGTCTGGAGGATATTCGGGTCCATTTGGAAAAGATGTACGGAGCCAGCCTAAGCAAAGGAGCGATTAGTGCGGTTACAGACCGAGTTTGGGGTGAAGTTCAAGGTTGGCAGCAGCGCCCCCTGGCCAGTTTGTATGTGCTCATCTATCTGGATGCCATCCATTACAAAGTGCGTGAGGAAGGCCAGGTGATCACGAAAGCGATCTATACGATCTACGGTGTAGATGGCCATGGCAATCGCGATCTATTGGCCCTGCATATTGGTCCAAGCGAGGGAGCCCATCAGTGGTCTTTGTACATCGCAGATCTTAAGCGCAGAGGCGTAGAAGAGGTTCTTTTCTTTGCCATAGACGGACTGGCAGGGTTTAGTGAAGCGATCGGTCGTATCTATCCGCAGGCGACCATTCAGCGTTGCATTGTGCACATGATTCGTACCAGCTTAATCGGGGTGAGTGACAAAGATCGCAAGTCAATAATCCGTGATTTACGCGCTATTTACCAAGCCAGCGACGAACGTGCAGCATTAACTGCCCTGGAAGACTTCGAAGCAAAATGGGGGAAGCGATATGTCCACATCGGGCAAAAATGGCGGGACAACTGGCTTGAACTGACAGCTTTTCTTGGTTTTGGCCCCGAAATCCGGCGGATGATCTACACCACCAATGCGGTAGAAAATGTCCACCGGCAAATGCGCAAGGTCACCAAGACAAAAGGAGCCTGGTGTACAGAGAATGCACTACTAAAACAGCTTTATATGAGCCTGATGCGTAATAAGAAATCATGGAATAGACAAGTCTTCCGCTGGTCTACCATCCAGCAAGAACTAATGGAGCTATACGGCCAGCGTTATACAAAGTACGTGGAAAGGCATAGCTAGGCGGCCACCCCCGATCAGCAGACTCGTCTTACGGCCTACGGCCTCCAGACTTCGTCTGCTGATCGGGGGCTAAGCAATAGAACTATCATTAATATTAACCTTGAGACACACATTTCTAAACACTACCACCCGGCCCGACGTCTTCACGATGATCGGGCAGATGGCTTGTAATCAGTCAGCTTTCTGGCTTGTTCTTTTACCATTAAGAAGTTAAGGATAAGTAAGGCTGAGCTTCGACCAATTCAGGGAGTAGTGGGGATAGTTCAATTAACTGTGTCTGGGAGAGTGTTAAAAAATAGCATTCTCTGTTTCTCCTTTTCCAGGTTCCCGCCCGCCTGAGGCTGGTCGGGTTGTCCTTTTAGGAAGGGGGTGGAATGCCGAAGGCAATGCGTAGCATTATTCCACGGGGCAAGCCCGGTGGAATGGCTTCGCCTCGCGCAAAGCGCGAATTCCACGGGGCAGGCCATCCGCCTTAGGCGGACCCCTATAAATAATCAGAGGGGGATTTGCCAAACTCTTTTTTGAATAATTTCGAGAAGTACCGTACATCTTTAAAACCTACGGCATAGGCGACTTCACTCACCGTCCTGTATCGTTTATTCTTAATGAACTCCCGGGCCTTTTGGAGTCGTTTTTTTTGCAGGTAGGCCGAGGGCGTCAGCCCGGTAGATTGCTTAATTTGGTTGCGTAAGGTACGCTCCGAAACGTGCATCAGATGAGCTATGTCAACTATTTTGAAATCGGTGCGGTGATAATGCTGCTCTATAATACCCTGTAGTTGCTGACGCCAGTGATCGTCGTAGCTGATCTCATCTTCTTGCTCAATGATGGTTTCCTGGGGGGACTGAAGTATTGCTTTTGCTTTTTGCTGTACGAAGGCCCGGCGTTTTTTCTGACTGGCAGTCAGGTTAGCCACCTGGGCCCTGAGTTCTATCATGGAAAACGGCTTGGTTAAAAAAGAATCGACACCCAGGCGTAAAGCGTTCAGCTTGTCTTGCTCCGAGTCGAGGGCCGTGAGAAAAAGGAAGGGGATATAGCCGAGTACAGGATGAGCGCGGGTTTTTTGCAGTAAACTGAAGCCATCGAGGTATGGCATCATGATATCCGAAATTACCACCTCATAATGTTCTGGTTGTGCACTCAGTAGGTCGAAGGCCTCTTTGCCATTCCCGGCAGTGTCCACTTCATATTCGTTACTAAGGAGCTGCTGCAAATGGTTCCGCATCTGTGCATTATCTTCCACGACCAACAATCGTGGGCGGGGGACATCCTTTTTTAACAGGGTGGCAATGGTTGGCGGATCAGCCCTGGCATCAGTTAGGGTTTTTCCTGCTGTTACCTTGTTGCTTTCTGAAGCCTGGGCCGGCACGTAAGGAAGGCGAACCCGGAAGGATGACCCTTCTCCGGGACTGCTGTGAACGGATATTTCTCCCCCTAGCAGCTTGACGTATTCTTTGCATAGGGCCAGGCCAATGCCGAAGCCCGGCCTGTCTTTTTCGGCCTCAACCGGTAACGTACCCTGATAGCCACGGCTGAAGATGGCTTCCTGCTCCTCCCGGGGAATGCCTATGCCGCTGTCTACTACCAGTAACGTGATCCGGTCGGCTTCAATTAGGCTTTGTACCTGTACGTGTCCTCCCGTTGGCGTAAATTTAATGGCGTTGGTAATGAGATTACTTAAAATGTGTTCCAGCTTCCTGATATCTATTTGCACATATCTGTCCGCTTGTGGTTCCAGTTTTAGTAGATATTCAATACTTTTTTGTTGGGCTAATCCCTGAAACAGCCCAAAGATACGGCGAATGAGTGTATTCCATTCGGCAGGTTGCTGTTCCGGCTTGCTAACACTCATTTTCAGCTTGCTTAGCTCCAGAATTTGGGTAATCATGTTGTCCATGTGTTGTACTTCCTGCTTAATGAGCTTCAGCTCGGAGGACAGACCGCTGTGGTTGATTTGCTGCTCTGCCGCCACGGAGATAAGGCTGAGGGGGGTGCGTAATTCATGGCTAATATTGCGAAATAGCTGGGTTTTGGCAGTATCCAGCTTTTCCAGCTTCGCATTCTCTGCGGCCAGCTCCCGGGTTCTTTCCTGCACCTTTTGGTTAAGTGTTCTGTTCAGCTGTTTGGCCTTTTGCGTCCTGTAGCGCGACCACAGCCAGAATAGTCCGATATTAGCCAGTAGTACAGCTAGCCAAAACCAGGACGAATAGTAAAATGGATAAGCTTTATCAAAGGTGATTTTATAGTAATTTTCCCGGCCGCCAAGATCAGCATACCTAACGCGCAGGGTTAATTCAGACCTTCCAGGGGGTAGGCTGGTTAAAAAGATGCTGTTATTGTCATTCACTTGTTGCCAGTCGCTATTGGCACCGAATTTCCATTCCACGTTGAACTTTGTCAGAGAGAAGTTTAGAAAAAAGAATTGGAGTTTCAATTGCTGTATCTTTTGTGGAAGGTTTATCTGCTTTCCCGACAGGTTGACCAGGGCAAGCGTATCGCATGGTAGACCAGAGCGGTCATATAATTCAATTCTGTTGACATGCAGATTATTCTGTATTAAATCAGCGACCTTGGGTATCGAATTTGGATTAAACGCCGTAATACCTTTTTGACCACCAAAAAAAATCCGTCCATTCTCATCCTGCAGATGCGAGGCCAGGTTTTGCTCGTTTCCCGCCAGTCCATTTTTCTGTAGATAGGTCATCACGGAACGGGAAGCCGTATCAAAAGCCATAATACCCCGGTTGGAGCTAAGCCATAGCCGGCCGCGTTGATCGGGGTAGGCCGCGTGGATAATATTGTGAGATAAGCCATCGGCCGTGGTATACCGCTCATGGGTATCAGCAAAGGGTTTCCAGCGAATAAACCCAACCTGGGTAGATATCCAAAATACCCCGTGGGAGTCCTCGTAAATATGGGAAATGGGGATGGTCTGCTGATCCAGATTGTGCAGATAGTAGCGATCGCTTGCCAGGTGATATAATCCATTATTTGTTCCTATCCAGTATTGGCCGTTGCGATCGCGGTGAATATGATGTGTGTATTTCTTTTCCCACTGGTAGTGCGTAGTATCAGTATTTAGATTTAACTCGATGATGCCAGTATATGTGGCATACCACAGCGTACTATCTGTTACATATTGCAGGCTTTTTACTTCCTGATAGGGTATGGGTTGGGGAGGGGCGTAGCTTGCCCGCAATTGCCACCGTTGATTGAAGCGCTTTAAAGTGCCATTGGCCATACCCAGCCAGATGTCATCACGAGCCTTAAATACAGCATAGCTGTGTAGGTCTTTATCGTACGCTGTTTGCCGGCTATTACCTGTTGCCAGGTTGAGTT
>DATFKA010000157.1:0-113861 GCA_035268885.1 Saprospiraceae bacterium
ATCGTTTCAAAACATGATAAGTAAGTCTTAGTGGTCTGGGTGGTTCCCGGACCACTAATTTTTTTGTCCCAAATCAGTACCACTCTGCCCTTGCCTCAGCGCTCCGGTTACAAAGAATCTTTATCACCAAAATCACTCCTATTATGAAAACGACACTTTTACTAGCCTGCCTATTACTGCTTTTCGGACCCATCTGGCTCAACGGTCAGGGCTGCGTAGCTATCCGCGGCAATGCCGCCTGTGGGGGCAATATGGCTAATAATTTCAACTTCCTACCCGGACAATTCACCGCACAACTAGGGTTCCGAAACTTCAAATCCTTCCGGCACTTTCGCGGTGAAGTGGAAGAACACCACCGCTTAGAGGCGGGTACGGAAGTGATCAATCATTCCAGTTTTTTGGATTTTGCGCTGACCTATAATATTTCGGATCGGCTGTACGCCAACGCCATCTTGCCCCTGGTATTCCACCGACGTTCTTCCATGTACGAGCACGGCGGAAATCCCCCCAATGGCCTGGGCGAACGGCACGAAACGGCTGCCAGCGGTCTGGCTGATATTCGCTTAGGCCTGGGCTACTGGCTGTTCGACCCCAGCCAGCATAACTTTAATTACGCCATTGGGATTGGTATCAAGCTGCCTACCGGCCAGTACGATTACAGCGACACTTTCTACAATCAGGGCGACGACCGCGACCAGGATCGGGTCACCGTGGTTGATCAATCCATCCAGCCTGGTGACGGCGGTACGGGGTTTACACTCGACTTGCAGGGCTTCCATCCGATCTCCCATCGATTCACACTGAGTACTAACCTATTTTATCTCTTCAACTTTCAAGAGACCAATGGGGTGCTAACCCGGAGCGGACGCAGCGAATTTTCCTGTCCGGATCAGTTTGCCGCTCGTCTGGGCTTATCCTATAACACCATGCAGGGCTGGAATTTCTACCTGGGTGGCCGGGCCGAGGGGGTTCCGGCCAATGACATCCTCGGGGGTAGTGCGGGCTATCGCCGGCCGGGTTACGCCATTTCAGCCGAACCAGGCATTGGTTTTTTCAAAGGTAATTATTCAATTTTTGCCAGCGTCCCCATAGCACTTTATCGGAACCGAATCCGCAGTTACGAAGACATTCAGCGTACCGAGCAGACCGGCCAGTACCGGCACGGTGACGCTGCCTTTGCCGATTACCTGATTAATCTTGGGATTACGTATACCTTCGGTGGCCACCAGTCGATGGATATTGATACGCCGGGATTTAAAGAGGTGGGTTCGACGAAAATTGGCAAGCGATAAGATTACTAGATGTTCTTATTTGGAAGATTGTCTCTCGTAGACATTACCCGAACGGTGGTTGGCCATTTTTGCCGGCCACTTTTTTCTATTTCAAACCGCCTCAATCCTCTCGGGGTAAGAGCAATAGGTTTTGACTCCACCACAGCGTAAAGGATTCCAAAGGAAAATCCGTCAGTTCGAATTCTATTGTCTTGATAACCCTACCGGCGCGATTGGTCGCCGTAATCGTGGCAGAAGTATCTTCCCTCACCTGAATTTTCCAAACTTGAAAACGATGGTGCTGCAATGGAGCTTCCAACTGAAGCGCCATAATGTGCTCAATTAGCCAGTAGGCCTCCAGAGTATCCGCCATAAATTTTACCCCTTCGGTATACAGAAAATTGGAAAAAAGGGGATGGTGGAAGAACTGACTGCTCCCCGTATAAGTGCCGATTTCCTTGCGAAAACGCTCTACATCTTTCATAAATATCTTTTGTTGCAGCCAGATAGACTTCATTCTAATAAGCAATTAAGATACTATTTCCTGTTCAAATGGCAAGACGCTTCTCGTCTATTTTCCTCAACTCCCAAATTCTGCTTACCTTAGTAAAAAACCAGTTTACGTATGAAAATCAGACACTACCTGCTATTCCTTATCAGCCTCACTTTCGCCTGCCAACCAACCGAACAAGCCGATACCGAAGCCATAACGGATGCAGAAGCCAACTTCATAGCCGACCCACAACCGGTACCCGAGCAGGAAGTAAAAACCCTGGAAATCGGCGCTCCTGCGCCCGATTTTAATCTACCTGACGTAGATGGCAGATTCTATTCCCTGGCCGATTTTGCGGAAGCCAAAGCCCTGGCCGTTGTCTTCACCTGCAACCACTGCCCTACCGCCCAGGCCTACGAGCAGCGCATCATCGACGTAACCAATGATTATAAAGATAAAGGGGTAGCCGTAGTGGCAATCTCTCCGAACAGTCCACTCGGACTACTTTACGAAGAGCTGGGGTATACCGATCTGAATGACGACTACACCGAGATGATTATCCGCGCCGAAGATATGGACTTCAACTTCCCTTATCTCTACGATGGCGATACGGAAGAAGCTTCGCTAAAGTACGGCCCCGTGGCTACGCCCCACATTTTCGTTTTTGACGAAGATCGCAAGCTCGCTTATACCGGACGCATCGACGGCGTAGAAAAACCGGGCGAGGCGGATGCAGAAGACTTTCGCGCTGCCCTGGATGCCGTTCTGGCCGGCGAGCCGGTGGAGAATCCCGTCACCAAAACCTTTGGCTGCTCGACGAAGTGGGGCTGGAAGACCAAGCTCAAGGCAAAAGTCGATCAGGAATGGAGCGAAAAACCGGTCGAAGTCGACATGATTAGCCAGGCAGGCATTAAAAAGCTCCTAAACAATGACGACTCCGAAAAGCTGCGCCTGATTAACGTCTGGGCAACCTGGTGCGGCCCCTGCATCATTGAGTACCCGGAGTTCATCGCACTACATCGCATGTACGGTGCCCGCGATTTTGAGTTTGTCTCCATCTCTGCCGACAAGCCGACAGAAGAAGAAAAGGTCTTGAAGTTCCTTACAGAAAAAGAATCGGCGGTCACCAATTATCTATTTGATCAGGAAGATAAATACGCCCTGATCGAAGCGATCGATCCCGACTGGAACGGTGCCCTACCCTATACCATGTTGATCGAGCCGGGCGGTGAGGTCGTCTGGAAGCACCAGGGAGAAGTGGATTTCTATGAATTGAAGAAGGTAATCGTAGAGCATGAGATGATGGGGAGGTACTATTGATCCACAGATTTTCACGAATGTATACGGATTTACACCGATCCATCACATAACACAAAACTACCATTAGCTTAACAAACAACACCTAATGAAACGGAAAACCTTTTTAAAAACCAGCTCAGCCCTCGCCATGGGTAGCCTACTCAGCCCACTCAGCTGTACCAATAAGAATATGAATACACCAGCGACGAATAATAGCACGGGTATCACACGTACCAACTGGTCGGGCAACTACGCCTACCAGGCCAAGAATCTCATCGAACCGGAATCGATAGACCAAATCCCGGCACTTATCAAAAAACTGGATCAGCAAAAAGCGCTGGGTACGCGGCATTGCTTTAATAACATTGCGGATAGCCCCCAAAACCAGATCTCTTCCCGACTGCTCAATAAGATTATTGACATCGACGAAGCCGCCCAAACCATCACGGTGCAAAGTGGCACTAAATACGGTGAACTGGCACCCATCTTACAGGAGCGTGGTTTTGCCCTCCACAATCTGGCTTCTCTGCCACATATCTCAGTAGCCGGGGCCATCTCCACGGCTACCCACGGCTCCGGAGTTACCAACGGCAATCTGGCTACCGGCATTCGAGCCCTGAAGATTGTCAATACTCAGGGGGAGACGATTAGCCTGCAACGGGGAGAAGAAAACTTTAATGGAGCAGTCGTTGGCCTGGGTGCACTAGGCTTTATTACCGAGTTGACCCTCGATATCCAGCCGACCTACGAGGTTCGGCAGGATCTTTTCCAGGATCTGCCAGTCGATAGCCTAGTCGAGAACTTTGATGCGATTATGTCGGCCGGCTACAGTGTCAGTCTGTTCACCGACTGGCTGGAACAAAAAGTTAGTCAGATTTGGATCAAGCGCCGGATGGATCAGCAGCCGGAGGACATGGATCCGGTATTTTATGGTGCCCGGGCGGCTACCCGCAACCTGCATCCCATTACGGCCCTCTCCGCAGAAAACTGTACGGAGCAATTAGGGGTACCCGGCCCCTGGCACGAACGCCTGCCCCATTTTAAGATGGGTTTTACGCCCAGTAGCGGGGCCGAGCTGCAATCCGAGTATTTCGTACCCTACGAAAACGGAGTAGAAGCTTACCTGGCCCTACAAAAGAAAGCCAGCCTGATCCATCCCCATCTGCTCATCTCCGAAATACGTACGGTAGCGGCCGATCAACTGTGGATGAGTCCCTGCTACAAACGCAAATGTGCGGTCTTCCATTTCACCTGGAAACCCGACTGGGAAAATGTTAGTAGATTATTGCCCATCATTGAGAAAGAATTAGCGCCCTTTAAAGTGCGGCCTCATTGGGGAAAACTTTTCAAGATCCCCCCCAGTACCCTGCGGGGTCGATATCCGCGCTACAATGATTTTGTCGACCTGACCAGGGCTTTTGATCCCGAACGGAAGTTCAAAAATGCGTACCTGGATTTGAATATTTATTAGGGATGTTCAATGTTCATACTTTATCCTTTTTACTTTACCCTTTATCCTTGACTACCCCATGAAAATCATTTTTTCTCGCAAAGGCTTTGATTCCAGTTATGGTGGTGGCGCCAGTCCTATCATGCCGAATGGTGATCTTTTGTCCATCCCTATCCCGAGCAATGCAAAGGTCAAAGAGCAGGGAATCCCCTACCGGGATTTGCACTACGGCGATAGCTCCTACCTGAAAATCATGAAAGAACTAGGCCTAAAAATTCCCAAACCGGCTACTTGCCATCTGGATCCAGATCTACTCCCCGGAGTCTACCCACGGCCAGCTGGCTGGCGGGGCATCTTCGGCCAGCACGGCGCAGCGCTCAGTCACCTGAATAATGAGCAGGTAGAAGTGGGAGATCTCTTCCTGTTTTTTGGTTCCTTCAAAAGGACGGTGCAAAAAAAGACCCTACAATTCGAGCGGGATCACGAGCGACATATCCTGTTTGGTTATTTGCGCGTAAATGAAATCCTAATTCCAGGCAAACAGATCGGGCACCCGGTGTTTAGCGCTCATCCACATTTTCAAAACGACGCGCTATACCAACCAAGGAATCAGGTCTACATCGGTCAGGACTATGGCACCTTTCGCTACGACGATCGGCTGGTCCTCACCAAGAATGGGTTCAAAAAAAGTTATTGGGAGCTTCCCCCTTGCTTCCACTCCGACAGAGGCTGTACGATCAGTCGCCATAAGACCGATAAATTTGAATGGCGGGAAGGGAAAACACTCCTGCGGACCATAGGGATCGGACAGGATTTTGTGGTAAAGGGCAATGAGGAGATCAAAGCCTGGGCCGAAGATTTACTCACTGAGGTAGCCCATCAAGACTAAGCGAGTAGGCTTCCAAAATAATTCAAGAAAAACCGGATCAAAACAGTTCCTCTCCTGAGCCTTATTCAAATTGAGTTCAATTTTGTACATTACTGACCAAGAAGTTGCATATGTCCAAGCAAACCATCCTCAAACCAAACGAAAACATGACGTACAAATACGAAGACGAAGACAAGGTCTTACTCGCCGTCGATTGTATCATATTCGGATTTGACGAAGAAGACCTGAAGATTCTGCTCATCAAGCGGGGCTTTGAACCCGAAAGAGGAAAATGGTCACTGGTAGGTGGTTTTTTAAAGCAAAGCGAGACCCTGGAAGAAAGCGCTACTCGTATTCTGAATTTGTACACCGGTCTGGACAATATCTACATGGAGCAGGTTACTACTTTTAGTGCAGTAGAGCGTGACCCGGCAGAACGTACCATCTCAACGGCCTACTATGCCCTGATCAATATTAAAGAACACAGCGAAAAGCTAATTAAGCAATTCTCCGCCGAATGGTTCAGCGTAGCCGAATGCCCAAAACTTATTTTCGACCACGATAAAATGGTTAATGCCGCCATTAAAAAACTCAGAAACCGCGCTTCGACTATGCCCATTGGCTTCGAGCTCCTGCCCGCGAAATTCACCATGCGTCAGCTACAAAAACTTTACGAAGCGATTTGGGACCGGAAGCTGGATAAGCGCAACTTTATCAACCGTATACGATCTATGGATATCGTCAAAAAACTGGACGAAAAGGACATGAGTTCTTCGCGTAAAGGCTCCTACCTCTATCAATTCGACGCAGAGAAGTACAACCAACAAGAAAGTGGCTCATTTGCACTGCGCTTTCGCTAAAATTATTTCCTCCAAATACGCCCCTGCTCATTAATGTGCCAGTAAATGCCTCGCTCCAGACTCGGCACAAGAATTTCAAAAGTATTGGGTGCCATAAAGATCACTGGCCGAAGTTTGTAGTCGGCCAGGCCTTTTATATCAGGAAGTGTTAAGAGGCTACGGTCGGCCGTAAAAAAACCGTGCTTTTGCCGATAAATGTACTGCTGGTGATATAACTGCCAGAGCGCCCACTTTATCTTTTCCTCTGGGTTCACCCGAAATGGAATATTTTTCTCCCCCACTTTCGTTTCGGTAAATTGTACGTAGCCCCAGGTTTCGGGTCGGTGCATATCGACGACCCCCTGTGGAGACCAGACCCAGTTTTCTTCCGGCCTGTTCTCCCCCGTGTCCGGCTCTTTTTCTTTTACGTAAGTACCGGCCTCTGCCTGCATATGCCAGTCTACCCGGGAGAAATTAAGGCGCCACTGCTCCCCTTCTTTCGGTGCTCGTTTGGGATTCGCCAATTCGATGAGTGCCGACCAGGGAATCGCCATTTCTACGGTCCAGCCCTGATCTTCGTCGCCCGGATCGTTGAGGCTGCCCTTTATGCTTACGGCCGTTTTCCAATCTGGAATATTCCAGTTGAAAAGGTTAACGGGGTGACGGGAGATATTATTCCGGTAGGGACGGAGCATGAGTAAATCCCAGATAGTATTAAAAGCGTTGATCTCAAATTCGCAGTAGTGTAGGCCATCGCCATCTGGATCGATAAAGACCTCAAAGTCGTCATCCTGATAGATGATCGCATCGCGTTCGGTCAGGGTTGCCCATACCTGGGGCTCTTCCATTTCAGCGGCAATGTAGAGGTACTGCTCATCCCAGAGCATTTTGGCCCGGGTGCGTAGGGGCGGGGCAGGCTGGAGATTCCCTTCAATGTCGACAAAGTCTTGCGTCCAGGCTGCGGCTTGCCAACTTTCCTCCCCCGGGTAGCCATCAATTTCCAACGGGCCCAGGGCCTGATAGCAGACGTAGGTTTTGGGGAGAAAGGGTACGGCGGGCGTATAATTCACTTTCTCCTGTGCCTTTGCGGCAAAAGAGGAAAAAAAGAAGCATAAGAAAAGTCGTAAATTCATATCAGTTTTTTCTCCTTTAACATCCGAACAAAAGAGGATTTCCGTGAATAAGTCGTTGGACACTGTTAATGAATGAGTGTTTACTACCAGGCCAATAGCCATTGCTATCAATCTAACTCAGGTAAATCTGCTTTATTTATCTTTAACTCGATACTCCTCGCCTGACCAGTCTTTCTTTTAATTAAACCTTTAGCACCTAAAGTCTTGAGCATGCTGTTTACACTTGCTGGGTTAGTCTCAAAATACCGCTGAAAATCTGCATGAGCAGGAGCTTTCTTATTGAGCTTGGTGTAATAATAAATAAATGCCAAATACTGCCCCTGCTTCTTGGTATATTTCATCTCCTGACTTTGTCCCAACTGTTTACAATCCCAATGGAGGAGCCATCCGACCATTGATAGTTCTTCTTATCTAATTCGTCTGCCTACAGTATTTTTTTACCGAAAGGTGCGCCCTACTAATACAGCACCCGCAGCCAAATCGTCCCTTCGATCTCCTTGAGTTCATTGATGGTATCCTCGTCGTATTCTTTATTGACATCGGTGATCACATAACCCAACTCCTCATTCGTCTTGAGGGATTGACCAATAATATTGACATCATTCTGGGAAAGAATATTATTGATGCTGGCCAGCACATTAGGTACATTGCGGTGAATATGGAGTACGCGATGGGCTTCCTTTACTTCCGACAATTGGACCTGAGGCATGTTAACGCTCTGGCTGGTACTACCCGTATTAATGTACTGGATCACTTTATTGGGTACAAAGTTTCCAATGTTTTTCTGGGCTTCGTAGGTACTTCCTCCAATGTGCGGCGTCAGGATGGTATTGGGCATACCCATTAATTCCGACTCGAAAGGCTCATCATTACTCTTGGGTTCTTTGGGGAATACATCGACGGCACAGCCTTTGAGTTTACCGGATTCCAGTGCCGCTTTCAGGGCCGGAATTTGTACCGTTTTACCGCGGGCCAGGTTGATAAAGATGGCCCCTTCTTTCATCATTTTGAATTGTTCGGCCCCAAAGAAATTGGTGTTTTCCGGGCGACCATCGATGTGCAGGGATAAGACCTCTACGGTGCCGAGTAGTTCTTTTAGGGTATCGCATTTGGTGGCATTCCCCAGGGGCATTTTATCTACTAAATCGTAATAGTAGACATCCAGTCCCATGGCTTCCGCTAAAACGGAAAGCTGCGAACCGATATTACCATAACCAATAATACCTAATTTTTTACCGCGTACTTCGTTGGCCCCGGTGGCTGATTTTTCCCATCGTCCCTGGTGCATCGCCATCATTTTGTCTGGCAAGTTGCGCACCAGAAAGACGATTTCGGCGATGGCCAGTTCTACCACGGAGCGGGTATTCATGTAGGGTGCATTAAAGACAGTGACCCCATGCCGACTGGCAGCTTCGAGGTCGATCTGGTTGGTCCCGATACAAAAGGCGCCAATACAAATCAGGCGTTTGGCCGATTTGATCACCTTCTCGGTGATATGGGTCTTGGAGCGGATACCAATGATATTGACCTCCTTGATGCGCTCGCAGAGCTCTTCTTCGCTTAGCGCCGTTTCGAGGTATTCTACATTATAGCCTTCTGCCTCAAAGATTTGTACAGCATCTTTATGTACTCCTTCTAGCAGCAGGACATTTATACGATTTTTTGGATAAGACAGTGCTCTACTCATTTTTAATTCATATAAAATTTCGTCAACGCTTGGGGCGATGTGGTCGGCAATTTCCAGGACCTTTGCGCGCCGTACGTTTTCGGTGAATAAATAAAATTTGCTCGCGTACCCCTGCTCTCTGATTTCAAAATCATTGTAGCCGTCACCAATCACCAGTACCTCGCCGGCCAGATTTAGATCGCGGATAACAATGGGCTTACCCCCCGATCGGCTGAGTGGAATTGCTTCATTAAAGCCCACCACATTGCCCGCTTCATCGTAGGTAAATTCATTGGCATAAACCTGATCCGCCAACAAGCCGTAGTGTGTAACGACCGGAATGATAAAATCTTTAAAACCATTGGATACCACGTAGACCTGCTCCCGGTGTGAAACAATGAAATCCGCGTTTCGCTTAAAAGACTCAGATATCTGATCTTTTAGTGCTTCGGCCAGGGCCTCAATATGACTGCGATGGGGCTGTAGCAGCGCCATACGTTGGGATAGGGATGTACGAAAGTCAAGACTACCATCCATCCCCTGATTAGTGATCTCCTGAATTTCGAAAAAGACTTCCTCTTTTCTGGGGTCATCCTCCAGTACGATTTCACAAAGCAGATCCAGTGCCTCGATCTTAGTGAATGTACTATCAAAATCAATAATAAAGTACGGTTTGTTCATAAGACTTTATTCTAAATAGTTTTATGAGGTGAAAATGAAAGATTTTGTTTCCAATCAAGGCGCGCCCGGAGCCTAATAGCCTTAGCTATTAAGGCGAGGACGTAACGCAGAATGGGAGCAAAAGATGATTTTTTAGCCATACAAAATTATTTAGAATAAAGTCTATAGTGCGGCAAAAATACAGATACTTCTTACAATCTCCGCTTTATTCTATCGAAGCTGTTAAACTTTTTACGAGAAACTCCAATGTCAAAAAAGAGCCATTGGGTATAGCTCCGCTTACTCAGGAAATCTCCGGTATGGTAATCATGAATGCACAACAAAAAAATAAGTCATCCCGAGCTGGTCGGGATGACTTATCTGTCTTTCTGCAAACCTTGCTGTTAGCAGGGCTCTACCGCTGTACTTTTACTATGCGCCAAAATCTTGCTAATGGCAGATTTAGGTGCATTGAATCTAGTCTTAGGTAGCTTATTTTGTGCAGTCTTCAACTCTTCGTAAGCTCGGCGCAGTTCCGCATCTGCACGCAGTGCTTCCATGATGGCCAGGCGCTCCGAAGTAGAAACTTCATTGTAAATAAAACGGACTAAAGAATTTGATGTAAAGCTGTGCTTCATACGAGAATTTTTTGTTTGCAATTAATCCCATTAAAAAATTGGATTCCCGGATTGCCTTCACTTTGAAGCTAAGACAGGCGGGAAATCTCCCCTTTGAGTAACTTTACATATAAACTACAAAAAAACGCCCATTATTGCGCCGGATACAGGCTTTTTAACAGTTTTCCAAATTTTTTTAGTTTTTTTCTCATTCGGCCCAACCTTCCCGATCAAGGCTCCGAAAGTGGATGGCTTCTGCCAAATGTTCGATCTTAATATCTTCGCTATCACTGAGGTCAGCGGCGGTACGGGCTACTTTCAAAATCCGATCATAAGCCCTGGCGGATAATTGGAGCTTCTCCATCGCCTTTTTCACCAATAGTAAGCCCGCCTTATTGATCTGACAGACTTCGCGCACCATACGACTGGGAATCTGGGCATTACAATAAATTTGTGGAAACTTTTCGTAGCGTTTTTCCTGAAGCTCCCGCGCCCGCACAACGCGCTCAGCAATAGTCTGGCTAGTATCGCCACTGCGCTCCCGCCCCGCCAATTCATCATAGGACACCGGTGTTACCTCTACGTGCAGATCGATACGGTCCAGAAGGGGCCCGGAAATCTTATTCAGGTAGCGCTTTACCACTCCTGGCCCACAGGTACAATCTTTCTCCGGATGATTAAAATAACCACAGGGGCAGGGGTTCATCGAAGCAATCAACATAAAGCTGGCGGGATAATCCACGGTGACACGGGCTCTAGAAATCGTTACGCGACGCTCCTCCATGGGCTGCCGCATCACTTCCAGCACACTGCGTTTAAATTCCGGTAGTTCATCCAGGAACAATACTCCGTGGTGCGCTATCGAAATCTCACCCGGCATGGGGTTAGAGCCGCCGCCTACCAGTGCCACATCGCTAATGGTATGATGGGGTGCACGAAAAGGGCGCCTGGTGACCAGGCCGGTTTCAGCCCGCAGCATACCCGCCACGGAATGAATTTTGGTAGTCTCCAGCGCTTCTCGCAGGCCTAGGGGCGGAAGGATAGTAGGCAAGCGGCGAGCCAGCATGGTTTTTCCGGCACCGGGCGGACCAATCAAGATTACATTATGACCACCCGCAGCCGCGATCTCCAGGGCGCGTTTAATATTCTCCTGGCCTTTTACATCCGCAAAGTCTACTTCGTAATTGTTAACGTGGTGTTCGAATTCGTCACGGGTGTCAATTTGGGTGGGTTCAATCTCCAACTGGTCGCGAAAGAAGTCAACTGCCTCGCGCAGGTGCTCTACCCCAATCACGTCCAGATCACTCACAATAGCGGCCTCCCGAGCATTTTGTTTGGGAAGCACCAGACCTTTAAATTTTTCTTTACGAGCCTGAATAGCAATCGGTAAAGCGCCCTTGATGGGGCGCAAGCCACCGTCCAGGGCCAGTTCTCCCAGGATCACATATTCTTCCAGGCTTTTTCCCGTGATTTGCTGGCTGGCCGCCAAAATCCCAAGGGCAATCGGCAAATCGTAAGCAGACCCCTCCTTCCGCAAATCGGCTGGAGCCAGATTAACGGTCACTTTTTTTCGGGGCATCCGCTGCCCGACGTTGGTTAGGGCAGCTTCGATACGATGAAAACCTTCCCGGATAGCACTATCCGGCAAACCTACCATATTATAATAATTCTTTCCGGCCACTGGTTGTCCACCGGCGTTAACTTCCACGGTGATCGTACGAGCATCAACGCCCTGGAGCGCACTCGCATAAGTTTTGATGAGCATATTTTCCTTGGTTTACCAAGGGTGCTAATTTGGGTCTTTAGACCTTAAAACAGGATTAAAAATACAGAATAACAGCCACCCCAGGTAGGGTACAAAAGCAATATATCCGACAAAATCAATTTCTACTCCTCCCGCAGCTTACGGCGCAAAATCTTACCGACGTTTGTTTTGGGTAATTCCGCCCTAAACTCAACCTGCTTTGGCACCTTATAACCCGTCAGGTTGTTTTTGCAGTACTTTAATAGTTCGTCCTTATTTAGCGATTTATCTTTCTTCACGACAAAGATTTTAACCACTTCCCCGGATTTATCATCGGGTATGCCGACTGCCGCAACTTCCATTACTTTGGGATGTCCGGCAACGACTTCTTCTACCTCATTGGGGAATACATTAAAGCCGGATACCAGGATCATATCCTTCTTGCGATCTACGATCTCAAAGAAGCCGTCTTCGTACATTTTACCAATATCTCCCGTACATAACCAGCCGTCGACAATCGTTTTATTCGTTTCGTCGGGTCGTTTATAGTAGCCTTTCATCACCTGTGGCCCTTTAACCTGAATTTCTCCAATCTGATCCACAGCCAGGACATTCCCCTGGTTATCTACGATGCGTACATCAGTAGAAGGTATCGGCAAACCGATCGTGCCAATCCGCCCCTTGCCATCGAGTGGATTCACAGTGACAACGGGAGAGGCTTCCGTCATACCATAACCTTCGGAAAGCTCACAGCCGGTCAGCCGCTGCCAGGCCTCCGCTACGGGTCGCTGGACGGCCATACCGCCACCTACGGTTACTTTCAATTTAGAAAAGTCCAGTTGCTGGAATGCCTTGTCGTTAATCAAACCATTAAAAAGCGTATTCACGCCCGTCATTAGGGTAATATCATAAGATTTTATCGCCCCAACAATGGTCGAGAAGTCGCGTGGATTGGTAATCAGCACCGAAAGTGCACCCAGCTCCATCATCGCCAAACAATTTACCGTAAAGGCAAAAATGTGATAGAGCGGTAGTGGACACAGGGCAACTTCAGCCCCCTCCCTTAGGAATGGGCCGATAAAGGCCCTTACCTGCAGCATATTGGAGACCAGATTGCGATTGGTCAGCATCGCTCCTTTGGATATCCCCGTGGTACCACCCGTATACTGCAGTGCGATGACATCGTCCGGTTCTTGTTCGTGTTTTTTTAGCTTAAATTTCTTCCCCTGCTTGAGCGCATCGGAAAAAGAAACCGTATTGGCCAGACTGTATTTAGGAACCATGCGTTTGATATTACGCACGACAAAATTCACAATCATGCTTTTGGGCCAACCCAACATCTCACCAATACTAGTGGTAATAATCGCCTTAATACTGGTATCGGGTAAAATCTCTTCCAGCTTGGCCGCAAAGTTTTCGGCAATCACAATGGCTTTAACTTCCGCATCCTTAAATTGATGCTGCATTTCCCGCGGTGTGTACAGCGGGTTGGTATTGACAATAATCAATCCCGCCCGCAGTGCCCCCAGCAGCGCAATGGGATACTGTAATAAATTGGGCATCATCAAAGCAATTTTATCCCCTCTTTCCAGGCCCCGGGACTGAAGATAGGCGCCAAATTGGGTGGAGAGCTTATCCAATTGTTTATAGCTGACCTCCTTCCCCATGCAGGAAAAAGCTGGCTTACTACCGTACTTGTGGAAGCAGCCTTCAAACAAATCAATAACGGTCGTATAGGCATTGGGATCTATATTGGCGGGTACACCGCTGGGATAGTTGGTTAGCCAAGGTCTGTTTTCTACCATAATATTTATATTGCTATTTTCAGGAATATCTCATCTAGCTCTGAACGTCAAGCAGAATCAAAATTTTGTATTGTAGTTCCGTAAATTTACAAATTTCTCTAGTTTTTTTGTGCCAAATTCCTAATCTCCCTATTCTTTCTTCGCAGAAGTTATTCAAAGCCTTAATTTACAGAGAGATTCCTTCCTTTTTTCATCGAATTCAATTACCTTTGCAGCCCAATTTGAAGGGGACAGAAGCCCCCGGATGGGATTCATTTATTTTTTAATTAAAAAATCGCCTTTCGCGATTACATCAAATTATGCTTTTAGAAGAAGAAAAAAACAACCTGGAAGAGAACGAGGAACCCACATCAGAAGAAACTTCAAGTGAGGAGAATTCTGGTGAAGAGGTTACCGAAATTGAAGAGGTAAAAGAAAAAGCGGAAGCGGCAGCTGAAGAAGCTAAAACGGAGAAAACGGAAGAAAAAGCCCCCGTTATAGAGGCCAGCACCGAAGAAGACAGTGAAGAGGAAGACGATTCCGATGATGCTGACGACGATGAGGATTCGGATGATGAGGATTCCGATGAAGAAGGTTCTGACGATGACTCAAGCGACGATGACGATGACGACGAAGATGATGTCGAGCTGAACATGGAAGACGAAGAAGAGGAAAGTGCACACGATGCCTTTGACTGGAGTCGGGGTAACAAGCGCAGTGCCAACTACACCGAAGAGGAAAAAGAAGAGTACCTAAAACAGTACGATTCTACACTGAGTGCGGTTGGTGAAAGTACGATTGTCTCCGGACTGATCACCGCCATTCACGACGGTGATGTCGTTATTGACCTGAACTATAAGTCGGATGGTCTGCTCTCTCTATCTGAATTTAGAGACATGCCAGATCTTGAAGTCGGCGATTCCGTTGAGGTATACGTAGAACAAAAAGAAGATTCCAGAGGACGTCTGGTACTCTCTCGTCGCAAGGCGAAGTTGCTACGTGCCTGGGAAGCCATCAGAGATTCTTACGAAAACGGTACCGTGATCAAGGGTACGGTCATCAGTAAGACAAAAGGTGGTCTGATCGTAGATGCTGGTGGTCTGGAAACCTTCCTACCGGGTTCTCAGATTGATATTAAGCCCATCATTGATTACGATTCATACGTAGGAAAAACAATGGAATTTAAGGTGGTGAAAATTAACGAAACCATCAAGAACGCCGTTGTTTCGCACAAAGCACTCATCGAAAGCGATCTGGCCGAACAGCGGGAAGCTATTATTGCCAGCCTGGAAAAAGGTCAGGTACTGGAAGGTATCGTGAAGAATATCACCGATTTTGGTGCATTCCTCGACCTGGGTGGTGTAGACGGTCTGCTGTATATCACCGATATCAGCTGGGGACGGATCAATCACCCAAGCGAAGTATTAGAATTGAACCAGAAAATCAGTGTCGTAGTCTTAGACTTCGACGAGAACAAGAAACGTATTTCTTTGGGTCTGAAGCAACTGCAGCCGCACCCATGGGAAGTACTGGACGAATCCATTCAGGAAGGTTCCAACGTTTCTGGTCGCATCGTAAATATCGAAGACTACGGTGCATTCCTAGAAATTCAGCCCGGCGTAGAAGGTCTGATCCACGTTTCAGAAGTAAGCTGGAGCAATCAGCCCATCAATGCTCGCGAATTCTTCAACCTGAATCAGGAATATCAAGCGAAGATTGTCACTATCGACCGCGAAGAGCGTAAGATGTCTCTGTCTTTGAAGCAATTGACCAAGGATCCATGGAGCGATATCGAAGAGCGCTTCCCAGTAAACAGCCGCCACAGCGGAGAAGTGAAAAACCTCACGCCTTACGGTGTATTCGTTGAATTGGAAGAAGGTATTGGTGGTATGGTACATATCTCCGACCTTTCCTGGACCAAGCGTTTCTCTCACCCATCTGAATTTACCAAAGTGGGTAAGGATATCGACTGTGTCATCCTGGACATCGACAAAGACAATCGCAAATTGTCACTGGGACACAAGCAAATCGAAGAGAACCCATGGGATACCTTCGAAAATGTATTCCCCATCGGTTCTTACCACGAAGCAACGGTACTCCGCCGAGACGATCGCGGGGCCATTGTCCAGCTGCCTTACGGTCTGGAAGCCTTTGCTCCCATCAAGCACATCCGCAAGGAAGACGGCAACTATGCCGATCCGGAGGAAGTACTGACGGTAAAAGTGATCGAATTCAACCGGGATGACAAGCGTATTTTGGTATCTCACCTGCGCTATCTCGATGATATTCGCCGCGAAGCTGATGAACAAGTGAAGAAAGAACGCACGGCAGAACGCAAACAAACGCGCGATGCAGTGAAGAAGACGCAATCGAATGTACAACGCAGCACCCTTGGTGAACTGGATGCTTTAGCTCAATTGAAGCAGCAGCTGGGAGACCAGGACGAAGAGGAAGAAGACGATAAGTAGTCCTAAATTCTCTTATAAATAAAAGGGCCCCGGCTATTAATTAGTCGGGGCTTTTTTTATTTTCGTGAGATTTTCGTGCAAAACTATGATCATGGAGCATTTAAATATTGAAATAAAAGCAAGGTGTAAAGATCTCGAGCACGTCAGAGAAATGCTTGAAACACAGCAAGCTAGTTACATCGGACTGGACCATCAGATTGACACCTACTTCAAGGTCAACAGTGGCCGCTTAAAATTGCGGAGAGGTAATATCGAACGAGCCCTGATTCACTATCGTCGTGAAGACCAGGCAGGACCCAAAAAATCTTTCGTTAAGCTTTTTGAAGTCTCCTCCGACACGGTCTTAAAAGAGATCCTCTCCGATTCTCTCGGTATTCTCGTGGTAATAGATAAAGAAAGAGAAATCTATTTCATTGATAACGTCAAGTTTCACGTGGATACCGTTGTGGATTTAGGGACTTTCGTCGAAATCGAAGCGATCGATAAAGACGGTACCATTGGTGAGGAAAAACTAACGCGACAGTGCCGAACGTATATGGACCTCTTTCATATTCAGCCGGAAGATCTGGTACAATCCTCTTACAGCGATCTGCTGCTGGCCAAGCAAAAGGGCTAAGTAATGGCAGCTGCTTACGCAAAAATACTCTTATTCGGGGAGCATATCGTCCTGCAGGGAGCGGAAGCACTGGCTATGCCCTGGACCGCATTTAGTGGGCAATGGGCCTGGGACGCAGATGCCTCCCAACAAGAGCTACCACAATTTGCCAACTATCTACAAGAACTTCAGCAACAAGACAGCCTGCTGACCCCACTCGACATGGTGGCTTTCCAACAGGACTTACAACAAGGCCTTTATTTCGACTCCAATATTCCCAACGGCTACGGAGCGGGTAGCTCGGGCGCGCTCTGTGCTGCGCTATACAAAACATACCAAACCGCGCCCGCGCCTTCCGATCTGGTCTTACTGCGCGAACAACTGGCCCAACTCGAGTCCTTTTTTCACGGCGCCAGCTCGGGCACCGACCCCCTCATTTGTTACCTGGAGCAGGCCATTCATATCGTCCCCGGACAAGGCATCCGCGCTTTCGACTGGAACTGGAAGGACTACCCAGACCTGCACTTTTTTGTCATTGATACCGGTATCCAGCGCCAGACGGCTCCCTGGGTGGCCGCCTTTAAGGTAAAAGCCGAGGATAAATTGTTTAAAGCACAAATGAAAGATATCCTTATTCCGGCTTCGAACCAGGCGATTCAAGCCCTTTTACAAGGGCAAAACGAAGTCCTCTTCCGAGCCTTTTCTCAAATCAGTGCCCTCCACTATTTGAACTTAAAGGATTTCATCCCTCCTGCTTTCCATCAGCTCTGGAAGACCGGACTAAACAACGACCAATACATGCTCAAGCTCTGTGGGGCTGGCGGTGGGGGGTTTATTTTGGGTATGAGCCGAAACAGGCAAACGATCCGACAGATAGCTAAAGCCTACAATATTTTACCTATTCGATAAGGTACCTGATAATTAGATTCAAAACTGGAAATTAGCTCCCAAAACCACGTACCGGGGAAATAGTCCCAAAGAATAAACACTCCTAGAAAATTCAGTAGTCGAGATTTGGCTGAAATTATCTTGATTCAACAGATTGCGAGCCAGAACAAAAAACTCGACCTCCTCTCTGACATGATTAAAGGAAAAATCCATAAAAAATTGATTCCCCGTCAATTGCTGGCCATCTGGGAGGAGGAGTTCATTTTCTAATTTGCAGTAGGTACGTTTAGAAAACTTAAATATGGTGGTCAGACCAGCTGTTAGGGTTCGATTGATGAAAGGAAAGGCTATACCTGCCTGTTCACTCTCAACGTAGGTGAAACTCAGGCTACTCCGGTAATTAAAAAAACCGAGAAAAGCACTATTCAAACTAAGGCTGGCATTATAAACCGAAGCATTCGCTGCTCGAATATCTGCTTCTTGTAAGGAATTGTAATATTGGCTAAAGTTCGCATTTGCACTCAACTCCACTTTATTATTCAGACCATCTATAAAAAAACTGGTAGCCGTAGAAAGATCGATGTCACTCTTGCTTAATGGCGTCTGAAAATAAGTAAGCAAACTGATCCGCTCGCTAATCCTTTGAGTGGCTAACATAAAATTATCTTCCTGCCGGTAAGTCGTCGAAAAAGAAAACGAGAACTGCTTAGGTATATCATAATAAGCATAGTTGGCAGTTAGTGATTCCATTTGCCGAAAGGCTAAAGCAGGCCTATTGCGTACAATCGTCCTGGCATCCACCAGGATCGGATGGGAGAAGAGATAATAATAATCATTCAGTTGATGATTACGCTGTGCCGTCAGGTTAACATTATTTTTTGGGTTGAGCTTGACGCCCAATCCGGCTTCCAGGTTTAGGAAATCTCCTTTTTCCTGTAAGCTTGTCTCCTCCTGCTTATTCTTCAACCTCCGATCGGCATATCCCCAGGCCAATTTTCCAGAGAGCTTCATTTTTTTATACACCTGATAATTGAACTCACCTGTACCAAGGACACTGTTGTTCTCCAATAAATACCCAAAAGGGACCGCCCCGGAAACCATATCACTATTCCAGGTATCATAGGTATGCTGAAGGGATAATTCTATATCGCCTTTATTGATCTTCCTTAAATAAAGTAATTTACTTTCCAATATCGAGCGACGCCCCTCACTCTCTTGCTCATTTAAAACAATACTGTCAAAACTCACTGGCTCCGGGCTGTTCAGGCTCATTCGCTGGTCTTGATGATTGCTGGTATGCAGCAGGTTCACCTCGAATAGCTCTTTATCAGAGAAGCGGTTGGAATAATTCAGCTTTTGCTGAAAATAGGATTTGGACAGCCCAATTCCTGTATCAAATAAGGTATTCTTATTCTGAAGATTGGTTTGATGGAAGTCATTACGGTGACGGACAAACCGGTTGGTATACTTAAGTAAAGAAGTCTTGGTAAGATCTACATTCAACTCGTTATCAAAGGTAAAATAACTCGGAGTGGCCGTATTCTCTATTTCATTAGAAGTCTCTACCTCTTGAGCAGCAATGGTGAAGCGATTAGCGATGGATTGTGCGTATTCCGTCTGATCTCCAAAAGCGGCGATACTACTCTTGAGTTTTACCTTTTCAGAAAAGGTAAATAAGTTGTTGTAGTTACCGAACTTGAGGTTATTGATATAGCTCCTGGGAAAAGACGCCATTTGCGTGGCACTACTTTCTCTAAAAAAATCCACCCCGTAACGATCAATTTCCTCCCTGTTTTCCGAGCGATAGGTAGCAGGCAGGAAGGAGGTCTCATTAATAGAGATATTATTCACTTGAAAAACACCAAAGCCTTTATAGCGTTTAGAGAGGCTGATAGCATTCACATTGCTCATGAAGTGGCCCAGGCCCAGCGCAGCACCCACCTCCCCGGAAAGCTTAATTTTATCTTCCTTAAACTTGAGGTTGAGCGCTACTTTTTCGGACCTTTTTAGCCCTTTTTTGAGTTTATTCTCGTGATAATCTTCAATAGCCTCTACTTTATCCACTATATCGGAGGATATATTTCGTGCGCCGACAGTATAATTATCTCCAAAAAGATCATCTCCATCCAGCAGGATCGTTTCTACAGGCTTGCCTTTGTAGCTAATCATCCCGGAGCGCTCATCTACGGTAATGCCCGGCATATTTTTGAGGACATTGATGATTTTACGATCTTCTACCCCTCTAAATTGAGAGACATCATAGACCACCGTATCATTGTTCACCTTGATCGCGATTCGCTCGGCAACGATGACTACCTCTTCTAATTCTCGCTTCCGCAAACGCAGCTGAAAATTAACCTCGTAGCGTGAGGTGGATGGCTCCCAGTCAATATCTTTCGTTTGTGTCTCATAAGCCAGGCCCTGACACCGAATACTGATACGTCTGCTAGTATCTAAGGGAATAGCTACCTGATATTCACCCACTGCATTGGGTACCGCATAATCAATAATCCGATTATCCTCAACATCCAAAACCAGTAGATAACAATCACTAATCACCTGCCCGGTGCTATCCCGGATAATACCGTAGCATTCCTGGGCAGACAGGGAAAAGCTCCACCAGCACAACCCGATTAAAATGAAGAGTATTTTTTTCGGTTTTACTTCCATTTGGTCTGCTCCAGGCCGAGATCTTCAATTGAATTCACCTCGAGGCCATACTCCACATCCGTATCGGTATCTGCCATCATGTTTCTCCAGATTCGCTTGATGGCTTTTTGATAGCGTTTGCAAAATTCTTCCCAGGTGATCAGATCTTTTTCTTTGTACGCAAAATCGGGAAAAATAACTTCTTCCTTTTGCTCGATTTGTGTGGCTTCTATTATAAGAACTCCATCATCAGATGCGACCTCCAGAATAAGCCCCGGTAAGCCATCAAACTTCCAGGGTCCACCGATGATAGACAAGTCTTCCGTGTACCAGGCCGTATAGTTGCGGCCTCTAAAAGTGGTTACTGCCTTTTTGCAGTTGAACGATTTGATTTTCTTTGTTTCCGCTTTTAGCTCCCAGGTCTGCAGGGGAAGTTCATCTTCAACAAATACTTTTTCGTTCATTACAGTTTCTGTATGGATCACTCTTTTGGAATGATATTCTTTTTTAACGAATGGAGTACTTTGATCATCCATCGGTAAAGATTCATTTCCATCTCCATTAAAAAATTCATACTCAACTTGATAATATATACTACTTCGTGGAGAATGTGCCAATTTGTATACTGACTCCAGGGTATTTAATTTAAAGGTAACCGTATGGTTATATTCTATCTCATAGTTTTGGGCCAATGACGTAGCGGTAAAACCCCAACAAAAAGAAAGGCATAACAAAAAACTTTTCATTCTTAAAGTATTTGAATAAAGAGTGACGATGTATGCATCCTCACTCTTTTGAAAATAAATCTTACCTCTCGTCCTTAATCATAGCTAAGGCTTCTGCACAAGCTTTTTCACGAGCCTTTGTGCAACTGGTAAATATCCCTCCAGCAGTTGCTGATGCGGTAACTATGCGACCTTCTCGATTAGGCATAGTAATGGTACATGTTATTCGACAAGGCACTTCGTCATTTGGTACCATTTCTTCCATCAATACTTCACTTGATTGAATCGACATGAAGGAAATAATGCCAATTAAAATAGATTTAATCATGCTTTGATAATTTTAATTTGAATGGAATCATGTTTATTCTACCAAGGGGATGCTTCATCTGCCTTTTCACAAGCTCTTTCCATGGCTTTTTCATCATCAGACAAAAACCAGCCTGCACAAGCAGTAATATCAATTTGTATCCCACTGGAAGAAGAAAAATGAGTGACTGTACAACATTGCCGTCCTAAATCTTCTTCCATATCAGGATAGTTTCGAGACGCTGAGCTTATCGAAGCCACAAACACCAGCAGTAAGCCTAACAACAAAATTTTTTTCATCATTATTTGCTTTTCATTAAACGTCTACTTTCAGATCGTTTCAAGTCGCTGTTTCGGCAGGTCCGCCCCTTGATATATCAATATCATCACGATGACCTGGGAAAAGTATGGCAAATTCGGGGGGGGACAAGGACAAAACTCGGGCAAATTTACCTCAATAATGGCCAAATTAAACATTTAACGTGCTGATCTACAATACAATACACCCTTTATTTTTTACCTGAGATTCTGCTGTTTTAATCTTATTCCCGCGCAGAACATCAATCCACCCACCACTTTTCTCAAAAGCAGCATCTTCCAATTGTCGATACTACCCACCTGGTTTTTAATTATTGAGTTGTTGAGTTGTTGAGTTAAACAATAGACAAGCATTAGTCAATTCCTCCATTCGGCAACTCCTCTCTAAAAAAGAAAGCTATGTTACCACTAGAACTCAGCAGCCAAACGCTGCTCCTGAGCCTGGGAGGCCTTTGTCTACTCCTTATCTTATTAATTATTGGTGCTCGATGGTACTTGCGTAAAACCACGATCAATCGACATGAATTACCGGTCTGGTCCAAAGTAAAACAGCTGGCCTTTGATCCGCTGCGGCATAATACGGCCTTTTTTCAGGTGGGATTAATTACAGCCCTGGCCCTCACGCTAATGGCCTTTAACTGGACCCAGCGAGAAACAGGAACCACCCTTTCGGATGGACTAAGCCCTATTTATTCCGGAGAAATAGAAGTGATCCCTCCCCGGACGACAACGCCCCCTCCGGTGATTCCACCACCCCCGATTGAAATTGAAGAGGTGCCAGAAGAGGAACTCCCGGATGAAGTAGAAGAGTTTGTCGATCTCACTATAGAAGCTAATGATGAGATCTTCATTCCCGAATCCAAGCCAAAGCCAAAACCAGCCCCTGCTCCACTACCCATTATTGAAGAAAAACACCCTGAAGAGTGGATCAGAGTCGAAAAAATGCCCACCTTCCCCGACTGTGCAGAAGCGGCAGACCCCCTGGCCTGTACTTCAGAGGAGATGATTAAACGGATCTACAAAAATCTAAAATACCCGGCTATTGCCCGCGAAAACAATGTGGAAGGTACCGTGGTGGTTTCTTTTATTATTAATGAATCGGGGAAAATCAAGGATATTGAACTCCTGCGGGATATCGGGGCCGGTTGTGGCGAGGTGACCTTAGAATCGGTACGACGCTTACAGCAGAAGATTACTTTTCAGCCGGGCATGCAGCAGGGGCGTAAAGTAAAGGTGCGGTATAATATCCCCATTCGTTTTAGGTTACAATAATGGAGAAGTGATTAAAAAATTCCTCACTGAGGACTAAAAACCAAACTTAAAGTTGATCCGAACGAAAAAAGTGCGTCCCCAGTTGAGCAACTGACTGTTGCCGACGCCACCGTGAGCCGATCCACCACCGCCGACGTTAGCCGGCACACTGGTGATATTGAGCAGATTTTTGCCCCCCAGGGCCAAAAAAATACGCTCCTGCCACAGATGACGGCTCAGGGTCGCGTTCACAAAATGGTAATCACCAATAAAGCCCTGCTGTAATTGGCCGGCCTCGTTCTCAAAGAAACGTACTTGCCGCCCTAAATAGCGGTGCACGACCACCAGATCGGCATCAATAGGTGCCAGTTGTACATTGAGCTCATTCTGCCATTCGGAGAGATTCGTAAAACCCGGAGATTCGTCGTAGTCGGCAGCCCATTGATTGTATAGGCGCGTAAAGGCAAAGCCGGATGATATCCGCCAATGCTTACCTGACCAGTCCATCTTCAGGTTGAGTCCGTGGGTCTCGAACTGCTCCAGGTTTTGATAATTAAATTGCAAGGGTGCGAATTCGGCCGTGATGATACGGTTGCTGATACGGTTATAAAAGAGCTTCCCCGAAAACCCTACGGCGCCCTGCCGCTGTGGCGTGTAGGCCACATTGAAAGCGGCATTCTGCGAGCGCTCCGCCTCCAGCCCCGGATTACCAATAATAAAGTGATTGACATCCACAAAATTGAAGAACAGCTCCTTGAGGGAAGGCGCCCGAAAGCCCCTGGCATAACTCAGGCGCAAGGACCACGCCTCCGTCGGCTGCCAGTGCACATTGAGCGAGGGTACCAGTGGGTGCTCATATCGGGTATTATAGCCATAGCGCAGATTACCCTGTATGGTCAGCCCCCCGGTAGGATTAAAACGCGTACTGAGCCAGGCGGCATAATTACTCAGGCTGGCCCCTTCCGAATCCGGATTTTCCGGATCCTGAATGCGCTGACCAGCACCAGTCTCATGGAATATTTCCCCCCCCAGTTGCCCATTCCATTTCCCACTGGACAAGGTACTCAGCATACCTCGATGTAGCAGAGCCGTAAACAAAGTGGTATCCTGCCCTCCGGGTACCAGGCCGGTCGTATCGGGCTCCAGATCCAGACGCTCGGTACGGCGCAATCGATCGTAGACATTAAAGGCGGTAGTGGCCTGATAGTACAGACGCGGGCCCAGGTAAGTCTCAAGGCGCAGGCTGTGGTCCACGCGCCGGGTTGTAAAGTATTGGTCAAAGCTATAGGGCCGAAATTGTGGGCGGCGGGTTTCGCCAAAAACACCTAACTCCTCGTCGAAATAACGGTACTGATAAATCATTTGGGTGCTATCCGAAAAATCGTACCGCAGGGTACCATCCATGCCCAGCTGGACTTTAGGGTTCCAGGGATACTTTTTCGTCCGGTAGGCAGTACCATCGTCCAGATAACGCGTCTCGAACAGGCGTAGGCTATCGGTAGGCATCAGCTGGCTGGCGAATCGATTTAGGTTCAGATTTGCGTACCATTTGTCCTGCTGGAAACCCAGCGAAAACGCATTGTTCAGGATGCCGACATTCTCGTACTGATTGATCGCCTTGACGGAAAAACGATCCAACTGCGATTTTTTAGTAATGATGTTGACCACACCGCCCGAAGCATTGCTACCGTACTGAGCCGACATCGCCCCTTCGATGATCTCAATCTGCTCTACGTTGTTCATCGTAATCTGCGACAGATCAATATTACCGTTAGTACGACCAATCACCGGCACCCCATCGATCATGATCAGCACATTCTCTCCACCGACTCCCTGAATCTGGACACCATTTCCCAGGATGGGATCCACGTTCACGTTGAGGTTCAACTGGTTAGTCAGTACTTCCGCCAGGTTGTTCTGGCCTTGCTGCTCCACCTCAGTGCCTTTGATCACTTTCACCTGATGGACCGCATTACTGACGTGGGTAGGTACATACTGCGCCGTCACCACCATATCCTCGATTGCCAGACGCCATAGCGAGTCTGAGGAATTGGGCTGCGTCCACAAGCAAGCGGGTAAGCAAAACAACAAACAATGAATCAGATACTTCATGCTAAGATTCCTTCTATATTTTGGAAGCCACTGACCGAAGCCAGTAGCCATCCATCACAATAAATAGTATTCTTAAGTCAGGTTTTCCACCTGCTGTATTTCGTCGATTACGCTGCGCCAGCTTTCCAGCTCGGGCTTCCCGGGTTTGCGGGCACCGAAGAAATAAGTGATCAGCTCCCCATCGGCATCAAAGAGCTCCAGGCTGGTGACGATACCATCTTTAGTCGGCTTTTTGACGATCCAGGTCTCGGCTACGCTGTTCATCTTCAGGTGCAGATTAAATTTGGGATCCATCACATTATACCAGTCTCCAAAAAACTTCAGGTTTTTCACCGGCCCGGTATGAATCTGCACCGTACCTTTGCTATGGAGAAAGCACATGATGGATACTTCCTTTTCCGCAGCAGTCTGCAGTGTTCTGACTACCGCTTCGTTGTCTATTTTACGGGTGTAGCCCTCGGGAGCCAGACGCAATCCCTGGGTACGTGCCACCTTATATTCTTTCAGCATACCAAAGAAATCGTGGGTATCTTCGAGTGTCCGCCAGGCCTCCTGGAAGCCAGCCACGTCAATTTCTTCATCGGGCGTAATGGTCTTTTCTTCGTAAGGGCTGCGATCCAGCCCGGTCAGCGGTTCCTGCACCTTTGCTTTAAATTCCGCTACCAGTTGGTGGTAGGCTTCGATGTCTGATTTTGGTGTAGAAAATATCTTGTGTACAGCTTCTCCTTTCCGGTTGAAAAACTGAAAAGAGTACAGGCGTGATTTCCCTTTGGGCATCTCTACGGCCAGACCGTAGTGCCATTCGTTCATGAAGAAGCGCAGATCAATATCCGGATTGATCGCCACGCCAACGTTGTGGGCGCCCTTATAAAACTTGATATTGTCGTACACACCTTTGCGCTCGTGTACGCAGTGCTCGTTGCGCGTCAGCGCCATCACGTAGCCCATTTTTCTCATCTTTTTTAGTAAGGCCTTCCAGTCGCCGTCGAGCAAGCTGACGTTTTCTCCCAGTGAAAGCGTCAGCAATTCTGCTTCACTAATTCCCAGGCGCTGTGCCAGGTTTCGGTTTCTCAGTTTGGACTCACTGGCTTTGAGTTCAGCCAGCTGCCACTTCAGGTTTTTGATCTTGTTTTCCATATTTATTGTGATTTTATCCATATTGGCTTTTTTGGTTCAGGTTGTCACCTAAAGGGCTAGCCGAACGCGGGTGGCCAAGATGGGGTAATACAAAATGCCTTTGTTCAATGGGGTCTGGTAAAGACAGTACATAGGGGCAGTCGAATACCGGATGCCGGTGAACGAGGGTGTTGATTCCCATACCTGCTTTTAGCTTTTCTGTGGTCAATACTTCCGCCGGGCTACCCTGGTAGCGTATGTAGCCGTTTTTCAAGAGTAGTATCTGATCGGCGAATTGAGCCGCCAGGTTGATATCGTGCAGGACGGCAAAAACACCTACTTTGCGATGCTGCACCATTCTTTTGACTAGCTTCAATAGCTTGAATTGCTGTTGAATATCCAGGCTTGCCGTGGGCTCATCCAGAAAGATGTACTTATGCCCGCCCGTCCAGCCACCGCTATGTAGCTGTGCAATAGCTTTCGCCAGTAGCACTCTTTTTTGCTCACCGCCAGAAAGGGTTCGGAAGTCCCGCACTCTAAAATTCAGCATATTGACCTCCGACAATGCTTTGCGCACGATGTTTTGGGTCTCTTTTTGCGTAAGCGGAACACTCGCCGCATAACACCCCATCTCTACCAGCTCCCTTACCGGGATGGGAAAACTGACCTCCACTTTTTGCGAAAGCACCGCTCGCCGCTGCGCCAGCTCCTGAAGACTCAGGCTGCTCATCTGCTGTTTATCCCAAATAATCTGTCCCTGCTGGCAAGTATTGCGGCCGGTTAGGGCCTCCAGTAAGGTCGACTTCCCCGCGCCGTTCTTGCCAATGGCCACGGTGATCTGTCCCGGCTGAATGCAAAAGGAAGCGTCTCGGACAATGTTTTTCTTTCCTTTCTGAATGGTGACCTGTTGTGCCTGGATCATAATGCGAAGGTTTTACGTTGGGTCCGAAGTAATAGCCATAAGAAAAAGGGCGCACCCACCATGGCTGTCAGGATACCAATCGGCAGCTCGGCAGGAGCAATCAAGGTGCGGGCCAGCGTGTCGGTACCCATCAGGAAAACGGCCCCCAGCAAGGCAGAAGCACGTAGCAAATAGCGGTAATCCGTTCCCTTAATCAGGCGCAGAAAATGCGGAATCACCAGCCCCACGAAACCGATAATCCCGGACATCGCAATGCTGACACCTACGATCAGCGCAGTGATCAAAATAATCCTGGACTTCACTTTCTCTACCTGCACGCCCAGATAAGTGGCTTCTTTTTCCCCCAACATGATGGCATTCAGCGCGCGGGCATACTGACTTAGTAAGATCGTGCCCAATACGATAATCGGCGCCAGGATGAGCAATTGCGTCCAGGAAGCGGCACTCAGGCTGCCCAGGCTCCAGAAGGTAATATCCCGCAGTTGCTGATCATCCGACAGATAAATAAAGATGCCGGTAATCGCCGCCGAAAAAGCCGTAATCGCAATCCCCGCCAACAACATCGTCATGACATTGGTCCGACCGTTGCGACTGGACAGAAAGTAGACCAAATAAGTGGTTAGCAAGCCGCCAACAAAGGAAAAGATAGCCACACTAGCCTGCTGAAAAACAGCAGAAACGGAAGCTAGTACCGTACCCAGACTCACGATCGATAAGACCGCAAACAACATTGCACCGCTGGTGATACCAATCAGCGAAGGCTCGGCCAGCGGATTGCGGAAAAGCCCCTGAATGGCGGCACCGGCAATGGAAAGCCCCGCGCCGACCAAAGCAGCCAGCAAAATACGCGGCAGACGAATGTGAAGGATTAGAAAAGCCGTAGGGTTTTGCTCTCCGCCTAAAGAGGCAGCAATAGCCTGGCCAATTTCTGTTACGGAAGCCTGATAGGCCCCTATAAAGGCTGATCCAATAATACTGAGTACTAACAGTAACAGGAGCACGGGTATTTGAAAAAAGAATTTTACCGACTGCATAGCTTTATTTTATGGGTACAGACGCTGCGCCAATTCCAGGGCGGCAGCTCCGGCTCGGGGGCCAAAAGCCGTCAGATAATGTCCATCCATCGCAATGATGCGATCATTCTGAAAAGCAGTTGTCTGAGGGATACCGGTGATTTGAGCCAGACCTTCCTTTCCATCCAGGCTCTCCAGCCCGGTAGAGAACATCAGGATAACCTCCGGTGCCGCTTCCAGCAGCGCTTCGGGGGTCAACGGCTTGAAGTCTGCAAAAGCCGTGATGGCATTTTCTGCTCCTGCCAACTTGATCATCGCTTCGGCGGAAGTACCGCGTCCGCCTACCATTAGTCGTCCGGCACCCCGAGCGTAGATAAACAGCACGCGAGCAGGGTCTTCCACCTTTTCCAGCATCTTGACCAATTGTAGACTATCCCTGGTAATGCGCGATCGCATTTGCTCCAGTGCCGCTTGCGGTGTATCCAGATACTGCTGTATCTGTAGGCCCGCCTGTATCGCATTACTGAGTTGGTGACTGGTAGCCACCGGCACTATTTTGATACCGGATAGTTCCAGGGCCGACAGCACCTCCGTCTGATTTAGCTGATTTTCTTCCAGGAAAATATAGTCTGGCTGCATCTCAAGGATGGCCTCTGCATTTAGCTGTGTAATGTGTCCCAACTTGGGAATATCACCCGTAGCTGCCGGATAACTACTCGTGACGTCAGTAGCTACGATCTGACCACCGTAGCCCAGGTCGAATAAGACTTCCGTCAGGAAACCACTCAGAGAAATAATGCGATAGCTTTGCGGCTGATCGGTAGTTGACTCGCTGGTTTCATTTGTACAGGCCAGGAGGCTTAGGGCCAGGACCAGTACGAGGCTTATATTTTTCATAGATTATTCTACAATTATTAGTTGAGAAATTAATTCGTCACCGATGCGCAGGTTTAGGTAGTACAAGCCTGCCTCCACTTCGATCGGTAACTGCAGGACATTCAGTCCGCGAGTGATATCTACGGGGCGCCGCAGTAGCTGCTGTCCCAGGGTGTTGATCAAGGACAATTCGGCCCAACCTTCCTCGCTTTGTAGTTCAAAAGCTATATTGATCTGCTCCTGGCTTACCGGGTTAGGATATACGCTCAGCCCCGAAACGGAACGGTGGATGGCTTCGGTAGAGGTCAAGATGGTCTCATAGCTCACCTCCATCGTAGAAGTACCCGTGCTCGAACCCTCAAAATCAAGAAATTGCGTCTTCCAAATGCTACCGTCGGGTGTTTTCACGAAATACACCAAATCAGTAGGGATCTGCCAACCCGCCTGGAAATCAAAACGCTTCCAGTCGTAGCCAATGGTATTTAGGGAATCCTGGAAAGCATTCAGGTAATCATTGTAATCGACCGTAGCGGGGTCGACCTGGACAGCACGTGCTACTTCAACGCCGGTATTTTGTAATACTCCGGCGACCATATAAGGAATGAAAGCTTGTAGGTCCTCGTCGTACAGTGGGGTGGCATAGCGCGTGAATAGTAAATCCCATTTTTCTGGCTCGGCATCGATGGTTTGCCCGGAGGCAAAAGAGAAATAAGCAAGGGTCTTACCAGTAAAGTCTGATTTATGGACCACCTGGCTAGTATCCTGTGTGCCATCCAGATTGGCGTAGCGGAAGGTATAGGCGCCACCGGCCAGCGATTGGATCATCACTTTTTTATAGCTACCATCTCTCAAATGCAAGAAAAACACCCTGGAACCACTGACGGTATGCGTAACTGGAGAATATTCTCCCCAGCCCAAATCAAAGGGGTTGTCTGGATTGGCCATTTCATTGAAGGCACCTCGTTGCCAGCTGGCTTCCTGATTGTAGATGCGCTGCATCTGTGTGGTATCAGCATCGGCAAAGTCGGCAACACTACTATAATATAAGGCAACCTCGTCCAGCTCTTCCGTAAAGGAGATACCTACACTTTCATTCACAAATATACCAGAGCCACCAGGACTTACGTCAAAAGCAATGTCCCAATCGGCGTAGGGAATTGAAGTAGTTGCACCATCCCTTAAACTGAAATAGGTCTGCAGACTGTACCCCGGTCCCTGAGAGGGGGTATAAATGTTTTGGCTCAATAGCGTTACAGTCCCAAAAGAAAAAATCATCAGTAAAAGATTCTTCATTGTTGTTGTGCTTATTTTTATTTAGATTAATTCCATATAGTCAAATATAGAATACAGTCTCTTTTTTTCAAAAAAAAACAGTCCAAACAATAGAAAATCCAATTTTTTACCCAGGATTAGGGAAGTAGATCTACGATGATTAGGTATTAGAATATACTTAACTCTAGGTATAGCTGGGTATTCCCCTAACTCTATTGGGCGCTAATGATTCCTTTTTTAATTGACTTGATCAAGCCGGGGCCGCTGTAGACCATACCGGAATAGACCTGTACCAGATCGGCCCCGGCTGCTAGTTTCTCCCGGGCATCGGCAGCCGAAGCAATACCGCCTACCCCAATGACCTTCAATTCGCCATTTGTTTTATCTTTCAGGTAACGGATCACTTCGGTTGCTCTTTCCTTTAGTGGCTTGCCGCTGAGTCCGCCGTTGCCAATGGCTTCTACTTTTGCTCTGCTCGTGCTCAGTGGTTCGCGGGCGATGGTAGTATTGGTGGCGATGACGCCATCAATTTTCGTGGCCTGGACAATATCGATGATATCATCCAGCTGCCCGTCGGTCAGATCGGGCGCAATTTTTAGCAATACGGGTTTGGGTTGACCTTTGGCTCGGTTGAGTTCCTGTACCCGACTGAGTAGTGCCTGCAGGGGCTTTTTGTCTTGTAGTTCCCGCAAATTAGGCGTATTGGGTGAGCTGACATTCACGACAAAATAATCCACGTAAGGGAACAATGCTTCGAAACACTTTTCGTAATCTTTAATGGCTTCCGCATTGGGGGTAACCTTATTTTTTCCGATATTTCCGCCGATAATTAATCCTTCCGGACGGGGCTTTTTTAACTGTTCGACCAATTGCGCTACCCCTCCATTATTAAATCCCATACGATTAATCAGGGCCTGATCCGCTGGCAGGCGAAATAAACGCGGTTGGGGATTACCCGACTGCGGTAATGGCGTGACCGTACCGACTTCAATAAAACCAAAACCCAAACTGGCCATACTTTTGATGTGTTTCCCGTCCTTATCAAAACCGGCGGCCAGGCCAACCGGATTTTTAAAAGTCAGTCCAAAAACTTCCTTTTCCAGACTTGGATCTTCAAACTGGTACAGTCTCTTAAAGATTTGGGCAGCGCCGGGAGTGGCCAGGACCATTTCCAGTAAAGCCAGGGTAAGGCGATGAGCCCGCTCGGGCTGTAGGCGAAAAAAGAGTGGTTTTAGTATCGTTTTGTACATATCGTGTGGTCTTGTATGCCATGTGGTCGCATAGTCGTTTAGTCATGTGACCACATAAAAAAAGCTGGGTCACCTTTAACAGTTGATCCCAGCCACAATCATAATCCCAAAAACTATTTTTTAAGCTTTTTCTTCGGTTTTTACTAACAGTTGGAAGCCGTTTCCATGAATATTGACGATTTCAATTTGTTCGTCTTTCTTCAGGTACTTCCGCAATTTAGTCACAAAAACGTCCATAGAACGCGCTGTGAAATAATTATCTTCTCCCCAGATTTTAGTTAGTGCTTCCGATCTGGGTAGGATGTCATTGATATTAATCGCAAACAAACGCAACAGTTGTGCCTCTTTGGGAGAAAGCTTAAATACTTCCTCATCTGACTCTCCAGGAGCAAAGGTAAGAATTCTTAACGGAAAATTAAAGTGGTATTTTCCAATTGTAAATTCTTTAATTTCTTCGCGGGGATCGGCCTTCTGTTGAGATCGTTTCAAAATAGCCTGCACCCGCAATAAAAGCTCTTCGGAATTAAAGGGTTTGGTGATATAATCATCGGCGCCAATTTTGAAGCCCTGCACCACATCGTCTTTAAGTGTTTTGGCCGTCAAAAAGATAATGGGCATTTCCTTGTCTTCTTCCCGAATCTCAGAAGCCAGTGTAAAACCATCTTTTTTGGGCATCATCACGTCAAAAATGCACAAGTCGTATTCTCCTTGTTGGTACTGTTGCCAACCCGCTTCGCCATCTTGCGCCAGCGTCACGTCGTAATCGTGCATTTCTAAATAGGAGCGCAGTACGTCTCCAAAGTTTTGATCATCTTCTACGAGTAAAATTTTATGAGATGCCATAATATGAATTTTTAGTTCTTGCTAATTTTGGTGCTTATTCGGGAAGGTAAGGATAAAACTGCTGCCTTTACCGAGTTCACTTTTCACATCGATCTGCCCTTTATGAGCGGTCATGATCGCTTTTACATAACTAAGGCCCAGCCCGAAACCTTTAATATCGTGTAAATTACCGGTATGTACCCGGTAAAACTTATCAAAAATATGTTTTTTCGCCTCTTTAGACATGCCGAGCCCCTGATCCTTTATAATAACTTCAACTCCGTTCGCTACATTGCGTGTATGTACTGAAATTTCTGGTTTTTCGGGGGAATATTTGTTCGCATTGTCCAGTAAGTTATTAATCACATTGGAGATATGCGTGGCATCTCCCTCAATGACGGGGTTAGTCGCCAGGAGTTCCGCCCTGGCCGTACCTTCCTTTTTTTCGACCTGCAGCCCGATGTTTTCTACGGCCCGATCAATAATCTCGTGCAGATTGATATCACTTACTTTCAAGTTGAAATCTTCCTTTTCGAGCAGGGCCATTTGTAATACCTTTTCTACCTGCGCATTCATCCGCTTATTTTCTTGCTGGATAATATTGGCAAAGCGCCGGACCTTTTCTGCATCACCCGATATTTTAGGGCTGATCATACTATCGGAAGCCAGGGAGATGGTGGCAATGGGCGTTTTGAATTCATGGGTCATATTATTGATAAAATCCGTTTTCATCTCGGATACCTTCTTTTGCCGGAAGACAATATTCAGGGTATAAAAGAAGGAAAACAGAATAATGGCAGTAAATAATAAGAGGCCCAATATATTCTGCCAAAGGGAAGACCAAATAATGGTCGATCGATTCGGGAAGAAAAGTCGAATCTCTCCCAGTACCGTTTCTTCTTTGGGAAATAAGGTAACCCTCAGATCTGTATTATAGAGGTTCTTTTCCGAAGTATCCAGCGGATTAGGATTCCCACTGGGGCGTTCGTCTTCGATCAGAAAATGCCCGTCTTCGATAACGAAGGCCTCCTTTTGGGCAGAGTAGATACCGTAATGGTACTGGTATTTGGGGTCTCTTTGCGGATCAATATTCCGGTTAGCAAAAGTATTCCGAAGCACCATATCCAAAAATTCCGGATCTATCCGCTCCTCCAGCGTACGACTATAATAGTCATTATTACTGTAAAGCGCCCGTAGTTCCGGCTCTACCAGTAATTTGTCGAATAGTTCTTTCTCATTATCGCGCAGACGTAGTAGGTCCAAATTAAAATCGAGTAAAGCCGAGGGGCTGGAAAAACCGCCCAAAAGGTTCCGCTGTACATAGCGGGTACGAAAACCCGAAATCGAAGCCTGTACCTGATCCCGTCTTTCCTTTTCCTTTAGTGCTTCGGATACTTCGTTGAGCACTTCCCTTACCTGGAGTTCAAATTGCCGCTCGTTTTCCCGTTTGGCATCCACGATCAGCGAGACCTGTAGCAGGAAGACCCCGATTACAGCGGTACTCATCAATACTACGATAAGCCAGATGGTCTTTTTATTCATCGTGTTTTACTGTGAACAATGATTGGGCAAATTTCAAATTAAGAAAATTTCGCCATCATTAGGTTTCTGATGCTTACAAAAATAAGGATATAGAAGCCGGTTGGCTTTACTTTAACAGACATTTAACCCCTGGGGAGGTAGTCGAAGCAGGAGCTTCGACTAAACAGCAGGAGCTTAGTTTAGCGAAAAGCGCACCACTACCCCACCGGAGGAATCCGTACGTGGATATCCAGCTGAAGTTTTAGGCTCTACCCGACGATAATCAAAGAACAGGCGCAAGGACAGACGCTGATTCACCTGATACTCTGCGGCGGGCGAAATACTCAGGGAGTAATTACCGCGCGTAGGCTCAACGATTCCCTGATCCAGTAGGTGGTTAAAGGTCACATCATCCGTCAGACGAAAATCAAAGCTGATATCCAGATCCTGACCATCCAACTGGCCACGGCTTCCACCTCCGCTTTGCCCCGTAGCCCCCGGCTGTGGAGCTGGTCTTCTTCTCCCGCCTCCCTTGGCACTTCCCGTCAGGAAGGGGATATCCAGATTCCGGAAGAGGTAACCAAACCCAATTACGATTTCTTTTGATTGTGACTCGCTCAATTGATTACTCACAAAACTCATCGCCAGGGTACGGGTTTTCTTATAATCCACATTAAAAGACATACCGTTATTGAGCGTGGCGTCTACCGCAATTAAGGGTTGGAAGCCTTCAGAAATCACCAGTTCCGGTATCTCCAAACGGGGGTAGAAGTTCTGATTCAACTCATTAACGCCGTTGTTCAGGTTAACGGTCCGCAAATAATCCAAGCCCGTATTAAAGCTATTAATGGTCAGGTTTGATTTGTAACCGTGCCGCAAACTGAAATTTCGGAAAAGATCAGCAAAAAGCGGGATACGGGATAGACCATTATAGGTGAGATTCCAGTTAAAATCTGGTAATAAGTCAAAGACACTGGTCCTTACCTGGTTGGGATCCTGTCCGGTGTAGGCGGCCAGAAAAGCGGGTACCAGCACATCTTGCTGCGTACGCCCGTAACCATCCCGATAGCCCTGTACGGCCAACAAGGAATCGGCATGTGGATCGGCACCACCAATCCGTTGTGAAATAATGGCCCGGTTTTGCTCGAAGGTGGTAAATAGATCAATGATTTCATCCCGACCATCCTGAAACAGGGTATTCAAGGCCGAGTAGGTCATCTCCAATTGACCAAAATCTTTAGGAACGGCGTGATACAGTTGCTCTCGGTTGCCAATCGTATCCTTAAAGAACTCGGAGTGGTCTTCGATGTACCTACGCCGCGCATCGATCTCTACCCTGAATTCGTTGAAGGGCTCCAATGTAATTCGGGCATCATACTCCTGAGTGAAGGTCTGAATGACTTCCTGATTGACCCACACGGAGCGCGAAAGCCACCCCTTCTCTGCTGCCTGATGCAACCAATCCCGATCGGTATAGTATTCCCCCGGATTCAATTGCCGTATTCGTGGCTGGTAGCCAAAAATAAAATCCATACCAGGAGCAGAAAGATCCGCACTACTTCCTAACAACTGCGACTGGGGTAGGAAACTGGGGATTACCGTACCCCACTTTTCAGAATAGTTAAAGCGGGCGCTACGTAGTGCCATCAATGGACGGATCAATGCTTTTTCGATACCACTCGGCCCGGTACGTCGGCGATCATTGCCGCCGTCATCTCCCTGATCCTGACCACCGGGTCTTCCGCCGGGGCGACCGCCACCGGGCCTACCGCCACGACTACCCCCACTCCCTCGATTAATCTTGGATAGATAGGGAATTTTGTTGTAGAGCCGCTCGAAATTCATATCCAAATTAAACTGCATATCCTGCGAGTTTTGGATGACATTACCCAGGGAATCCACGTTTAGGGCCGCCGCCGACCAGGAGTAATCTGCGCGGTATTGCGCGCGCGCCTGTACCCAGTCCATCAGTGGTAGATACTGGATCGGCAGGGTATAATTGACACTTAAAGAATGCCGGAAGTTTTTGGTACGACCAAAATCCCGAATACCCTCCCAGATACTATCTTTGCGGATGCGTCGGATTTCCTCCAGGGGCGCAGAGGGATCCCGGTCTAATATCTCCGATACATTAGGCTCATCAATCACGCCCCGGTTCGTCGCTGCGTAGGTGATGTTCAGCGATTTGGTGAGATCCCACTGTAAGTCGTAGTTGCGATCCCAGGAGAAGCGATTAATGTAGAAAGTACTAAACCGATCTTCCAATCCCGTAAATCGATACTTGGTCGTCGTAAATTCCCGATCCAGTATCGTACTAAAATTGAAGGAGTTGGGTAGCGGATTAAAATTGAATTGCGAAATAATCTGCAGCGGACGTGCCTTAATGAATTTGAAGGGCTCAATATACTTCACCTGCCGTGAAAACTGATAATCCAGCCCCCCCGTATATTCCTGCTGTAGATCGGACTCAATCAAGGGGTCGCTACGCTCCGTCTCCGTATAGGAATAAGAGACGCTGACGTTTTCTATATCCCAGGGTCGCGGTTTTTTGCCCCTACCCGTGGCTTGTTTCCCGACATTGGTAAGGTTAAAACTCTTGATGTTCACCCTTTCCTGTACGGTATTACGGATCGAATCCCGCTCAAAGCTACTCTCGGCATTATCTAACTTTTCTTCCACTCGAACGTCGAGATCGTAAGGATCAAACTCAGGCGTACGGATCGTCCTGGAAAGCTGCCCGTAGAATGGCAGACGGAGCCCCCAACGATCTGGGAAGAACTTACCCAGTTCCAGGTTCGCCGCCAGATCGTAACCGATGACATCTTCCCGACTACGCTCTTGCACCTTCTGGTCCAGTGCACCAAAACCAATACTACTGAAGTTCCCCGCCAGGGTAAGGCTACCGAAATCAGCCAGTTGCATATCCAGGCGACCCACCGCTGCCACACCACCTCGTTCGTCGAGCCCGGTCAGGCGTAGTTCGTTAATCCAGACCTCAGCGTTGACGGCATTAGCCTGTCCGCCTTCGCGGTTACGTACTCCAACCATTACCGAGCGTACCATCCCGTAGTTGGGATTACCTTTTACCCGCACGATATCATTAAAGCGCTTACCCTGGTTTTCTAATTCCCGTACGTACTCATCCGTAACGGAAAAACCAGCTGCATTTCGCTCTAATTTCAAATCCTTCAGTAGTTCGAGGGGAAAGTCAAATTCATTCTCTGGCTTCCATACCTCTAATTTATAGGAATCTTCCTGCGGTAAGCCTTCCAAACTATCCGGATTGGAAAGTACCAGGGGTATTTCGTATTCGTAGTAGTTATTCACAAAATCGGTTCCCAGGCGAATAAAAATAGATAAATCACCGTCCTCTACGTTGGGGCCTTCCAATTCTTCGGCGTGTACGAACATTTTTATTCTTTCGTAGACCCGGAAATCCATATCCAGATTTTTAAAGACCGCTTTTTCTTCCCCTTCACAAAGCCCATTAATGACCATGTTCAGCGATTGCTCATTTTGCAAAGTATTGAAGACGCCCAGCGACTGCTCCCGCTGAATATCTTTGGGCAGGGTATAGTTAAAGGGTTCGCGGTTACTATTTTCTTCAATATTAACGGCATCAACATCCATAGTGGTCAAGGCATCACAGGGTACCGGGTTAGGCTCTGTACTTAAGTCTTTGGTATACTGCCGCCATTGGTTCCGTACCAGCTCGAGACGAGCGAAACGCAGGGTAACCGGCGATTCAAACTCATTCATGTACATCCGCATGAAGCGGATGGAGCGGAAATCACGAATCCCCCCTACCGATCTTTTTTCTTTTCCCCGTAAAGGAATACGGAAGCGATACCATACCCGGCTACCATCGGGGCTGGATATCTGATCCGTAATAAAGGGGGTTCGGTTCTGATCAATTTCGCGTGGGTTGGCGGGGTTAGCCCGCAAAGGGATGCTGTATTCAAAGTAAGACTCCGTCTCGTTAAGGGTGTTATCGTTGTCCATATCCTCATTATCCGGGATATTAGTAGCCGAGTTCAGGACATTCCCACCGGAGTTGGCCTGTGAGTTACCCTGTGGGTTGTTGAAGTCGCGGTACCGCGTCAGGATGCCATCACCAGGTCCGAAAGAGGGATCGCGGAAATAGCGGAAGTTGTCCCCGGCAGGGTCATTACTCAATACGTCCTGTACAAAAGCCGGATTTGCTGCCGCTACCTCGTTCAGATAATCCCGGAATTTCAGACGCTCACTTTCATCGTCCAGACCATCCAGACCAATATCCTGGGCAGCCCGGTTGGCCTCATCGTTGTCAAAGGCCCGCGTAATCTGCTGCCCTACGGGCACTACGGACAGGTTGGTGGTATCTACCCGGCGGTTAGGATTGGTGGGACCAGGTAGACCATTCTCAAAAAATTTACGGGAATCACGCTGGATATCCTCAGAGATGTTACCAAAGTTGATATACAGTGTTCCTTCTTTTTCTTGATAGTCGGGCGCAGGTGCTTCGGGATTTTCGGGATCCAAAAATGGACTGAGCATCCAGAACTCCAGGAACTCGATATTGGCCGACTGGAAGTCATTATTATTCATGGCCCGCATAATACCCGCCCAGCGGGAGCGTGGGTTACGCAATTGCAATTCGTTGCCAATAATCTCTACCCCATCGGTGAAGCCAGGATAGCCGTTGGGTACATCAAAGTTATAGGGGCCTCTTTCCGAAGGAAAATAAGACAGATCCAGGGTTTGGATATTGGGCAATTGATTGGCCGGAATCTGGACATTGGGAAACACCTCGGTCTGCGGAATCTGTGCGGTATAGGGATTCTGTCGATCTTCTTCCGAGCGAATATTCTGATCGATCCGGTACCAGCTCAATTTAGCCCGGTTTGCTGCGTTACGCCGGTCGTTCACCAGGGAGGATTCGGGAAACTTCGGATTATTGTTCTCCGCATCGTTCTGCGGCGTACTGGCCAGGAACCAGTTCAACGTAGGCTGACGCAAGTCAAAGGTACTGGCGGCACCCTCGAAATCATCCAAATATACCACCCCGCCTTCATCCTGTCTCGTCTGGTTGATGGCCCGGGAGTGCCCGGGTTTTAAGGCGGCAAATTCGGCAGAAAAATCAATCGAGGAGGGCGCTTTGGTCGAAAGACCAGGAATCGCATCCACCGCCCGCGTCAGCCAGGGAGCCTCTTTATTCAGGGTTACATCCAAACCATAAATACTGTTATTAATCGGGTCATCGCCAATGTTTACCTTTTGGGTAAAGGGCCGTTCGAAGAGCTTCAGCCAGGTAGCGCCCAGATTAAAATCATCACTAATCCGATAATCAGCCCGGACCCCCATCATGGTTTTGGTCTGGAAGCCAAAGAGCGTATTATCCTCAAAGGATACGTTTACGGGCACACCCGAACTAAGGATCGCATCATTTAGGATACGTAAGCGCCCAATATTATAATCAATCTCATAGTCGCGGCCTTCTTTTAGCACCTGGCCACCAGCCGTTACCCGTACCGACCCTTCGGGGATATTGAAGGCCCCCAGTGAAATTTCGGAGGTGACAGCCGATTTGTATTCTCCAAGAATGGTAAATCGGTTCTTCTCGGGGAATTCCCGGGCTAGGAATAAGGTCGAATCGTACAGTTCCTGATAGACGTACTGATCCCGGAATTGTGGTTCCAGCTCCTGGGCCAGGGAAGACCCAAAGGGCTCCAGCACGGGAAACATAACCCGACCGTTCTGTAGATTTATGGTCAGTCCTGGTACAAAGTCAAAGACCCCGTCGGGCTGGGGATCGCCCTGTATATTTAGTTGATCCAGATTAAAAACACGGAGGAGGGGGAAACCCGTCAGATCACCGGCATTGGGTAAGAAGCGCTTTTGTCCTTTACCCGGATCATCGTAGACCACATCCAGGCGAAAATCCTTTTGGTTGACGTTGAAAGCGCCGATAGAATAGACGTTTTTCATCATCAGGTCCCAGGCCGGCACGTCGGGGCGCTGGGTCGTACTCTTCAGCATTTTTACGAACAGTACATTCAGGGAGGAATCGGGCTGCGTATTCTCGGTATTGATGGACAGCTCCCCGACCTTGAAGTTTTCCCCATTATAGGAATACTGATAAGCCACCCCGACTACCTGATCGGGTTGCACATTAATATTCAGCGAAACAAAACCCAACTGTGGGTGTACGGTATATTCATTGGGTCGGAGTTTACGGGCACTGACTTTTTCAAAATCCCGGGATTGTTGCAGGCCAAACTGTCCGGATTGCAGAGTAGAGACGGCCTGGTCAATCTCCCGCACATTTTCATTGCTAACGATCCGACGGTACAGGTCGTTGGCATCATTGTCGGGTAGAAAACGCCGACGCGTCACATCTAGCCTTGGATTACCCACCCCGATATTTGGTGAGGTCAGTGTAGAGTCGGTGACGGGTTCCCCCAAATCGGCCAGGGCTACAATATCCCGAATATTATCTACCTCGTTACGGTCATTCGTGATCCAGACTTCAATATTTTCTATCTTGAATAGCGAGCGAATCTGCGGAAGGTTCTCCAGCGACTCTTCGAATACATCGCGGTTATAATGAGAAAGTAAGAAGTGGCGGTTTTCGTCGTACTCATCCGAGCGAACCTCAAACTCTTGCACCTGGCTCCCCCCTTCGATGCGTATATTTTCCTGCTCCGATTGTTGTTGGGAGATAATCGACGTCAGGTACAGGTTACCAAATTGCAGCTCCGTCTTCAGACCAAATAAACTCTGTGCCCCCTGGATCAGGGTGCCTCGTAGTGGTAAACTAACGTTACCCGCTTCGATATTTTTGATGATTCCATCTTCCTGATAGCCGGGTTGACCGATAGCATCGCCGAGCCCCCCAGCTCCAATGCCGCCGGGACCACCGCCGCCGCCGCCCAAACCACTGTAATTAATTTTGATTTGGTTATCGAAATCAAAGGTAGCGCCCGTATTGTAATTGGTGGAAAGCGTCAATTTTTCGCCGATCTGTCCGGTCACATTCATCTGAATGTTCATGTCAAAATCAAAAAGCGGCCCTTGCCGCTGTTGTCGTTCCGTGAGAATGGGGTTTTCTAACCTTTGGTAATCCATACCAAAAGTCAGATCGATATTACCCTGGGGTTGAATATTGACATCGGTACCGCCGAATAATCGATCGAGCAGGATGTTTTCCAAATCTAATTCCTCGAGAGGGTCGAGACTATTCCCCTTACCGGAGGCCTGTGAGGAAAGCGTATTGAAATATTCGCGCTCGTCTCTTTGCTGGCGATACTCCATATACTCTTCAAAAGACATGTAAGTAGGTGGGCGAAAGTAAAAATCACCGATCTTCTCCGAGACGATATACTGACCCGTGGTTGGGTCGTATTCGACCGTCTTTTCGATGGCCGTAGGGTCATTTAGATCAAAAGGGTTACTACTATTGTTGAAAATAGAATTCCCCGGTCGGTCCGTGATATCCGGTACGGTATCCTGCGGAGCTGCCAGCACATACTTTGCCTGGTAGGGGTCATCCAGTGCCGGATTAGCCCATGCAGTATTTAATAAAAAAAGGAATCCCGAGAAAACACCAATTAGTAAAACTATTCTCTTCATATCTCCTAGTGACAATTCTTACCGGCCTAAATAGCTGCCGAACTAATGTTTTTTGCTGCTGATCTTGAAACGAAGCGCAAAGCTATAATTTATTCCTTAAGAAAACATTAACAATCAACGCTCATCTATTCTCTTTTATTAGGTATTCCCAGGATAAATTTAAAAGAGGATGGATTTTCACATTGTTGCATGCAAAAACAGATCTTAATCTCACCGACATTTTTGGGATACAGAGCATCAGGTGTAGAAATTTAGATGCTCTTCGTTATGACAACTCTCTCAAAGCTAATTTTATTAGTTCCTCTACCTTTCGAATGCCCGGTTGACTTTTAATCACCTTATTCAGGGCTTTTTGCACCGAAATTTTCGAGAAGCCGAGGGCTACCAAAGCAGATAACGCTTCATCACGTAAAGTATTGTCTGCGGCGGCAATACTTATTGGGGCCCCGTCACTTTCCTTGAGTAGTTTGTCTTTAAGATCGAGAATCAGTCGCTTGGCAGTTTTGGGACCGATGCCTTTAACGGCTTTGAAGGCCTGTACGTTTTCGCCTATGATAGCGGAGCGTACTTCTTCGGGATTCAAAGTAGACAAGACCACCTGCGCCGTACTCGGGCCAATTCCGGAGACCGAGATAAGGTGGCGGAACAGGGCGCGCTCCTCTTCATCGGCAAAGCCGTACAGGGTATGGCTATCCTCTTTGATATGCTCGTGCACCAGTATTTTCACCTGCTCCATCTTCTCCACGGTGGCATAGGTGTGTAAGCTGATATTCAGGTGGTAGCCCAGGCCATTTGTTTCAACGATAATAAAACCGGGATTCTTGAAGGTAATTTGGCCTTTGATGTAACTAAGCATATTACAAGTAATTGTTGGATGGGTAGTTTATTGTATAATAGGTTTTTAGTAAGAGCCGATTACTCATCGTAAGACTCCAGAAATTCACCGACAATCTCGTCAATGATATCCTTGAGATAGGTGCGTTCTTTGCGGGCTATTTTTTTGAGTTTAGCCAGTTTTTCTTCATCGAAGGAAATGGTAAGTCGGCGCACGGGTTTATTTTGCAGCCGCATCTTTGAAGGTTCGATGGTGGAGCGCAACAGTGCGTCGAGCCCCGCTTTGGGTTTTGCTGACTTTTTTCTGGCTGCTGGTCGTTTTTTGTCCTTGCGATCCAGCTGTTCTTCCAGCGATTCCTCAAAGGCTTCCTGCAGAAAAGACTTTAACTCCGACCGAAAGCCCTTGCCCGAGGTTTTTTTGTCCGTTTGCTCCTTACGCGGCTTTTGGGCAGCAGCCTTACGCTCCTGTTCCAGTTCCTGCGAATCAGGGTTTTCCTCGAACAAACTTTCCATTCCCTCCTTGAATCTTTTTTTAGCCATAATCTACCAGGCGTTTAAGCTGTCGCTAAATAGAGATCAGCTTTTGGTTACTAAACGTTCCGTACGTACAATAATTTCCTTGGCCAGTGCTAAATAATCCTGAGCGCCGGGGCTTTTATCATTATACGAGAAAATATCTTTTCGATGTGCTGGTGCTTCCGCTAAAGCAACATTATCCCGAATCATGGTATCGAAGACCATATCTCCGAAGTACTTGTGAATGGTCTCTACCACTTCGCGGTTCAAAACTTTGCGACCATCGTACATCGTGGCAATCACCCCACCAATTTTTATGGTTTTATTGAGGCGCAGGCGCACTTTTTGGATAACCTGCTTGATTTTAGCCAGGCCCTGCATAGCCAGAAACTGGGTCTGTAAAGGGATATAGACCTGATCACTGGTCGTCAGTGCGTTCAGGGTCAGTAAGCCCAGGGAAGGCGGACAATCAATCAAAATAAAATCGTATTTGGGAATTAGCGGATCGAGCAATTCTCGCAGAATATACTCTCTCCCAGCTTCGTTAATCAACTCCATCTCGGCGCCGGACAGGTCGAGATGAGAAGTGACCACATCCAGATTGGGTTGTGCGTTATATGGAATCAATTCCGACTCTCCCCGGAGCGCTTCGTAAATGGTGTAGGGCTGCCGGGGAATCCCCATGGCCAGGGTGAGGTTCGCCTGTGGATCCAGATCAATCAGCAGGACTCTTTTACCCAGCTTTGCCAATCCCGCCCCTATATTTATCGCGCTCGTTGTTTTGCCTACACCGCCTTTATGGTTTAAAAGCGAAATGACCAATCCCATATGTATTTACTCTTTTATGAATCAATATTAACGCAAGTAGCCGAAGGGCTTGCTTTGACCAAGCTACCAGAACTTCGAACCAGCTATCAGCGCTTTGCCGGGGCTACCCGGCTGATGGGCAAAGATAAGTAAGTTTTTTTGACTTGCCTATGGATTCGGACGCTAAGCCCGCCATTTCTTAACAAAAGCAAGAGCAAAATCGAGATGAATTATTATCTTTCCGCGGCCATGCAATCAACGATTTTCTTTATTACTCAAATCATGCTCATCTTACTGGTCTTTGGTCTGATCAGTACCTTACGCTATGGTCTGCGCTATGCCTATACCCGCCTAAGTATACCGCTAGATTTTCAGCGAAAACAACTCTGGATAGGTGGCGGCGGGCTGCTGCTATGGCTGGGTGGGTTAGCGATACTGGCCGGCACTGGCATTTTTGCAGAACTAGACCGTACCCCTCCACTACTCTTTTACGTGCTCCTCCCCCCCTTACTTTTCTTTTGGGGCCTATTGTTCTGGCCGCCATTTCGACGCCTGCTGAAGCTTATCCCGAAAACCTGGCTTTTTTACGCCCAGACGTATCGAATTCTGACCGATCTGATCCTCTGGTTAGGGTATTTGGCGTATTTCGTTCCCAAGCAACTGACCTTTTTATGGCTAAATCAGGATTATACCGTTGGACTGACCGCAATTGTAGCGGGGATGATCTTTTTTGGTCGGGGCCAAAACCGAAAATTTGAAGGAATTATCTGGAATGTTTTCGGCATCATCCTGCTTTTTAATCAGGTGTTTTTGGGTTATATTTCTCTTCCCATGCCCGATCCGGTAATGAATACAGGAATAGACAGTATCTTTCTGACCCGTTTCCCGTTTATCTGGCTTTGGGGTTTTACTATCCCACTCGGCTTTGGCCTGCACGTGGCCTCTTTGTATCAGATCTTATTTTTGAATCAACCCGGAAGGAGACGTCGTTTTTCGCTACAGCGGAAACCTAAAAAGTGATTCTTCCTCCTAAACGACACTTATGCAAACGAGTACCGACATTCTTATCATTGGTGCTGGCCCGGCCGGGCTTGCTCTGGCAGCCCAGCTGAAGCAAGCCGATCTCGAATTCACGATCATCGAAAAAAGTCAGCACGTCGGTAATGCCTGGCGCGAACACTACGAGCGACTAAAACTCCATACCGTAAAAGATTTATCCCATCTGCCCGGGCTACCATTTCCAGAAAACTATCCCCGGTACGTACCCAAAAATAAACTGGTGGAGTACTTCGAGCACTACCGGCAACACTTTTCTATCTGTCCCGTCTTCGGCACTGAGGCCACCGCTATACGCCGACTAGCCGATGGTAAATGGCTGGTAGACACGAATACGTCCGAAAGCTATTGTTGCAAACACTTAGTGGTAGCTACGGGGGTGAACCACTATCCCAACCGACCCCATTTAAAAGGGGAAGAACAATTCCAGGGAGAGATCTTACATAGCAAGCAGTATAAAACGCCCGGGCCTTTCGCCGGCAAAAAAGTACTCGTCGTGGGTATGGGCAACACCGGAGCCGAAATTGCACTCGACCTGGCCGAAAACGGTGCTGCTTCCACTACCATCGCCGTACGCGGTGCCGTGAATATAGTTCCCTTAGAACTAAACGGCAGACCGACCCAGGTTACCGCCCTCATGCTGGCAAAACTCCCCAATTGGCTCGGCGATCGGATCGGCAGCCTGGTTCGAAAGATAACCATGGGAGACCTGCCCAAATACAACCTACCTTATCCCGCTATGCCCCCCGCTAAACAATTACGGGAACTGGGGAAAACGCCGGTGGTCGACCTGGGTACGGCAGACATGATCCGGGCAGGTAAGATCAAAGTAATCAATGCAGGTATTGATCACCTGGAGGAAAAGACCGTCTGCTTTGAAGATGGAAATCAGGAAAACTTTGATACGATTCTACTAGCCACCGGCTATAAAGCTAATATTCAGCAAATCATCGAAGGCGCCGGAGAAATGGTCGACGATCAGGGCTGGCCTAAATTCGTAATCGGAGAAGACACCAACCGGGGACTCTATTTCATTGGTTTCGATAACTATACACCGGGGGGAATACTGGGCGTTATCAATCGGGATGCAAAAATCATTCAGGAGCATCTCACCAAAATACTGACCGCTTCTAAGTAATAATTAAAGTAGTTCAAAATAACAAGCAAAAACTTTCCACAGCTTTCTCTACTTGTGGAAAACTTCTCCGCATTTTTAATTAAAAAAGCTCTTTCTTCGTAGCATTCTATTAATAGAAGTTGTTTAAAAACTCCTCACTGAGCCCTTGGCAACACATTGAAAGCCAATATGGCAGCTCTTTTTTCCCTTCGTCCGCCTGAGGCGGATGGCTACGAGAAAAAAAAGTAGCCTTGTCTTGACTTCCAAGCCGTTACCAATCATCTCACCAGGAATTCTTTAACAACTTCTTACTGAGTGGACAAGTTTTTTTGAGTACCACCCCTTTTTTGTGAATAACCCTGTGGATAACTTCACTTTGAATGTTTAAAACTTGTTAATAACTCAGGATTTCATTTTTATTTTCCGTTTTTTCTATAGAAATTTATCAGTCTATCTGATTATCAAAACCAGTAAACTAAAATTATGGATGCACCACTGACCGTCAAACCGGATGCCCAGGAGCAGTTGCAGACCTATTCGCACCAAGAAGTGCTGAAAGCAGCAACGGAGTATTTCAAAGGAGATGAATTAGCCGCTAACGTTTGGCTAAACAAGTATGCGCTGAAAGATTCTTTTGGGAATCTGTACGAACGAACACCTGACGATATGCACCGACGTATCGCCAAAGAAATTGCACGGGTTGAAGCAAAATACCCTAAACCCTACAGTGAAGAAGAGATTTACGCCGTATTAAAAGAATTTAAGTATATCGTGCCCCAGGGGAGTCCGATGGCAGGTATTGGAAATAACTTCCAGGTATCTAGTTTATCTAACTGCTTTGTGATCGGTAATGGAGCGGATAGCTACGGAGGTATTATCAGAAGCGATGAAGAACAGGTACAATTGATGAAAAGACGAGGTGGTGTCGGCCAGGACCTTTCCCACATCCGCCCCAAAGGCAGTCCGGTAATGAATTCTGCCCTTTCCTCTACGGGAATTGTTCCTTTTATGGAACGCTATTCCAATTCTACCCGGGAAGTGGCGCAGGACGGTCGTCGGGGCGCTTTGATGCTCACCGTATCCATTAAACATCCGGATGCAGAAGATTTCATCGATGCCAAACTGGAGCAGGGCAAAGTAACGGGGGCTAATGTATCGGTCCGTATCGATAATGACTTTATGAAAGCGGCCATCGCCGGTAAGCCATACACCCAACAATACCCGGTGGATGCGAAAGATCCTAAAGTCAAAAAGGAAGTGGACGCTACGAAAATCTGGGATAAGATTATTTATAATGCCTGGAAATCCGCAGAACCGGGTGTCTTGTTTTGGGACACGGTGATCAACGAATCGGTCGCTGACTGTTATGCTGACCTGGGTTACCAGACCATTTCCACCAATCCCTGTGGGGAAATTCCGCTATGCCCGTACGATAGCTGTCGTCTACTGGCCATCAACCTGTTCAGCTACGTTGAAAAGCCATTTTCCAAGAAAGCTTACTTCGACTTCGACAAATTTTCTCAGCACGTACAAATGGCTCAGCGGATCATGGATGATATCATTGATCTGGAGATTGAGAAGGTTGACCGCATCATTAATAAGATCGAGAAAGATCCGGAAGATGGCGCTATCAAAAACGTAGAGCGTGAACTCTGGAAGAAAATCAAGAAAGCCTGTGTCAATGGTCGTCGTACCGGAGTAGGTATTACTGCTGAAGGAGATATGCTGGCTGCACTGGGTTTGCAATACGGTAGTGATTCCGCCATCGAACACTCCGTAGATGTACACCGCACCCTTGCCGTTAGTGCTTATCGGTCTTCTGCGACCATGGCGAAGGAAAGAGGCGCTTTCCCGATTTATGATAGCAAGCGCGAAATAGACAACCCGTTTATCAAGCGCCTGAAGGAGGTAGATCCCAAGCTCTACGAAATGATGAAAAAGCATGGTCGCCGCAATATTGCCTTACTGACCATTGCACCTACGGGCACGACCAGCCTGATGACGCAAACCACTTCAGGTATTGAGCCCGCCTTCCTGATCAGCTACAAGCGTCGACGTAAGGTAAACCCAAATGATAAAGACGTAAAAGTGAGCTTTATTGATGAGGTGGGTGATCACTGGGAAGAATACAATGTCTTCCACCATAAATTTGTCGATTGGATGCAGGTCAATGGCTATGACATCAAAGAGGTCAGCAAGATGGAGGCCAAAGAACTAACTAAGATTCTGGAGAAATCTCCTTATCACCAGGCTACGGCCAATGATGTAGATTGGGTGCAAAAAGTAAAAATGCAGGGAGCCATCCAGAAATGGGTAGACCACTCCATCTCTGTGACCGTAAATGTACCTGCCGAAACATCGGTAGAAATGGTAAAAGAGATTTATCAGACGGCCTGGGAAGAGGGTTGTAAAGGGTGTACCATCTATCGAGATGGCTCTCGCTCCGGGGTATTGATCTCCAATGATGACAACAAAAAGGATAGCCGGGAAGAAATGATCTTCCGCGAAACGGCTTCTCCCAAACGCCCGGATAGCCTGGAAGCGGACATCATTCGCTTCCGCAATAACGATGAAGACTGGATAGCCGTTATTGGCCAGTTGGATGGCCGTCCTTATGAGATCTTTACGGGTAGAGCAGTAGATACCTTCCGTTTGCCCAACTACGTCAAGAAAGGCTGGGTCGTTAAAGCCCGGGATGAAGAACGCAAAGAAAACCGCTATGATTTCCAGTTCAATGATCGGGATGGGTACAAAGTCACCATTCAGGGACTAAGCCGGTCTTTCAACAAAGAATATTGGAATTATGCCAAATTAATCTCCGGAGTGCTGCGTCATGGTATGCCCCTGAATCACGTGGTTAATCTGGTGAGCGGATTAAATACCGATATAGATCATATTAATACCTGGAAAAACGGTGTGGTCCGTGCCTTGAAGAAATTCATCCCGGACGGAACGAAGGTGGTCAAAGAGACCTGTCCTTCCTGCGAAGATCCAGAAGGTCTTATCTACAAAGAGGGTTGTCTGATGTGTAAAAGCTGCGGACACTCCGAGTGTGGATAAGATAAATTATTCATAGGATTACTTACTGATATTAGATTTTGGAGCAGCATCCCATGGGGTGCTGCTTTTTTTTGCACTTTCGTAAAAGGAGGAAAATATCTATGAAAGCACCATTTTGAAAAGAATAAGCGATGCTGAAAATGGAATTCCGGAGAGGAAAAGCAAAATAAACTACCCTAATCAGGGTAATTTTAGCTTTTTTTAAATATAAAAAGCAAAAGGAACAATCGAAATGCCTATACTTGCATTGTGATTATGACTAAATAAAAAAAGCCGCACACTTGGTGCGGCCTCCTTGCTAATAACAAATCATAATCTCATGAAAAAATAAGACGACCTAAATCTTTTAACTGTGGTTTATCTATTTGTTGATAAATGTTTCATCTAATATACGATTTATCCTACAAATTTGTTGTCCATCCTCTGAAAAATTAACGTTTCGTTTAGAAATAAAGTTCCTCATTTTCATGAGGAACTTTGTGGTTTTTGGGATTACACTTACCGTACCAATAATTTACCGCTGCCAATTAAGGCGCCATCTGCTTCCAACTGAAATACATATACTCCCGTTTTCAGCTGAGGATGACGACGATAAACAAATCGGTTTTGGGTGTAAACTTGCTGGTCGATCACACGACCTTGTAAATCAAATACTCTGAACTTCAATTGACGCCATCGCGTCTCGCCAATTACTTCTATATTCACTTCACTTAAAAAAGGATTGGGATAGATGTTTAATCTTGCCTGAGGATTCACTGGATTATCCGTGTCCACTACTATTTCTACGAAATCAGGATACTGCCCTACGGTATGTTCTACTCTATTCGAGAGGACCGGCTGCTGGTAATCGTAAAAAATACTGGCCCGATTCGCAATGATCGTCCCCACCGGGTTACCCGGATTCTGGCTTATCCGAAATTCCACAAAAGCGTAATCGGTATTATCGCTCGCACCATCGGGGCGCAATTGGATATCATCAAAAGTGATTTTCAAAATACCCTGATTATATACCTCAAAGGAGTAGGGATGACTACTGGCCCCCATCTCTAAGGTAGAGATATCCAGGAATCCAGAGAGTGTATCACGGATTACAATACGATCCACAAGCTCCTCACCAGTATTACTTAAAATAAACTTGTAGGTTAAATCGGTTTCTTGAGCTATAATACCTCCGCGGTAGCCCTTGGGATAACCTCTCAGCTCTACCGACGGTAAGGAATCGATAATTACTTGTACATCCTTACTTCGCGTGGGCTCTTCATCATCTTCTGGGAATTGTGTAACAAAACCCGTGGCAAAGTTACCATCTTCGGCGTCACAGCCCTCCACCGCCGCCGTGGCGAATGCTTTAAAGGGGTGTTCTTTTGCCTGGTTAGCGATGACCCGGTAAGTAGCACCTGGCTGACGCCCATCGGCAAAACTGATCCGGATGGAAGTATCCTGGGCCTGAGCCAGCTGGTATTCCCCCGTGTTCAAAATGATTTCATTTTCTACAACCACTACGCCCCGACTCACATCCATACTATTCTTTCCAATGTTTTTGATTTGGAATAGTATCTCATCGGGCTGGCATTCTGCCGTAACCCGTATATCGGAACGGTCCCAGCCGGCATCTTCCGTAATACAGAGGGTATCCGGTGTAATCGTGGCTTCCACGGAGACCGCTTTGCTCTGCGTAGTACCATCACAAGAAGATTGGGTAGTAAATTGAAAGCGCCCGCATTCACCTGCGGGAATTGCACCCAGATCAAAACGCAACAGGCTGCCATTTTGTACAACCGGAATTGCCGATGATTCAAAAGAAAGTTGGTTATCTAACAATACCTCCACCTTTGCATCAATTGCATCGGCGGTTCCTAAATTACAATATTCGACCGTATAAACTATATTATCACAACGCACCAGAAAAGGTGCAGATATATCTACTTCCAGGTAAGGACACTCTACGGTGGCTACGGCAGCCATGTCTACCGTTAAGGTATCGTAAAAACTATCAATGACAATGGGGTAGCCATTCTCCTGGCAGGTCTCCCAGTATCTATTCTCGGGTAAGATGTCTACGATGTAAGCACCGGTATCAACCGTAATGGCGTATTGGCCATTCTCATCAGTCGTACCGTAATAATTCCTGGTTTCACCGCGGGCAATGACAACCCAGTTCGATAATCCGGATTCTTCCTCGTCAAGATCACAGGCACCATCCAGATCCTGATAAACCGTACCTTTAATTTCATTTGTCAGGGTATTACCCAGGGCATCGGTTTTCACCAGAACCATATCGTTCTCAAAAGTCAAACCCGGTGCAGCGTATCCAGCTAAGGCAAAACCACCATCCAGAGTAGGCACAATTGATCTCACCTCATCCAAGTAATCAGAGCGGCCCAGGTTGCGTTCCCATATTTGATTCCCCTCGCCGTCTAATTTCGCAACAAATATATCTGCGTTAATGCCATCGGACAATACCCGAATACCCGCAATAACCAGACTGCCATCTGCTAATTGTGTAACACTATTGGCAATCTCTTCGTCGGTTTCATTACCTAAGGTACGGGACCAGCGCTGATTACCGTCGGCATCAAATTTTGCTACAAAAGCATCCGGACTATTATTAATCGTTCCGGCAATGGCCAGACCACCGTCCAGGGTCGCTACAATATCTCTACCTTCTTCCAGGAAGTTGTTGGCAATACGGACATCCCATACGGTTTCGCCCTGTGCATCCAATCGATAAAGCACAATATCATTATCAAAACCGATTTCATTTTTGGAATCCCCAACCACTGCAAAACCATCGCCGAGCCGGACAATACCATTCCCCACGTCAGAACGCTGCGTACCTATGGTTTTTTGCCAACGAGCATTCCCCAAAGCATCAAAACGGACCACTAAAATATCACTTTCAATATCCGTGCCCGCATCATTTTCGCCTACAATGGCAAAACCACCATCCTCCAGGGCAACTACATCATTGGCTACTTCACTGACATCACCTCCGTAAGTACGGGCCCAGATTAATTCTCCCTGGGGAGATATCTTGATCAGCTCTACATCATCGATGCCATTGTTGCCATCTATGCTTCCAACGAGGAGATAATTACCATCCACCAGTCGAGCGATGGACTTGGGTTGTTGATTGTCCCCATTATCAAAATAGGTAGACCAAACCAATGTACCGTCAATGTCTAATTTTACCAGAAAAACGTCCTGATCACTATCGCCATCGGGATCAATACCCGAACCCAGCAGCAAATAGCCTCCGTCAATATCTTCCATGACAGCCCAGCCTTCTTCCGGGCTATCCCCGCCAAAACTTCTTTGCCACCCCTGAGCAGACAAACTGTTCATAAACAGCAATAGCATTAACAGGACACTGCTGGTCAGGTGGCCTATTAAAATAGTTGCTTTAAGGGTCGCTTTCTTTTTCATTCGTCTGTAATTTAAAACACTGTTTTCTCTGTACATTACAAATATGTCACCATTTATTGCCAGGAACAAAGACAAATATTGATATTTGTTGAAAAAAAATGGCTATTTTCACAATAAACCAATACCATAAGGCATTGATTTACATCAAACTAATTGCCAAATAAATTGTTGAAATCTATTTTTAAGCCATGAATAATAGTCAACTCGTTGATGTCGCCCGTTCTCTGCACAAAAAAGAAACACGAGAACTCAAGAAATGGTTAGCCTCCCCAGCGCACAATCATCGGGATGATGTTATACAACTTTTTGATTACTTGCTACAGGGAAATCATCTGGCAGACGACAAATTCCTGGAAAAAGAGCGGGTTTTCAAAAAAATCTTTCCAAAAGAAGCCTACGATGATGCCAAACTGCGTCAAACCATGCACTTTCTCCTTAAATCAATTGAGGAGTATTTGGTGTATAACGAACTTTTGGCCGACGATATTTCTACCCGCTTTGCGCTTGCGCGCGTTTATCGGCATAAAGGCCTCGAAAGCACGCTGCAAAAGAACATAAAAGCAATTGATCGGCAACAAAAGAAAAAAGTCGTACAGGATGATGAGTTTTTCCTCAATCAGTACTACCTATACCAGGAAATCAACGAATCGGACGTAAGGGGGGCAGCCCGACTACAGGAGATGTCCAGCTCTCTGGAGATAAGCTTTATCATCCGAAAGTTGCGTATTGCCTGCTTTATGGTTAACCACCAAAGCATCTACAAAACCGAATATAATTACGGCCTGCTAGAGCCGCTACTCAGCTATATCGAAGAGCATGATTTACTCAAAATCGAAGCCATCGCCATCTATTATTATTGCTACAAATCGCTAACCCAACCCGAAGAAGAAGACTATTACTTTACTTATCGAGACATTATCTTCGAACACAATGATATTCTTCCCCATTTCGAAATGCGTAATAATTACCTGCTGGCCATTAATTATTGTGCTACTAAAGCTAATCAGTTCAAAGTCTCTTTCCGAAGTGAGGTATTCGAACTTTATAGAAAAGGGATCGAAAATAAAGTCTTGTTTTCGGATGAAGGCCAGCTGACCAACTCCACCTTCAGAAATACCGTAAACATTGGCACCGTAGTTAAAGAATTCGAGTGGATCTATTCCTTTATAGAGGATTATCAAAGATTCTTGCCCGATGATGACCGCGAGCAAATGGTGTTATCTTCCTGGGGTAAATTCTATTTTGAGAAGGGCGAATACGATAAAGCGCGGGATTATCTAATCCAGGTGAACCCCAGTAATGTCCTCTTAAACCTCAACATCAAATCGATGTTGGTTCGCATCTATTACCACGAGGATGAATTTCAGCTGCTCGACGCTTTACTGGAGAGTATGAAAGTGTATATCAATCGCAAAAAAATGTTGATGCCACAGCACCGACGTCCCTTCCTAAACCTCATTAAATATACCAAAAAGTTAGTCCGGGTGAATCCATTTGACAAAGAAGCAGTGGGCAAGCTTCGGGAGGAGGTCGAAGCGGCGCATCCGCTCATTGCCAAAGAATGGTTCCTGGAGCAGGTAGACGATCTATAATTGCGAATTTTGAATTTAAATTAGACCGATGTTATTCCAACGCAGAATCGTATCACCAGACCTCTGCCTGATGGCAGCTACCACGGAAATTAGCCCAGCCCTGTTTACCCTACTGGAGCAGGAACGGACCTACCTGGAACGATGGATGAAGTGGCCCCAGCGGATCGACACCCCAGCCCGCTGTCAACGCTACCTGCGTGAAATGCAACTCATAAATGGGGCTGGGCAACAATTCTTCAGCTTTATTTTTTACCAAGATCAATTGGCAGGCTCCATTGCCTTAGCTAAAATTGATCGCCAAAATCAAGTGGGGGAACTGGGCTTTTGGAAAAGTCAAACCCGCTTACCCAAAGTACAAATGCAAACCGCCATGCAAAACTTCATCCTGGCCTGCTGGGAAAACGGCGAGATCCATCGCCTGGAAATACAGACACCCAACACCAATCTACCCACCAAAAAACTCAGCGAAAAATTAGGTTTCCAATTGGAGGGCAGTAAGAGAAAAGCACTCCGTATGGATGGACAATACGTCGATCTGGATATTTATGGCCTGCTTATACCAGACGATCATTCCAATGCGCTAACTGGCTGCCTCTATCATTGAGCAGCGTAGTACAGACAAGGCATGCCTTGTCTCAACCATACTAAAAATACTCGAGCCAACTTCCACAGGGTAAAGAAAATTCACCCCTAGGAAGCTGGCCCTAAGCACAAAATAGCAGGAAATAAATATTTTAAGTAGGTTGCCCAATTAAATCAAGCAATAATCTGCGTCTTTTTGGGGCGATTTTTGCGCCTCGAACTAGCCCAAAAAAGCCAGCACCTTATTACAGACTCAATATGGGCAACCTACTTATAGAAAATGGAAAATTAATTAGTCAATGTCGGCAATTTTACGAATGACCTTGTAGAGGCGCGTATATTCGTTGACGTCTTCTACAAAAGGATCGTGCTCCAGGTGATTGGCAGAGATCATCTTCAACTCCACTACTCTACCATTCTTGTCGAAGATTTTTTGGACGTATTTCACCCACAGTGAACCGTTACTTTTAACGGCATAGATCTTATTGTCTTTAATTTCTTGTGCACTGCTGATCTCCCGGCAAATGACCGTATCACCGTCATTAATAACGGGCTCCATACTGTTACCATTGATGGGAAAGGCAACCAGGCCGCTTCCACTCAAACCCGGTACACTAAAGAACTCATGGTCTTCGGCAGCGAAGCCACCTACGTCAACTGAAGAACCCGCAAAAGCTTCTTTGGAGGTAAACAAAATGTTGCCAATCAACTGGGCATCCGTCGCTTCGATGTTGTTTTTAGGCACATCGAAACCAAAAGGCGTCCCCTCTCCATCAATCAAATAGGATTCATTAACGCCGTATTCGTTACAGAGAGCCCGGGCGTGCCGATAGTCAATTACTCTTTTGTCTTCTGGATTCAGGAAGGCGCGAATGATGTGTCCGTAGGCACGATTACCTAAAATGCGCTCGGCAAAATCGCCAATACCACGACCATTGCGATCGTTGGGGAGAATTTCACCACGCTCTTCCAAAATGGCAAAAACTTTTCTAAAGCGCTCGTTGAGCTGTATTCTGTCTTCCCGAATCATAAGTTCTCTGTTTGATCATCGATTATGTATGCAATTTAAAACAGAAAATTTATAAAAACAAATTATTTTAAACTTTTTTGTCTTACCAAGGATTTGTTTTATTCCTAGATGCAGGGTCGAAGCAGGAGCTTCGACCCAAGAGGATCAAAGTCCTAACTCTTTTCTACGTACTTTCAATAAGGCTGCCACATCGATCTCTGAGCCCTCGGCCATGGAGGTATCTACTGCTAGTAATAAATACTTTTTCCCTTTTTCCCGGAAGAGGATCTCTTGTCCGATGGCCAGTTCAACACCACTACTGGAGAAGGGAGACAAATTCGGATTCATTACATCCGGGATTAGCAGTGGAATGGATTTTGCCGTTTTGTTCCGTAAGGTAAAACGGATAGAAGTACCCGTATCCGCTTGTCCGGGCACCTTTGCTTCGATCATAGCCAGACGAAGCTTTACCGGTCGTTCTCCATTATTTTTAAACACCAGCTTATTTTCTGACTCTAATGTTACGTCCGCTTTGCCTTTTGCCGAAAGGCCAAAGCCCCGCACCTGACGACCATCTGATTTACTTAAAACGGCGACGTCAACTCCCCGAAAGCTCTGGTTCTTCACCTGCGCTGTGTATAGCTTCTGGTCAGGCGTATTGACTTGCCGCGATTCCCCCGCCGGCACTTTTAGGCCCGTTCGATTCGTCGTGCAGGACAAAGCAGAAAAAACAAAAAGGAATACAAATAACTTTTTCATTGGATGCATTTTTTTGGTTCTCAAAATTTGAATTCCCTCCAAAGGTGACATTCGACCGGGTGAGCAACGCGGCAAATTATGATTTGAGACCTCTTGAGGAAGATTTGAGACCTTTCTGCCCAACGATTTACTTAGTTGCGAAGAATAGACTGCGGCCCCTGCTTCAGTAGTGCCTGGAGTGCCGGATTATCCTTATAGCGCTCGAAGGGGTGTATCTCAAAAGACTTGTAAGGAGAATACCCCAGTTGGATAAACAGCAGACGCAGCAAGCGGTTATTCATTGTAGAGAGTCGAAACGAGCTAAGGTCTTCGGCGGGAATCGAATTAATGTATTCCTCGAATAAGGGTTTGTAGCGATTATGGCGACGCGTCAATTCCAGTACATCCTCCAGCGATACCTGAGTCAAATCAGGCGCATCGAGCAATTGTTGTAAGCCATCCCGACTAAAACCGGTGCGGGCCTCGAGCTGGGCTTGTGTATTCCATTCGTAGTCATTTGCCGCCCGACGGGCAGTCGATAATGTGGCGTAAGCCTGACGATTACTGCTCATTTGTACAATACCGTCACCAGCCAGTATGCGATAGCCAGCCAGGTAGAAACTACTGTCCTGCACGGTTTCTCCCCCGGTAATCAATACCCCGCTCATATCCGTTTTTGCTATTTTCAGATATATTTTGGCGACCGCCGTATCCTGAGCCTCCGCTTGCGCTAAAAAATCGAGCCCCAGTGTATCCAGATCACTGATACGAAAATCCGTATATTCCATCCACACCATTTGATCGTCTTGGATATCCATTTTGCCAAAGGTATATACAGACTGAAAAAACCAGCTTTGCTCAAGCGTTTGGGCGGATACCGTGAAAAAACCTAAAAGCAGGTAAATCAAAAATGAAAATCGACGCATTCTTTATTATTTTTATGTGTAAATCCTAAACAAAAAAGTAGATTACTTTTGTTCACAATTACATTTGCTACGGCACTAAACGTATAAATAGGAACAAATAGCCCCCTATCGTTCGTTTGGTTTCGCAGAAATGAGTCACCACGCACGCTCCATGGAACCAAGAGAACAAGAACTGATTAGTGGTATCAAGGCAGGTAACCATACCCTGGTTGACCAATTGTACGAAGATTACCGACCGGCCTTTGTACAGTGGTTGAATCAGCACTTCAAGGCTTTGGAGCACGAGGCCGTGGATATTTTCCAGGATGCCTTGATTATTTTCTACCGGAACATTACTTCCGGCAAAGTTGACCGTCTCAATAGCAGCATAAAGACCTATCTGTTTGCTATTGGTAAGCACCTTTGGCTGAAGCGGTTCCGAAAAAAGCAACGCATCAGTTTCCTGGAGGAGCTGCCGGATATCAGCTACGAAGGCTGGGATACCCAGATCATCCGGGACATAGAAAGTGCCGATCAACGGGCACGATTGGAAGCGGCGCTAAATCAGCTCGGGGATAAATGCAAGCGCCTATTGGTCTTGGCTTTTTTTCATCGGTACAGTACCGAGGCACTGCAGCACGAATTTGACTATAATTCAGCCGATGTAGTGCGCACGAAAAAATACCGTTGTCTTAATCAATTAAGAGCGCTGCTCAAACCCAACGAAATGGATCACGAATGAATGCATTTGAAAAATATTTCCAGGGGAAACTACCCCCCGAAGAACAAGAGGAACTGGCTAAAAAAAGACAGGACCCGGCCTTTGAAGCTGAATTCCAGTCTTACCAACGGGCCTTCCGGGCTATACAGTACCAGGGGGAAAAAGAACTTAAAGCCCATCTGCAGATAAAAGAGAAAAGCCTTAACGGGGGTCGTTCCAGGCAGCAAACCCGACGTCTGGCACGGCGCGTGCTACAGATTGCCGCCATTTTGGTATTAAGCCTTTTGGCCGTCCTGCTCTGGCCCCGCCAACCATCTGCTGAGCGTTATTTAAGCACCTACTTTACACCGGCCTTAAATACGGCGCTACCCAATCTGCGCGGCGAACCCGCACCGGATATGGGCAGTCCTCTGCAAAACGCACTGACCGCTTACAACCAAAAAGATTATCGGGCGGCCATCGAGCAATTCCAGCTGATCGATCGTGATAGCCTGCAAGACATTGCCCACTTCTATCAGGCCAATGCCCACCTGGCTCTGGAGAATAGCGGTCCTGCTATTCCTCTGTTGCAAGGCCTGGTCCAAAAGGAAAATAACTACCAGTACCAAAGCCGGTGGTACCTGGCCCTGGCTTATCTCGAAAATGGTCAGACGGCTTCCGCCAAAGCATTGCTCGAACAACTACGTCTGGAGCAGGGCAGCTACCAACGGGAGGCTGCACGGATTTTATTGGAATTGGATTAAGTGCGCTGTAAACGACGCCAGAATAGCCCCACGAATAAACCGCCAACCAGCACGGCCAGCCCCCAGGTATACCAGGGAAAGCGATTTTTCGCGACAGCGGCATCATTACCATACAGCTGGTATGCCGCCCAGAAATAAGGGTGCCCCTCCAGGTCGGAGGCGGCCCGCTCCAGGAACCGCTGCTTGGCGAACTGTAAAGCCTGACTCTTACGATCTCCCGTCCGCAAACGCTCGTAAAAATTACTTACCAACTGCATACCGACCGCATCCGCTACCGGCCACAGCGTAATCACCGTCGCCGATACCCCCGCCGTAGAAAAAGCATGCCCCAGACTCAGGATTCCTTCCGACTGCACCGATTCCCCCCAGCCCGTATTACAGGCACTGAGTACCACTAACTCCGCATTGAGTCGTCGGCTATAGAGTTCATTTGCGTACAGGACCGAAGCCTGATTGGTGCTATCGGCGGCAAAGATCAGGCGCGAAAAGGCAGGATCCTGCTGCTCAGCAATGCCGTGCATGGCCAGATGTAGCAGTCGATACTGATCAGCCGTTTTCCAAAAATTTTCTTTAGTCGCCTTTCCCCCTGCATAAAGGTCTCCTCCGATCAGTTCGCAGATGCGCTGTGCTTCTTCTCCGGCAAAAGGCAGGCTCCAGGTCGAGCTGCGCTGAAGGCTCGCGATGGCCTTATCATTTTCTTGAATAGTCATCGTCTGCTCATAATCCGGAGCAAAAGCAGCCAGATACTTACGACCGTATTTTGCCTTATGCTGACGTTGATCCAACCAAACCGTAGCGGAATAGGCATAAGTCAGACTATAATCCTGCATCAGATATGGCCAGTTGCGGTAGGCTTGCTCGGTCAGCCCCGCTGATTGCCGGGGCAATACCGCATAGGGCAAAGCTGCCAGCATCCCATTGGGCGCAATCATCAATTGGTAGTCCTCCGGATACGCACTCAATATGGGGTCGAGCAACAATTGGTACAAATCATGACCTACCGTGGCCAGGATGGCTTTGGCAGAATCCGGTTGCTGTTGGATAAAGGACCAGTCGGAAAGGGCCCTCCTCATCTCTTGAATCATAGCGGGGATATCCCGTTGGCTTTCGCCAAAAAATAAATGCAGGTTCTTCGCGCTGATCACCAGTGTGTAGACCCCATCTGGTGCCAGGTAGGTTTCCAGAAAAAGAGCGTCGGCTGCCAACTCTGCTTGCAAGGCTTCATGGTCGGATACTTCAAGGAAGCCCGTAGGCAGACTCTCCTCTCGACTTTCCAGGGCGTCATAAAGCTGAAGTAAGTCTCGTTCCAGTGAGTCGGTAAGGCTCCGATCCGGATTGCGTTGCGCCAGGAACAGGGACTGCTCGGTACGGATAACCGACTTTTGCAAGCTGTCCAATAGTGCCGTCTCTACTTCGGAATTAACTGCGGTTTGCAGTTCCCGGGTATTTACGCGGATACTCAGTCCTTTACTTTGCTGCAGATAAGTATAGACTTCCGCCAACCGATTATCCACGCCCGCTTCCTGTAAGACATAGCTGGTCTTCAACAGGCCTTCCATAGCGTACTTCAGACTAGTCTGTAGCTTATTATCCTGCCAGATATCGGCGTAGAGAAAGGTCTTTTGCAAAAGATCGTGTAGCAGGGCGTAAGTGTCAAAGGCCGCTTCCAGGTAAATTTCTTTGGGGTCACTTTCGTAAATGGTCCACAGTGCCAGGGTTTTGAAGCGCAGGTAATCCAGATGCGCCGAATTGGCGGCAACTACAAAGTTGTCCAGGGGTGGATTCGGCCAGCCACTCAGGGGTAGAATTTCCGGCGTGCGCGTTGCTGCGGCCAGCGCTTTCTGTATGTACTCTAATGCCGCTTGTGGTCGATCCAGCTGAGAGAAAGTCAAGCCAATGGCACCCACTATGGTTGCGTGGTGTGGCGAACCGTACAGGTTGGCCAGACTATCCGCTTCGTATAAAATGGGCAGTACTTCTGCTGTGCGACCCGTACGGAAATAAATTCCGGCGATATTAATGAGAGATCCCACGTAAGCTGGATTTTTTTCTGGTAAAAATCTACGATCAATGTTGGCCGCCGCCCGCATTTTCTCCAGTGCCTGATCGTACTTTTCCCACTGCCGATAGAGAATACCCCAATTCCCTAAAATAGCGGATTGTGTTCGCCCGTCTACCTCGCCAAGATAAGACTCAAGCCCCTGGTAAGTTCGTTCGGCCGCTGCCAGTTCATCTAATTGTACCAGTAGAAGCGCATGGTTCGCGGCGGCCTCAACAGCTTCTTTAGCCCCTACCCCAAAAAACTGCTTGGCCTGACGGACAGCTTCCCGACTATAGCGCATCGCCCGGTCGGATTGGAAAAGGTCTTTATACACTCGACCAATATTGGTCAGTATCTCAACTAGCTTTACTTCAGCATTACCCCCCGGATCAACCTGCCACATCGCGTAGGCTTTCTCGAGATGAAACAGAGCCTGCTCGGGCTGATTATTATCCATAAGCTGATAGCCCAGATCATTATGTATGGAGGGAACGACACCATCGGCAAAATCCAGGTTATCTCCGGGGGCCTGAGCCAGGGCTTGCTGAAAGGCCTGGATAGCCTCCTCACTAGTCCCAATAGCGGTATAAGACAGGCCTTTGAGGTAAAGCAACCACACTTCACACTGTGGGGTCACAATGGAGGCCCGGCTTAATATCCTTTCTATCTTTTCCGCCAGTGGGCCGATGCGCTCCGTCTGGTCCAGGATCGCGTAGTTTTTTGCCAGTAGTAAATACAAGTTCAGGGTAAAAGTATCTTCTGCTGAATATTCATCGAGTAGTTGCTGGCTAAGCTGCGCACTTTGCTCAAACTGGTTACCGCGGTAGGCCGATAGCGCGCGTTGGTAGTCGGCTTGCTGCCCGGCCGTCTGGCCAAAGGCGCAGAAGGCGATTGCGGATAATACGACTGCAAGCCATCCCCTTTTCATGTAGTGGTTTTTGTGTAAGCACTAAAATAGGGAATTTTTCTATACTACTATCCATCCGATTTTGAGATCAATTGATATTTAGTAGGTGTCCCTTGGGGTTTTACGGTCTGCTCGCCCTTGGCAACCGGCAAACCAAAACTCTACTTTATACTGGCCAGTAAAACACCCGGAAATGACAAGACAGTGATCCACATCACCTGCAAAACGGCAGATAGCATTGTATCTTTATGCCTGTATTTTTGTCAGTTGACATTCGCGACAAAGCGTGGATAAAACAATTTTTTTGTGCAAACGTTCCACGCATAAATAAACGAGCAAACCAAACAAATAAACTATTATGCGTTACTTAATTACTTTTGTTATTTTGAGTTTAAGTCTTTCTTTTAGTGCCTGTACGAGTCTGGAATCTACGGCCGAAGAGTCTGCTTTCCAGACTATGATGGATGTACACGATGAGATTATGCCTAAAATGGGGGAAGTCAATCAGCTGTCCAGACAACTAAAAGGATTGTCCGCCGCGACCGATACGACGAAACGAGAACTGATGGGGGAGATTGATAATGCCGTCAGATCATTAGAAAGTGCCGATCAGGACATGATGGCCTGGATGAACGTCAACGGTGGTAACAAACTGGAGCAACTACAAAAAGAGAAGACCCACGACGAAACTATGGCCTATATTTTGGATGAAGAAGAAAAGATCATCAAAATAAAAGAAGATATCGAAAACAGCATCCAACAGGCCCAGAACGTTCTGGAAAAGGTTGAAGTGAGCCAATAAGAAAAAACATAAACTATGCGTCATCTACTTTTTTTCGGTGTAATCATTCTGGCCCTTCAGGGCTGTGCCGGTACGACTGCTTCTAATGCTGGACCCCTTCCTGTCCTGGGAGAACCCAAAGAGGTAAATGGAGAAATGGTACAGCACCAGATCCGCGACTTTATCTTTGTAAATCAGGACAGTCAGCGGGTAACGAATGCCACTTTTGCCGGTAAGGCTTACGTGGTGGATTTCTTTTTCATCTCTTGCCCGACGATCTGTCCGAAGCTGACTAAACAAATGCTTCGCATCCACGATCGCTTTGACGATGAGGATCGCTTACTCCTTTTGTCGCACAGTATCGATACCAAATACGATACGATTCCGCGTCTGAAGGCTTATGCCGAAAACCTGGGGGTCAGCTCCGATAAATGGCACTTTGTCACAGGAGAAAAAGACGATATCTTTTCCATTACGGAAGACTACTTCAGCGTCGCCTTCGAAGATGGCGAAGCCCCTGGCGGCTATGACCATACGGGCTACATTGTATTGGTCGACCCCGATGGTCACGTCCGGGCTTACGCCAATGGTACTGACCCCGAATCCGTGGGTGACTTCCTCAATGATATTGATCGCCTGATGGCGGAGATGGATCAGGAGTTGTAAGCTTAAAAAATATTAGGGCCGTAGGGAATCCTACGGCCAACTTAGGGTACTCATAGTGGACACTTCACCATTCTACTTCAACCTTACCTAAGCGGAATGGCCACCCCCGCATTAAGGGCAAAGCCCTGATTCTTGACTCGTTCGGCCACCAGTGGGATATCGTACAGCTCTGTAAAGCCCTGCTGAAAACGGGCATCCAGGGTAATATTACCAAAGCCAGCGTCAACAGTCAGCCCGGCGCCCACAATACCCGATACTTCGAAGCGCTCGTAGTTGATCGCATCCAGATCGATGGAGGTGTCGAACAAATCAATTTCCAGGAAACCGGTAGACCTGGTCCTCAGATTACCATTGACGGCATAACCCAGGGCCGGACCAGCCATGACAAAGCCCTTCACTTTTTCATTACCAAATTTTCCTTTTAGTAATAAGGGGGTCTCCAGATAATCAAAGCGGGAATTCGCCCGCACGCCGATGGGCAAGGCAATACCAAAAAGCTCCGTCTCGGCATCCTGGCGAATACTGAAGCCCTTTTGGCTGTAAGCCAGCTCCGGCTGAAAACTCAGGCCCTTCGCAATAGGTACCTCCGCAAAAAAAGCACCAGAAAAGCCCACTAGATAATCAATATCCGGTGTGACGGCATCAATCACATCCGACTGGCTAATATTATTGAACGTGGCGCCGGCACGAATACCATAGCCCGTCTGGGCAAAAGAAAAGGTAGTCAGGAAACAAAAACTAAGCGCCAAAAATCCGATTACTTGCTTATTCATAAATAGTAGATTTATACTTGTGTTGTTTGATAAACCGAAGATGCAGCAAGTATCTGTTAATTGGCGTTAAGCGGCTGTTAGCGCAATTTTAAAGTTTTGGCAATCAGCCGGCCTTTAGTGAAAGTCTTCTTAAAAGCGTCTTCCGGGGCAGGGATAATCAAGGCTAATATTCGGCCTAATCAGAAGGCTTCTCATAAGTATAATCCAGATCCGAATTAATCATTTTCATGACAAAGACCACCTTTTCTTCTTCCAGAAAAGTGTGCTTATTAGCTACGGAGACGGCCTTCATCACCGTATCGTAAGGCCCAAAGATCTGGGTACTCATACTATTGGTCCGCACCCTAATATCTTCGAATTGATTGAGCCGGTCAATATAGTCCTGGATAGGCACTAAATAATTGGTGTCTAGTGGGTACATACTTACTTCTATTGAGATATTCATAGACAAAGTTTAAACGAAGTTGTCTAGAGTTTTCTGCTGAAGGCGAGAAAACTCTAGACAACTTCAGCAAATAATGGATACAATGCAAAGGTAATGTTTACACAAAAACGAATTATATTAAAGCATCGTTTGTTTATTAGATACAGAAATGATTATTTTGCGAAGACCAAGGGCGTTGTTTTTATTCCCGGTCTGCAGGAAACCCTGCGGACAGGCATATTTTCAACAACTACCCGAACCACCGAAGTAGAAGGGAAGGGAACGATTATCGTTGAACTTCAACACAAACAAAAGTACATGGCAGCGAAGAAGAAAAAGAAAAAAGGTGGCCAGTTATCACTAAGGCTCGGCATTAAGGACGAACGCGTCCCTAAACTGGCGGGTGTATTGCTGTTATTTCTGTCGCTCTACTTTTTTATCGCCTTCACTTCTTACCTATTTACCTGGAAGGTAGATCAGAATCTGGTCCTGAAATTTTCCTGGGAGCTATTGATCCAGAGTCAGTTTGAAATGGCTAACTGGCTGGGTCGGCTGGGGGCTATTGTCTCCAATATGTTTTTTTACTGGGGCTTTGGTATTGCTTCCTACCTCTTTATCTACATCTTTGCCACGGTTGGGGTTTCCCTGATTCGTATGGTTCCCCTTAAGAAGTATATCGTACGCATTCGCTTCACGATTATCAGCATTCTATTATTGTCCGTGTTGTTAGAGTTCCTTACGCAGGGTGCCCCTTTCCCCTGGGGTGGCGCTTTTGGCGAAAGCGTCAACCAATGGCTATATCGTTTTGTCGGTGCCGCGGGTATCATCGTACTTTACATCTTTGTGGTACTCAGTATGATCGTCTGGTATCTGAATCCAGACTTCAACGAAATGACCTTCTCCCAAATCCTGCAAGAATTGCGGTATTTCTTTTCCGATCTACTGGAAGGGCGTATCCGTCGACCCAAGCCTGGAACCTCCAAGAATGTCAGCGAAGCGCAGAATAAATTACGCCCGGGGCATCGCTCTAAAGCCCTCAAGGAACAGGAGAGAACCCCTTTGATCGACATGAAAGAGGAGGAAGTCGACGAAGTGTTGACTTTGCGCCCCGGCCAGCACGCAACTAAAGAACAACAGTTAGCCTTCAATCTGGAAAATGAAAAAAGTAAGGCAAAAGCCAAAGCGGCCGACCAGGCCAAAACAGAGGCAGAACTAGAAATCAAAGACACCAACCCCGAACAAGAGCACGAAGAGAATAAGCGCACCATGCCCAATATCACCTTCGCCTCCAGTGATGAAGAAGAACACGTAGAGCCCTACGACCCCACCCTCGATTTAGGCTCCTACGAGTACCCGGTCACCCAGTTGATGAACGATTACTCCGACCAGCAAATGGAGATCGACCGCGAAGAGCTGGAAGCCAATAAGGACCAGATCATTGAGACCTTATTGAACTACAAGATCGAAATAACCAAAATCCGGGCTACCATCGGTCCGACCGTAACACTTTACGAAATTGTACCAGCACCGGGAGTAAGGATCTCCAAAATTAAAAACCTGGAAGATGACATCGCGCTGAGCTTAGCGGCCCTGGGTATCCGAATCATCGCCCCCATTCCCGGAAAAGGAACCATCGGTATCGAGGTGCCCAACAAAAAGAAACAGATCGTCTCCATGCGGGAGGTCCTGATGTCTGAAAAATTCAAGCGGGCCAAAATGGACCTGCCCATTGCATTAGGGAAGACCATCTCGAATGAGGTCTTCGTAGCTGACCTTTCCAAAATGCCCCACTTACTGGTCGCCGGTGCGACCGGACAGGGTAAGTCGGTCGGGATCAACGCCATTATCGCCTCGCTCCTTTATAAAAAACACCCTTCGCAGGTTAAGTTGGTCTTGATCGACCCCAAGAAAGTGGAGTTGTTCCCCTATTCCAAGCTGGAGCACCACTTCCTGGCTTATCTGCCGAATCAGGACGAACCCATTACCACCGAAACCAACCGGGTAATTCACACCCTGAATTCGCTGTGTATTGAGATGGACAATCGCTACGACCTCCTAAAAAAGGCTTCCGCCAGAAATCTGAAGGAATACAATACCAAATTTGTACAGCGTCGGCTGAATCCGCATAAAGGCCACCGCTTTATGCCTTTTATTGTGTTGATCATTGATGAGTTTGCCGATCTGATCATGACGGCCGGTAAAGAGATTGAAATGCCCATCGGCCGCCTGGCACAGCTGGCCCGGGCGGTAGGTATTCATTTGGTGATTGCCACACAGCGCCCTTCGGTGAATATCATCACCGGTATCATCAAGGCCAACTTCCCGGCGCGGATCGCCTACAAGGTAATGGCCAAGGTAGATTCCCGAACCATTCTCGATGCCGGTGGGGCCGATCAGTTGATTGGGCGGGGAGACATGCTTTTCTCCGTAGGCGGCGAAATGGTGCGCCTACAGGGTGCCTTTATTGACACCCCGGAGGTAGAGCGCATGATTGAATTCATTGCCGAGCAAAGAGGTTATCCGGAGCCCCACTATCTACCCGAATTCCACGGTGAAGAAGAAATCCCGGGCGCTTCTGGCCTGAAATATTCCGACCTCGATGAGCTCTTTGAGGAAGCCGCCAAGCTGGTCGTCGGTAATCAGCACGGCTCCACTTCCATGATCCAGCGTCGGCTCAAGTTGGGCTACAACCGCGCCGGACGGATCATGGATCAGATGGAAGCCATGGGTATCGTTGGCCCCAGTGAAGGCAGTAAAGCCAGAGAAGTACTCATCTACGATGAAGTGGAACTGCAGCGCTTCCTGGATGACATCAAAACCAAGTAATAATTAGTGGACATGTGGTACCCGCGCCGCTTCAAAACGATGGTGGACATAAGTACTAATATCTTCCTTACGACTGGCTTCATTAGCTGTTTTTACAGCTTCCAGCATCTCATCCAGTAAAGTACGATCGAATACCCGGCCATTTAGCACAACGGCGTTTATCTCGCGCGTATTCCGAATATCTTGTAGTGGATTTTCATCCAAAAGCACGAGATTAGCTTTGCGGCCTACTTCGATCCTTCCGGCATTATTGTGCATCCATTCTGCCGGCGTAGCGGTGGTAGAACGCAACACCTGTGCCGGACTCATTCCAGTCGCCTGCAAGCTCTCGAATTCATCAAACAAAGAAAATCCTGGCACTCTGACGGGTAAATTAGCGTCAGTACCCGCCATGATTTTTACCCCGTAATCAATAAATTTCTCAGCGACTAATTGTTCCGCCGCTGCGTAAGCCTCCCAGTGCGTTTTGCGACCTGCCCGCTCATCGACCGTTAATCCTTTGGGAAGTTGATAGCGATTGACATGAGGCAGCCAGCCGAGTCCACCACGGGGCACCATGGTAGACCATTCGCTGATCCCGGGATTCTCGTATTCCAATTTGACCTTACTTAGAAAAGACTCCAGTTCGAATTTTTGCTCTACCAGGTGCTCGGTCCCCCACATGGTAGAAGTGACGGTAATCCCCCTGGCGACGAGCTGCCGGGCCACTTCATCTATCCGCTCCTCGACGAAAGCTAAAAACTGCGGTGCCGTCTCTCCATTATAATACCCAAACTCGCGATTCAGCGCATTCATCACTTCTTCAAAATGGGCGATATCTTTTTGTCCGGAAGTGTAGATTTCTTCCAGGCCCACCCGGAAGGGAACATGGCCCATAATTGGCATGTCTATGGCCTGGGCCGTTTCGCACAGTGCATGATAACTCTCGGAAGATAATTGGCTGTATACCTTAATCCCATCGTAGCCCATCCGCTGATAGCGCCTCACCGCCTTGCGGGCGGCTTTCGGGTTGCGGATGTTGTCGAAGCCTTGCGACCAAGACATAAACCAACCCTCGAAGCGACCAAAAGTCCCCAGACGAGGTGAAGCCACGTACATATCCGGTCCAATGCGTTGGCCCTCCTTGATTTGATCCCGCCACTTTAGGTGGGCCGGCTCCCCAATCAGTTCCCGAATCTGAGTAATCCCATTGGCAACGTAGAGCAACAGGTCGTTCGAACTTTTAAAAAGATGGACATGGGCATCCGTCATACCGGGTATGAGGTATTTACCCGTCCCGTCAATGCGGTGAAGGGAACTGGTAAGAGCATCTTCACCAATGGAAGTAATGACACCACCCTCCAGAATAACCGTCTGGCCAGACAAGAAGGATTCAGCATCGGGCGCTAATACCTCAACATTAGTAATGGCTACCGGACCGGTAGTCGGATGAAATTGCTGGGAGTCTACCCTTTCGGTTAAACCGCCATACATATCGATCAGGCCGTATTGCATCCAGGCGGCACTGGCAATGGTCAGTAATAATAAGCTAAGCAGAGCGTAACGTAGTACTTTTTTCCAATTCATGATATTCGTTTTGCTTCAAAGCACTACAAAAAATCATTCGGTGAAAAATTATGTTGACGACTGGCAAGTTATAGTGCTGAATAGCACGCTAGTTTGACGAATGACAAGGGATAGGGATAAGGGTCAAGGCATTTTTTTAAATACGGGAATGTATTTTCGAGACACCGGCACCGTAAATCCCGGCGAGGGCTGTAAACTTAACTTCAGCCCCTGGGCATTACCTGTCACTTCTTCAATTTTGGTCGTATTAACTAAAAAAGAGCGATGGCTACGTCGGATCGGCGTCTCCTCCAGGACCTCTTCAATATTCGAAATGGTATTGCGGATCATTTTCCTGGAAACATCTGAGCCATCCCAGCTGTATATCTGAACGTAATTTTGCATCGCTTCCGCGCAAATTACGTTCAAAGGATTTATTTCCAGGTATTTATCCGAATGCAAAATGGGCAGACGTATCTGCCTTTCGACAACACCAGAGGGTTTTGCTGGTAAGGGTACCGCATTCATTCTGGTGGCCAGGGCTTCGTTGCGCCGAGTCGCATTTGCCTGGATAATGGCTCCCAGGGCCAGGATCGGAAGAATACCGATTGCAATAGTCGTCTTAATGGATGAAAAATAACGAGGCCAGGCGTGGCTCAGCCCGTACTCGTAAGTGGCAAAAAAATAATTAGCCGTAGCGATGCAACAGGCCAATAACATATTCGAAAGAAACCACTTCCATAAGGTCCAGCCCTCCTGATCACGACGAATCTTCAATACGTATTTTAGAAAAAATTCGTAAGATAAGATCACCGCTGTGGTAATAAGACTAAAAATAAAGGCGTAGTAATAAACGACATTGCCCTCGGCCGTGGAGAAGTCAAAGGGCTGAAAGACCGCTAAAATAAAGAAAATGGCCCCTCCAAAGAGCACGGAGATTCTGATGATTACCGCATTCTCATCCGTTTGAGGAAAGGGCTCATTTAAGAAGGCCAGTGCTTTAGAAATCATAAAAACAATTTCCTCTAAAATATAGCTTTTCCCTCGGCTGGCAAAACCCTGTCCATCATTAAGAAGTACTGTCTACTCTGACACTACTGCACAACAATCTTCTCTACCCTATTCTCCGTGGCCGTCTTTACATTCAGTAGGTAGACACCCGGTGCCAGACTACGCATATCCATCGTAGTGGATTGTAGTGCAAGTCCGGAAGACAGTTGCCGTTGCAGTAGCTCCTTTCCATCCAGGCTGAGTAAACGTAATCGAATGGGATCATTACTGGTCCCTTTTATTTGTACATTCAGCTGACTGGAGACGGGATTGGGGAAGATACGCAGATCCAGACCGGGCTCTATACTTGCTTGCGTATTGGTCGCCAGGTTCGTCTCTACAATGGTACCGTTTTCGGCTACGGGGACGCAGATATTATCCCCCTCGGCCGAGCGCACACAGACTTCGGTAGCGTAGTTCACCATGTCCATCACTTCGATATTATCCACGTACCAGCCCTCGTAGTTCTCCCGGCTATTATTGGTATCTTCATTACTGGAAAAACGGAACCGGAACAGCAGGTCTTCTCCCACGTAATCCCGCAGATCAATATAACTGGCAACAAAATCCTGACTGTTCCCCCAGAAAGCCTTTTGCTTACTCAGACCAAAAGTCGACTGCGCTGCCCGCCCCACAAAAGGTTCGCGAAAAAAGAGTTCTTCCGGTACCGGCTGCCAGGAGATGCCATTCGTGGATATTTCCACAATAGCTCCATCCAGTCCCGGCTGGATATCGTAGCGGTGGTAAAAGCGCAGCACGGGTCGGATGGCATCCAGGCGCACCGACTGGAGTAATCGTAAAACCTGATCGTTGGTCCGCTCCGTATTGGGGACAAACCAGGAGAAATCACCCGCAAAACGCCCAATATCTTGTTTCTTCCAAATATCATTACCCGTCAGATCTGATGGGCTCCAACTGGTGCTATTTCCCTCCGCACCGTCGAAAAACAACTGACTGGAAAAAAGGGCAGGATCACTTTCCAGCTGGTAAGTAATCTCCCGCTGGTCACTACTCCCTATACTACCCAGTTCAAAGATCAATCGATCACCGTCAATCGCATTTAGGGTCGCTCCCGAGGTCGAACCAGGGACTAGTTGAGTACCCACCGGAATAATATCTTCGACCACCACTTCGCTGAGGGAGCTAACCTTGTCATTAACCACCATAATGCTTACATCAAAAATCTCACCTGGCTGTATATTGGGGGTACTGCTCTTACTTATTTTCAACTCCTGAATACAGGCAGGCCGTTGATCGTATGCTTCAATATTATCGTTACGATTGGCACTCTCTCCCTGCTCGGCCGACCAGCCCAAACCACGCTGGGAGAAGATTTCCCAAAGCAGACATTCGTTGGCACCGCCATTGTTTATCAGATCAGCCGCGATGATTCCATCCCGTCCATCAATGAACCCGGGATCACAGGATTGTAATTTCATCCCGTCCATCACCAACTGGATCGCAATATTATTTCCCGCCTCGCGATTCGAGGGGTCGGGATCATAACCATACCTGTCGGCAAAAGCCCAGTAAATATCCCAGAGCGTAGCGGCCCAAACTTCTCCCAGCGGATGCGGAGCAAAAGTACCAATCACATCATCGTAGGTCTGATCGTTCACGGTCCGATCGGTGGAATACCGCTGCCGGCGAATACCGCTACCTTCCACAGATTGTCCAGAAGGAAAGGTACCAATGGCACGGGGCTCTACCCCTTGGTCTCCTTCCTGCGCCATGACCACCAGGGTGAAAAAGTCACTCCAGCCTTCTCCCATTTGTTCGTTATTTGTCAGACAAAAGGGAGAAGAGGGTCCGCCGGTCAGCCGGGTAGATATGCCGTGCCCGTATTCGTGGGCGATAATACCATTATCAAAATCGGAATCCAGAAAATCAGGGGCTTCAATACTTACCTCAACCGGCCCACTTTGCAGCGCGGAGCGAAAGCGGGCGCAATCACTCTGCCGAACCATGATCGTGGGAATAGAAGGGTCTGGTAAGGTATCAAGCCCCCCCATTTGGATTAAGCCCGTCGTATTATTACAGATTACGCAGGCAATCGCGCCGGCCTCTTCGGCATTCACCGCTTTCTCCTCAAAGAAACAATCGCCCCGATCAATCAGTACGATCTTACCTTTTACTTCGCTCTCATTTATCAGGCTTGTACAGCCTGTATTCGTATTAGCCGTGTCCGTAATACCCGATACCAGCTCCCCATCAATGGTCTCAATAATTTGTGGTCCGAACTCGGCCGTAGCGTAAGGATAACCGCCCGCCAATTCGGAAGGAGCGTTTACATTAAAATTTGAGTTGCCGCCGAAAGACCAGAGGAACATTTGCATTTTCCCATTTGTACCGTCAGGCGAGGGCGTAAAATTCGCATTATTTAGTCCGGAACCATCCTGCGCTTCGGCGCGTACCGGATCGCCCTGGCGGCCTCCCTTGCCGTAATTATTTTGCTGATAATTGCCCGATTCCTCATCAAAGCCAAAATAATAGGTGAAATCGTGCATGAAATTATTCATGTAAAACAACTGAGTGACCGCTGCGTCACTATTCGCCGTAGGGCTGCCAGCAATGGTATAGGGAAACTCAAAAAACAGCTCCTCACCACCCTCGGGCTCAGGCCCGTCGGGTTCATCGTCGGGATCCGCATCGCGGTAGGCGTGTACATTATTCCCCCGGGTAAAGGTATATTCGGGGCCTTCCACCCCATTGGTGTCGTGCCAGCCAAAAGGAGATGCAACAGCGTCGGCCGGATTGACCACATAACTCCGATCTCCGTGGTTAGGCGACTCTACCGAAGCCGGGAAAACAAAATAAGTGGCTCCATCTACCAGGCTTTGATCGACATTTGACCTGGCTTCCACCCTTTGCTTTCGGGACGCAGGGATCGTACAAAGGGCATCGTGTGTATGCTTAAAGGTGCAGTAAATCGTCTCATCTTTTTTATTCCGGATGACCCCGCTCTCCGCATCAACAAAAATATTCCATACCGCCGCGGAGCGAGAATCATCGACGCGCAAATTCCAGCACAGGTAGATTTTTCCATCTTCCGCTGGAAAATAAATTTGCTCCGCCGGAACCGGACTATCAGATAGCTCAGGGACTAAAAACTGTAGAGAACGCGCCGAGCGCAGAGTTACTTGTGGTTTTCCCGAAAGGGGGATTCCTAAATTATCACTGACCGTATAAAGGGCCCGCTCGGCCGGTATCTTCACCACCGACGTGGCAATACGCTCCGACAATTGATCATAGAAACGATTAGTCTGATAGAGCACCTTTTTTCCTGAGCCCCGCAGGTGTACGGCCGCAATCGCGTTGTAGACCGGGATGCGCTGGTATTGCTGTCTGACATAAACATGAAGGACATCGTTGTGTTGGCTACGGTACTGGTCAACAATTTCTGCTTCCGCAAAATCACTTATCGTCCATTGCCCTGGTCCGGGATGCATCTGCAGATGGTCCTTAGCAAGGCCTAATGCATTGATTTGGGCCAGGAGAAAAACGGGAGAAAGGAAAAAAACCAGGGAAAAAAACCAATATTTGTTGATTAACCGCATAAATAGTGTGTAATATTTAAAGAGATGTTATAGAACGCCAGCTACCCAATAGGCCAAATGGCCAGCCAAAATACAATTGCTCTGTATAATTGAAATAAAAATATTGCTCATTCTGTTGTCTGACAAGAAAAAAAACCGAACTTTGGTTACTAGTATGACAAATAACAAAGATATTATCTACGGCAGACACCCGGTCTTCGAAGCACTCGAGGCGGGCTTATCCATTGAAAAGATTTTTCTCCAGCAAGGAACGACCGGAGAGATTGAAATGAAACTACGCGAAATTACCCGGGAGCGCAATATCCCCTTAGTCATGACCCCTAAGGAGAAGCTCAACCAATTGGTACGCGGTAACCACCAGGGGATCGTAGCACAAATTGGACAGATTGCCTACCACAGTATTGAAGAGCTGTTTCCTAAAATCACGGAACGCAAGGACAATCCCCTTTTTGTCATTATTGAAGGAGTGACCGACATCCGTAATTTTGGGGCCATTGCGCGCTCTGCCGAACTCTGTGGTGTAGATGCGATCATTGCCCCCACGCGTAAGTCCGCTCAGATTAACGCCGACTCCATTAAGGCTTCTGCCGGTGCGCTGGCCCGACTACCCGTCTGCCGTGAGCAAAACCTGATCGCTGCCATCGATTTCTTGCAGGTGAATGGCGTCGAAGTGTACGCCAGTGATCTACAGGCCGACAAGCCCCTACACGAGCTTAACCTTACCCACGCCTGTGCTTTTGTCTTGGGTTCGGAAGGGAAGGGAATCACCAAGCCGGTGGCCCGCCAGGCCGATCAGCGCTTCATTATCCCCCAGGTAGGCAATGCGGATTCCTTTAATGTGTCCGTGGCCGCGGGCATCATGCTTTACGAAGCCAGCCGGCAGCGATTATTGAAAGACTAAGAACTTTATTTATCTTTGCAGTTAAATTCATCCCGCAACCATGAGTGATTCGGCCACTTATACCATAAAACTGGAACATTTCGAAGGCCCCTTCGATCTGTTGCTATTCTTTATCGAGCGGGATGAGCTGGATATCTACGATATTCCCATTGCTAAGATCACCAATGATTTCCTGGCTTACATCAAGCAGATGGAGCGTATGAACATCGATTTAGCCAGCGAATTCATCGTAGTAGCCGCTACCCTCTGCCGCATCAAAGCTAAATTATTACTCCCCCGCAAAGCCGTTGACGAAGAAGGCAACGAGATTGACCCCCGGGAGGAACTGGTGGAGCGCCTGCTGGAATACAAACGCTACAAGAGTATTCTGGAAGACATGCGCCAACTCGAAAAGCGGCGGTCCCATCAGGAGACCCGAGGCTATTCCTCCAAAGAATTACAAAAAATCGCAAATAAAGCGCTGGTCGACGTAGAACTGGAATCCCTTACCCTCTTCCGACTACTAAAAGCCTTCGAGCGGGTGATGGATCGCTTTGATGCGAAAAATCCACAACAAATCCACGAGGTGGTACAGTTTAGTTATACCATCGATGCCGAGCAAGACTTACTGAGCAGGGTCGTAAGTGGTGGTCGGCGCGCCGAATTTATGGACGTGTTTGGCCATTGCAAAAATCGCATCCACGCCATTACTACTTTCCTGGCTCTACTGGAACTCATCAATCAGCAATTGATTCGGGTGATCTCCAGCGAGTTGACCAATTTCTTTTATCTGGAAGAAGGAAATGGGCCAGATAAGTCTGAGGAAGAGTAAAGAACTACATCAAAATACCATTCTTAGCTTTAATGGGCGCTGGTAAATCTACTTCACCCAACATCTCCCGTAAGTCAATTTCGATGACCCGGCACAAAGAAAGCATCGGAATATCGTTAGCCATGCCCTGAAAGGGGTTCTCAGAGTAGTCGCCGACTAATTCCATCATGATGTATACCCAACCCACCAGCACACTCACCGGTATGGCCAGCCAGACGCCGTAGGTATCTTCCTTCATTAATTCAGGAATCATGCTAAAGGGCAAAAGCGCGATAAAAATGCCCACGAAGTAGCGACTCATATTGGCGTATTGCCGGGGCAGCGGAAATTTTTTTAATCCGCTCGTTCTTTCCCTGTAAGGTGTAAAAGCTCTTCAGCAAATTCGCCAACTCCATGTGTCGGAAGTCCTCTATTAAGCCCCGCTTCCTCAACTGCTGTAAATCACGGGATTGTTCGTTGATGATCTGAGTGGCGGTGTTCTTATAATTGATGAGTCGTTCGTATTCGCCTTCCGGCAAAAAATGCTGCAGCTCGATTTTGGTCACTTCATCATCCACCAGACCAATACCAAAAGTCCGCTGATAAAATTCAGCCGTACGCGTCATGTGTCCGCCCTGACTGATGTGCTCCCAGGAAGTGGGCAGTAATAATTGACTACGGTGGGCATATAGCCAGCCAATATGCCGGTAAATCAGCCGTTTTTTCACCCCGTCTATTTCTGATTCCAAAACCTTTTGCTCCGCAAACAGATTACTCACAAAGCCATCCACCATCATCCCCCAGGTACGACTATCATTAACGATTCCACCCCATATCTTTCGGGCTTCCCACATCCGGTCGTAAGACTGGCTATTCTTAAAACCCACGTAGAAAGCCACCGCTGTACCAATCACCGAGATCGGAAGCCAGGGAATACTGAAAGTGATGATTTCGAAAAAATAAAGCGCAGCGGCAACGGCCATCACCAACGTCAGCCAGACAATGTGGTGACCGGACCACTGTAGCACTTTCCGGAGCCCCACCGATTTAGTAATAATCATATTAGTGGTAAATATTTAAGGATGAAGTTGTTTAAGAATTCCTGGTGAGATGATTGGTATTGGCTTTCAATGTGTTGCCAAGGGCTCAGTGAGGAGTTTTAAACAACTTCGATAAAAGAATAGCTGTAAAATAAGCATTATATTTGCCCCGAAGCTCCTGCTTCGATCTGGTCTTACTTATATTTTTTGCAACTCTACCCAAAAAGGTAAAATTTTCTTCCCGTTGATCAGGTAAAGCGGAATGAGCTCCCCTTCCATTGCCGGCAGATATACCTCATTCATTTCGATAAGGTCAGTCCCCTCTTCCCTATTCACTTGCCGATTCGTAAGGGTATTGGTTTCCAGAATTAACACGCCGTCTTTCTCCAGAGGCTCTATAAATTTAAATTTAATGTTGTAATACCCCGGATTGATCTTCACATTCCATTTCCCGTACAGTTCTTCCTGTGCCCAGATACCCCGTTCGCCATCGGCGTCGTTACGGTTTAGAAAAGTGGGATTTTCGGCGGGATGGCCAATTTCGATGAGGGGGGGATCGAGCAGGTGAGGAGAAAAGATGAGCTCGTTGTATAGGCCATCTAATTCCGCCTTCAGGCTTTTTGCCTTCTCGGTTTCCTTGCGGACTAAATTATTTTGCTCATAGGGGTCAAGCCCAAGGTTAAACAACTCAAAATCGCTGGGGTCTGCATCATACGAAGTATGGCCCACTAATTTGTATGGCCCTTTTTGTAGCGCAATATTCTGGTATAGCTGTGGGTAACGCCTGGTCCAGTAAAAGAACAGCGATCTTTCCGGCCAGTCCACATTTTGTACTCCGACGAGTGGCCACAGGCTCTGACCATCAATTTTGGTATACCTGGGTAGCGGCACCTGGCAAAGCTCCGCTATCGTAGGTAAAACGTCGATATGTGCGGCGTCGACCTCGATATCCGCTCCCTTATCCATCTTTGGATGCTTTAGATAAAAAGGAACCCTGACGCCCCCCCGATAGACACTACCTTTTTTTCCCCGCATTCCGGCAATGTAGCGGGATTGTTGGGGCCCGTTATCCGTCATAAAGATGATGATGGTCTCCTCTTCCAATTGAAGTGCTTCCAGACGCTTCAACAAACGATTAATATTATCGTCAATATTACTCACCATGGCGTAGACCTTCCTGGCGTCTTCTTTATTTTTTTCGCTCATCTCAGGTAAGGGTAGGGCCCGCCCCGCCGGCACTTTGGAAGGATCAATATCTTTATAGCGCTGGTAATATTCGTCCGGAACCTGTAAGGGGGTATGCGGCGCATTAAAGGATAAATAGCAAAAGAAAGGTTCGTCCTGCTTCTCTTCGATAAACCGAATGGCCTGCTCCGTGAAGATATCCGAGCAATAGCCTTCGTATTTTTTACGCTTCCCGTTGTGCCAAAGTACAGGATCAAAATAACTACTATCTCTCTGAAAATACGTAGTGAAATCACCTACCTGCCCCATCCCCCCGGACAGATGAATGACCGATTCGTCAAAGCCCTGATCCATAGGGCGAGAGGGATAATTATCCCCTAAATGCCATTTTCCAAAAATCCCTGTTTCATAATCTGCCGCTTTGAGCATCTCGGCAATGGTCGTCTCTTCCGTACTCATGATGGCTCCGCCATTGTAGGTATCCCTTACGCCCGTACGCAGACTATAGCGTCCAGTCATTAGACTGGAACGAGTAGGAGCACATACGGGAGAGACATAGAAGTTGTTGAAGCGGATACTTTCGGCTGCCAATCTATCTAGCGTAGGCGTCTTTAGGTAAGGGTTACCGTTGACGCCCAAATCGCCGTAGCCCTGATCATCCGTAATAATTAAGATGACATTGGGTCTTTCGGGCGATTGCGTCAATCCAGAGGTGAAGGAAATGCTTAAGCAAAAGAGCAGTAAGAATATTTTGTTCAACATGAGCTTAGCTTTGGCAGATGATAGATGCAGTTTTACGCTGATTGAATATTTATCAGCAAGTTTCTACCAAAATACGCATAAAATTTAAACTCTCCTCTCCTGAGGGAGACGAAGCTGCTGCTTCGCCCCTCACCCCTTGATGTCATATCATATCCTGCTCCACTAACACCCCAAAAGACGCTTCCATGGTCTCCTGCATGGGGCGGAATTGGATATCCAGTTCTTCCTTGATTTTGGAATTATCTGCTCGCCAGGTTCTATTCACATTATCACGAATAAAGCGTCGGCTGAAGCGGTCATCTACCATCGGTCCAATGAGCATCAATAACCACTTGGGTAGTGCTTTTTGTGGTAAGGGGTAATCCTCTCCGTACTTGGGCATTAACGAATGACCCAGCTCCAGGAAATTGGTGTCGTGGGCGGAGGTAATGTATCGCCCCTGAGCCTTTGGGTTAAAACCGGCCTGGTAATGTGCTTCGGCTACATCCCGGACGTCAACCAGCCCGATGCCTACTTTTGGTGCCCCCATTTTTAAACTACCGTCCCCAAACTGCTTTAACAAAGCAAAACTCTCAGAAGTAACCGACTGAGGATTGAGTGGTGGGCCTAAAACCAGTGATGGGTTGATCGTCACCAAGTCCCACTGAGATTGACTTTCGGCTATTTCCCAGGCCTTTTTCTCGGCCAATACTTTAGAGTACGAATAAGGCTGATAATCCAGTGAGGCACTAGTATTCCACATCTCTTCGGTCAATTTTCCTTCGGGGGCCTGCTCCGCTTCGATAGCATCGGTATAGATGGCCGCACAACTACTGGTGACCACTACCCGCTTGACGGAAGCGACTTTTTTGGCTGTTTCCAGTACATTCTGGGTGCCTTCTACTGCCGGGTCAATCAGCTCCTTTTGTGGGTCCTCGAAATCACTTGTAAACGGCGAAGCGGTATGGTAGACCAACTCACAACCGTGCATGGCTTCGGCGTAGGAACCTTCTACCAGCAGATCAGATTTGAAATACTTGATCGTACCCGGCGTTTTCTCCACCAAGTCATTTAGGTGCGCGGTTTTATTTTCATTGTGCGGATCCCGTACCGCAGCATGAACTGTGATTCCTTCTTCTAAAAGTCGTTTGACCAGCCAGCCGGCTACATAGCCCGTAGCACCGGTGACCAGTACTGGTTTGGTTTTATCGATTTGTGTCATGTTTTGATTCTTTTTAAGTAGAAGGTGGGAAGTGGGGTAGATGTTCTAATGATTTATACATATCAGGATATTCCTTTGGTCGAAGCAGGAGGTCTTGCTTAGCATTAATCCACCAACAAGCCCATACAATAAGCATCCTGGAATTGACCATCCAGATAAAAGTCCCGGCGCAAAGTACCTTCCCACTCAAAGCCCAGCTTTTTGTAGAGTTGGACCGCTGAGGTATTCTCCCTTAGCACCTTGAGGTTAATCTTGCGAATAATACCCGTCTCTTTTGCCCAGGCGATCATATATTCCATCATGGCCCGACCGATACCTTTGCCCCAGTGGGCGCGCAGTACGCTGACCCCGATTTCGCCGTAATGGGCCAGACGTGGTTTGTGACTAGCCGATAAGTTGAGTAAGCTAACAACCTCTCCATCTAGCTCGCCGATGATAAACAATTGGTTCTGGGAAGTACGATGGGACGCTATAAAGGCTGCTTCTGCTTCGACGCTGAGGTCGAATTCGCTTCCACTAAAAGTCAGGAAATTGGTCTCATCCCCTACCATTTTTACGTAGCGGATCATACGGGCGGCATCTTCGGCAGTGGCTTCCCGGATCGTAAGGGCTTCGCCGGTTTTGAGGGAAAGTGTTTTCATGGTTAATATTAAAAAGTTCCTCTTTAGTTCCCCATACGCTGTTGCACCTGTGGATCCATCTGTATGGCTTTTTGCCGAAAGGCCTGTCCCTGCTCGGTATTACCGGCTGCCAGGTGTGCCGTTCCCAGATTATACCAGGCATCGGCCGACTCCGGATTGGCTTCGGCAGCGCGTCGGAAGTACTCAATGGCTTGTTGCTGATTCCCTCCCATACCATTGGCTACGCCCAGTAAGCGAAGTGTCTCGTAATCTTCCGGCAGGTAGTTGAGGGCCTGATTGAGGTACTGGGTGGCTTTCGCCAAATCTCCTTGCTGCTCTCCGTAAAACTTTCCACCATCACGGTACGTTACCCCCAGGTTACGCCTGGCTTCTTCATAGCCCGGATCCAACTGCAGTGCCTGCTGATAACTCCGGATGGCCGCATCGAATTCATTCAGATAAAAATGGGCATTCCCCAGCAGGAGATACGCATTTTTATAAGTCGGATGGATACGGATGGCTTCCTCCAAATGCCCGATAGATTCGCGCAACTTGTTTTCCTTTAATATGGGGTCCACAGCGTCGCGATACTGGGCAATCAATTCTCCGCCCACCGCATTACGCAGTTTGGCACTGTTTTTTGAAGTCTGTATGTCCGTCGTGAACAGGGTAAAATTATCTTTCCAGGCCAAATTGCGACTGAAGGTTTTTACCGACAGGCCAAGACAAAATAAAATCAAAATCACGCCCGGTAAATACAGCTGTCGAAATTGGGTCGGCGCCTGCTGACCATTCCGAAGTCTGGCCAATCGATACAGTAGCACCGCCACGGCAATACTAAAACCTACCGAAGGCATAAACAAGAGGCGTTCGGCCAGATTCGTACCGATCGCAAATACAACGTTGGATACCAAAGATATGGTGATCAGGTAGAAAAGGATGGCGTAGGCCAAAATATCTTTGCGAAACAAGCCGCGGATGGCGTAGGCAATCATCCCCAGGTAAAATAACAAGCTAAGCAGCACCAGTGGATCGCCCCAGGACATCAACTCAATGTGTCGCGGATAATAGTCGTGCGTCAGCGGATGAGGGAAGAACAACAGTTGTACATATTTGCCCAGCGTGTAAATAACCGTGGCCATTTGTGCCCCAAAGCCGATGGCGACGTAGCGGCCATTCTGGTATTCCAAAAAGGGATTATTCATTAATTCTCCGGAAGGCTCCCCCAGGGATAAACCCAGGATAGAAGAACGGATGAGCACAAAAGCCAGTGCAGCGGCCAGATAAGGCAAGCTGGCAGGGAGGTATTCGCGGGGTTTCGCTTGCGCAAAAAAGTATAGACTTAATGGAATGATGGCCACAAAGGTGATCGCATTTTCTTTGGAAAGGAGTCCCAGGAATAAGCAAAGTGCTCCCAGGATCTGTTTGGTCCAGTTTTTTTGGCGAAAGCCTAAAAAAGCAAAATACAGGGCACCCAGGCTACCTAACAAAGCCAGTATTTCATCTCGCCCCTTGATATTGGCCACCGCCTCCGTGTGAATGGGATGCGCCACAAATACAAGGGCAGCCGCCAGGGTAATAAAATAGCGACTACGCGAATATTTTTTACCCGCCAGTAACTGGAGTAAGACCAGATACAGTAGCACCGCCGTTGCTCCGAAAAACAGGGCATTGATGACATGGCTTACCGTTGGATTTTGTCCAAAAATGGCGTATTCTACAGCAAAGGTTACGAGTGACAGGGGACGATAACGCCCGCCTGCGACCAAAGTAGCTTTTCCTTCATCCTGAAAGAAACCATAAAAAGTATCGTACTGGAGGATACCTCCAATACCGCTCAGTCCCTCCGTAGTAAAAACATTATCGGTGATTACGATCGCGTCATCCTGGGTATACTGGTGCCCAAAGGTATTGGCATACAATAAAAATCCGAGCGTAAAAAGCAGGATCATATGGAGGCGCTGGTTTTGAAACCAGGCCGGACTATTTTTTAATTGGACTGTTTTTTTGCGCTTAGCAGATGATTGCTTATTTTTTTTAGCCATAGAATCTATATGCAGTTTGTCTTCGTTAAGCGGTAATTCACACACAAAATGCGGCTTTTTCCCGAAAATGGCTATTTTTAGGGTGTTAGAATACCTATAAAGGCTCTCATATTCCGTAATTTGGCAAATCCTGACAAACCCATATCCAATATCTTGGTTTACCATTCATCCATCAAATAATTTTTTAATCAGAACAACTTTATATGAATAAGCTATTAAGCACACTATTTGCACTATTGTTGCTGGTGGTTGCTGCCCAGGCTCAGTCGGTCGATGACCTGCTAAAGCCGGTCACCCGCACTTATGCACTCAAAAATGTTACCATTGTCCAGAAGCCTGGAACAATGATCGAGGGAGGCACCATCGTCATTAAAGATGGCCTCATTCATTCCGTGGGTAAAAACGTGACGATTCCCGCCAATGCGAAAGTCCTGGAAGCAGACAGTATGTTTGTCTACGCCGGCTTTATTGATGCCCTGTCGAATATCGGTATCCCGGAGCCCAAACCAGATAATAACCGGGAACGTCCTCGGGGCGAAATTCGGGCTAATCCGCCTTACGAGATGGCCGGTATCATGCCGCACGCCGAGGCAGAAGATATGGTTTCTACCAGTGATAAAGAAATCGAAGCTTTCCGTAAATTAGGTATTACCGCCGTACAAACGGTTCCCCACGGGGGGATGATTCCCGGCCAAACGGCCTTGATCATCCTGGCGGGCGATAAGGCTGCCGACATGATACTACTCGAAGAAGTAGCGATGGTGGGTACCTTTGAAGATGCCGGTCGGGTATTTCCCGCTACCATTATGGGGGTAATGACCAAGTACCGGGAGCTTTTTGGTCAGGCCCGTCAGTACATGGCCCACGAAGCAGCTTATGAAAAAAATCCTGCCATGCCTCGCCCCGAAAGTGACGAAGCGCTGGAATCCCTGGCTGAAGTAGCCTCCGGTGAGCAGATGATGTTTATGGTCGCGCCCGGTGTGAAAGACCTGTACCGCGCCATGACGCTGGAACGCGACGTGGAAGTAGACATGATTATGGCCAACGTAAAAGAAGGCTGGCGCGTCCTTGACGAACTGAAAGCGGCCGGAAAACCCGTACTGGTCTCTACGGATCTGCCTAAAGAAATCAAGGAAAAGAAGAAAAAAGACGACGAAGAGGAAGCAGAGGAAGCAGAAAATGATCCAGAGATGGAAGCCCTGATGAAGCGCAAAAAAGAAACCTATGACAGCTACGTTAGTCAGGCGGCTACCTTTGCCGAGGAAGGCATTACCTTTGCTTTTACCACCATGGGTACGAAAGCGAGTGATCTGCGCGGTAATTTACAGCGGATGGTCAAAGCGGGCTTATCAAGTGAGCAAGCCCTGGCTGCCCTGACCACCACACCCGCCGAGATGATGGGCGTCAGTAATGTTATGGGGAGCGTTGAAAAAGGAAAGATCGCGAACCTCGTCGTTTCTGATAAACCTTATTTTGAAGAAGGCTCCAACGTACGTTTTGTACTGGCGGATGGCCATGTCTTCGAATACGACACCTCTAAAAAGAAATCAGCTGGCAAATCAGGCGAAAGCTTAAGCCCCGGTGATCTGGCGGGAGAATGGTCCTATACCATCAACGTACCCGGACAAGTCACCTCGGGCGTCATGACGCTCACCGACAACGGAGGTGATATCGAGGGCACCGTAGAGGCCGAAACAATGGGTACAACGAATATGCAGAGTGTAGTACTGAGTGGTAACACGCTCACCTTTAATATCAGTGTTGATATCCAGGGACAAAACATGACGCTTGCCTACGAACTGGACTTCACTAAGGAGGCTTTTGAAGGTAAGGTAGGTGTTGGCAGCTATGGTAACTTTGACGTAAGTGGGTCTAAAATCCCTTAATCGACTATCTCAACCCTAAGCAGCGTACAAATTTGAATTTTTCCGCCTCAGGCGGACCACAAATCAAGAAAAAATGAAAATACTCAATATTTGCTTTTTACTCTTTTGCACGATCGGGCTGATGGCCCAACCGGAAACGGGTAGTGTAATCATTAAAAACGGAACCGTCCTAACGGTCACCAACGGTACACTGGAAGAAGCCGACGTCCTGATCCAGGACGGTAAAATCACCCGTATTGGAAAAAACCTACGGACTCCTCGCGGTGTCGAAGAAATTGATGCCACGGGTAAATTTGTCATGCCCGGTATTATTGACGCCCACAGCCACCTAGCCCTGGACGATGTCAACGATGCTTCGGCTCCCGTAACGGCCCAGGTATGGCAAGGCGATGCCGTTGATCCGCTCGATGTTGGTATTTATCGCGCGCTGGCGGGTGGCGTAACCGCTATTCACGCTATGCACGGATCAGCCAACGCCATTGGCGGCGAATGTGAAACGCTGAAGCTTCGCTATGGTACTTACAATCCTGACGATCTAAAAATGGAAGGCGCACCACGTACCATTAAGTTTGCCCTGGGGGAAAACCCCATGCGGGTACACGGTGAAGGCAATGGCATTCAGCCCCGCACCCGGATGGGGGTCGAGCAAGTATTCCGCCGCGCCTTTTCCGAAGCACAGGCTTACGCAAAAGCCAAAGCGGATTACGAAGCGAAAAAAGACAGCGATCCGACGGCGCTACCGCCCAAATATGACCGTCAGATGGAGACCCTGGCCGCTATCCTGGCCGGTGATATCATCATTCACTGCCACTCTTACCGAGCGGATGAGATCTATATGCTGATGAATGTTTGCCGTGATTTTGGTATCGACCGCCTGGTTTTCCAGCACACCAACGAAGGCTTTAAGGTCGCGCCCGAACTGGCCGAATTTGGTGCCGGCGCTTCGGTATTCTCCGATTGGTGGGCGTACAAATTTGAAGTATACTACTCTACGGCTTATAATGCGACTATCTTGATGCGCAATGGGGTGACGACCTCCATTAACTCGGATTCGGGTGAGCTGATCCGTCACCTGTACCATGAGACAGCCAAAACACAACGTTATGGTGACCTGACAGACGACGAAGCACTTTCGCTGATCACGATCAATCCGGCCAAGCAGTTGGGTATTGGTGACCGCGTGGGTTCACTGGAAGTAGGTAAAGAAGGAGATGTGGCTATCTTTGAGGGACACCCCCTCTCCGTGTACGCTATCCCCGTAAAAACCATTGTCGACGGCATCGTCTATTTCGATCGCGAAAACGACGAAGACGACCAGCGACTGGCCCCAGATCCCGAACAAAGCCTGCCTACCTTTATGAAAGGAGAAGCCGGACATCAGGTAGATGCCTGTATGGAAGGAGCCTTTCTGAATACGGAGGCGCTACTTAACCGTCACAACCACTAGATTCGTTTGTCGGTTTTTTGATTTAGTGGTTTGGTGGTTTATGATCCATCACTCCTTTTTCAGGCCGCTTTATCAACCTGACTAGTAAATTTCATAAAAGGAAAAAATCAATTCAATGAGAAATAAAATAATTGCGCTACTCGTCTTGCTCACGGCTACTTTAAGCCTGCAAGCACAAGTAGACAAAGCCAATAAAGGAACTTTCGCGCTCACCAACGCTACCATCGAGACCGTTACCAACGGTACCATCGAGAATGGCACCCTGGTGATTGCCGACGGCAAAATTTCCGCCCTGGGCACCAACGTTAACATTCCAGGTGGTGCGACCACTATTGACTGTTCCGGGCATACCATTTATCCCGGTATGATCGACGGAAACACCCAACTGGGACTGGCAGAAGTGAGTTCCGTATCCTTAACTGTAGACCACAATGAAATCGGGGAGGTAACGCCGCAGATGCAGGCACTCACTGCCGTAAACCCCAACTCGGTAGCCATTCCGGTGACCAGAGTGAGTGGGGTCACTACCGTAATTGCCGCTCCTACCAGTGGTCTGATATCGGGTACGGCCGCACTGATTAACCTCGTGGGGTATACGCCCGATCAAATGTACACCGGCTACAAGGCCGTGGTGATGAACTTTCCCAATGCCGGTCGTCGTGGCTGGTGGGATCGTCGCTCGGACGAAGAGCTGAAAAAGGAGTACAAAGAAAACATGGAGAAAGTCGACAAACTCTGGGAGCAGGTAAAACTATTTGCCAAAGTGAAGGCAGCGGACGAAGACACCGAGTACAATCCAGCTCTGGAAGCACTAGTACCCGTGATTGAGGGTGAAATAGCGCTGCACATCAATGTAGACAGTAAAAAATCTATTTTGAGCGCCCTGGAATGGATTAAAGAGAAAGAACTGGAGAAAGTAGTGCTGGTAGGCGTAGCCGAAGGTTGGCGCGTAGCCGAAGAGATTGCCGAAGCGGGTGTTCCCGTAATTGCCGGTCCTATCCTTTCTACACCTACGAGATCTTCGGATCGCTACGATCGTCCTTATGCCAATCCGGGGATTATGGCCGAAGCGGGCGTTAAAGTCGCGCTGACTGCCGCGGAAACCGAAAACGTTCGTAACCTGCCCTTTAACGCCGGTTTTGCAGCCGCCTATGGCATGGGCAAAGAAGAAGCACTAAAGGCCGTTACGATTAATCCGGCGGAGATTTTTGGTGTAGCCGATGAGCTGGGTTCACTAGAAGTCGGCAAACGCGCAAACCTGTTCGTTGCCGATGGTGATCCTTTCGAGACCAAGACTAAGATACCTTATGTGTTTATCGATGGGTATCAGATTGCGATCGATAGTCGCCATATCCAATTGTACGAGGAGTTTCTGGAACGCACACCAGGGGTGAAGAAGTAGTTTAGGGTTTGGGGTTTAGCGGTTAGCGTAGTTTTTCACTAACCCCTAACCACTAAACCCTAAACATCTACTTTATCATATTCATAAAGGTACCCACAAACCAGTTGGAGTCCGATTTGACTAAGGTCTCCAGGGTGGAGTCGGCCTTAGCGGCAAAAAGCTTAATATCCTTTACGGTGTTGACAAACTCTTTGGTGTTAGCATCATCTCCTTCAACGCTGGAAAGCTCATCTAATACTTTGATGATCGGTTCCAATTCGCGTTTTTTTCTTTCCGTGATAATATTCCGTACTACTTCCCACATATCTTTCTCGGCCACAAAAAACTCTTTACGCTCCCCGGGCTTTAACTCCTTGAATACCAGTCCCCAGTCAATTAAGGCTCTGAGGTTCATATTCGCATTTCCACGGGAGATTTTAAGTTCCTTGATCACATCATCAGCACAGAGGGCCTCTGGTGAGATAAGCAGGAGCGCATGGATTTGGGCCATTGTACGATTAATTCCCCAGCTGGAACCTAGCGCTCCCCAGGCCTGTAGAAATTTCTCCTTCCCTTCTTTTAATTCCATGCAATCGTTTATTTATGCTTTGTGCGTTTAAAAATTAAAACACAACATCTTTACTTTAATGGAAAAGCAACCGCTTTGTTTAAATTTTTTCGGGTAAGTTCTGGATAATTAATCCGTGCGTAATCTAATCCTGATAAAAAGGTGGCCGCTGTACGGTAGCCTCAATTACTTTCTTACCCATCCGAATACCAATTTTAGAACCCTTTTTGCGGTAAGCCCAATCTACATAGCCCATACCAATGGGATGCCCCAGTGACGGGGACTGGGTACCGGAGGTAACTTTACCGATCAACGCTTCCGTTTCCGGGTCTACAATTTCGTAACCGTTACGGGGCACCCGACGAGTATCCAGCGTAAAGCCTACCAATTTTTTATCTACGCCCGTTTCCTTTTGCTCCTGAAAAATGGCCTTACTGAAAAAGTCACCCTTCCCAAACTTACAGATCCAGCCCAGGCCCGCTTCAATCGGGGAGGTGCTATCGTCGATATCATTGCCGTACAGGCAGTATCCCATCTCCAGGCGTAGCGTATCTCTGGCCCCCAGGCCAATGGGCGCAATGTCATAGGAAGCCCCTGCTTCCATGACGGCTTTCCAAATACTGGGCATTTTATCGGCATCAGCATAGATTTCGAAACCACCCGCTCCCGTATACCCCGTAGCGGAGATCAATACATTCTCCAGCCCAGCAAAAGTCCCTTTGGTGAAATGGTAAAACTTAATCGCCGAAAGATCAGCATTCGTCAGAGATTGCAAGGCGGTTTCGGCTTTTGGCCCCTGAATGGCCAACAATCCCGTCTGATCAGATATGTTGATCAGTTTCGTATCAAAATTATTCGCGGCCTTAATCCAGTTCCAGTCCTTATCTATATTTGAGGCATTCACTACTAACATATAGGCGCGCTCCCCCGCGGCGCAGTTGTCTTCCGGCAGTCGATAGATCAGCAAATCATCCACAATTCCTCCCACTTTGTTGGGTAAGCAGGAGTATTGGGCCTGTCCAATCTCCAACTTGGAGGCATCATTCGTGGTAACCTTTTGTATAAGGTCTAAAGCTTCCTTTCCCCGCACAATAAATTCGCCCATGTGTGAAACGTCAAAAACACCTACGCCGTTCCGTACCGTCTTATGTTCTTCCTGAATCCCTGCGTAAGAGATGGGCATATTGTATCCGGCGAAGGGCGCCATTTTGGCTCCTAGTTCAACGTGTATCGCAGTCAGTGGCGTATTTTTCATGGTTTAATTTGGTTTCTTGTAATGATATATTATAAACGGTTTTCACTCAAATTCAGCGCTTGAGCACACCTGTTCGTTGCGAGCATCTATCGCAGATTAATTCAGAATGCTGATTTGGCGAATCGTATCTCCCTGCATGATCGCCTCCAAGACTTCCCTACCTTCAATTAATTGGCCAAAGATAGTATAATTTCCATCCAGATGTGGGCTTGGACTATGCGTTATAAAAAACTGAGAAGATTCGGTGTGTAGCCCGGAGCGGGCCATCCCCAACACACCCGCCTGATCGTAATAAACCGGCTTGAGTTCCGAACGAATCAATCTGGGTGCTCCTCCAAAACCGTCACCGCGATCACAGCCTGCCTGAACAACAAAATTAGAAACGACCCGATGAAAAGGTAGATTCTCATAAAAGCCTTCTCGGGCGAGCAGAACAAAGTTCACCACCGAAGCGGGCGCCACCGAAGGATATAATTCTAGCAGCATTTCTCCTTTATCGGTTTCCAGTCTGGCCCTGGGGGCCTGGTTCTCCATCCCCTGCAGTACAGACCAATCTATATCATAGAGATAATCTTCCATGGTCAATTCGGGAATATTGGGACGGTCTAATTCTTTGGCCAGTGCCACCAGTGCCTCGTAGGCTTCCTGATCGCGTGGCAGGTCTAGTTGCAAAAAGGCATCCTCAATGAAGGAACTATCAATTTTCACCAGGTAGCTCTGTGGTCCCGATCCGACATCTTTTAAACTTTGAGCGGCCAGGGTTACCATACCCGGATCGTTCGTTCGAATGGCATCCTTGAGGAAGACAGCCAACTCACGGCGTACATTACGGTAGCTGACGCCAAAAAAGTTACGGAAATCGGCTTGTGCCAGGATTTGAGCAATTAAAGCGACTGATTTAGTGCGTACCACCGGATCCTCGTGCGCAAATCCCTGCTGCTGAATAAAACGGTAATTCCATCCGAATTCCGCCAAAGCTTCCAGATAAGCTGCTTGCAAATAAGGATCTGCCGTATCGCGAAAACGCCGACGAATCTCACCATTCAGTCCCTGTCTTGCTTCTGCGTAGATAGGGGGCAGGTGACGCTGGGCCGCAGCATACAGAGTAGGAACAATCAAGGCGGGCACCGTATCCTTAGCTATTCGCCAGTAATTAGCCGCTTCTTCAGCTATGCCATTATCCCGGCAGAAATTAGCCGCCGTCAGGGCCACGTGTGGGTTTGGGTCTTTCAGCCCGGCTTCGATGGTTGCTTTGACCAGGGCATAATCAAAATTGGATAAGGCGCGGATGATATTACATTTGACCCGGTAATCGGTGTCCATTCTGAATCGCTGTTCCAAAGCGGCAGCGGCAGCGGTCTGCTGTGTCTTTCCTAGTGCAATGACCAGTGGGCTCCGTATTTCCGGATCTTTCTCCCGAAATAACAGCTGGCTCAACTCTTCTACAAAGGGGGATAAATCAATATTCTGCGTCCGGTACAGGTAGTTAGCAGCCATCAGGCGAACGGGTCGCGGATAAGCTTCCTCCGTCACATAACCCAGCATTTTTTGGGTGCCGACCTCACTAACGACGCCCCGCAGCGCCAATCGATAGATCCCTCTACTCTGTCCCAATAATAAGAGTGTGTCTTTTACCTGATAAGTACTAATCCCGGTGAGCAAATCCAGGGAGCTGGCGTCCCCGCACTTACCTACTGCTTCGAGAATTTGACTATTCGCCAAATGATAAACGCCAGACGTATCGTAAGCATCAAAGGCATCCATTAAAGCAGATACGGCACTATTCGTCCCCGTCTGTCCTATGGCAAAAGCCACCGCTCCTCTTACCTCGGGGTGGGGATCTGACAAATAGGCTGATAACGGTGCTAATAAGGCAGAATCCTGAAAAGAACCAAAGGCCAGAGCAGCGTGGTAACGTACATTAGCCGATGGCGATTCCATGTAGCGGATCAGGCTATCTACATTTTGTTCGTACTGGAAATCCAGGATCTTCAAAAGGGTCGGATCGTCAAAACGGGTAGCAATATCCTCTACGTTCGTCTCCGCAGGCGTACAGCTATAGCTAAAAAGCAAGACTAACCCCCAGAAGAACAAATGATTTATCCGATTCATAAGTAGTTTTTCACGCTTATCTTCCTCCCGTACCGAACGGGTCTTCTTTAATTTCATCACCGAAAATATCTTCTTCATCTTCCGAATTATCAAACTCCCCCTCTACATCCAGATCATCGGACTGATAGGTGTCGCAATTAATCTCGATCCCCAGAGGCCCCGCTGGTCGGAAGAAACGGGCTGTTTTGTCGTAATTCATCACCTGGTCGGAGGCTTCGACTTCTTTCATTAAAGACAAGAAGAAAGGTTTCGCCATGTAAGAGCCCTGACCTGACCAGGACTGCAAGTAACGAATCCAGCGATCATCTCCACCTACCCAGGTGCCGACCACCAGGTCGGGTGTAATCCCCATAAACCATCCATCCACGTAATCGTTCGTTGTCCCGGTCTTACCTCCGGCATCGCTAAATAGCTGTCGGCCAATGGCACCGGACTGACGCAGCATTTCGACCATCACGTAATTAGAATTGGCGGGTAGGGCCCGGGCTTCTTCCTGGGTTCCTTCGTAAATAAGCGTACCGTTCTTATCTTCAATCCGCTCGATCAGATAAGGCTTATTGCGAATGCCATTATTAGCAAAGGTCGTATAAGCTCCCACCATTTCCATCACACTTAGGTCTACGGCTCCCAGTGCAATGGAAGGTACGTTAGGCACCCGCAATTGTCCATTTGGATAGCGGGCATCCACGTCAATACCCATATTTTTCACCAGATTTCGTACCGGCTCGGCCGTACCTAATTCCTTCATCAGGAAGACCGACACGGTATTTTTCGATTTGCGAAGACCTTCGAATAGCGTCAGGCGCTCGTTGGAATATTCCCCATTAAAGTTTTTTGGTGTCCAGGGTTCTTGTAAATAAAAAGCACCGTCCCCTGGCTTAATTGTCTGTGGCCAGTCGAAGACCCCTCTACAAGGCGAAATACCCAATTGGTCAATCGCCGTCGCGTAAACGAAGGGCTTAAAAGTAGATCCTACCTGACGATTGATTCTGATGTGATCGTATTTAAAGTACTTATAATTGATGCCCCCTACCCAGAATTTAATCGCCCCGGTTTTGGGGTCTACCCCCAGAGAGCCTATCTGTAAGAACATCCGGTGGTACTTAATCGAGTCCAGAGGAGTCATGGTAGTATCTTTCTCCAGCTGGTTATTTTCATAGGTAAAGACCCGCATTTTAGTAGGAGCATTCATCTTTTGATCTACGGCTTCCTGGAGTTGGTCCCACCGCTGCCGTAATTCCGGGAAATTGGCATTCTTCAGTACCCGTCGATAATTGGCGGCCAAACTGCTGCTAATCAGATTATCCTGAACCAGGCGGCTCAGATGGCCGGGCTGCTCGTATTCCGTAATGATGCGTTCGACCTCCCGATCGTCATTATGGAAAGTCAAATTGGGTACCTGAGTGCTAATTTTTTCTATAGTGGGCAGCAGGTATTTTTCTCGCAGGAGTTGGTATCGATCGGTCTGACGAATCAGACGAGTCAGGCCATCCTGCCGAACACTAAGGGGAACGCCATCTTCCGGATCGGGCTGGAAGGTCCAGGGGTCCCGGTTTTTCCATTGTTGGAAAAAGGTCTCCTGACGGGTACGCATATGAGCGACCATGTTGGATTCTGCCAAACGCTGCATTTCGGGATCAATGGTCGTATATATTTTCAAGCCATCCCGGTAGATATCATAACTCGTCCCGTCCGGCTTTTTATATTCCTCTAATATGTCTTTGACATCTTTACTCAATTCCGTACGCATGTAGGTAGCGATGCCGTCAATATGCGTGCGTTTACTAGATTGGATACCCAAAGGTAACTGGCGGTATTCGTCATACGCTGCCTGGGTAAGCAAGCCATTTTTACGCATTTGATTAAGTACCACCTCCCGACGTTTTTTCGTTTTTTCCGGAAAGCGTAAAGGATTATACAGTGAGGGGTTCTTGAGCATACCAACCAGCATAGCGGCTTCTGCCACTGCCAGACTATCTTGCGACTTGGAAAAATAAGTCTCCGAAGCCGCCTTGATACCGTAGGCACCGTTAATGAAATTAAATTTATTCAGGTACATGGAGATAATCTCCTCCTTAGTATACTTGCGCTCCAGACGGACGGCAATGATCCACTCTTTTAACTTTTGAACGACCCGCTCTACACCAGAGCCCGGGTTACCTGTAAATAAGAGCTTAGCCAATTGCTGCGTTATTGTACTCGCCCCACCAGCACTCCTGTCCTGTAGTAGTACGGTTTTTACCAAAGTTCGTCCCAGGGCTTTAAAATCAATACCACTGTGTTTGTAATAGCGCTCATCTTCGGTAGCCACCAGGGCGTTGACCAGATCCGAATCCAGTTCACTATAATTAACTGGCACCCGGTTTTCCACGTAATACCGACCGAATACTTCTCCGTTCGCGGCATAGACGCGGGTGGCAATTTCGCTGCGTGGATTTTCTAACTGCCTGACCGATGGCAAATTAGAGAAGGATAATACCACAAAAAGTAGAATAACCGCAATTACTCCGGCGAAGAACAGACGCCACATCCACTTTACGATCGCTTTGTGATTCGTATTGTCACTATTATTGAGAAAAAAATCAATCACCCTTTGCATGTTCCTGGTTATTGGTTGTTATGATAACACTACCTAAGTGCTTTCCAAAGATACAGATATTTGAACAAACGGCTAGCGCGCCATTTCATTGTAAAAATGAAAACTTTGTATCAGCTCTTCTTCGTCGGCTACCTGATCTACCCGGACCCGCCCGATTTTATCGAGATAGGAGCAGTTAATCTCTGCTCCTCGATTTTTTTTGTCATTCCTCATCAGGGCGACCAAATCATCCGCAGCCTCGATGGGAATCGGCCAGTATTCGTAAATCTTCTTTAAGAATTCGAGGATTTCCATTAGCTCCTTTTCCATTAGACTGCCGGCGGCATGAGACAGATAGGCTTCGCAAATCATACCTATGGCAATGGCCTCTCCGTGTAATAAAGGCTGATCGGATTCCAGGGCATAACCTTCAATGGCATGCCCGACCGTATGGCCAAAGTTAAGGGCTTTGCGTAGTCCCTTCTCAAAAGGATCCCGTTCGACAACCGATTGTTTAATTTTTAAAGAGGGCGTAATAAAATCAAACCACTCTACCTCGGATAAATCATCGATTTCGCGAATGCGGCTCCATTCTGCAGCATCCATAATCAGGCTGTGCTTAATGATTTCGGCAAACCCACTCCGCACCTCTGCGAGGGGTAAAGTAGGTAAGAACTCGGGATTAACTACCACCATTTCCGGGTTACGAAAGACACCAATACTATTCTTAACCTGCTTAAAATCTATTCCTAACTTCCCACCGATGGAGGCATCCACTTGTGCGAGTAACGTCGTGGGTACCTGAATAAAATCCATACCCCGCTTAAAAGTACTGGCACAGAAGCCCCCCATATCCCCGATGACGCCGCCGCCCAAATTAATACACAAACTACCCCGAGATAATTGCAAGTCCATCATTTGCGACCAAATCTCCTGACAAATCTCCAGGTTTTTGTGGGCCTCCCCGGCGGGGATTCGAATGGTTTCGAAATTTGCTGGTACTGCCTGACGCAATAAGGGCAGACAGTATTTTTCCGTATTTTCGTCTACGATCACCACGATTTTCGGATAGTTCCTGGCCTGCAATAGTTGCCGAAGCGGCTGCCAGTCCGTACCAACGGGAATCGTGTAATTATCCAGTGATATCGTCATCTTGTGCTTGTTTTGTACTGCTTTCCAAATCCAGGCTCCAGGCTTCTGGCCGGTCGGAAAAAAGGGGTTTGGTCTTTGCCCAGGTGGTCTTAAATAAAGTAGAATGTCGATAGGCCTCCAAGGCCTCCTCACTATCCCAATGACTGTAAGTCATAAAGATATTATCCGGTGATTTACATCGCCAAAGTTCCAGAAACCGACAGCCGGGGAAAGCGCGAATTTTTGCCTTGCTCTGTTCAAATACTTCCTGAAACTGAGCGCAGGCAGCCGGTTCAAAAGTCATTTTTACGATCCTTCTGATCATCCTTTTTTTATTGAAAGTCTATCTGTATCATTTCTTCCAGGCGTAGGCCCAACAGGCTCGCTGCCTTACCCATATTCACCGCAATTTTCAGGTAGCCTGCACGATTAAACAGACAGAGTGGCTCCCCGATATCTACCTCTTCGTAATCTTCACTCAACTGGGTCAGGGCCGGATGTCGCTTAAAACTAATCTCAAAATGGCGGTCCTGTCCTACCTGATCAAAAAGCCGACGACTAATATTACTAATCGCATTATCGTAATTATCAATATAGATAATGGTGCCCCTGATCTGCTGATTGGTGATTACGGGCTGTAAAGTCAGACGTCGTACCGTGTCTTCTGCTGCCTGGCCTATCTGATCCAGTGGGATCTTCCGACTAAGCTGACTAACCACGCCCGCCAATTGTTTCCCAATCGACTGATCTTCTTTTTTGTCGAAAGGCAGACGATAAATAATGCCGTGCAGGGCTTCAAAAATAAGGTGCAGCATACCGTTATCCGGGCATATAAAAAATTGATCAAACTGCCGCAGTAGTAAATATTTACATCGTGCTGCCGGCAAGTCATTGACCGTCAACAAATGAATCGTTCCTGCCGGAAAAGAGGGCCAGGCATTTTTAAAAATAAAGGCCGCCTGAACTATATCGAAATTATTAACGTTATGCGAAATATCTACCAACTGTAAGTCCGCTGTTTGGCGCCACAGTTCTCCTTTGAGGCTAGCTGCATAAGGATCGCGAAGTCCGTAGTCGGTTGTAAGTGTCACCAGTGGCATGGTTTATTAGTTTGGGGGCAAAGATAATTGTTTGGTAGATAATAAAATAAAATTAACTTACATTGCTGCAAAGGTCCCCGGCAATTTGCTTATTTTTGTTTAAATTATTTTTATTAAAGGGTGTATTCCTATAATGGAGCACCCAAAAATTTAATCCGAGGTTCAATATTGAGTGAAATAATTCTTACTGTAGACGGTGTAGATCCTGTTGCGCTTTACGGTGCCAACAATGTAAAACTGAACTTACTGCGTGATGCTTTCCCCGATGTTGTCATTACTTCTCGTGGACAAAGCCTAAAGATTTCTGGTGAAAAGAAACAAGCGCAAAAAGCCAAAGCAAAATTTGAAATGATGGTGCGCTTGCTCAAAGAGCACCATGAACTACCCACCCAAATGGTGCAGGAATTGCTCACTGGCAAGAACCCTTTCGAGGCAAGAATTGCAGCCGGTAAGCCCAATAAAACAATCCTGCACGGGAGAAATGGCAAACCCATCCGCGCCAAGACCCATAATCAGCTAAAATTAATCAGTGCAGTGGAGAAAAACGATGTCGTTTTCGCCGTGGGTCCAGCGGGTACCGGTAAAACCTACACGGCAGTTGCCATGGCCGTAGCGGCCCTTAAAAGCCGTAAAATCAAGAAAATCATCATGACCCGTCCCGCAGTTGAAGCGGGCGAAAGCCTGGGATTTCTACCCGGTGACCTAAAAGAAAAAATCGATCCTTATCTTCGCCCACTCTACGATGCGCTCGACGATATGATTCCCGCCGAGCGGCTGGATCAGTTTATGGATAACCGAACCATCGAGATCGCACCATTGGCATTTATGCGGGGTCGAACGCTGGATAATGCCTTCATTATTTTGGATGAAGCGCAGAACTGCTCAACTATGCAGTTAAAAATGTTCCTCACCCGACTTGGTCCAACGGCTAAGTGTGTTATTACCGGTGACTTATCACAAGTCGATTTGCCCTTTAGTCAAAAATCGGGATTACGACGGGCGATCGGTATCCTTGAAAAACTGGATGGTATTGACGTCGTGCGCCTTTCCTCGGAAGATGTGGTGCGTCACCGCCTGGTCAAAGCGATCATCGAAGCCTACGAGACCTCAAATGAGCGGAAACGCCGGAAGTATGAAGAAGAGGAGGAGTAGAGTTAAGCTATGCCCCCTTTTCTGATAAAACAGGTTAAAACAACTATAAGCAAAACATCATGAACTACACGATTCGCCGGGAAGCTTCTTCTGCCGTACGGGGAGAAATCACCCTGGCCGGTTCAAAAAGCATCAGTAATCGCGCGCTGATCATCCGTGCCCTTTCGGGGCAAAAATTTGATCTACACCACTTAGCCAATGCCAAGGATACCATCCTGCTCAATGGCCTGCTCAACAGTACAGATACCACCCGCGATGCCGGCGCTGCCGGCACAACTTACCGCTTCATGACGGCCTACCTTTCCATGCAGCAAGGCAGCCAAATCTTAACGGGTACGGACCGCATGAAACAGCGCCCCATTGGGGTTTTAGCGGAAGCACTAAAGGAATTAGGTGCTAATATCGAATACCTGGAAAAAGACGGCTATCCTCCGCTCAAGATCGGTGCGCCCAATAGCTTTGGCCAAAAGAATCATATTCGAATTGCGGCCAATACCAGTAGTCAATACATCTCTGCCTTATTAATGATCGCCCCTACCCTACCGGAGGGGCTTAAGTTGGAGCTCACAGGCAAAATTGTCTCGCGGCCCTACATTGAGATGACCCTTAAGCTCATGGCGTATTTTGGTGTAAAACACAGCTGGGATGGCCAGGTGATTCAGGTAGCTCCCCAACAATACGTGGGTCGCGACTTTACCGTAGAGGCCGATTGGTCAGCCGCTTCCTATTATTATATCATTGCTGCTTTTGCTTCTAGCCTGGACTTACAATTAAATGGTTTATTCCCAGACAGCGTACAAGGCGACGCCGTCCTGGCAGAGATGATGCCCCACTTCGGGGTACAGACAAGCTTCAATGAAAAGGGAATTCACTTATCCAAAGGACCTTTTAATGTAGAAAAAGATTTCCGTTGGGACTTCCTCCGTTGTCCGGATTTGGCCCAGTCCATTGCCGTCATTTGTGCCGGTCTGGGTCGCAAAGGCTATTTCGAGGGCGTAGAGACCCTGCGTATTAAGGAGACCGATCGCATAGCGGCCCTGAAAACGGAGTTGGCAAAAATAAATGTACAGGTAAAGGCCCATCCTCAGCAGAATGGGTCAGAATCCTTTGAAGTAGAAGGCAAAGTTTTATTCTCCGGCATCCCCGTATTTGACACCTATGAAGACCATCGTATGGCCATGGCTTTCGCACCACTGGGCATGTTTCAACCCGTCTCGATCAACGAACCCATGGTAGTCGTAAAATCATATCCAGATTACTATAAAGACCTGGAGAAGCTAGGCTTTCAGGTGGATAGATAAATCGTGTGTTGTGTGTCATGTATTATGTATCGTGTTTGACACAACACATGACACATGACACATGACACATGACACACAACACATGACACACGATACTTAATTACCGCCCAGAATCAAGGGTAGGCCATTGGAGCCATCACCGCCAACCACAATCACTTTAGAATTTTGTGACTTAGATAATTCGATGGTAGCTTCGATTCCTTTATCCTGCAGGATTTTGTCGGTCAACGAGGCGTTTAGGATGCGGTTTGCATCGGCTTTGGCCTGCGCTTCGATCGTTTTACGCTCGGCTTCTTTGCGCTCCTGATCCAGGATGTACTCGTACTTAAGTGCTAACTGCTCCGCTTCGATTTTTTCCTCGATGGCGGTACGCACTTTTTCAGGTAACTGGATATCACGGATCAAGACAGCTCGCAAGGCAATATAATTACTGGAAAGTGTGTTTTCGAGTTCTTCTTCGATCTCGGTTTGCACCTCATCCCGCTTTGTAGAGTACAACTCTTCTGGCGTATAGCGGCCAATAATTTTTCTTACCGAAGAACGCACCTCCGGCCGTACGAGAGAATTCATATAGTTCTCTCCGAATTTTTCGTGTAAAAATCCGATATCAGAATAAGTTGGGTTTACCCTCACCGTTGCATCAAGCGCAATATTTAAACCATTACTGGAAAGTACTGTCATGGTTTCTTCGATCTGCTTTTCTCGTACATCGTACACAAACATTTTGTTCCAGGGGGCCACTACGTGAAAACCCGGGCTGTAGATTTTTTCCGTTTCCAATCCACCTCCAAAGCGTTTGAAGAGTACACCACGTTCCCCAGCATCAATCGTTAGGAAAGTAGCACTTGAGAAAATAAGAATGGCAATAACGATAATTGCTCCCACGATAATAGAAGTAGACATCCGTCCCTGTTGGGCTGGTTTTCTTCTCTGTTCAGTCATTTTTTTAAATTTTGTGTTTTTCGGTAATCGATATTAGGTGGTATTTGTTTGTATTACCAGACTTTTATACCAATGCCTCTAAAAGTACGATTAACCAAGTTAATCAACAACTATTGTTAAAACAGTATTATAGTGTGCATAGGTTCACTTATATTTGTCAACACTAAATTTCATTGATATTTTTACATAACGCAAACTTCATATGAAAAAGATCATTATTGCATTTGCACTAGCTGCTTTTATTATTGCCTGTGGCTCGGATGACAGCGCACAGTCTGAAGCCCCCGCTTCCTCATCAACGACGGCATCAGCCGAACCCGAGGAACCCGCCGCTGACGGGAAAGCCATTTACAAACAATACTGTGTGGCTTGCCATGGCCTATACGGAGACATGGGTGCCAGTGGAGCTTTTAACCTTCAGGAATCTGAACTCCCCGTTGAAGAAAGAGTTAATGTCATTACGAATGGTCGTAATGTTATGACGCCTTTCAAATCAATCCTCAGTCCGGAAGAGATTCAGGCCGTTGCCAATTACACGCTGGAGCTGAAGCAAGATTAACCAATGGGAGTAGATCAATCGCCGACATCGCCTAATGACATACCGGTACTGGTTACCGGAGGAACGGGCATGGTCGGCGCTTATTTATTGGAGCTACTCAGCCAGGCGGGCTACCGACGTATTCGGGCGATTTATCGTCCGGGTACCTTGCCCTACACCAGTAAAAAGATCAAACATCAGATCGACTGGGTCGAATGCGATCTACTTGATCTGGCATCTTTGGAAGAAGCGATGCAAGACATCCTCCAGGTCTACCACTGTGCAGGTATTGTTTCCTTTAGCAAAAAAGACCGAAAAGAGATGATCCAGGTGAATGTAGACGGAACGGCCAACCTGGTTAATATCGCGCTCCACCAGGGGGTACGCAAAGTGCTCCACCTCAGTTCCGTGGCGGCACTCGGCCGCACCAAACCCGGTCAGGAGCGCAATGAGAAAGATCATTGGGAACGCAGTCCTTACAATACCTTTTATGGACTTAGTAAATATCAGGGAGAACAGGAAGCCTGGCGTGCCCAGGCCGAAGGCCTGAGTCTTAATGTCGTTAATCCATCCATCATTCTGGGTGCACACGATTGGAATCGTGGCCCCGGACGTTTTTTCCCGATGCTTAATAACGGCTTTCGTTTTTACCCCACCGGTGGTACCGGTCTGGTGGATGTGCGAGACGTAGTCCGATTCATGAAATTGCTCATGGAGAGTGAAATTACCGGAGAGCGATTTATTTTGAATGCCCGCACGCTTTCCTATCAGGACTTTTTTCAAAAAATCGCCACTGCGCTGGGTGTATCAGCCCCCTCGATCAGAATAAATACCTTTTTTCAACAAATAGCCTGGCGCCTGGCCTGGGTAAACGAAAAACTGAGGGGTAAGCCTTCCCTAATCTCCCGGGAAACCGCCGCCCAGGCGAGCCATACCTATTATTATCCGGCCCATAAATCCCGGAACACTTTTGACTTTAAGTACCGTGACGTAGACCAATCCATCCGGGAAATGGCCGACGCTTACCGGAAGTGGCAAAAGGTGGGGGGCTACCCTCATCTCTCCTTTCGACAGCACGAAAGTGTCTAAATTAGACCGAAAGGAAGGAAAAATACGGCGATAAAAGAATTAGAGTCATCCATTTGGTGGGTTTTCTTGTTATGAGGAATGACAAATTACCAAATTATACCCGTCGCATATTTTTAGCGAAAGCTAAAGCACATAAGTATTAAAATCATGAGTAAAGAAATTGTCCGGGAAAACGACACCCAAAATCTGGTGCCCGAGAAAAATAGTGGCTTGAAGCATTTATTCTCTACTATGCGTTCGGAAGTTAACCAGATCCCCTACGCCAGCTATTTGAGCTTTGGCCCTTTGTTTGAGCACATGAAGCAAAACATGAGTAAAAACGGGCTGGAGCACACCCCCCTCTTTCAGTCCGGTCAACAATTTCTTCAGCAGGCACCGGAGCTGTTCCAGGCCATTGAGGACCCCGAGGTATTAAATGAAAACCGGGAGCTTGTACAGATTATGATTAATGCGGTCCTCCCTCCCATTGCGCAACAATCCCAATTGGCCAAACTGAGCCGTCCCTTCGATATGCAAGGCTTCTATGAAACCGAAGCCGTCAAAACATTGATGAATGACGATTCAAAAAACATAAAATACGAGGTCAATCGTTCGCAAGAAATGCTTGCCTGTGTCGTTCTGGTCAGTGCGGGCAGCCTCATTCTCAATCGCCACTACGATCAGAATATAGAAATCACTCCGCCAGTACTGATTAGTGTGGAAGATGAAGAACACAAGCGCTATTTTCGCTTAAACCTCGATTCTACTTTCGTAAAAGTAGAGACCCTAAAGCCACTCAAAGCGCTTTCCCAAAAGCAAATCAACAACCTTTTGTCTAACATCTACGATGTGGAGGCCTGGATGGCCGCATTACCCGCCGAAAACTTCGCTTTTCATGGCTTTGTGATTAGTAATTTGATCGAAATCACCGAAGAAGAATCCCTGTCTCGCCTAAAACAGGGTCTCCTACAAAGAAATGCAATTGTCAGCCGGGAAAATATCCAGGAAATTGAAAACCTGGTAAAAAACTACCTGGGGGTTCCGGACTTACGCATGGGAATTACTGCTTTGGATTACCCCCGCGAACGGGCCATCACCCACAAATATAAAATCCGCTTCAACTTTTTAGCGAAAGAACTCGATGACCTCCTGGATGAAAACTTCAAAGAGTCGATCTACTACAAGGTATCCCATTACAAAGAAGTACTACTGATTGAAGATCTGGCCAACAAAAAAAATCTTACCTCCGTAGAGGATCTATTACTCGAAAAAGGTATCCATAGTATTATTGTCGCTCCCCTGATGGACTCCGAAGAAAACGTAATCGGTATCCTGGAAATCGCTTCCCCCAAAGCTTTTGGTTTACATAGTTTTACCGAGATAAAATTTAAAGAAATCATCAGTTTGTTCAATATCGCAATGGAGCGTAGCCGTCGGGAGATCGACAACCAGATCGAAGCCATCATTCGGGAGCAGTTTACCGATATCCACCCCAGTGTTGAATGGCGTTTTATCGAAGCATCTTACAACTTACTGGAGAAAAGAGAAGCCGGCGAAAAGCAGACCGTCGTAGAGCCTATTATTTTCGAAGAGGTATACCCTCTTTACGGACAGTCTGACATTGTCGGCTCTTCTCAGGTACGGAACCACTCCATCCAAAAAGACCTGGTAGAAAACCTCACTTCCGTAAAAAAACTAATGGACAAGGTAGCTCAAGCCCTGAATTTCCCTTTGCTACGGAAATATATCATGGATGTAGAGCACGCGATTCAAGACCTGAAAGATGAGTTCAACTCTAATGATGAATCTCGAATTGTAGACCTACTGCACCAAACGATTCATCCTTTGCTCAATACTCTACAGGCCAGGCATTCGGAAATCCGCCCCTCTGTGGAACGCTATTTTTTAAGACTGGACCCGGACCTCGGGATCATTTATCAAGCGCGTAAGGCCTACGAAGACTCAGTACTGCAAATTAACAATGCCATTGGGGATTATCTCGATCAGCAAAATGAAATAGCCCAGCAGATTCTGCCCCACTATTACACGAAGTACAAGACCGATGGGGTAGAATACGATCTGTACGTAGGTCGATCTCTTCTAAAGAGTAATGAGTATTGCGAAATGCACTTAAAAAATTTCCGCTTACAGCAGTTAATCGACATGGCAAATATTACCAAACTGGTACGGGGTTTACAAGATCAATTGCCCCTAAAGTTAACGACCGCCCAATTGCTGTTTGCTTATACCAACACGCTTTCTATCCGCTTTCGGGAAGACGAAAAGCAATTCGACGTGGATGGCGCCTATAACGTACGCTATGAAATCCTTAAAAAGCGAATTGATAAAGCGGTGATCGCCGGTACGACCGAACGCCTGACTCAGGCGGATAAAGTTGCGATCGTTTATCTGCAGGAAAAAGACCGGCAGGAGTATTTAGATTATATCAAGTACCTCAAACACGAGGGGCTGGTCGAAGGAGAAATTGAGGATTTAACCCTGGGTAAACTACAAGGAGCACAAGGATTAAAAGCACTGCGTTTTACGGTAAGTTAAGCGTATAAACTGTACGCGGCTAAAAATGCGATAACGGCCAGGGATACACCAACCATAAAAATGGTATAACAAACCCTTAGTTGTGCATACTTGGACCCCAGGGACTTCCCCAGGAAGAACAGATCCCGCATAATGCTATCGTCCAGATCATCTTCATTCTCCAGTACCTGATATATCCCCGACTTGTAATTATCAAAATCCATTTTATAGAAATTGCCAAAGAAAAACAAGTTAGATTTTCCCTGGTCAACGATCATGGGATCGGTCTTTCCTGCCATCTTGATGGGTCGGGTAGCCAGAGTAGCAAAGATCATCGAAATCAGACAAGTAAGTAGCAATAAAAGAATAGGTAGTAACAAATAAGGTGTCTCCTTAATCTGCCCAACGGCCATCGGTACAATAAAGGTGATGATCAGCGCATTTACACTCAACATGATATTGGCCTTATTATCTGCTAGTGTACTCAAATCAATATGGTTACGGAGCGAGGTTTTTAACATCATCTGCGCACTCTTACTATTCGTAATTGGACTTTCCTTACCCTTAGCCCGTTTTTTAGCACTTTTGTCCATGCGCTTGAGCCATTTCTTATTATCCTCCAATTTGGGCCCGTAGTACTCCCGGGCGGCTTCGGTAAAGAAAGACTGGTTCTTTAGGAATTTCCGGTTAATTTTATACCAGTCCCGATCGGTAAACCGCTGCCCCAGAAATACATCCCATTCGTGGCGCAAACCATTTAGATGGGTGGCATAGCCATCACTACCCAGATTAATCAAGTCCGCATCCCGGATAATTTCCTCCAGTGTATTCGAAGGCCGATTGGCCGGAAAAGTGACGTCGATACAAGTCAACACCCGCTCGAGTTTATCCTCCGGATAGTTCTTACCGGTCAAAAAATCGCGAGCGATTCGTCGACTGACCCCCTCGTGACCGTTATAAGTTTCGATGAACCCCACGTCGTGAAACAAAGCAGCGATTTCCAGTATCTGCAGTTCTTCTTCATTAATGTCCATCTGCTCTCCCAACTTTCGGCAAGCTGTGCGTACTGCCAGAGTGTGCGATAGGTTGTGATACTTATGATCCTCGGAGAGCTGTTGCAACAATAACTTTGTTACATAACCTTCGACTTCATCGACTATTTGATCGGCCATAATTATTGTTTGTAAATTTTTCCATCTTTCATGACAAAATACACCCTTCTTAAAGCGCTAATATTTTCTTCCGGCTGGCCTTCGATAGCGATCAGATCTGCTAAAACGCCTGGTTTGATTTGGCCGCGATCCGTAAGCCCAAGTAAATCGGCATTCCCCTTCGTAATGGCTCGCCAACAATCCATGGGCGACATACCGTAAGCCACCATCATCTCCAGCTCCCGTACATTGTCTCCGTGGGGAAAAACACCAACATCACCACCCGCAACGATGGGTACACCGTAGGCCAGTGCTTCTTTAAAACCTGCTTTCTTTTTTCGAATACGCTCCGGTTCTGGATCATTCTCTTTATCCCAACCCCGGTATTGTAAGATGGCATCGGGTGCCGCCAGCGTCGGACAAAGTACAACGTTATTTTCTACCATTGCTTTCCATACGGCCGGGGTACCTCCATCCCCGTGTTCTATGGTGTAAACACCGGCACGGGCGGCTCGTAGCATACCCTCTTCGGTCGCCGCATGAGCGACGACCTTACGACCACTACTCGCCGCAATCTGGACGATAAGTGCCAACTCTTCCTGGGTGAAAGTAGGACGGGCCTCCCCATTCGGACCCCAGCGGTAATCGGCGTATACTTTCACGATATCGGCACCATTACCAATTTGTTCCCGGACTACCTTGATCAGATCATCGTGACCATCCGCTACCTGAGCCCCCAGCGGTACCCGTACGTGAGGTGCAAAGCCCTTGGGGCCGTAGCTCCCCGTAGCCACAATCGCTGGCCCGGCCACCTGCAGACGCGGCCCTGGGATAATCCCTTTATCAATAGCCTGTTTTACCCCCACATCATCGTAGCCGGAGCCCTCCGATCCCAAATCGCGTAAGGTAGTAAAGCCGGCTTCCAGCGATTTGCGAACGTGAACCGTCGCTCGTGCCACACGCTCAGCAGAGGATTCTACCAAAACCTGATCATTCCAAGCGGTCTCATTATAGGGATGCAGTAGGATATGAGAGTGACCTTCAATCATTCCCGGCATTAAGGTCAACTCCCCCAAATCAATGGTTTCGGTACCAGGAGGAATAGTCATTTCCTCCTGGGGCCCAGCCGCCTGTATAAGATTTCCCCGGACCAGAACGCCCCAATCTTCCTGAAGTTCTGCGCCATCAAAAACCCGATCTGCTTTTAGTAGATAAAGCGGTGCCGTTTGGGCGAAAGCCCCAAACGTAAAACTAAAAAACAAGCTACCTAGCAGGTATCGCATAACATTCATTTTATGGGCATCCTATTACTCGCTCAACAATGGGCTATGTGCCTGCACATAAGTCTGACGATGGACATCAAACAAGTCACCAATTGCCTGAGTCACCTCGCCGGGCGTGCCATCCCCAAACACATGATCATCGAGACGCGTAACCGGAATAACCCCCTTATTCGATCCGGTTAAAAAAGCCTCTTTAGCCTTCCAAACTTCCGCTAAGGTAATGAAACGGCGCTCTACTTCGTAATGTCCTTCAATAGATTGCAAAACGTGCTTACGCGTGATCCCCATCAAGATATCCTCATCGGCCGTAATCACTTTGTTGTTTTGATCGATAATGTAAAAATTAGATCGAACGGCCTCTTTGATCGTCCCGCCCGAATGATAGAGGGGCTCCACGGCTCCCGCTTTTTTCAGTTCTGGGAGTAGCCGGATACCCATGGCGTAATTAGTGGTTTTTACCTCAGGTAAATCCCGCTGGTATTCGTAAGTCATCAGCTTAACGCCCTCTTCGTAGGCCTTGTCGGCAAAAGGCTTATAAGGATGCTGCATCACGATCAGATTAGGTGCCACGGGAGTATAGGAATCGGAGGTATACCCCCCTGTCATCACCAGTCGAATTCCGGCATAACTTTCTTTATTCAGACTAATGAGTTCGCCGATTCGACGCTTCAGCTCTGAACGTTCCGCAGGCACTTCCATATTTAGTAATCGAGCCGAACGATAGAAGCGATCCAGGTAATCCTCCAGAAATAAGGGTACCTGTTCCCAAACCAGAAAAAAATCGAAAATTCCGTAACCACGCAGGATGGCCAGATCGTTTACTTTTAAAGAGGCCTCCTCGGCGGGTGTTACTACGCCATTTACATTGTAATACCGCTGCATATTCTTATTCATTTTTTATTGCAAAGCATCTGCTTTAGACAAGGGTTACCTCGTCTCTAAATCCAAAATTAGGGAAAATGCAGCAGACATCGGTAATGGTGACGAAAGTCATTTACCCGGCCGACAATTCTCAGGTGGCTAGCCTGCCTTATTTTTTAACTTGACCGCTCAAGCAAAAAACCTTAATTTAATAGGGAATTTACCTAAAATGATAATTTATCAAAAGCCGCGAGGCCTGGCGCACGTTCCTTTTTGAGTAGAAAACTGCTCACGGTGGATTGTTCGTCCTTACCCAACCTGCCTTTTGGTAATCACCAACAAAAATAAAAGCGTATGAGCTTCCACACAAAAAACGTTCGGAATGTCGTCCTTCTGGGCCATTCTGGTTCCGGGAAAACCACCTTTGCAGAATGCATGCTTTACGAAGCCGGTGAGATTAACCGACGCGGAAAGGTTACGGATGGCAACACGGCTTCCGACTACCTACCCATCGAGCAGGAAAAGCAAAACTCTCTCCTCAGTAGTCTGATGCACGTAGAGTGGAAAGACTCCAAAATTAACATTATTGACACTCCGGGACTGGATGATTTTGTGGGAGAAGTCATCTCTTCACTCCGAATTGCCGCTACCAGCCTTATCCTACTGGATGCCCGCCACGGTGTCGAGGTGGGCACGGAGCTGATCTGGGATTACGTACAGGAATACCAGTCGCCCGCCATTTTTGTGGTCAACCACATGGATAATGAGCAGGCCGACTATGAGATGACACTCGAGCAGGCCCGGGAGCGCTTTGGTCCTAAAGTCCTGCCCATGCAATTCCCCGTCAATGCCGGCACGGGCTTTAACGCCATCGTCGATGCGCTGCGTATGGTCATGTACGTATTTGAAGACGGAGGTGGCAAACCCGAAAAACGGGCCATCCCTGAAGCATATATTGGCCGGGCACAAGAGATGCACAACGCACTGGTGGAAGCCGCCGCTGAGAACGATGAAGAACTGATGGAGCGTTTCTTTGAAGAAGGATCACTGACCGAGGAAGAACTCACCGAAGGCTTACGCATCGCTATGGCACAACAGGAAATCTTCCCACTGTTTATCGCTTCGGCCGAACGCAATATGGGGAGCGGCCGCATTATGGGCTTTATCAATGATATTTGCCCTTCGCCCGCCCAACGACAGCCCGTCAAGTTGACGAATGGCGAAAGCCTGGCTTGCGACCCCGAAAAAGAGACCAGTATTTTTATCTTTAAAACGATTTCAGAACCCCGGGTAGGTCTGGTTTCTTATTTTAAAGTATACAGCGGTAAACTCCAGGCTGGAGACGAACTCGTCAATGCTACCGACGGTAGTACCGAACGTTTCTCTCAGCTCTACCTGGCCAACGGAAAAGACCGCATTCCGGTCGATGAACTACAGGCAGGTGACATCGGCGTTTGCCTAAAGCTAAAAAATGCACATTCTAATAACACCTTAAATGCGAAAGGCGTAGAACGGACCATTGAGCCCATCGAGTTCCCCGAATCCCGAATACGGGTAGCTATCGCCCCCATGGATAAAGGGAAAATGGAAAAACTGATGAAAGCCATTCATACCCTGGAGGAAGAAGACCCAACCTTACACGTTGAACAATCGGCTGCTCTGAAGCAAACGCTGCTGCACGGTCAGGGACAGCTGCACATCGACATGGTCAAGCACCGTATCGAATTACTACACGATATTACCATGGAATTTGAGCGACCCAAAATCTCGTATCGCGAGACCATTACTGTACCCGCTGATGCCAGCTACCGCCATAAAAAGCAAAGTGGTGGTTCCGGACAATTCGCCGAGGTACATCTACGCGTCGAGCCTTACACGGAGGATATGCCCGATCCCGATGGTCTGAATGTCCGGCATAAAGAGGTGGAAAAACTGCCCTGGGGTGGCACCCTGGCTTTCTACTGGTGTATCGTAGGTGGGTCAATTGACAACAAGTATATGAATGCCATCAAAAAAGGTATCCTGCAGAAGATGGAAGAAGGCCCACTAACGGAATCGCCCTGTCAGGATATCCGCGTGAGTATCTACGACGGCAAGATGCACTCGGTTGACTCCAATGATATGGCCTTTATGATCGCAACCAATCATGCCTTCCAAGAGGCTTTTATGGCCGCCAAGCCGCAGCTGCTAGAGCCCATCTATCACCTGGAGGTGCTCTGCTCCGATCAGGTCATGGGCGATGTCATGAGCGATCTGCAAACCAGACGCGCCATGATCATGGGGGTGGACACCGTAGGGCACTACCAGAAAATCATTGCCCACGTGCCGCAGGCCGAAATGTATATGTACTCCAGCAGCCTGCGCTCGATTACCCAGGGCAAGGCAAAATTCAGTCGCCACTTCCTGGAGTATCAGCCGGATCTCTCGGGGGTGGGAGCGAAGTAAAATCATTTATCGCCAGGTATAACGAAAAGACCTGCAAAGTTTTCGAGACTTTGCAGGTCTTTTTTTTAAAATATTTTTTTGCAACATTGTTGCATTTATTGCATTCCTTTTATAACTTCGTATTAAGTCAAACTCAAGCCAAGTACCTAAGCTGGCACTAATCTTCAACAACCTATGCGATATACACTGATGTATTCATTACTACTGGCCCTTTGTTTCACGGGTTGTAAAACAACTAAAAAACCGGATTTAATAAATGACCAAAATCAGGTAGCAAAAACGGTATGTAAACTTCCAAGGGTAGTGGAAGGTAGTATAGCGCTGGGGTTCCCGAAAGTAGAAGGTTTAGCGCCTTCCATTGGAAAAGTTAACATAACGGTACTCTTTGTTGATTTTGATGATGTGCCGGCTACTATGAGCACGGATAGTGTCTTTTCCATCATTAGCCCTATCGCACCAAACTTCTTTGAGGAAGTGTCATATGGTCGTATGGAATTGAACTTAAACCCTCATCATAAATGGTTGCGATTGAGCAAATCTTCAGCTCACTATGGAAAAGGGATTTATGAATTTTTACCGCATCGTGATTTTATCCAAGAAGCTGTGAATTTGGCAGACAGCAATGTAGACTTTAAAAAAACTGATGTAGTCCTGGTCATGTCAAACCCAGATGCTGAAGCCATAGCCTTAGGCCCTGTTTTCAAGTCTCTTGATCCTGAATACAACATAAAGACAGCTGAAAAAAATATTCCCGTAGGAATAACCTCAGGTTATGATCTAAACCACTGGGGTGGACTTTGGTTAGCACATGAAACGGGACATACCTTCGGTCTACCAGACCTATACCTTTTTGTAAATGAGAATCAACTCAGATATGTCGGAACATTTGGAATAATGGGCACATCTGCTGGAAACGCTCCAGGCCATTTTGCCTTTGAGCGTTGGGTACTTGGTTGGATTGATGACGACCAAATTTACTGCCATAAAGCTGGTAACGTAGTGGTTGAAATAGACGCTCTTGAAAAGCCTGGAGGAACCAAGGCCCTAATTGTTCCAATAGATAGTACCAGCGCATTGGTGGTGGAAAGTAGAAGAAAAATTGGTTTTGATAAAAAAACGAGAGAAGGAGCATTAGTTTACTTAGTAAACACGTCATTACCGGGTGGCAGTGGTCCAATACAGGTGAAACCTGGTGTGAAGAGCGAATATGAATTCCTCCAAGATGCACCGATGACTAAAGGGGATACCTATACTTATAAAAATATATCGGTAGAGGTTATTGATGCAAACAAAGAAAGTGACCAAGTAAAAGTAATCGTCAGGTAATGCAACGAAAGGTTTAAACAAAAAAACTAATAAAAGTCCGATTCCAACAATGAATAATACTAACCTCATCGAACGCTCTGATTTATTTGGCGCTACAATTAGTGGCTTATGTAGTATCCACTGTGCCACGACCCCACTTTTCTTGGCTTCCCAGCCTTTACTAGAAAAGCATACGCATGGCCATGACCACGGAATATGGGCCAGCCTTGACTATATTTTTCTTATCCTCAGTCTCGTGGCCGTATGGTACTCTTCCCGCCATACTGTTAACCTCAAAATCAAGTGGATGCTTTGGATCAGTTGGGTAGTATTTGCCATAGGGCTAATCCTGGAAATGACTGGGCAAACGTCAAATAAATCGCTCATGTACCTTGGATCGGTCGCACTGATCATCACGCATTTTGCCAATATCAGATATTGTAAGGTGAAAAAGAAAAATAGCTAAACCTCCTGTTTCTTTTGTGGTGGAGCAGGCGCCGAAACGGTCGTAGAACTGGATGCCAGTAAAGCCCAGGTTGGTTCTATCCGCATGGACCAGAAAGTACGCTTCAGCGGCACCCTAAAATTAAACCGTACTGACTTTAACCACTGTAACTATATTCTAAAAAACGCTAAGTTAATCACACCATAATAAAATACAATTATGCGATTTATTCCCACCTTATTATTATCTGTGGTAGCTTTTTTCACCTCCGCCTGTACGACTACTTCCGAAGAGGATAAATTGATGCAGGAGGCCTTCAACATCCACCAGGAGGCCATGCAAGTGGCGAATGAAACCAGAGCACTACTAACTGCTACTGACCAGACTAGGAAAGACCTCCAATCCATCCGTAATCGACTGGAGCGCTGGGAAGATGATCTCGTAGAAGTCCCAGGTTTTGAGCATGACCACGATCATAGCCACGACCATGACCACGATCACAGTCACAGCACACTGGAGTTATTACCCGAAGACATGCTGGCCATACAAAAAGAATTCCTCGATTCCATTCGGGTGCTCAAAAGTGATCTGATGCGCTTGCAATAAATATCATGATCAAAACTCCTGCTCCCCAAACTCACTCTTGATAGCCTTGCCCTTGCGTACCTGGTTGAGCTGGTAACGCAGACCAATCGTCAGGATATCCACTTCGTAGATGTAATTCGTGGTGGTGAAAAAGTCATCGCGTACCGTGGTGATCCGCTGCTCATTGGCCTCCAGCCAGCCCAGATCCATATTCAGCCATTGCAGACTAAGCGTCAGCTTTTTATTCAGGAAGGTCTTTTCCAGCGTTAGACTGGGATTATAAAAACGGGAATCTTCGCCCTGAGCGGTTACCCGTCGCGAGAGGTAATTGAAAGCGGCTTGCGCCGAAAAGGTCGGGCTGATTTGCCAGTTTGCATTCGTATTGATGGAGTAAATCGTATTCGAGGTATTGATGGCATCACCAAAGAGCTGGCCTTCGATTTGGTAATTATAGACATTTGCGCCCAGATAAAACTGCAGATTTTTCACCGGATACACCGTCGTGCTCATTTCCAAACCCAGGGCCTGCGCCTCGCCGGCATTGGTGTAGATCCGGTTCAGGATGGTATCGTTGTAGATGGTGTTCACCCGATTGATGACGTCGGCCGTATGTCGATAATAGCCCGTCACACTTACTTGATGATCACCCCAGTTCTTTGTCAGGCCCAGCTCGACCAGGTCCACGAATTCGGGCCGTAGCTCGGCATCGCCCTGCTCTAGGGTTTCGGAGTGCTCCCTTTCGGGAAAAGGCGTCATCTTGAAAGTGGTCGTACGTTGGATGCGTCGACTGTAGGCGGCCTTAGCGGCAAAGCCCTGTCCGAGATCGTATTGTACGTTCGCCGTGGGGAAGGGATTCACTTGTTCCAGCGTAAAGGTGTTCTGCGGCTGATCAATATCGACCTCCCGGTTAAAGTATTCCAATCGCAGACCAAAGGCGTATTGCCAGAGACCCTGCTCCCCTGATACTTGTGCATATAAGGCGTGGATTCCTCGTCGCAGCTCAATCCCATTGGTAAACTCCGGATTAACGATCCATTCCTGGGCATCCAGATCGCGATCCACATAGAGGAAATTTCCGGGATGTTGCAGGTAACGGAATTGATAACCGCTTTCCCAGGTCATTGCTTCCAGCTCCTTTCGAAAATCTGCTTGCAATCGAATCCCATCCAGTGGGTTGTCATTCGTATTGTACTGTAATTGCAGGGTATCATTGGAGCCGGGGGCGGCCAAATTAATATTATCGGTCGGTCCGCCCAATAGGGTACGTTCGTACAGTCCGGAGACCTTCAGTTGGCTACCGTTACTCCAGCTCCACTGATAATCCAGGGCACCAATCAAAAAGTCGCCTTTGCGGACCCGCAGGTTTTCGTTGAAATAGGTAAAGCGATCCACCAACCTGCCCTCGGTCGCAATATCATCGGCGGCCTGGTAACGGTTCCAGTAGTACTCTGGCCCTCGGAATTGCTCCGTCGGCAGGAAGGTTCTTTGTTGATTTTGGTATAGAATATCGGCGGTACGATACTGGGTGCGCTTACCTGCGTAAAAGGCAGCACCCAATTGCTGCCGCTCATTCACCTGATAGTTCAGGCCAATCCGTCCGGAATGATTCTCCCGGTCGAAGCTGCGTTCGCCGTAGGAAGGGAACTCCGTTAGTATCTCGTCGATATAGGTATTCACGTAGCCCACCCGGCGACCACTCACGTCGTTGCGCCGGTAATCGGCGCCAAAGGACCAGTCCCATTTCCCTTTCTTCAGATTGACCGACAGATCGGCATTGCCTCGCCGGGCCGACTCGGCATTATCGTAAGCCTCGATACTGGGTAGCCCCCACTGTGCGTTGGCCGTGACGAAAAGCCCATCTGGTGTGCCTTGCCGGGTCTTAATGTTGATGATACCCGCCTTACCATCCGGATCGTATTTGGCCGAAGGAGCGGTGATGATCTCAATGTCATCAATACTACCCGCCGCAAGCTGACTCAAGATCACGGAAGGATCCGATTGTACCGGACGACCATTGATCATCAGCAGGAAGCCCGTCGTACCCCGTACCGTGATTTCCCCCAGGGCATTGACGCTTACCGAAGGCAGGTTGCGCAGAAGATCCGTAGCATTGCCCCCCTGTGCCTGCCGAAACTGCGCGGCCGCAAAAGTCTGTCGATCCAAGGTGAAAACGTTGGTGTTCTCCCGTGCCTGGACCTCTACTTCAGAAAGTAGATTAGCATTGAGTACCAGGGCGATCGTTCCTATATCTTGTTCGGCCGCCTCCGAAACGGGTATTTCTACCGATCGGTAGCCCATAAACTGGATGGTGCAGTACAGGTCCATTTCCGTTTTTGCCGTAAGGCTAAAGGCCCCGGAGGCATCGGAAACTACTCCCGCAAGCATGACTGAATCCAGCTGTTGATACAGCACGATACTGGCGTACTCGATGGGGGCACCACTTTCTTGATCTATCACTCGGCCCGAGATGCTGCGATTTTGAGCAGCTAAACTTACCGTGAAAATGATGGCTCCTAAAAAACAAAACAAATATCTCATGATGGCTTTTTTGCACAAGCGAAATATAGCTTATAATCCACTCCCAAAAAGAGAACGAAGACCAACGAAAGCTCTATGACCATGGAAATCCAATATATTGCAGTCTACCTACGAATGTAATCCTTATCCTCATCGAAGTTGTCTAAGGTTTTCTGCTGAAGGCAAGAAAACCTTAGACAACTTCATCGTTTAGGAGCCATTATTCGTAGCCTTTCGGCAAAAAATTAGCTGTATTTTTTTTATTTTTAGAGGAGAGGCTTTCAAAAAAATGGAATGCCCATGCGCCTCAGGCGCACCAGAACGCGGATGAATATAGGGAAGATGCTTAGTGATCATAGTTTTGCCCTTTAGTGCATCTTCTTTTTGACCGCAAAAAGAAGCCAAAACTCCCCGCTAGGATTAGCCATTTCTTAACGCTGCACTGCCAGGAAGCAGCCTAAAGCTGGCAAACTCGTGCGAAATAGGGAATGCTAAACTTAATGGTAGTGTAAACTT
>DATFKA010000158.1:0-18678 GCA_035268885.1 Saprospiraceae bacterium
GGTTAATATCCTGATCGAGAAGGGAAGGATCAATTTTATTAAGCACCCGGCCAATTTCCCGCAACAGATTACTGAGGAAATCTTTGTCTTCGGTGGTGAAATCCTTAACATCATCCTGGAGAAAGCTCTTGTACTCCGCCAGGTAGCGAGTCCGCGTCGCCGAATCCGGTAGTACGGTCTTAGATTGGATTTCGATATCCGTAGGGCTAACCTTATCGAAATAATGTTCCACCCTATCCTGTACGATCGCCTGTTGTGCCTGAGCCTGATTGAGGAAAGTCACCTGCGTACCACCGGGCAATTCTACATTTCGCCGTTTATTCTCTTGCTGACAGGCGGTGCCAGCCACAAATAAGACAAGGAGTAATAAGCAGTAGTTTTTCATCATGACCATTTTAAATTAAGGAAGTTAGTATAAGAAGTGCTTTAAACTTCTAAGAACCACAATTTTCTAAAAAAAGATATAATCCTAAAAAAGATTCGCGAATTATTAACGAAGTTGTTTAAAAACTCCTCACTGAGCCCTTGGCAACACATTGAAAGCCAATACCAATCATCTCACCAGGAATTCTTAAACAACTTCAACAAGTGGAAAACCAGTTATACCCCTTTTATCGTACATTAAAGTAAAATGACAACAAACGGACAGTCGTTCCGTTGCACATATTGTAGATTGAAACTTTCAAATAGAAAGCTAGACTTACGGGGTCCGGGAGACCTACAATGTCATATTTCTATTAAACTCGACCATTCAACAATTCAGCCGCCACAGGCGAACAACAACAAGGATACATGGGAATTAAGCAACGTACTAAATCACTTAAGTCAACCGGAAACAAATTATCAGACACCTTTTATCAGCTGGAAGTACTCAGCGGTCAGGATAGGGCCGATGCCAATATGGACAAGTTCGAAGATAAAATATCGGGCCTGGGTTACGAATCTTTTCGCCCCACCGGAATTGAGATCTTTCAGTTGAATATCGGTAAACTGTGTAACCAGACCTGTACTCATTGTCACGTAGACGCCGGCCCCGACCGCAAGGAAGAAAACATGGACCGTGCCACGCTGGAGCAATGCCTGAAGATCATTGCCTCGGTAGACAGTATCCACACCGTGGATATCACGGGAGGTGCTCCGGAGATGAATCCGCATTTCCGTTGGTTCGTGGAAGCAGTAAGCAAGTTGGGTAAAAAAGTGATCGACCGCTGTAACCTGACCATCATCATGGCCAACCCCAAGTACCGTGACCTGCCGGAGTTTTTGGCAAAGCATAAGGTGGAGGTAGTCTCTTCCCTACCCTACTTCTCCAAGTCGCGTACCGACGAGCAACGTGGTGACGGCGTCTTCGAAGATTCTATTAAAGCACTACAACTACTGAATGAAGTGGGCTATGGTAAAGAAGGAACTGGTCTTAACCTGCACCTGGTCTACAACCCCAACGGCGCCTTCTTACCGGCCCGCCAGGATGTACTGGAAATGGAATTTAAGCGCCAACTGAAGAAGAAATTTGATATCGAATTCAATGATCTCTACGCCATTACCAACTTACCGGTAGCCCGTTTTCTTGATTACCTGATCGAATCGGGTAAGTACGAGGAATATATGCAGAAACTGATCGATGCGTTCAATCCCGGTACGGTGCAAGGACTAATGTGCCGTAATACCATTTCCGTCAGTTGGGATGGCTACATCTACGATTGCGATTTTAACCAAATGTTGGATCTGAAGGTCGCCAATCCGGTCCAACACATCAACGACTTCGACGACGCCGAGACGCTGAACGATCGGGAAATCCTGCTCAACCAACACTGCTACGGCTGTACCGCCGGTGGAGGTAGTAGTTGTGCCGGAGAGGTGATGTAGATTGGTTTAGTGGTTTAGTGGTTTAGTGGTTTAGTGGAATTTAATTTGACAATGGTGATTAAGTACTCTTTCTTTTCCTTATTATCTATGATTTCCAGGCGGTAAGATCCAGGTGGTAAAACCAATGCTTTTTGATCGGTAACTTTGCCGGTGAGTTCTATGATATCCACCGGAACGGAATTTGGTTGCTCCTTTTTCCGGTAGGCTTTAACCAGACAGGGACAGGACAGCTTTTCCAGTAGCTCTTCAGGTACTTGAAAGCTTTGGTAAGTACTATCCCGATAAAGCCAATCTGGGCGTCCTGCTACATATTGCGTAGGAGGGTGATAGACTAAAAGATCGTATTTATCGAAACCTTTGGGTCCATTAAAAGGGACATTCTTATCGTTTAATAAAACAGCCGAAGTACCAGCATCAATCAAAGAAAAATAAGGACTATTAGGCGTTTTAAGGCGCTCCGTCAGCACTTCCTGATTAATGGTAAGGGGATTTATCCCGGATAGTTCCTGGATAATAGCACCGAGCCATTTCGTTTTACCGTAATTCTCCTCCCTTCTTTCACGGATGCTTTCTACCAAATGAGCATAACCACAGTATAACAATATCTTAGCCCCGGGATCCTCTTGCAGTATTCTCATCACATGGAGGGCCTGAGCAGAATCTCTTTCCATATCCTGAAAAGGTGTTCTTTCGTAAGCAACTACCGTAAATCCCATTTCAATTGCTACCCTGATTAAATTAGCAAATTGGGGCTCTCGGGTGTAATAACCGGTGTATTGACTATTCAGAGGGTAACCTCTTTTATTTAATAGTGTATCGCTCCCTAATGTCAGGGAATCAGAAAAATTGGGCGAGAGGCCTTCTAAACCCAGATATCGGTACCCATTTTGGTATAGCCCCCCTAACAAATCCTGTACAAAAACGCGATGGCGTGAATTATTATGGGCCTCGTTAATCATCAGGATACGCTCCCTTCGGGATCTATCCAGAATATATGCTTTAGCGTTATATGGCGAAAAAGAGCTGAAAAAGGAATACTCCTCATCCTTTAGGTTTCCTTGCATTTCACCGGCCTTTTCCCTGGTATCCGGTTCCAGTTCATAAGCCCGAAGCGCCAGCTGATATTCCCCTATGAAGGAATATTCCCAGGCTTTTTGTACAGGTAAAAGATCACTATCGGCAATTTCCCCACTGAACAGGTAAGCTGCCGGCTTGATTTCTTGTCCCTGACCAATAATTCCAGCGCATAAAAGAATAAAGAGTAAGGTAAGACGCATGTAATTGATTTTTGACCATTCCAATAAATCTCAGCTAAGCCTTACCCAGATCCACCGCCCGTTCGTAGGCCGCCCGTGTGGCGGTAACAATATCGGCCTCCACTTCCGTATCGCGGAAGGATTTCATGGCCGCTTCGGTGGTTCCCCCCTTCGAGGAGACCCGCTTGATCCATTCTTCACAGGACAGGTTAGTAGCCAGGTATAATTCGACGGCCCCCAGGAAGGTCTGGCTGACCAGCAGTTCGGCTTCGGCTTCACTAAAGCCCAGTTTTCGGCCGGCTTTGATCATGGATTCCATGAAGTGCCAAACGTAGGCCGGACCGCTGCCCGAGATGGCCGTCGAAGCGTCGATGGCATCTTCGTTTTCGACGTAAACGGTTTTACCCGTCGTATTCAATAAGTTTTGTACCGTTACCAACTCGATCCGGGTCACCGCTTCAGAAGAAGTGAAGGCGGTCATGCCCCGTCCGATCTGGGCGGGCAGGTTGGGCATAGCCCGAATGATTTTTTTGGCTTGCAGAGCTTGAGCAATGGTTGCTATCTTCACCCCCGCCATAATGGACAGGAAAACCTGCTGATCATCTACCAAAGGGCGCAGGCTGGCAAAGACGGTCGACGAATCCTGGGGTTTAACCGCAAAAATGACCAAATCCGCCTTAGAGATGCAGTCCTCAGCCCGACTGTAAACCGTACCAATGTCTTTTTGAGCAAGATCCTCAGCCTTTTCCGGAGATTTTTCCAGGATCATCATATTCTCCTTACTCGTAATGTGCGAGTGCAGAAAACTTTGGGCATAAGTCAGGCCCATATTGCCGCCGCCGATAATGAGTATCTTCATGTGTATATAATTTTAGTAAAGTCTTGTTTTATAGATAGTTATGCGATTTCAAAAAAAACTAAAATTCCGCAAAATCTTTTGCCGTGCTTACCTTATCCATTTGGCCACATAGCTACCCGACCACCTGAATATTCCCGCGTCTCAGCCATTTTAGCGAAGTCGTCAGGAAGAAGCCGTTAAAAAGTTGGCCTTGTTTGAGTGAAACCAAAACCCCAGGCTTACCGACTATGCCAAGTTTACACTACCATTAAGTTTAGCACTCCCTATTTCGCACGAGTTTGCCAGCTTTAGGCTTTACACAGGTAGTCCGCCTTAGGCGGATTAAGAAATGGCTAATCCTAGCGGGGAGTTTTGGCTTCTTTTTGCGGTCAAAAAGAAGATGCACTAAAGGGCAAAACTATGATCACTAAGCATCTTCCCTATATTCATCCGCGTTCTGGTGCGCCTTAGGCGCATGGACATTTCATCTGTATATTTAAATTTAATAGCGGTAGAGACGCCATAATGGCGTCTCTACCGCTATGGCAGCCGCGGGTGGCCTATTCGCTAACCATGATGCGTTCCTGGTGGTTGATCGACTCCTGGTGGATGGCCTTCAGGATGACGGCAACAAAATCTTCGCTCAAACCTTTGGTTTTACCTACGGTCTTGGCGGTTTCGAGGATTTCGCTCCAACGATCACTCTGTAGGATAGCGATGTTATTGCGCTTTTTATACTCCCCGATATTCTCGGCCAGACTCATCCGGCGGCCAAGCAAATTCAGTAGTTCATTATCAATCTCATCGATTTCCTGACGCAGGTGATCAATGGTGTTTTTGTATTCCGGATTCTCACTGGTCGTCACCCGAATTTGCAGGGCATTCACCAGCTCTTTGAAAGTAGCCGGTGTAATTTGCTGGGCAGCATCACTCCAAGCCTCATCCGGCGTTGGGTGTACTTCGGTCATGATCCCATCAAAGCTGAGGTCCATCGCCTTTTGGGCAACGGCGTACAGTGTATCCCGACGACCACAAATATGGCTGTTATCACAAATAATCTGAACCTCCGGGAAGTGGCGCTTTAATTCGATTGGAATCTGCCAGCGTGGTACGTTGCGGTATTCGGATTGTCCATGGTAAGAGAAGCCCCGGTGGATCACCCCTACCCGAGTCACTCCTGCTTTTAGGATCCGCTCGATGGCCCCCATCCATAATTTCAGGTCAGGATTAATGGGGTTTTTAATCAGTACTGGAATATCGACACCTTTAATGGCGTCCGCTACTTCCTGTACGGAGAAAGGGTTCACAGTGGTGCGCGCACCTAACCACAGTACATCGATACCGTATTTTAGCGCTTCGAAGACGTGTTGGCGATTAGCTACCTCCGTGGTTACCTTCAGACCGACTTCTTCTTTAACGGTCTTTAGCCAGTTCAGGCCTACTGTTCCTACTCCCTCGAAAGATCCCGGGCGGGTACGGGGCTTCCAAATACCTGAGCGGAAAAGATCTACATTGCCGTGCGTGGCCAATTCTTTAGCCGTGTTGACGACCTGCTCTTCGGATTCTGCACTACAAGGACCAGCGATAATAACCGGCTGTCCTTTCGGCTTTTCGATGACGGGTTTGAATGTCAATTCCATGATTTCTAATTTTTAAAGGAAGCCTGGTTTTATTTTTTGCGAAAGCTCCCCGACTAAATAACAAATTTATTGCAATATTTTCTTAATCTTATTCGACTCTTCGATCAGCCGATAAAAGGTGTCAAAGTCCTGTTTGATCAGTAAGCTCCGGAAACGGGCCAACTGGTTGATATGCTCATCCAGCACATCCATTAGATTATCCCGGTTTTGCCGGAAAATAGGCACCCACATATCCGGAGAACTTTTTGCCAGACGCACCGTCGAACTGAAACCGGTGCTGGCCAACTCGAAGATGCGATGCTCATCTTTCTCCTTCTCCAAAACGGTCAGTGCCAGTGCAAAGCTGCTAATGTGGGAGATATGAGACACGTAAGCCGTATGTATATCGTGATGCCTGGCATCCATCTCTATAATGTGCATGGGGATAGAATCGTACATGCGCCGTACTAGGTCCAGGGCATCTGCATCGCTATCCTCCGGATCACAAAGTACCGTATACTTATTGGTATACAAGTCAGGGATAGCGGCCTCTGGTCCCGAAAATTCGGTACCCGCCATTGGGTGCGTGGCCACAAAGCGACTGCGTCTGGGGTGATCCTTCACCGCCGCCATCAGGCGCATTTTAGTAGAGCCCATATCAATCACCACTTGCCGATCTACCAGATCCAGGACCTGCGGAATTAAACCCAACATCACGTCTACCGGGGTGGCAATGACGATCAGGTTCGCCTGAGCAATACCTGCTTCCAGGCTGGCATCCTCGTCGATGAGCCGCCGCCGGATGGCCTTGTCCAAATTATCCTGGCTGGCATCTACCCCGATCACCCGGGAGGCAAAGCCATTTTCCTTGAGGCTTATCGCTAAAGAGCCCCCAATCAATCCCACTCCAATAATGGTCACTACCATAATCTCTATCCTCTTTTATACGGTTGTTTTTACGACTAAATTATTCGCTTTCACCCTGCGGATAGCTTCTTCAAACAAACGACCATCACCACAGAGGGAAATCCGAATGTATCCATTACCCGCGGAGCCAAAAATCCCGCCCGGTGTCATGAATACATGTGCTTTATACAGCACTTCATCCGACAGGGCAAAGGCATCCACGTATTTTGGGGGCACCCTGGCCCAGACAAACATGCCCACCTGCTCCGGATCGTAGACACAGCCCAGCAGATCGAGTAACTCGAACACCTTACCGCGTCGTTCCCGGTAGACGGCGTTTAATTCTTTGTACCAGGAAGGTGGACTGTGCAGTGCTTTGACGGCAGCCAACTGAACAGGCTTGAACATACCAGAATCCATATTACTTTTAAAGCGTAAAATGGTATTTAGGTATTGGGGGTGGCCGGCGATCATACCTACACGCCAACCCGCCATATTATGCGCCTTGCTCAGTGAGTTTAGCTCCAGCACCACATCCATCGCGCCGGGGATATCCAACAGGCTGAGGGGATCCTCATTCAGTATAAAGGCGTAAGGATTATCATTACAAATGAGGATTTCGTGTTTTTTGGCGAAAGCCACCAGCTGCTCAAAAAAAGAACGCTTGGCCGGTGTACCCGTGGGCATATTTGGATAATTTACCCACATGATTTTCACCTTTGACAGATCCTGCTGCGCTAATTTTTCTAAATCAGGGTACCAGCCCATTTCTGGCTCCAACCGGTATTCGCGAACGGTAGCCCCCGTCAGGTTGGCCACCGCGCGGTAGGCTGGATAGCCGGGATTGGGCACCAGTACCTCGTCGCCGGCCTCCAGGTAGGTCATTGAGATGTGCATGATGCCTTCCTTAGAACCAATCAGGGGCAAAATCTCACTATCGGGGTCCAGGCTTACGCCAAACCAGTTGCGATACCAAGCGGCAAAGGCATCGCGTAGTTCGGGAATGCCTTTGTACGATTGGTAAGCATGGTTCTCTAACTGTCTGGCCTCTTTGGTCAGCTCTTCGATCACATCGGCGGGCGGGGGCAGGTCGGGGCTACCAATACCCAGGTTGAGTACTTCCTTCCCTTCTGCCCGCATTTCTGCAATTTCCCGGAGTTTTACGGAAAAGTAATACTCCTTCACTTCTCCCAGGCGACTGGCGGTCTTTATTATATTCTTCATAAGTCTTCGTTAATAATCGTGATGTTGTCCTTTGGGATAGATACCCAATACCCGCAAATTATGGGCCAGTGGCCGGATCGCATCGATGGCCTGCTCCATTCCGATGTGCCCTTCGGAGATAAAGTCTACAAAAAACATATATTCCCAGGGGCGTCCGATAATGGGTGCCGATTGAATTTTCGTCAGGTTAATATTATAGGCTGCCAAAACGGCCAGTAGTTTATACAGACTCCCCACCTGGTGGTCTACGGAGAAGCACAGCGAGACTTTATCGGCCTCCTCCGCTACTTTTTCGGACTTTTGTAAAACTAAAAAGCGGGTATGATTCTTTTTATTGGTTTCAATACCCGCTGCAATTGTTTCCATTTCATATAGCTCGGCGGCTAGGGAACTGGCAATGGCACCAACTTTGGTGAGGCCCTTTTCCCGAACGTTTCGGGCGGCCAGGGCGGTGTCTTCAATTTGTACCAGGCGGATGTGTGGGTACTGCCGAAAGAATTCCCGACACTGATCGATCGCAACCGGATGGGAGTGCACCTCCTCCAGGTCTTCGATATTCACCCCTGGCAATACCATTAGGTTTTGCTTAATCCGCAGATAGACCTCATCTACAATGTGCAAATTAGATTTGTGTAATAACTTGTAGTTGTGCATCAGGCTGCCGGCCAGGGTATTCTCAATAGCCATTAAACCAATATCGACTTTATCTCCGCTCTCCAACTCTCTCACTAAATCCTCAAAGGTATGAGCCGGAACGATCTCCAGGGCTTCTCCGTCAAAACAAAACCGGGCGGCGATTTCGTGAAAAGCACCGGAATATCCCTGGATGCATACGCGTAATGGATCTCCGGAAGGAGAAACAGATTCAGATATTGAGGTTTTTGCTTTTAGCATGATTTGCGTGTTTATTTGCCGGGAGCCGGTTCATTTTTTTGCTCCCTATGATTTCAAAAAATTTAACGAAGACGAGATTTTGCTCGCCCTACACGGACCCGGGCTCTTTGGTTATGGGCAAAAAAAAAGCCCCGTAATCGGGACCACTTTTTTCAACATATCTATATTAATATAGCAGCCCCCTTACTTTTTAGTAAAAAAGTAAAAGCTAAAAAAATAAAAGAAGCTGTTCGAAAAAATAGACATGGACTGTTATCTTTGTTTCGTACAAACCTAAATATTCTTTTGCTAAGTAACAAACCTCTAATCGCTTTTTTTACAAATTCAAACGATCTATGCGCGCAAAGTAATTCGCACAAAAGCAGCCTATTTACCTGCGGAATAGGCACTCATCTCCATTTCGCTTCCAAAAACCAATGGAATCGGCTATTTTAGCGCAAGCAAAAAAGAAATTATGAGAAAAATTATCTTCCTGATATTGGCTTTTACCTTTACGCTGTCTCTGCAAGCACAGCTGCCCACCTCCAATCTTTTCGTTTTTGACCTAAAACGAGATTTTGAAAAAGACTCTACTTACCTGGCCAATCCCCAGTTCCTCAGTGATTATAATCGCAGCGGCTACAACAACCATCCGCACTTCCTCAACGAAGAAGAACTGATAGTCTCCGCCAGTACGCCCGGACAGGTACAACCCGACCTTTACACCCTAAACCTAAAGTCAAAAGAACGCACCCGCGTCACGGATACCGAACCGGGAGAATACTCGCCACGGCGCATGCCCGACTACTTCAATTTTTCGGCCGTCCGCATGGAGTATTTACCAAACGACACCCTGATCCGCCTCTGGCAATTCCCGCTGGACCGCAGTAGTAACGGACGCCCGGTATTCGCAGATAAATTCAATATCGGCTATTACGCCTGGCTCAATAGCCGCGACATTGTACTCTTTAAGGTGCAAAATCCCAACCAGTTGGTTAAAACGGACATCTACAGCGGGCAGGAAGAGGTCATCGCGCAAAATGTCGGCCGCAGTTTTCAGCCCGGTAGCCGCGGCACCCTGATCTACATGCAAATTAATCCGGACGGAAGCACCGAACTAATCCAATACGATTCAAGAGCTTATTTTGAAGATCAGAAACGTAAAAAACTCATCTCCGGATTGCCCGGCAGTCAAGACTTTGCCGTCTTACAAGATGGCAGCCTGATTGCGGCTTCCAATAGCCAGGTATACCTTTATCGGCCCGGAAGTGACGAAACCTGGAAGATGATTGCCGATCTCAGCGCCTATAATATCAAGGGTATCTCCCGGATTGCGATTAGTCCCAGCGAAACAAAAATTACTTTGGTCGCGCAGTAAATGTGTGGTCGGGTGGTTTTAAGTGAACAATTGCTTCCTTAAGGTCTTCAGATCCTGTGTCCAGTGGTAATCCTTGGCGTAGAAAAAGTCGAGTTGTTGTTTCGTTTTTTCTGAAAGGGGAGCGGATGAGGCTGTATTAGGGAAGACGGCGGGTCGCAGGGCGGGTAAATTTGAGGAACCGGTGGGTGAAAAATAACCTACCCAGGTCATGCGGCCCAGCAGTACTGCCCACCAGTGCCGATACAGACGGTTCGATGATCGGGCCAGTGGCCATAGGATGGGTAGCGTTATTAGAAAAATCAGGCACAGTATAATATCCAGCACGCGCTTACTTCGCTGGCGTAGTGGTTCGGAGAGCTGAAAAGCAGTATTTACGGTATACAATTCCCCGGAAGTATTCTTGGAGCTACTTCCAATAATACTGGAAGCCTTCGGAGCAATCGTTCGGTAGCTAATTTTGTGGCCCAGTTGATCCATGAGTGCAATGACTTCAGCGGGGGAAACATCCCGCAGACAAAAGATAAGTTCGTTGGCCCGAAAGCGCTGAATCAGCAATGCTAGTTCTGCAGTACCGCCCAGCACCTGATCGTGGGTTTCTCCGCCTGCTGGCGTAGCTATACCCAATAGGTTCTTCTGTTGCCTTACCCTGCCCAGGAGCGTTTGTACCCGTTCGGCCTCCCCGATTGAGCCCACAATAATCAGCCGCGGCTCGGGGCGAGGGCGCCAGGAGAAATCGATCCAGTCCCATCCGTTGAATAAACCACGGTAGACGTTGAGCGACAATAAGGCCCAACAAGTGCCCAGCAGGATAAGCATCCGTGAGGAGCGATATTCCAAATCCAGAAAGCCGTAAATCGCCGCAATTACGACAGTACCGGCCAGTACCCCGTTCAAAACCCGACGCGCACTACTACCGCGATCGTAGGCCCCATTGAAATAGAGACTCAAAAGCCAAATCAAGGTATACAAAGGCGCATTATAAATAAGAAAAGAGCGGCCAAAGTAAGAAGGTGTATCGAAATGATATACGCCCCAGAAGTCTTTTAGCCAGTAAAGCCCCAGGTAGAGCAATAAGGCATCCAGAATAGGAAGCAAGGCCTTTTTGGCCCAGCCCGCCAGGAGAGTCATTGCCGCTCGAAGGTAAATTGCTAATTGCAAAAAGCCCACAAAAAATCGCGCCTGTTGACCCCGGAAGTGCTTCCTGGCAAAAATAATCATCGCTTTATAGAAAACCCGTACGTAGTTCAGACTGCCCTTTTTGGTGCTCTCTCCCTTGTAGTGAAGAATGGAAGTCTCGGGCAGATAATAATTTTGATAGCCCGCTTTTACAAAGCGATAAGAAAGATCAATGTCCTCCCCGTACATAAAAAAAGCCTCGTCTAGCAAGCCGACTTCCTCTAAAGCACTTTTTCTCATCCACATGAACGCACCGGCTAAAACATCCACCTGATGAGTCTCCTTTTCTGACAGAAAACCCAGGTGGTAGCGGTTGAACAAGCGAGATTGAGGAAAGAGCCTCGACAAGCCAAAAGCCTTACAAAAAGCCACAAAAGGTTTGGGAAAACCACGCTTGGATTCCGGGAGGAACTGCCCCGAGCCATCGAGCATCCTGACCCCGAGGACACCCGCTTTGGGATGGGCCTCCATGAATTGAAAACAAGCCTGAAAGGTGTCTTCCCCAACGATGGTATCGGGGTTTAAAAGTAGTACATACTTACCGGAGGCCCGCCGAATGGCCTGATTATTAGCTTTGGAAAACCCCGGATTATCGGTATTGATTAGGAGTTGTACCTCTGGGAATCGCTCCTTTATCATCGCCACCGAATCGTCGGAAGAGTTATTATCAACCACCCATATCTCATGACTTAGTTTGTCGGCCGCCAAGCGGGCAGCCCAGACGGCCTGCTCTAAAAAATAGCGGACATTGTAATTGACAATAATAACGGACAGCTGAACCTCCTGCATGGTCTTATTTCGCTTGGTTCGAGTAAGGTGTTCTGGCCAGAATAGAACGTCCCAGGGTAAGACCATCGGCGTACTCCAGTTCGCCGCCAAAAGAGACCCCGCGGGCAATGGTACTGATCTTCACCCCCTTTGCTTCGAGTTGCTTGGACAGATAATAGATGGTCGTATCTCCTTCAATGGTCGGAGAGATCGCCATAATGACCTCGCTTATTTCTTCCTTTTTAATTCGGTCCATTAAGGCATCAATATTTAGCTGCTCGGGACCAATACCTTCGATAGGAGAAATCACGCCCCCCAGTACGTGGTACAAGCCGCGGTACTGGTCGGTGTTTTCGATCGCCATGACATCGCGAATGCTTTCTACCACACAAATGACCTTTTCATCGCGACGCTTATCCTGACAGATCGAACACAGATCGGTATCCGAAAGGTTGTAGCAGCGCCGGCAATGTTTAATTTCTTGTCGCATGCTCGCAATCGCCGAAGTAAATTGTTCCGTCACTTCTTTTTCCTGATCAACCAGGTGTAAGACCAGTCGCAGGGCCGTCTTTTTACCGATACCCGGTAAAGCCGCAAAGGCATTCACCGCCGCTTCAATATTTTTAGATGAAAAATTCATAGGAACAAATGTACATTTTTTCGCTGAAACGCCCCTGAAGTTGAAGTCTACTCCGAAGAGAACAAAAAAAAGTTGAACAAAATTTGAGAACCTTATGTATTACCTTAAATTTGGGGTCCGGTCAAATAAAGTCATTTTTGGCTCCGACCGGCCAGGTCATCTCCAGAGGGAGAATATACCTGGCTTCAAGTTATCAAGCATTACTCAGAAATAAAAACAAGAATTATGGCAGAAGTCATTCGAATGCCTCTCATGAGTGACACCATGGAAGAAGGTAATATTATTGGATGGTTAAAGGACGAAGGTGATACCGTAGAAAGTGGAGAAACGCTCGCCGAGGTAGAAACCGATAAAGCCACCATGGAATTAGACAGCTTCTTCGACGGTGTATTATTACATATTGCTGTTAAGGAAGGTGCCGTACCCGTGGATGGTATCATCGCTGTAATCGGAGAAGAAGGAGAAGACTGGAAAGCAGCGATCGAAGAAGCGGAAAACAAAAAAGGAAAAAGCGCGGACAGTGATGACGACAGCGACTCAGACGATAAAGAAGAAAAAGAAAGTGCTGAGCAGGAAACCGCCGACGAAAAAAGTGGTTCCGAAAAAGAAGAAAAGAGCTCCTCTTCGGATGAGGATAAAAGAATCAAAGCTTCTCCGCTGGCCCGCAGTATGGCCAAAGAAGCCGGTATTAAGCTGGAAAACGTCTCCGGTAGTGGCGATCAGGGTCGCATTGTCAAGAAAGACATTGAAGCCTATATGGAAGACCAACCGGAAGAGGCCGCCAAATCTACGGAGCAGGCACCCACACCACAACCACAGGCACCCAAAGAGCAGGCTGCACCTGCCAAAGAAGAAAAAGAAGCACCCGCCGTTCCGGCCTTTAGCTTCAGTGGTGGTGGAGATAATTATGAGGAACAACCCGTCTCTCAAATGCGGAAGGTCATTGCCCGACGCCTGGGAGAAAGTAAATTCTCGGCACCACACTTCTACCTGACCATCGAGATGGACATGGATAAGCTGATCGCCATGCGAAAGCGACTTAATGAAGTGGCACCGGTTAAAATTTCTTTCAACGATTTCGTGGTCAAAGCCGCTGCCGTGGCGCTACGTCAGCATCCGGCCATCAATGCCTCCTGGATGGGGGATAAAATACGCTACAACAAAGACGTCAATATTGGCGTGGCCGTAGCCGTAGATGAAGGATTGTTGGTCCCCGTAGTAAAATACGCCGATATGAAGTCCCTGTCTCAACTGAAAACAGAGATTGGCACGATGGCTGGCAAAGCAAAAAATCGCAAGCTACAACCCGATGAAATGCAGGGGAATACCTTTACTATCTCTAACCTGGGTATGTTTGGTATTGAAGAATTCACGGCCATCATTAATCCCCCCGACGCCTGTATCATGGCCGTAGGTGGAATTATTCAGAAACCAGTCGTAAAAGACGGGGAAATTGTGGTAGGTAACCGCATGAAGGTCACCTTATCCTGTGACCACCGGGTGGTCGACGGGGCTACTGGCGCCCAATTCCTCAATACGTTTAAAGACATCATGGAAGATCCCGTTAGACTATTGGTCTAATACTATCCGTAAGTGATAAAAATAAAAGGCAGGGTCCCGGGGACTCTGCCTTTTTTTCGTGCATTTTAAGTTACGCCACAATGAACCTTCTCAAAGCTACCCTACTCTTAATTTCCACCCTGACCGTCATGGCGGGTGCTACCGTAGCCCCTGCCCTACCCATGATGCGCGATTTCTTCACGGATTACCCCAATGCCGATCTGCTCACCCGCCTGGTCATTACCATGCCCGCTTTATTTATCGCTTTGTTTTCTCCGGTGGCCGGATGGCTGCTGGATACTTATAGCAAAAAGAAGCTACTACTAATCACCATGTTGGTCTACGCCCTGGCCGGGGCCTCCGGGCTGGTGCTCAATAATCTGTATCACATTCTGGTCAGCCGGGCTATTCTGGGCATTGCCGTCAGTATTATTATGACTGGCGCAACTGCACTGGTGGGCGACTATCTGGAAGGAAAAGAAAGAATGGAATTCCTGGGTATGCAGGGAGCATTCATGGCCTTTGGAGGTACGGTGTTTGTCAGTATTGCCGGCTATCTGGCGGGGCTAAGCTGGCGTTTCCCTTTTGCCGTATACCTGGCGGCCTTTTTGATACTGGGACTGGCAGCCCGGGTACTTTACGAGCCGGAAAATACACAGCAAGCTGGAAGCGACCGAAAAGCGGCCAGGCAAGAAAACAAAAACATACGACCACTGCAGTACCTAATCTATACAACGATTTTTTTTGGTATGCTCCTCTTTTATATTATCCCGGTGCAATCTCCCTTTTTATTAGCCCAACTGGGCGCCGAAAAAGGCATCATGACCAGCCTGGGACTGATTGTCGGTACTTTTTGTGCCGCAGTGGCCTCTTTCTTTTATAACCGTATCAAGCGCTGGCTACATTTTAATCAGATCTACGCGATTTTATTTTTTATGTTTGGCCTCGGCTTTATATTCATTGGCTTTACTCAATCCGTTACGCAGGTCGTCATTTATACTGCTTTCGCCTGCGCCGGGATTGGCTTACTGATGCCCAATACTTCCCTTTATCTCTTAAGTTTATCGCAGGCCCATAACCGGGGCCGGATTATGGGCGGGATGACGGGCGCCGTTTTCCTGGGTCAGTTCTTCTCCCCCATTGCCCTACAACCCATTGTCAACCAGGTAGGTTTATCAGAGGCGCACATCTACGCAGGTGGATTTTCGGTTTTGTTGAGTTTACTTTTCTTTCTATATTACTTACGTAAAAGTAAATTTGCTTTCTGACGGCCGAATTACAACCCACAAATTTATCACCTAAATATCTTTTAGGTGGGCCCGACTGCGCCTGTTTTCGCTAATGTGATCCTAAGAGAGAAGGGATGACTCCCGTATTACCCGGACCGGAATCCAGAAGATTTACCAGGCTATACCTTTTATATTTACCCAAGGACTTGCATCCCAAGAATAGTTTCCCTAAATTTGAACCAACCGGTCTACTCAAACTATGAATCAAAAACACGACAAGCAGGAAATATTACTTAAGGGAATTTTTCTCTTGCGCAGGCAAGGCTATCACAATACGGGTATTAACGACATTCTGCAGGAATGCCAAATACCGAAAGGCTCCTTTTACAACTTCTTTCGAAGTAAGGAAGATTTTGGCTTACAAGCCCTGGAGCTTTATGGGGAGTCTATGCTACGGCTGATGCAAAAATTCACCCGCAATGAAGATTTGAGCCCCTACGAGCGATTGGTTAATTTTCTGGAGATCACCATTCAGGCCAACGAAGAAGAGGACATGCAATACGGCTGTCTGTCGATGAACTTTTCCGTCGAGCTGGCGGGTTACAAAGATAGTTTTGCCCGGCTGAACGCGGATATTTTTGACTATTGGACCGAAGAATTAACCGCCTGCATTAGCGAAGCCCAGGAGCTAGGGGAAGTACGCAGCGATTACGATGCCAAGACCCTGGCTCAATTTTTATACACCAACCTTTTCGGCGCTTACGCACGGGGTAAAAGTGAGCGGAGCACCAACGCCTTACGGCAAATGGTAGACCTTAGTCTTGATAATCTTTTTACCTAAGTGTATGGACTTAAAACAAGTAAAACTGGATTTAATAAAAGCCATCAGCCGCTGCGATGATCCGGCCCTGTTGAGTACGGTGGCCGAAATCCTCGATCTGGATCAATCAGAGATGGTAGAACGGCCCAGCCCCCAAAGCCAGGACGCTCCCCCCTGGGACTTACCCGACTCCAGCGAAGCTGATGAGCTACAGCAATCCATTGATGATATTTTTAATCCCTGATTCTGGAAGTTAACCTTTACCACCGGAAACCATTAACTATGTTTGAGTATAAAATTGTACGCATCAAAATCAACATGTGGACCTCCAAGCCGGAAGAGGATTATCGCGATGTCATAGCTGAATATGCCGAAGCCGGTTGGCGTTTTGTACAGGTCGTACCCAAAAATTGGTATACGGCCTCCGAAGGCTACTATATGGATGTTATCTTTGAACGACCAAGAGATCAGTATTTGTAATTTCATCCTTTATCCTTTAACCTTTAACCTTTATCCTTTAACCTTTAACCTTTATCCTTTATCCTTTAACCTTTATCCTTTATCCTTTATCCTTTATCCTTAACCTTTATCCTTTAACCTTTATCCTATGCAGCAATCCTTTAAAAGAGCGGCCGAAGCTTACAAGAGTTTACAATTAGCGCAAAAGCAGCTGGAGCATACCCGGGAGCGCATCCAGGCGGCCCGCAAGGAATTGCAAGTACTGGATAAGAAAGTCGACCGGGAATACCGCGAATACCAGGACCTGGAAAATGCCAGCATGCGTAAGCTATTTAATAAGATTCTGGGGAAGGGAGAAGACCAGCTGGAAAAAGAAAAGCAGGACTACCTGGAAGCCGTACTCCGCTTTAATCAGAAACGCAAAGAACTGGAGCTCATCGAATTCGAGGAAAAAGTACTGCGGGATAAACTGACTAATGCCGATCAAATCAAAGTCCAATTTGATCAGGAGCTCCAAAAGTATAGTCATTATCTAGTGGAACAGAACACCAAAACCGGCCAGTACCTACTGCAGACCGAAAAAACCATTCAGTCCAAACTGGGAGACTTAAAAGAAATCAATGAAGCCATCAACAGTGGACAGGCAGTGGAAGAACAACTCGATCAAATTCTGAAATTACTGGACAGAGCGGGTTGGTGGGGGGCGCCGGAATGGCGCAAGGACAATCCACTGAAGGTGGCAGCCAACAAAATTGAAAGTATTGATACGGCCGTAAAACTCATCCCCATTGCTAACCATAAGCTCCAAAAATTCATCCTGGAATTAAAAGATATCTACCTCGACGATGAGGCAAAACTGGATTATAACCAAACCGCTTTCAGTCGCTTTTCAGAAGGATTCTACGATAGTATGATCATCGACTGGGTACTGAAGGGCAAAGCAAAGAATGCCACAAATGTTGTATCTTCTACCCGCGACAAATTAATTGTTACCTTGCGATCCTTAAAAATGCGTAAGAAAAACCTGCAGGCAGCCATATCTCTCCTGCAAAAACGCAAACGCGACACTATTTTAAAAGAGCTAAGTAATTGATCAATATATCACATGAAATGCCCCTGCGCCTAAGGCGCACTACCTGTGTAAAGCCTAAAGCTGGCAAACTCGTGCGAAATACGGAGTACTAAACTTAATAGTAGTGTAAACTTGGCATAGTCGGTAAGTCTGGGGTTTTGTTTTTACTCAAACAAGGCCAGCTTTTTAACGGCTTTCCTCCGGAAGACTTCGCTAAAATGGCTGAGACGCGGGAATATTAAGGTGATCGGGTAGCAATGTGGCCAAATGGCCATGTGACTACATAGCCATTTGGATAAGGTAAGCACGGCACATGATTTCGCTGGATTTTTATTTTTTTAACTTCACAACCAACTGTAAAACAGACTTTTAATAAAATCATATACAGATGAAAGCGAATAACTGGAGCAGATACCTGGCCGTTGTACTTGGTTTTGTCGTCGTCGGATTTTTAGTTTACCGATTTTCCAACCTGGTGACCTATATTCTGATCTCCTGGGTGCTTTCGCTAATTGGCAGCCCGCTAATGCGTCTTTTCCAAAAAATAAAGATTGGCAAGTGGCGGCTGGGGGCCAACGTGAGTGCCTTACTGACCATATTGCTATTTTTCCTGGCGGGCAGTGCGGTGGTCATCTTATTTGTTCCGATTGTTCTGGAGCAGGCTTCTAATCTCGCAGGGGTAGACTATCCCGCCATCGCCGCAGCGCTGGAAGAACCTTTTCAACAGTTTCAGGAATGGATGAGTGGCTACGGCTTTCAGGTTGAGGAGCGATCTTTGGAAGAAAGCATTCGACAGTCGTTGAATGGTATATTTGATCCGTCCCGATTTGGAGAGATCATCAGTTCTATTGTTGGGGCGGCTGGTAATATTATCATTGGTCTGTTCTCGGTAATCTTTATAACCTTCTTTTTTTTAAAAGAGCAGGGGCTCTTTGTCAGTGCACTCCTGGCCGTTATACCCAGTAAATACGAGGAGCCTACCCGTGAATCGATC